>JBCBSF010000021.1:0-59622 GCA_039819325.1 Pseudomonadota bacterium | reverse complement strand
GACCGTGGCGCCAGGCGAAACCATCACCGTCTGGATCGACTGTAACGATCTGCTGGTCGATGTCCCCGTCTCCGATGACCGCGCCGGGCTGTGCCAGGACGTGGGCGCTGCGTTGGCGCCGATAGGCGCTGTCGGCAGCCTCCGCGGCGGCCCAAGCGCGCTCCAGATCGGCTTCGGCAGCAGACAGCTCGGCCTGGATTTCCAGGCGCGCCTGCTCCAGCTGGTGCAGAGAGGATACCGCCCAAGGCGGGTCGGAGCCGTCGTCGAGCAGGAATACCTGGAGCGATGCAGCTTCCAGGCGTTGGCGATCGCGGGCTAAGAGGGCTTCCAGTTCAACTTTCTGCCGCTCAAGCACCGTCACGCGGAGACTGGCTTCATCGCGTTCCGTCAGGGCAGCGAAGCCACGCGCAGAGAGGTTCCGCGCACGCTCTTCAATTGCACGCAGCAGTCTAAGCTCGGCATCGATCTGCGCCAGCCGCGCCGTGGTACCGGAAATCGCCAGGCCGAGATCGCGGGTGAAACCAAGGGCGTAGCGCCGCACCTCGGCCTCGGTTTCAGAAACCTCCTGCGTCAGGTCGCTAAGCAGCTGGGTGAGGGCAACGACCCTTGCCTCGGCGCGGGTGACGTCGGCGGCAGCCAGGTCCAGGGGGCGGCGGTCCGCCAGCGGATTGACGATCTCGGCAACCCTGCCGTCGCTGCCCACACGGCTGCCGGGGGCACGCGGGTTGCCGTCTAGCGCGCCTGCGATTGGCGCCGTGGCGTGATGCGCCCAGGCAGTCACAGCGGAGTCCCGCACCAGGGTGGAGCGCAGATAGGGACCGAGCATCCAGAGGATGTAGCCAAAGAGAGCCAGCAGCACCGTCCACTTAACAAGTCTCGCTTTCAGAGTTCTCGTGTGTGTCTTTGTCTCCGCCACGTCTGGTCTCTCGCTAACTCTGCAGTGTCTCCAGTCTACGCACCTCGGCACGCTCCGACTACGGCGGGAAACCTGCGGCGCGCCGGGCGCAGGTCAACTTCGTGTAAGCGCAGCGGCTGCCTAACAGTCACGGCATGATCCAGACCCTCCTGGCCTAGTCTGCACACGTGACTTCGAAACGACGGACAGGCCGGAGTCCTAGAGCGCTTCGCCGACACCGCTTAGCGGGAGACGCTTTCGCGTTCCAGAATGCGGTGCCGCAGTGACCGACCGCGTCCGTCGGTCAGCGCTGGAAGGCTCTAGTCTTCACTCAGGATATCGTAGATCCCTTGGTCAAGGCTTTCGTAGAGGTCTGCCGACTTGAAAGGCCGGTCCACTTGCTCCTGGCAGTTTGTCTCACGCTGCACTGCTTCGCCCCAGTTTCGAAGCTCGATATCGACCCAGGACCCTTGCTCGATATGACCGCGAAGCCCGCCGGTGATTGAAAGGTGTAGCATGTCCTTGGCACAGTCCTCCGCCACCGTCACCAGCAGAATTTGGTTGCCGGCATAGTAGGCCTGAACCGTGTTGTTAGGCTGTGGCCTCGAGGTTTGCTCGTCCAGCAGCAGCTCGTGATCGATGTTGGTCAGCAAGACACTGGACCGGCCGGCGCGCTCGTAACCCGAGCCAGTGAGCGCTGCCATGACCTCTGCATCTAGAGATGCCAGGAACTGCTCCGGCCCCTCATAACCGTCCAGCTTCGACATTCGCAGTGGGATCTGGCAGGTGACCCGGTCGAGCGTGGAGTTCAAGTCATCCGGCACCTGCGCGAAGTAATAGCAGTTGCCTGGATTGAAGCTCTGCCGAAAGGCGGGGAAGCTGCGGAACTCATCACGGTTGACCGCCAGCGAAATCGGGACGTAGCGACAGAGATCGAAGCCGTAGGTTAGGGCGCAGGTGTAGGAGAGCCGGGCGGGCTGCCAGATCTCGACAGGTAGCTCCTCGATGGGGACGGCGTAGCCGAAGTTCGTCTCGTAGCGCGCGCTGTCGCCCACATGCATAGCGGTCACGTATCCGTTGCGCATGACCGGCGCGCCAGAGCTTCCAGGTTGCGTGCTACAGGTATGGTTGATGCGGTTATGTGTCCGGTTCTCTAACAGAATTGTGCTGCACCCTTTGCGTGACACACGCTGAGCGCAGTTCCAAAAATCGGCGCAGTCCTCTGGGTCGATCGGTTTACCGACATCGTCAAGCGGGGGTGTATGAATGATCTCGATTGGTGTGTTGTCGTCTTGAACACCGGTATTGGCGCCGATCCCGCGGCGGTTGGGCTGCAAAACCCCATAGCGGTCGCGGATACCTGGCCGATCCCGCAAGGCAATGACCGCGTAGTCGGCATCCCAGTCCGAATAGGGTATGGCTATCCCAGACCCATCGGCGCTCAGCTGGGCCGGAAACTCCTCCATCTTGTAAGGGGCATCGCTATCCAGATCGGCCTCGACAGCGATGTCGCCAGCGCGAAAGATGGCGCCCGCAACAGGCTGCTCGTCAAGGAATGCGCAATGGTGGTTGGTCAGGATCCAACTGGGCGCGATCAAAAAGGCGGTGCAGCTGTGTAGGATGTCACCGTTTTCGTCCTGGGCCAGGAATAGGCCGACGGCCGATGCGTTCTGCACGAAATTCCGATCCCCACGATAGACCCGGGAACTCTCGCTCGTGCTCTGTTCGGCGCCATCCCGGCGATCCAAGGCGCTGCCACCCGAGGAGCAACTGGCGAGCGTCAACGCAAGAAAGGCTAAGCAGAGCGAGACTAAGCGATGTGGTGCCCGCATACGCGCGATCATGGTCCATTCCTCCAAGGGGCGGGGCGCTGCTGTTCAAGGAGCAGCAGCTACCGACAGCGGATGACAAACTCCACTTCCTCAGTTCGTCCTGCCCGCGCCGTCTCTTCGTGTGCGTCTAGGACGTGGGGCAAGCAGCGGACCTGCCGGGGAGACAGGCGCACGACACCATTTGCTGGTCGCTGCGGTTCGTTGATGCCGCTGCTCTCTTTGTTGATGTCGCTCTGTGCGAACTGTTCACCGAGCATTGGGCAGGGGTCCCTCAAAACGTAGTCTACCACGCTGCCGCCCTGTGCTTGCGCTTCTATTGCCTTAAGATCTGCCCGCATACAGTGAAATGCGTCTGGACTTAAGTCTATTGTCTTGGTGCAGCTGTCGCAGGCGAAAGCTGGCGCTGCAAGTAAAAGTAACACGGATGAGAATCCAACAGAGATTATTCTGTTTATCATATGATGTTCCTCGCTTTGCTAGATGCATGCCGTGACGAAAGTCATTGCGCCCTGCTGCCCTCACGCGCTGGCAGACAGCCAACGGTCCCGCCGCGCTCTGCTGCTGTCAGGTTGCGAACATCAAGGTCGGCCCAGCGGGAGCGTTCATAGTCGCTACGCTCAACGCCCGTGAAGGCGACGAAGACATCGCCGCTGTCACAGTCCTCTGCTGCCGTTACGAGCAGTATCTGAGGGCCAGACAGGTAGAGGCGCGTGCGGTTGGTCGCCAACTGGGTGACGGCGGCGCGGTTCACGCTGACTTCAAAGGCCTTGTTCACCAGGGGCTGCGGGTCCTGTCGTGGCCTGCGCATGCCAAGGGTTTCGAAGCCGCGCAGGATCTCCGGTTCGATGTCGTCCAAAACGCCGCGCAGGTCGGCCTCCCCGTCTGCGGGCCTGCCAAGCGATATCTCGCAGGTAACCCGCGACACTCTGCTGTCCGGATTCCCGGGCTGCTCTGCTTGCGCGAAACACTGCGCGGCGTCGAAGCCTTCGCGCACTTGGTCGAAGCCTGTGTATTCAGCCAAGTCGCGGGACAGGGCAATCTGAGTATAGCGGCAGACGTCCAAATCCCGGGCGATGCGGCAGCGGGTTGTGGGACGCCAGAGCGTACTGGGCAGGGCGCGCAGCGGCACGAGGGTCGCGTCCGCGCGGCTGCCGGCCGCTTGACCGTCGGGCACGGGAGATACATGCAGGGCTACGACTTTGCCGTCCCGGAACACTGGCGCTCCGTTGCTGCCCGGAGCGATCGCGCAGTCATGGCGCAAGCGAAGGTCATCTCCTTGCCGCGTGGAGGGTGCCAAGGTGCATTGATCGCGCGAACGGCGCTGAACGCAGTGCTCCTCGTCCAGGCAGTCCTCAGCGGCAATGGGGTCGCCGTCCTCATCAAGCCGCGGGTGATGGACGATTTCCAAGGTCATCGCGTCGGAACGCGCGTCGAGATAGGTTCTGCGGTCCGTCTCCACCACGCCAAAGGCGCCGGCGGCGCCGACCTGACGCTCGAGCGAGATGACGGCATAGCCAGCCTCTCGGCCTGCTGCGACGATTTCGATTGCTTGGCTGTTACGCTTGCGAACCTTCACCTCTTCGACAGCGGCGTCATACTCGATCTTGTCCAGAACCAAAGTCGCCCGGCCAACGGGGCGTTCACCGTCATGGACGCAGTCATAGGAGGTGACGGCACGCCCCGGAGAGATGAGGAAGGCGGTGCAGCTATCCGTGACCGCTCCCTGCGCGTTCTCGATCAAGAGCAAGCCAACCGGTCTTGCACGGCTCATGAAACTCCAGTCACTGCGGTAGGTCGCCGACAGCTCTAGTGGATTTGGTGGAGGCGGCGCCGGTGGCCCGCAAGCGGCCAATAGAGCGAGCAGGCTGAAGAGGATCGTTAGCCTCATCATCCCGCGCCCTCCGCCTCCGTCGGCGTTAGTGAGGGCGTCGGGAACCAGGGATCGAGTTCGACTTCCCATGCATCTATGACTGAGTAGTAGTTGTCTATCCGGCCCGGCCAAGGGAACGTACAGAGGCAGCCCTCTCTTGTCTTGACGCGGTAGACCTCGTCGGCGTTCTCGCAGGATGCGTCGACTGACGTGAGTTCCTGTTTGAACCTGTTGATAAAACTGGGCCTGGGGACTAAGCGCTGAGTGGGAAGCTCTTCGCAATAGCTGTAGGCGAGGTATGCCTGCTCGAGCGAGGCTGCAAACCAGGGTTGGACGGCGGCGTTATCGTTCTTGCGTTCAAGGATGATAGCCCCACCAAAGACGCCCCACAGAGCCTCGGCAGTTGGGCCGGCAAAGAGCAGCAACTGTGCTTGATCGCAGAGCGCCATCTCTGCGCAGGCTTGCAAGACACCGAAGTAGGCGACGACCTCATAGAGATTCCGGCGTCGCTCGTGAAAGTCTTTGTCTATTGAACGGTCGCGATTACTTGACGTTGCAGGAGCATATGACGCTTCTTGAGGCTCGGATTGAGCAATCGGGCTTACTTCAGTGTGGTTGCCATAGTCTTGGTTTAGGAAAAGTTGTACAGTGGGGCCATGTGTGTCTCTCGCGTCTATGACACCGGTGCGGTCTACAAGTCTTGCTTCTTGAATCTGCTGTTCCGGTGTGCGCGGCGGGAGCGTTTGCAACACCGCATCCTGCAGCGCGCTGACCTTCTTCGCTACCTCACCTTGGGAGAGATCGCGGAGATAGGTCATTGTCCGGTCAAGCTTTTCGGTCCGGTATTCAGCTTCTACCTTTGAGGCTTCGGCATGAACATACTCAATTACCTGCCAAACTGTTAGACCAACTACAACAATCAAACAGAAATTATAGAATATCGTCGATACTTTCTCCAGGCAGGTAAGCCCTCTAAGCTTCTCATCAGACGTGTCGTTGTTGCGCGCAGCGCGTCTCAGGAACTTTGGCGAGGGAAAGGGGCGAGACGGCGCGCGCATGGGCCTCACCCACCTAGCTGACAGGTGGCATGGCGCGCTTTGCCATCCTGTCTCGTGGCGTAGCAAAACCCACAGTGATGAAACGCGTTAACGAGAATTCTAGCCTCCCCCACTTCCCCGATCGCAAGTCTACGAGTTCACGGGATGATGGCAATAGTCTTTGCTGGCAAAGAGCATCGGCTGCGGCATTGCACAGCAGGCTCGGCAAGCGCAATTCTCACTCAGTTTGATATATTAAACTTTTGCTTGTGTCTCCGTTAGCGGGCTAACGAAGCCCTCCGGCTTCACGGCGACGACGGAGCATTGAACGTGGTTCAGGATGTCTTCGGCGGTGTTGCCGATGATGACGCCGGTGAGGCCCGTGCGCGCCACCGTGCCCATGACCAGCAAGTCAGCGCCCAGGCGGGCGGCTTCCTCCGCCAGGACCTTGCGGGCCGGTCCGCGCACCAGGCGTGGGACCAGCCAAGGGGCCTGCTCCGCCTCGTTGGTCTTGCGCCAGGGCGCGATCAGCTTCTCAAGCGCGCTTTCGTGCGCGCTCTCGACCTCCTGCACATAGCGGTCGGTCGCGGCTTGCGCGGCCGGACCGGAGGCGAAGGTCTGGACCAGGCCTTCGCCCTGGGCCTCCCAAGCGTGCAGCAGGTGGACGCGGGCCTCGGGACCGCTGGCCAGCTGGCGGCTCATCTCCACCACGCGCTGGTTCAGGCTCATCAAGGTCTCCGGCTCGTCGGCATCCCAGACATCGACGTCAACCGCGGCGATCACCACGCTGGGTGCTGCCGGCGCGTCCTCCATCTGCAGCCAGACCGGGCAGGGACATTTGCGCAGCAGGTGCTGGTCGGTACTGGCGAAGAGGAACTGCTGCATGCCGGCCAGCGGTTCGGCACGCTTCACCACCAGGTCGATACCCCTCCGCAAGACCTCTCTGGTGATTTCGATGAAGGGCTTGCCGCTCGCCACCTGGATTTCTGCGTCACGCCCCCCTAGGGCCTGTTCCATTTGCGAGCGGCGGTCGGCAGTCAGGCGCTGCATCATCTCCCGCGGTTCGGTGCCGGTGACACGGGCCAGGATCGCCAGGTCGCTTAGCGCTTCGATGCAGGAGAAGAGGGTAAGGGCGGCGCTGTCCCGCACAGCCAGGGCCTCAGCGGCAGCGAGTGCTGCAGCGTCTTGCGGCCCGTCCCAGACGGCCAGGATGTGGCGCAGGCTGGTCATGCCGTTAGTTCCCGCTGGCCTAAGGGATCCTCGACGGCCGCCGGCTGGACTTCACTCTCGCTGGTGATCAGGCGGGCAGCGGCAGTGGCGGCATCGCGGAAGGGCATGAGGACCAGATTGGCCCCCGCCTCTTGCATCTTGTTGGCGCTGTCCGCGGTGTGCGCTGCGACGGCGACCCGACCGTCGTAGCCCAGCTCACGCGCTGCCAGCAGGAGGGCTTTGCGCGGATCGTCGTGGGTCAGGCCCTGCTGCTGCTCCGGCACCGCCAGTACCAGCCATTTGGCCGAGCGCAGCGGCAGGTGGGCGAGGAACTCCGGATCGCTGGCATCGCCGAAGACCACGTCGTGTTCCTCCTTGCGGGCGTTGCGCACCGCCTCAGGGCTGAAATCCACGCCCAAGACCTTCAGGCCTGAGTCCTCTAGGGCCGTGGCGATGCCCAGTCCGTAGCGGCCCAGGCCGAAGAGGATAACATCGTGCGGGCGGGCATCCTGCGGCGCATCCTCCCGGCCGCGTCCGGCCGAGCGGCGCTCGAAGACGCCGAGGAAGGGCTCCATACGGTCGTAGATCCAGTGCGAGTAGGTAATCATGTAGGTAGAGACCGCGATGGTCACCAAGCCCACCAGGGTCACCAGGCTGAGCGCCGTTTCGGTGACATGGCCGATGGTGACCCCCATGGCCATGAAGATGAGCGAGAACTCGCTGATCTGAGCAACGGTCAGACCGGCCAGGAAGCCGGTGCGCTTCCGGTATCCCATCACTCCCATGATGATCAAAACGATGAGCGGGTTACCGACAAGCACGAAGAGCGACAGTACCAGCGCCGGTCCAACCGCGTCGCCCAGGACCGAGAGATCGAGCGAGGCACCCAGCGCAATGAAGAAGAAGAGCAGCAGGAAGTCGCGCAGGGAGGCGAGGCGCGCCGCGATGGCCTCGCGGAAGGGCGTCGAGGCCAGGGAGACGCCAGCCAGCAGGCCGCCCAGCTCCTTACCAAAGCCCAGATAGTGGCCAATGGCGGCCAAGAGCGCCGCCCAGCCGATGGCGAAGGAGACCAAGAGCTCCGGCGAGCGCGACAGCCGCTCGACCAAGGGATTGGCAAGATAGCGGATGAAGAGGGCCACCGCGGCCAGCATGGCCAGGCCATAGCCCAAGACTAGGGCGACGTCGCCAACGGCCGAGCTGCCATCGGTCTCACCCGCCTCTGCACCCACGCCGATGGCCGAAAGCGCAATCATCGCTACCACCACGACGATGTCCTGCACGATGAGGAAGCCCAGCGCGATGCGCCCGTGCAGCGCATCGATCTCCCGCTTATCGGAGAGCAGCTTCACGATGATGATGGTGGAGGAGAAGGTGAGCGCCACGGCCACGTAGAAGGACTCGAGCGTCGTCAGTCCCAAGGCCAAGCCGATCAGGAAGCCGAAGACGGTGGTGAAGAGCACCTGACCCAGGCCGGTCACCAGCGCCACCGCCCCTAAGGTCCGCACCAGCTTGAAGTCCAGCTTCAGCCCCACCAGGAACAGCAAGACGGCGATCCCCAGCTCTGCCAGCAGGTCGATCTGCACGTCGGAGCGCGCAATATCGAGCAGCGAGGGACCGGCCAGAATGCCCACCGCGATGAAGCTGACGATCAGCGGTTGGCGCAGCAGCAGGCCGATGAAGCCGACGCCGGCGGCCAGCACCAGCAGGGCGGCGATTTCATAGAAGATGTAGCCTTCGATGGCCTCGGTCATGGGTTATCGGCTCCTCTGCTGGCTATTCGGCTGCAGGCGTCTCACGACCCGTTTCTCCACCTCCAGGATCAGCAGCAAGACAGGGCCGATCGCCAGGATCTGCAGGCCTTGCGCGATGGAAAGGGCGCGGGTGTCGAAGAAGGCCTCCATGAAGGGGGCGTAGGTGAAGGCGAACTGCAGCAGGGTGACCGCTGCAATGGCGATCAGGACCGGACGGGTGCCCAGCACTGCCTTGAAGGAGAGCGAGCTGCTGTTCAGGAAGCGCACGGAGAAGAGATAGAAGATCTCCATCACCACCAGGGTGTTCACCGCCACCGTGCGGGCTTCCTCCAAGGTGGCACCCTGCTCTTGCGCCCAGAGGAACATGCCGAAGATACCGGCGGAGAAGAGCAGCGAGACAAAGGCCACCCGCCAAAGCACGAAGCCCGAGAGAATGCTATCGCCCACTGGTCGGGGCGGGCGGCGCATGATGCCGGGCTCGGCTGACTCAAAGGCCAAGGCCATGGCCAGCACGACGGAACTCACCATGTTCACCCAGAGAATCTGCACCGGCGTGATCGGCAAGGTCAGGCCCAGCAGCAGGGCCAGGATCAGGGCCAAGGCCTCGCCGCCGTTCACCGGCAGCAGGAAGATGATGGCCTTCTTCAGGTTGTCGTAGACGGTCCGACCCGCCTTCACCGCAGCGGCCAGGGTGGCGAAGTTGTCGTCGGCCAGCACGATCTCGGCGGCTTCCTTGGCGGCCTCGGTGCCGTTGCGTCCCATGGCGATGCCGATGTCGGCGCGTTTCAGCGCCGGCGCGTCATTCACACCGTCGCCGGTCATGGCGACGGCCTGACCGCTGGCCTGCAAAGCCTCGACCAGGCGCAGCTTGTGCTCTGGGCTGGTGCGGGCGAAGACATCGGTCCCGGCGGCGCGGGTCCGCAAGGTCTCGCAATCCAGCCGGTCGATCTCAGCGCCGGTAAGGGCGGTCTCGGAGCGTTCCAAGTCCAGCTGGCGGGCGATGGCCAGCGCTGTGCCGGCATGGTCGCCGGTGATCATCTTCACCGCAATGCCGGCGCTGCGGCAGTCGGCGACGGCGGCAATGGCCTCCTCTCGCGGCGGGTCGATGAAGCCGACCAGGCCCAGCAGGGTCAGGCCGCTCTCGACATCGCCGAAGGAGAGCACCTGCGTGCCTTGCGGCACCGCACGTGTGGCAATCGCCAGTACCCTTTGGCCGCGCGCGGCGATGGCCTCTGCCTGCTGATGCCAGTAGGCCTGGTCGACCGGACCATGCGCCTCGGTCCCGCCATGTTGCTCGCTGCACATGGCGAGGATCCGCTCCGGCGCGCCCTTGACGTGGATGGCCGCGCCGCCGGCATGGTCGTGGTGCAGGGTTGCCATGAAGCGGTGCTGGGAATCGAAGGGGATAGCGTCGCTCTGCGGGTTGGCCTGGCGCTGCGCCTGAGGGTCCAACCCGGCCTTGCGGGCCAGGGTCACCAGCGCGCCTTCCATAGGGTCGCCCTGGACCCGCCATTGCCCCTCGTCCTCGATCAGATCGGCGTCGTTGCAGAGGAGGGCGCCGAGCGCCAGCTCCGCCAGTGAGGGGTGGTCGGCCAGCGCGATCTCGCGGCCCTCTTCGGTGATGCCGCCGTGAGGCGCGTAGCCGGCGCCGGTGACGGAGTAGAGGCGCCGCGCGGTGGCGACGGAGGCCACCGTCATCTCGTTCTTGGTCAAGGTGCCGGTCTTGTCGGTGCAAATCACCGAGACCGAGCCCAAGGCCTCGATTGCCGGCAAGCGGCGGACGATGGCGTGCCGCTTGGCCATACCCTGCACGCCGATCGCCAAGGTGACGGTCAGGATCGCGGGCAGTCCTTCCGGGATGGCGGCGACGGAGAGGCCGACCACGGCCATGAAGATCTCGCGGAAAGGCAGACCGGCAACAAAATAGCCGAAGCTCAAGACCAAGGTCGCCAAGACCAGAATGGCGGCGGTGATCCGCCGGGCGAAGACCTCCATCTGCTTCAGAAGTGGCGTCGTCACCCGCTCGACGGAGGTCAGGAGCCCGCTGATCCGGCCGATCTCGGTATCGCCGCCGGTCGCCACCACCAGGCCGCGCCCGGTGCCGGCGGCCACCATGGCACCGCTGAAGGCAAGCGAGCGGCGGTCGCCCAAGGCTGCATCGGCTGCAACGGGCTGGGTGGCCTTCTCCACCGCCACCGACTCGCCGGTCAGCACGGCCTCTTGCATGCGCAGGCCGTTGACGGAGAGGAGGCGCAGGTCGGCGGGCACCCGGTCGCCCGGTTCCAGCAGCACCACGTCGCCAGGCACCAGGGCTTCTGCTGGGACCGTCGCTCGCCGGCCTTGGCGCAAGACCTGCGCGTCGGGGGCCAGCATGTCGCGAATGGCAGAGAGCGCCTGTTCGGCCTTGCCCTCCTGCACGAAGCCGATGATGGCATTCACCAGCACGACGGCCAGAATGACGCCGGTATCGACGAAGTGGCCCAGCAAGGCAGTGACGAAGCCGGCCGCCAGCAGGACATAGATCAGCAGATTGTGGAACTGCCGCAGGAAGCGGATCACCGGCCCGGCGCGCTTGGCTTCCGGCAGACGGTTGGGGCCGTGACGCTCGAGACGTTCCTTGGCATCCGCCTCGGGCAGGCCATCGGGCCTTGCCTTCAGCTGGTCGAGGCAGTCCTCGCTGCTTTTGGCATGCCAGGCCGTTTCAGGTGTGGCCTCGGCACTGGTCTTGTCCGGCCTCTCCTGCAGCGTCTGGCTCATGAATCCCTCTTCGCTCCTGCCTCGCGTTCGCAAGGAACATGTACGCTGCCGGAGGGGGGCTTTTCCATAAGAAATAGCTGTGCCGGAGACTGCGTATCTTCACAGTAGTTGTGTAGTATTGCCGGGCAAGGCTGCTCCGGCGCAAGATCTACACAGCTCTTACTGGGGAGAAGCGGATGGACCTCTGGCTTTTGCTGCTGCTGCAGCTCGCGGCGCTGGTTTACGCACTGCTCGGCGGGATCTTCCTGGCTTTTTCCGACTTTCTGCTGCGGTCCATCAATCAGGCGCCAGCTGGGGTGGCGGTGATGCAGGCGATCAATCGCGATGTCTTCCGCAGTCTCTTTCTCGCGCTCTTCTTCGTCATGATCCCCGCCTCGCTGGTCCTGGGGCTCTTCGGCCTGCTGGCGGTGAGCGGCGGCGCGGCCCTCTGCCTCTTGATAGCTGGTCTGGTCTACGTGATTGGCGTCTTTGCGGTCACTGGCTTTGGCAACGTGCCGCTGAACAAGGCGCTGGCCGCCCTGCCCGACGGGTCAGAGGAGGCCCAGGCCTACTGGCAGGCGACCTACCGACGGCGCTGGGCGGCCTGGAACCATCTGCGCACCGCCGCCTGCTTTCTATCGGCTGGGTTGGTCTCCCTTGCCGTCGTACTGCTGGGAACGCCTTAGCCCGCCAGGCCAAGCAGGGCACTATCGTCTTCGACCAGCGGCGCGTTCAAGGTCCAGTAGGGGAGCGAGCGGATTGCTGGAAGGCCGGCAAAGGACTCGGCGATGGTGGCGCTCCGCAGCGGGTCGTCGCGGAGCGCGGAGGTGAAGGCTGGGCCAAAGCCCTCGAAGGTGTCAGGGTTCAGCTCACAAAGGTGGATTTGGTTCCAGTCCGCGTGGAAGTCTGGATCTTGATAGAGGACGGCGGCTGTCTCCATCGCGCGGAAGGTGCCGACCCGCCGCGCCCTCACCAGATTGCGCGCCGCCGGTCCGCAGTAGTCGCGCATGACCTCTCGGTATCTCGCGAGCTGGACCTGCTTCACCTGGATGTACTCCAGCGAGGCTTGCAGCTCTGGGCGCTGCGCAGAACCCCTCCAGTCGCCCGGCAGGTGGAAGGACTCTGGGCTGGTCAGCAGCACCTCGGCACGCAGCAGGCGTAAAGCGGGCACCATTGGTTCGCTCACCAATGCCTCGACGGCTGTCGCTGGCAGCAGGTCGCGGAAGTAGCGGAACTCGACATGTGTCCAACCCGGCGGCTCTGCGGCCCCGTCGTAGGATCTGCGGTGGCGATAGACCGCCGCGCCAAGGCAGGTCTCGCACTCTCCCGCTGCCTCGGCTGCGCCGTCCAACAAGGCGCTCTCGCCAGCGCTCTCCGTCACTCTGATGCTGCGCGCCAGCACTACGAGGCGGGCAGAGGAATCGATACTGGCAACAGCAACAGGATCGCTGTGAGACATGCGCTTTCCTTCTCGTCTCTACTGACGAAGGTCAGGGTGGGGCGTGCCCCGCGTGAAAGTTCATCCCCTTTGGCTCTTGCAGCCAAGGACGCACCCAAATAACCAACTTACGGTTCAAGACGTTGCTGGCCCCGGATAGACAAGCAGGCAGAAGACTTTCTGGACCCAGTGTGTCGATGCTGGGCGTTACCGGTTCTGAGGTGACCCTGTCTCTCTAGTGGGCGTCTTCAAGAGACGCACGACACGACCGGCACCGACCAGCAACAAGGCGCCTGCGACCGACGTCTCGATTCCGAAGAGTACCCCGCCGTAAATCGCGTGAGCCGCACCTTGTGCGGCGATGAACAGAATTAGCAAAGCGTTGACCAACATAAGGTTGGTCGCCCGCCGCGTTAGGCCCAGAACGGCCGCCGCACAGCCAAGCCCAAGGAAGACCGCCCAGTGTTCCGGTGATGACAGCACATGAAGAATGCCGTCCTCATCTGCATGACCTGGATGTGCCAGAGCAGGCGATGCCACGGCAGCAGCAGCGGCTCCTGCCAGTCCCAAAGCCCCGATCGCTTTGGCAGTGAAGCGCTTCATTGGCATTAGCCTCCTATCGTTCATGAACAGGTGTTGCTGTCGGATCCTTGGCGTTCAAGGCTCGCCTGGTGACAAACCTATCTGCAAAGCTTCAGCACTTTCAATTCATACAGCAGTGAGGCTTCCTGAGGAATAGACAGGGGTACTGCTTGGATCTAGGATTCAGGGCCGGTCAGAGTGAGCTGACCCGCGCCCTGTAAACGATAGCGAGCGGGACGATGAACCCGAGCGAAGCACAACAGGATTTTGCTGATCTTTACGTCAGCAGTAGACGCGAAGCGTCCGAGCGGGAGGCCTTTGGCCAGGCTCTGGGCGTGACCTGTGCCAAGCTTGGCTTCTCCTATTTCTCGTACATCGCACCCGATCCCTTGGATGGTGTGACGGCAGAGCCGAAACAGCCGCTCTTCATCTCCAACTACCCTGGGACCTGGGAAAGCCGCTATCTGGGTGAGGCCTATCACACGCTCGATCCCGTGGTGCAGGAGGCAAGCCGCGGGCTGGAGCCCTTCCGCTGGGGTTCGCACGCGCACCTGAAGACCCTATCGCGCCAGCGTCAGATCTTCTTCTCCGAGGCCCGCGAGTTCGGGATCGCCAACGGCATCACCATACCAATTCACGGGCAAGGGGCCGCGTGCGCCGTTCTTTCGGTCTCTTGTGACCTGAAGGACCAACCTTTCGAGCAGCTGCTGGCCGCGCGCATCTCCGCGGTCCGTCTACTGGCGGCCGAGGCCTTTTCCACCGCCCGTACGGCGGGTCAGTTCAGCGAAGCGGCACCGCGCCTGTCGAAGCGGGAGCTGGAGTGCCTCTATTGGACCGCCCAGGGTAAGACGGGGTGGGAGATCTCCGTCATCCTCGGCCGTTCTCTGGCGACGGTGAACTTTCACCTGCAGAACGTGACCCGCAAGCTCTCTGCCGACAACAAGGTGCATGCCGTGGTCATCGGCCTGCGGCAGGGGTTGATCGATCCAGCGGCACCGCCAGCCGACAAGCTCAACTAACGCCGCAGCGGCCAAAACCTAGCAGTTCTGATAGTTACGGGCTCTCTCTCCGCTCTCTAGCCTTTCGTCTCAGTCTGGTGCCCGGCCTTGGGGCACGCTTGGAATGAGAGCGGAGACGATGACGAGAAGCTTTTCCCCCAACCGAACCCGGCGTGGCCTGCTAGCGCTCGCGGGCGCCGCGGTCTTCATGGCCGGTTCCTCCCTCTCCCCCGTGGCGGCGGACTCGATGGTGCAGATTGGTGTCATGGCGCCGCTGACCGGTCCTGCCAGCGCCGATGGCGAGGACTTCGTGCGCGGTGTCACCATGGCGGTGGAGGAAGCCAACGCCGCCGGCGGCATTGACGGTTACACCTTTGAGGTGGTGCCCGCTGACGTGCGTGACGGCAGTGCCGGCAACGTGACCTCTGCAGTCGAGCGTCTGCTGGGCGAGCAGAACCTGCACGTCGTGCTGACCGGCTATGCCAGCATCACCAACTTCGAGATCGACCTGATGGCCGACGCCGACATGCCCTTCATGATCGCCGGGCCAGCTGGCCAGACCCGCGCCATCATCCAGAAGGACCCGGAGCGCTATTGGTGCTGCTGGTCGCTGACCCCCTCTTTCGACCGCTACGACACCGGTGTGCCGCCCTTCATCGAGGCGCTGGGGGCGCGCGGTGAGCTGGATCTGAAGGATCGCAAGGTCGCCATCGTCTCTTCCGACAACGCCTACTCCAAGACCATCTCGGAGGGCATGAAGAAGACTTTCGCTGAAGCCGGCTGGACCATCACCGTCGATGAACTGGTGCCTTTCGGGGAGGTGAACGACTGGCGCACGATCCTGGCCAAGGTGCGCCAGGACCCGCCGGCAGTGGTGATCAACACCGACTACCTGCCGGGTAACTCAGCCTCCTTCCTGAACCAGTTCCTGGAGGACCCGACCGATAGCCTGGTCTTCTTGCAATACGCGCCCTCAGTGCCGGAGTTCCTGGAGCTGACCGGAGAGAACGCTAACGGCGTGATCTACAACCTGCTGGGCGGCATTATCGAGTCCCCCGCCGTGCCCAGGGCCGGGGAGCTGCTCGCCAAGTTCAAGGATCGCTTTGGGGTGGAGAGCGGCTACTACGGCGTCGGCCTCTACGAGATGACCTGGGTCTACTTCGACGCGCTGGCCAAGGTCGGTGACCCGACCAACTACCGCGCCGTTGGTAAGGCGATCGGCGAGACCGACAAGCCCGCGGCCCAGGGCCGGATCAAGTTCGATCCCACGACCCACCTGGCGGTGCAGGACGACGACCACATGCCGCTGCTCTTCTATCAGCTCTGGGACGGCAAGCGCGTGCTGCTCTCGCCGCTGACCTACGCGACCGGCGAATTCCGCCTGCCGCCCTGGATGTCGAAGTAGCCCTGAGCGGGGCCTCAGAGGGGCGGTTCGATCGGGGAACCGCCCCCTTTCTTTCCAGGGTCTGGACATGGACGTCATCCTGTCGGTGCGCGATCTCTGCAAGTCCTTCGGCGCGCTCCGGGCCGTCGATGGCGTCAGCTTCTCGGTGGCGGCGAGCGAGATCTTCGGGATTGCCGGACCCAACGGCAGCGGCAAGAGCACGCTCTTCAACGCCATCACAGCACTGCCCTTTCCGGCCGATTCCGGCAGCGTCACCTTGCTGGGCCGCGACATCACCCGCGAAGCCCCGCAGGAGATCTGCCATCTGGGTCTCGCCCGCACCTTTCAGCGCGAGACGGCCTTCGAGAGCCTCTCGATGCGGCAAAACCTTATGCTGGGAGCTATCTACGGGCCCGGGTCCAGCCGCCGCTCGGATCGGGCAGCACGGGTGGAGCGCGCCTTTGACCTCATCGAGATGCCGCCTAGCCGCCGTGAGAGCCTGATGAGCGAGGCGTCGGTCTTCGACCGCAAGCGGGTCATGCTGGCCAGTGCCTTGGTGATGCAGCCCAAGATCATCCTCTTGGATGAACCGGTCGCTGGGCTGACCCGCGACGAGATCGCCGAGACGGTCGCCATTGTGCGCAGGGTGAACGAAAGCGGCGTTGCCATCGTGATCGTCGAGCATGTCTTGCCGGCGCTGCTCTCCCTCTCCCAGCGCCTCATGGTGCTCAACAACGGGCGGCTTTTGCGGCAAGGCAAGCCGGAGGAGATCCTGCGCGACCAGGCGGTGATCGAGGCCTATCTGGGCAAGCGCGGGGTCGCCGATGCAGCCGCTTCTTGAGGTCGAGGGCCTGGTCACCGGCTATGGCGGGACGGAGGTGGTGCGCGGCGTCTCCTTCGCTCTAGCGGCCGACGAGCGCCTAGGGCTCTTCGGTCCCAACGGGCATGGCAAGACGACCCTGCTGATGGCGCTCTCTGGCCTTTTGCCGGTCTGGCGCGGGGCCATCCGCTTCGACGGGATAGACATCACCGTCAAGACGGCAGAGGCCATCATCGAGCTGGGGCTGGTGCAGGTGCCGCAAGGCAATCAGCTCTTCCCCGAGCTCAGCGTGGCCGAGACGCTTTGGCTCGGCAGCTATCCAAAGCGCGCGCGGGCCGCGGAAAAGCGAAACCTGGAACAGGTCTTCGCCCTCTTCCCGCGCCTGAAGGAGCGGCGCCAGCAGAGCGTCAAGACCCTGTCTGGCGGTGAGCGGCAGATGGTGGCCATCGGCGTCGGCCTGATGAGCCAGCCGCGGCTCCTCCTACTGGACGAGCCGACCCTGGGCCTGGCGCCGAAGATCAAGGACGAGCTTTGCAGCGCCATCGCGGAGATCTCGCAGCAGGGCATCCCCTTGCTGGCGGTCGAACAGGACGTGGAGTTCATCCTGGCGCTGACCGACCGCCTGCTGCTGCTGGATCATGGCGAGCTGGCGCATGAGCTGACCGCCGAGAACCGCCTGGAGCAGTCGGAGATTATCCAGCTCTACTTCGGGCAAGGCGCCTTGCCATGACCTTAGAGGCCCTCTTCTACATCCTGGTCAGTGCCGCCGTTCTGGGCTCGCTCTACGCCATCATGGCCATCGGCCTGGCCTTGGTCTGGACCACCCTGGGCATCTTCAACTTTGCCCATGGCGCCTTCATCGGCCTCGGCGCCTATCTGGCTTGGAGCCTTGCTGACCCCAGCCAACTGGGCCTCGGCCTTCTGGCCGGCATCGCCCTTGCGCTGCCGATCTTGGTGTTGGTCGGGATCGCATCGGAACGCGTGGCGGTCAGGCCCTTCTTGGGCCGTGACAACTTGGTGCTGGTGACCGTCATCACCACGCTCGCCGTCGCTTCCATCATCGAGAACGCCATCCTGCTGACCTGGGGCAGCCGCGCCAAGCAGCTGGAGCCCTTGGTCGAAGGAACCGTCTCCGCCTGGGGCATTGGCGTCTCCGCGCACGAGGTGGCGGTGATCCTCATCGTGCCCTTCATCCTGGCCGCCGTTTGGGCCTTCTTGCAGAAGACGCGAACTGGCACGGCACTCAGGGCCGTCGCGCAGAACCAGAACGCCGCGCGACTGATGAGCATTCCGGTGACCCGCATCTTTGCGCTGTCCTTCGCCCTGGCCACCGTCTTGGCCGGGCTGGCGGGGATCTTCTTGGGCGCGGTGAAGTTCATGTCGCCCTCCATGGGCGCCGATCCCTTGGTCAAGGCGCTGATCGTGGTGATCTTCGGCGGTATCGGCAGCCTCAGCGGGCCGATCCGGGCGGCCTACATCGTCGGGCTGATGGAGGCGGTCCTGACCTTCTCCGTCGGCATCTACTGGACGCAGGCCAGCCTCTTCCTGGTGATGATCGCTGTTCTCATGGTCCGCCCGACCGGACTCTTCGGGAAGCGGGGCTAGGTCATGACTGCGGCGCGTCTGCTCCCCAAACTCTACCTGCTCTTGGCCATCTTGGGTCTCCTAGGCCTGCCCTTCGTGGTGACCGACAGCTACAGCCGGCATCTCTTGATCCTGGCCTTCATCTTCGCCGTGGTGGCCTCGAACTGGGATCTCAGCCTGGGCTATGGCGGCATCTTCAACTTCGCCCACCTGGCCTTCTTTTCGATCGGCGTCTATGGCTACGGCATCCTAGCGAAGACGCTGGGCTTTTCGCCCTGGCTGGCGATCCCGCTGGCCGGCCTCCTCTCCGCGATTGCGGCCCTCATCGTCGCGATCCCGGTGCTGCGGCTGTCAGGCGTCTACATCATCCTGGTGACCTTCGCCTTCAGCCAGCTGGTCTTGCAGCTGGTGGTCAGCCAGTCGGACATCACCGGCGGCATGATGGGCATGGTCGGCCTGCCACCCTTGTCGCTGCCTGGCTACAACGTCGTACGCGATGGCAAGTTCGCCTACTACTACGGCGCGGTCATCCTGCTGCTAGCTTCGACGGTCTATCTGCGTGTGCTGGTGAAGCAGCCTTTCGGCGTCAGCGTCATGGCGCTGCGCGATAATGCCGAATACGCGATCAGCCGCGGCGTTTCGCTGGCCCGCCAGCGGACCTTGACCCTGGTCGCCAGCGCCGTCTTCACCGGGATCGCCGGCGGCTACTACGGGGCCTATCTCAGGGTCGCGGCCCCCGATGCCTTCGGCTTGGGCCTCATGACCCTGCTGCTCAGCATGCTCCTCTTGGGCGGCACGGCCACCGTCTACGGCCCCATCATCGCCGCCGTCCTGCTGACCTTCCTTTCAGAGGCCATGGTGGACTTCGGCGCATGGCGGCATCTGGTGATCGCCGCGATCATGATCGCCGTCTTGATCTTCTATCCTCGCGGCCTCTGGGAGGCCCTGACCCGTCTGCACCTCTGGCTGGTCCGCCGGCTGGACGGACGCTAGCTCGATACCAAGAGGGAGAGGCCCATGAGCCACCGAGACCAGCGCATCGCTACGCGGCATGGAGAGATCGCCATCACCGAGACGGCCTCGGAGGGCCCGCCGGTACTGCTGATCCACGGCAACTCCAACTGCCGCAGCATCTTCCGCCATCAGTTGAATAGCGATCTGGGCCGCCGCTACCGGATGATCGCCATGGATCTACCCGGACATGGCGAGTCCGACGACGCCAGCGATCCTAAGGCGACCTACAATCAGGTGGCCTATGCGGAGGCCGCCGCCGCGGTTCTGGCCGCCTGCCAGGCCGAGGAGGCCGTGGTCATGGGCTGGTCCTTGGGCGGACATATCGGGATCGAGATGACCTACCTCTGCCGAGCGATGAAGGCGCTGACCTTCTCCGGCACACCGCCGGCCAGTGGTCTGCAGGTGACGCAGGCCTTCACGCCCTTGCCGCACATGTCTTTCACCTCCAAGGAGGTCTTCTCGGATGAAGACGCGCGGACCTATGCGCTGCACACCTGCGGTGTCGACCTGCCGATCGAGCCGGATATCCTGGCCGCGGTGAAGCGCACTGACGGGCGTGCCCGTGCGCTCATGTTTCAAGCCTGGCTCGACGGTGACCCGGGCAATCCGCAGGCCGAACGGGTGGCGGAATGGGAGAAGCCGATTGCCGTCATCCAAGGCAGCGACGAGGAGTTCTTCGACAACGCCTATCTGAAGGGCCTGACCTGGGCCAATCTCTGGGAGGGCAAGATCCACGAGATCGAAGGTGGTGGCCACGCCCCCTTCTGGGCCAAGCCAGAGGCCTACAACGCGCTCTTCGGCCGCTTCCTGGATGAAGTTGCGTAACTGCTGCCACGTTTGACTACGAGAGACTACTCTATCGTCTTGCTTCCAGCCCTAGCGCTGCTGTTGCCGTGCGGTTTCCATCAACCAGGCGCAGAAGCACTGTGCATCCGGAGCGTCCGAGCGCCGATGCAGGTAGAAGAAGAGACGCGGCAAAGGCGCGACCGCTTCAATCCGCTGCAAGCTGCCGTCGTCGAGGAAACGATCCACCAGAGGGTGCCCGGCGAGTGCCACACCCTGTCCCTCGATCGCGGCCTGTAGCATGTTGATGTAGGTGTTCACCTGAATGCCCATCCGCTCCTCTGGCGGGTTCAGCCCCTGCTCGCGGAACCAATGGCTCCAGCGTGCCTCTGCCCGGTACTTGCCGGAGAGGTAGAGCAGGCGTTCGTTCAGCAGGTCTTCTGCCCGCTCAAGCTCCGTGCGGGCGGGATAGCGCGGACTGAAGACTGGGAAAATGCTCTCCTTGAAAAGCGGCGACCAGTCGGGTCCCTCAGGCCGTTCGGGCAGGTAGCGAATGGCGACGTCGATCCCCTCTGCCTCCAGATCGAGGTAGCGGTCGGAGACCACCAGGTTCACCTCGATCTCCGGGTTCTTCGCGCCGAAATCGACCAGGCGCGGCATCAGCCAGTAGGTCGCGAAGGCAGAGGTGACGGTCACCGAAAGCCGCGACTGGTTGGCGTTCCAGCGTTGCCGCGATAAGGCATCCTCAATCCGGTCTAAGGCTGGGTTGACCAGGGCGGCGAAGGCCTCACCGGCGGTGGTCAGCGCCACCTCCCTGTGCAGGCGCACGAAGAGCGGCTTGCCGATCTCCCGCTCCAGCTCGGCGATCTGGCGGCTGACGGCGACCCGGGAGATCCCCAGCTCTGCCGCAGCCGCCGTAAAGCTGCGCGAACGCGACGCCACCTCAAAAACAACGAGGTTTTTCATCAAATGCACGTCGCGGCGGAGGTTTCCCATAACCTTGAGGTTAACGCAGCCGTTAGCAATCAGCAACTTCACCACAGTCACCGGGTGGGTATTCTGCCGCCTTCATCAGGAACGCCGTCACCTTTGGGAGGTATCAGACAATGAAGAAGAAGCTCCTTGCCGCCGCCGCTGCCGCCCTCACGGTCGGCCTCGCAGCACCTGCCTTTGCCCAGGACCTGCCGGGCGAGGGCGTGACCGTAAACCCGATCAAGGGCTCGCCGGCTAATGCCTGGTTCCAGCACATGGTGGTGCAACTGGGTCTTGAGGCACTGGGCTATGAGATCGAGGAAACGCGGGAGGCCGATTTCCCCGCCCTGCACCTCGCCGTCTCCTCCGGTGATGCCGACTACACGGTCAATCATTGGCGCCCGCTGCACAACGACTTCTTCGACCGCTCGGGCGGGGAGGGCACCATGCTGCGCGAGAACGCGGTGATCACCGGCGCCGGGCAGGGCTACTACATCGACAAGGCCACGGCCAAGGCGCATGGCATCACCAGCATCGACCAGCTGAAGGACCCGGCCGTCGGTGGCCTCTTCGACAGCGACGACGATGGGCTGGCCAACCTCTCCGGCTGTAATCCCGGCTGGGGCTGCGAGCTGGCGATCGAGGCACATCTGGACGACTACGACCTGCGCGACGCCATCGAGCACGACCAGGGCAGCTACTTCGCCATCATGGCCGACACCATCACCCGCTACAATGAAGGCGGGTCGATCCTCTACTACACCTGGACGCCGAACTGGATCAGCGATGTGCTGGTCCCCGGAGCCGACGTTGTGCAGATCGGTGTGCCCAGCGACAGCGCCGAGATGGACCCGGGCTTCGCGGTGAACGACGTCTATGCCGTGGTCAACAAGGACTTCGCCGAGGACAACCCGGCGGCCGCGAAGTTCCTGGAGATCGTCAAGATCCCCATCTCTGCGGTGAACGCCGCCCAGGTGAAGCTGCGCGACGGCGAGGACACCCTGGAGGACTTCCGCCGCCACGCACAAGACTGGGTGGCCGCCAACCAAGGGCAGTTCGACGCCTGGGTCGCGGAAGCCGCCGCTGCCGGTCAGTGATAGCCTCCCCTTCGGAGCATGAGGGGAGGGGCCCATGGCCGAAACCGAAACCGAGATCGAATGCCGGAACCTCTGGAAGATCTACGGCGCGCGGGCTGAGGAGGCCTTAGCCGCGGTCCGTCAGCAGGTGCTCTCGAAAGAAGAGGTCCGCGACCGCTTCGACTGTGTGCTGGGCGTGCGCGATGCCAGCTTCACCGTCGCCAAGGGCGAGATCTTCTGCATTATGGGCCTGTCCGGTTCCGGCAAGTCCACCCTGGTCCGCCACATCAACCGTCTGATCGAGCCGACCGCCGGCGAGATCCACGTCGGCGGGCGGCGCATCGACACCATGGACGAGGCCGCCCTGCGCCAGCTGCGGGCCGAGACCATCGGCATGGTCTTCCAGCATATGGCGCTCTGGCCGCATCGCACGCTGGCCGACAATGTGGCCTTCGGGTTGGAGGTGCGGGGTGTGTCGGCAGCGGAGCGGCGCGACGCGGCGGAGCGAGCGCTGGCCTCCATGGACCTGGCGGGCTGGAGCGACCACTACCCCGACCAGCTCTCCGGCGGTATGCAGCAGAGGGTCGGCCTGGCCCGCGCGCTGGCGGCTGACCCGGAGATTCTGCTGATGGACGAGCCTTTCTCGGCGCTCGACCCGCTGATCCGGCGGCAGTTGCAAGACCAGTTCCTCGACCTTAGCCAGCGCGTCAAGAAGACCACGGTCTTCATCACCCACGATCTGGACGAGGCGATCCGCATGGGCGACCACATCGCCATCATGAACGACGGCGTCATTGTCCAGATCGGCACGCCGGAGGAGATCGTGACCCAGCCGGTCGACGCCTATGTCGCGGAGTTCGTGAAGGGTATCAGCCGGGTCTCTCTGGTGCGCGCGGAGACCATCATGACCCCCTTAGGCAATGCAGCACCCAGCGCGAAGGCGGTCGGCCCGGACAGCCCGCTCGCTGAGATCATGGATCACTTCATGGAGGATCAGGAGCCGGTGACCGTCCTGTCGCCGGAGGGCAGCCCCCTGGGTCAGATCACCATCACCGACGCGCTGCGCGCGCTGAAGGGCTAGGGGGATTCGATGGACCTCTGGAACATCTTTGACACGGAGTGGGTGCCGATCGGTGACTGGGCGGAGGCCGCGCTGCAGTGGGTGGTGATCAACTTCCGCTTCATCTTCCAAGCCATCAAGGTGCCCTTCGAGATCGTCCTGACTGGCCTGGAGGACGGTCTGACCGAGGCGCCGGACCTCTTGATTCTGGCGCTCATCGTCCTGGTTGCCTGGCAAGCCGGCGGGCGCCGCCTGGCTGGGATCGCGGCTGCCTCCATGCTGGCGATAGGGCTGATGGGGGCTTGGGAAGAGAGCATGGTGACCCTCGCCATCGTCCTGACCTGCGTCATCTTCTGCTCGCTGATTGGTATCCCGCTGGGCATCGCCGCGGCCCGCAACGACCGCTTCTGGATGATCCTACGGCCGATGCTGGACCTGATGCAGACCATTCCCTCCTTCGTCTACCTGGTGCCGGTGGTGATGCTCTTCTCCATCGGCAATGTCTCAGGTGTCATCGTCACCTTCATCTATGCGCTGCCGCCGGTGGTGCGGCTCACCAACCTGGGAATCCGCCAGGTCCGCGGCGACATGGTGGAGGCAGCCCGCGCCTTCGGCGCCAGCCGGCGCCAAGTGCTCTACAAGGTCGAGCTGCCGCTGGCCATGCCGACCATCATGGCCGGCGTGAACCAGACCATCATGATGGCGCTTTCCATGGTCGTCGTCGCCTCGATGATCTCGGTCACTGGGCTGGGGCAGATGGTCTTGCGGGGTATCGGCCGGCTGGATATGGGCCTGGCGACCGTCGGCGGCCTGGGCATCGTCTTTCTGGCCATCGTCATTGACCGGGTCAGCCAAAGCTTCGGCACCTCGGCGCGCGAGCGCGGGCACAGGCGCTGGTATGAGACCGGGCCTGTCGGCCTCGTGCGCTCCCTCCTGAAGAAGGGCTGAGCGCTGTCGTGAGCAAGCCCAACATCCTCTTTCTGCAAGTCGATCAGCTCTCCGCCCTCGCGCTCAAGGCCTATGGCGACCGGGTCTGTCATGCGCCTACGCTTGACCGGCTGGCGGCGGAGGGCCTGGTGTTCGAGACGGCCTATTGCAACTTCCCGCTCTGTGCGCCCTCGCGCTTTTCCATGGCCACCGGCCAGCTCAGCTCCGCCATTGGTGCCTTCGACAATGCGGCGGAGATGCCGGCCTCGATCCCGACCTATGCCCACTATCTGCGGGCTGCCGGCTACCAGACGGCCCTGTCGGGCAAGATGCATTTCATCGGGCCGGATCAGTATCACGGCTTTGAGCGGCGCTTGACCGCCGACCTCTATCCGGCTGACTTCAGCTGGGTGCCGAACTGGGGCGACGAAGGCGATCGGGACACCAACGACGCCCGCGGTGTCACCGTCTCCGGTGTCTGCGACCGCTCGGTACAGATCGATTTCGACGAGCAGGTGACCTTCAGCGCGATTCAGCATCTCTACGACCTGGCGCGTTCCGACGACCGGCGTCCCTTCTTCCTGCAGGTCTCTTACACCCATCCGCATGAGCCCTTCCTCTGCAGTCAAGTGTTCTGGGACCTCTATGAGGAGCGGCAGATCCCGCCGCCGCGAGTCGCCGCCTTGGCCCCGGACGAGCAGGATGCGCACACCCGCCGCCTGCTGGCCGATTTCTCCATGCTTGGCGTCAGCTTTTCAGCGGAGGAGATCGCCCGGGCCCGACGGGCCTACTACGGTTCCATCAGCTATCTCGACAGCATGCTCGGCCGGGTTCTGCAGGTGCTGGAGGCCACCGGTCAGGCGGAGAACACCGCCATCATCTTCACCTCCGACCATGGCGAGATGCTGGGTGAGCGGGGGCTCTGGTTCAAGAAGCACTTCTTCGAGCCCGCCTTGCGGGTGCCGCTGATCCTCCGCCTGCCGGGCCGCGCGCCTGGTCGCATCGCGACGCCCGCATCGCTGGTCGATCTGCTGCCGACCTTCATGGGTCTGGCTGAGGGCGCCAACTGGTCCAGCCCGACGGAGAGCCTGGCGGGCCGGGACCTCATCGGCTTGCTGGACGGTCCTGCGGACCCGGAGCGGCCCATCTATGCCGAGTATCTGGCCGAGGCAACCACGGCACCGATCTTCATGATCCGCCGCGGCCGTTACAAGTTCATCGCCTGCGAGAGTGATCCCGCCCTGCTGTTCGACCTGGAGGCCGACCCGGACGAGCGGGTCAACCAGGCTGACGCCCCGGCTTTGGCCGCAACCCTGGCCCGCTTCCAGGCGGAGGTTGCCGAGACTTGGGACAGCCAGCGCCTCAGCGCTGAGATCCGCCTCAGCCAAAAGCGACGCCGGCAGATCGTCTCCAGCTATGGGCAGGCAACGCCGCCGCGCTGGAACCACGGCGAAGCGGCAGGCGAAGCGGTCAACTGGTATCGCGGAGAAGGCGGCTACAACGAGTGGGCCTTTTCCTTCCTAGCCCCTCGGACCAAGGCCTAGGACAGCGCTTGGGCCCGACCGCAGCGCTGGACGTCCCGGTGCCGGCTGCGTCACTCTCTGCCCTGCAACGTGAGGGATGGGAGAGACGATGCGCGCTGCGCGACTACGCCGTCAGGGCGAAGCCTTGGTCATCGAAGAGACGGCGGAGCCCGTGCCAGGACCAGGCCAGATGCTGGTCCGGCTAGAGGCCTGTGGCGTCTGCCACACCGACCTGCACATCCGCGACGGCGACGAGCAGCTGGCTAACGGCACCTTGCCCCTGACCTTAGGACACGAGGGGATCGGACGCGTCACGGCCCTCGGCGCTGGTGTTACCGGCTTTGCCTTGGGTGATCGCGTCGGCGTGCCCTGGCTGCACGATACCTGCATGACCTGCCGGGACTGCTTGACTGGCCATGAGTCCGTCTGCGCAGACCAGCGGGCCCATGGCATGCATGTCGATGGTGCCTTCGCCGAGAGCGTTCTGGTCGATCCCACCTTCGCCGTGCCGATCCCCGATGAGCTTGACTCGCTAGAGGCCGCCCCTTTGCTCTGCGCTGGTGTCACCGCCTATGGCGCTGTGCGCAAAGCGACGCTGGAGCCCGGTCAGACCTGTGTGATCTTCGGCTGCGGCGGCCTGGGGCAGTACGCCATCCAGTTCGCCCGGCTGGCCGGTGCGCGCGTGATCGCTGTCGACCGGGATGCGGGCCGTTTGCGCGAGGCGAGGGCGCTTGGCGCGGAGGAGGCCTTGGTCTCCGATGCCGGAACGGGGGCTGCCATCCGCGCCCTCGGCGGGGCTGACGCTTGCATCAACTTCGCCCCCAGTCCGGCGATCTGGCCGGCGGTGGAGGCGGCATTGAACCCGCGCGGCCGCTTCGTCTCCGTCGCCATGCCACATGAGCCGGTCGCGCTCTCCCTCGTCTGGCTCACCTGGGTCACACCCGTCATCACCGGCTCCTCCGTCGGCGGCCGGCAGGAGCTGCGCGACACGCTGGCCCTGGCAGCCGAACACGGGCTCTCGATCCCGATCGAGCCGATCAGGTTGGAGGAGGCGAACACCGCCTTGGATCGACTCGCCGGCAAGCCTGGCCTGGCGCCGGTCCGCGGCCGGGCGGTGATCGACTTCACCGCCGGCTAGACTCTGTTGCTGCCTCTTTTCGGCCTGGTTTATTGCGCGTATCAGACAGCGAGATTTTACCGGGAAAGGACGCCCCAAGAATGAAGCGCATCTACGACTTCAGCCGCACCCCGGCGGAGCGCAACTACACCATCGCCGACCTTCAGGCCCTGAAAGGGACGGGCCGCAAGCTCTCAATGTCCAACCCGGCCAATGTGGCTGAGGTCAAGGCCTGCGTGGAGGCCGGCATCGACCTGCTGGTCGTCTGGGAAAGCCAGATCGAGGAGGTGCGCCAGGTGGCCCCCCGGCACTTCGCCGGGGTCGGCTCGACCTGGGCGCAGTTCGGCTCCGCACAGGAGATCATGGATCATGCCTTCGACATGATGCGCAAAGGCGGTGACCTCTACTACACGCTGCGCTCCTACGACGTGATGGAGATGCTGGCGCGGGAAGGCATTCCGGTGCAGAGCCACATCGGCCTGATCCCCACCTTCAGCCACTACTCCGGCGGCTTGCGCGGCTGGGCCCGGCGCGCGGAGGAGGCGATGGAGCTCTTCCGTACCCTGAAGCGCATGGAAGACGCCGGCGTCGTCGCGGTGGAGGCCGAGTGCATTGCCGAAGACGTGCTGGCGGCGGTGAACGAGAAGACCTCCATCGTCACCTTCTCGCTCGGCTCCGGCAGTGGCGGCGACGTCATCATGTCATTCGTCGCCGACGTCTGCGGCGAGGCCAGCGAGGAGGCTAAACCGCCCAAGCATGCCTACGCCTTCGGCAAGGTCGGGCGTCTGCACAAGCAGATCCACGAGGAGCGGACGGCAGCCTTGGGCAAGTTCCATGCAGAAGTCACCGCCGGCAACTTCCCCTACGCCCAGACCAACATCTCCATGCACCCCGGCGAGCGCGAGAAGTTCTTAGAGGCGCTGGAGGCCTGGACGCCGACGCATCAGTAGGGGAGGGAAGCGACCTTCCGCCTGGTTAGAATTGTGGCTCTCCTCAAGAGGCGATCAGCGATCCACTGGATGGCCATCTTATCGGCTTGATGCTATATTAGCTGTGATCTATATTTTGACATAACGTGGAGAGTGCTCGAACACCCAACCTTCGCGGCGGAGCGTGAAGGGCTCTCTGATGCGGTTGCGGACAAGCTCGATGCGATGATCCTGCTGCTTGAGGAGTTTGGCCCAGATCTGGGACGGCCCTACGCGGATCGGCTTAACGGATCTGGCTATTCGAACATGAAAGAGCTGCGCTTCACGCTGAGTGGGGTATGGCGCTTTGCTTTCGCATTCGATCCCAAACGCAATGCTGTCGTTCTTGTTGGCGGGAACAAGGAGGGAAAGAACCAGAAGCGGTTCTACAAGCAACTCATCGCGACCGCCGATGCGCGCTTTGCCGATTGGCTCACGGCCGATGAATGAAGAGGATGCTATGAATAGGCTCAAGAAGTCAGATTTCCGCCCGGCACGCGAGCGTATCTCACGCCTGCCAAAGGCGCGGCGCGAACGTATTGAGGCCGACGCCCGGGCGATGATTCGCGAGATGCATCTCGTGGAAATACGCAAGGCGCTGTCGGTAACGCAGACTGAGTTGTCCCAAACAACAGGTATGGCCCAAGGGGACATTTCGCGTTTCGAGAAGGCAGAACTCGCGGGCGTGAAGCTCAGCACTCTAGAGCGCTATGTGCGCGGCATGGGGGGCAGGCTTCGGATCGTTGCGGACTTTCCGGACGGAACGGTAGCGCAGATACCGCTGCACCACGGAAAGCCCGTAAAATCGAAAGTTGAAGCCTCTAGTTCTGAGCAAACGGGCGAGTGAGCGAAGGTTGGAACTCACGCCGCTGTCTTGCCAGCAGCTCACCAGCGCCAAGCCTGCTACCACAAGGGCTGGCCGGGGGCTGCTTCGCCGATCAGCTCGCAGCCGCGATCAAGGCGTTGGCCGGCGCGTTTCGGTCGCGCAGTCGATCGGCCTCTTCGGCGCCCATCGCCGGCAGGTCGCCGTCCAGCAGGCCCAGCTGTTTCAGTGCTGAGGCGTGATCCCAGTAGATATGCTCGGAGGCGATGAGACCGCCCTCGAAGGAGACGATCCCCACATGGGGGAGCACCAGCTTGCAGCCGGTGGGCTCGATCCCGGGCGCAAACCAGTCCATGCGCAGGCTATGCGTCACGCGGACGATGAACTCATCCACAACCCGGTTCTGGCCGACGGTCCGGCTGATCAGCTCCAGCTCAAAATCATCCGGAGTCTGCGGGATGAAGATGTCCCGATAGAAGGCGCGGAGCGGCTCCCGCCCTCGTGCCCCAGTGCCCACCGGGACGTGGATCAGCTCTGGATTGTCGGTCATAGTCGCCATAGCGGCATCCGCGCGTTTCTCGGCGAACTCGGCGGCGGTGTGCGCCTCCCAGACGTCGATCAGTGCTTGCTGTTCTTTGGTGAAGGTCATGTCCTGCATAGGCGACCGTCCTAACGTCTTTCCAAATCGTGCACATGCGCATACGGCGCCTGCCAGGTCAGCGTAGCGTTACGCAGAGCAGCAGGCGAGCCGGAACTGGCGCTCCGCGGCCCAGTCAGTCAGGGGCGAGCAGAGCCAAGCGATAGACGGTCATCGAGCCGAGCCGTCTCGTTCGCCCTCTGGGCCGCGTCCGGGGATGCGGCCCCAGTTTCAGGCCTTTTTCAGCTTTTCTTCAGGAATGGCCACCCTGCGAGGCTTAGGTGCTGAACACGCACTCGGCCAAATGAGGGCCGGTTGCGATTCAAAAGAAACTCAGGAGACCTTATGCCACTCTCAATCAACGCGACCGCACCGGATTTCGCGGCGCAAACCACCGAAGGCAAGATCCAGTTCCACAGCTGGATCGGCGACAGCTGGTGTGTCCTCTTCTCGCACCCCAAGGACTTTACCCCGGTTTGCACCACCGAGCTTGGTGTCGTCGCGCAAATGAAGCCCGCGTTCGAGCGCCGTGGCGTCAAGCTGATCGGCATGTCCATCGATCCAATCGAGGATCACGCCCGCTGGTCCGACGACATCCGAACCGCCACTGGTCAGGCCCCGAACTACCCGCTGATCGGTGATACCGATCTCAGCATCGCCAAGCTCTATGGCATGTTGCCTGCAGATGCCGGTGATGCGGCCAAGGGCCGGACCGCCATGGACAACGCCACCGCGCGCACGCTCTTTGTGATCGGGCCGGACAAGAAGATCAAACTGACGATCTCCTATCCGATGACCACGGGCCGCGACTTCAACGAAGTGCTCCGTGTCATCGACAGCCTGCAGCTGACCGCGCGCCACCAGTTGGCGACGCCGGCAAACTGGCAGCAGGGCGGAGAGGTGGTGATCGTACCCGCCGTATCAGACGAGGAAGCGGCGCGCCGCTATCCAGACGGCTGGACGGCGCCCGTTCCCTACCTCCGCCTCGTCGCGTCGCCAAACTAAGAAAAGAAAGAGAGAAAGCTAGTCACATGAAGTATGCGCTGACACGACGTCACTTCGGCCAGTTGACGGTCGGCCTAGTGGCGCTGGGCGTTCCCAAACTCGGTTTCGCTCAAACCATCGCATTCGCCAACCCATCCCTGCTGGAGCAGCCGGAGACACTCGGCAGCCTGGTTTCTGCTGCGACGGAAGGCGGGAGCTCCTCCGTGATCGAGGGGCTGGTTCTTGTCGATGTGCGCTCACGAGAGGAATTCGAGGCGGGGCACATTCCGGGGGCCGTCCACCTCGACCCCGACGCTGTCGCGGCTCCTCACAGCCCCGTCAAGGGAGCGCTCATGGGCATCGCCGATCTCGAAGCTCTGCTCGGCGGCCTGGGCATTGCAGCCGACCGGCGGATTCTCTTCTACGATGACCGGGGTGGTTTCCATGCCTCGCGCATGCTGTGGCTGATGGAGTATATGGGGCATCGGAACGTTGCCGTTCTGAATGGCGGTTGGTCGGCTTGGCAAGAGGTCGGCGGCCGCATCACCACAGACCCCGCCGTGGCGGTTCCGGCTGTGTTCCAATCGGCCGTCAGCCCGCGGCGCCACGCGTCGGCGGCAGATGTGCTTGACCATCGGGACAGCCCTGACGCCGTGCTGATCGATGTGCGTCCTTCGCATCTTTACGCGAAGGGCCACATTCCTTGGGCGGTCAACATTCCCTGGTCGCAGAACCTCGGCGAAGATGGCCGCTTTCTGCAGGCAGGGGAGCTGCTGGCGCACTTCGAAAGCCAAGGGGTCTCGCCAGAGAAGGATGTGATCATCCATTGCCAGACTGGCGTGGCCTCGTCCCACAGCTACCTCGGATTGCGGCTTCTCGGCTATCCAAGGGTCCGTGTCTACCACCGCTCCTGGGCGGAGTGGGGGAGCGACCCTGCCTTGCCAAAGGCCACGTCCTAACGGCGTGCGCGCCCGAAAGGGCGCGCCGCTTCCTCAGTGGGTCACAAGTGGGGCCATGAGACGCTGAAATCTCCTGTTGCTCCGGATCTCGGCTACCATGGCTTCGCACTGCAGCCAGCGTCCGTGGCGAAAGCCCTCATCTAAGGCTTGCTCAAGGACATCCAGAGCCCGCCTCTCTTCGTTCAGCAGCGCCAAGCCGAAGAAATGATGGATGAGGCAATTCGATCGACCTGATCGCGGTTTTGAGAGCTGGTCCCAAGCCTCGTCTCGGTCCCCAGCAAGAGCAAGTGCCGGCCCCAAAGTGAAGAGGGAGCGCGGTTCGTCGGGATCTTCCTCCAGGCGCCGCTGCAAGGCGCGCACACAGCGTCTTCCAAGGGCTGACGAGCGTTCAATGCCGAGAGAGTGGGCCGCACGGGCGGCGAGGAACAAGGGCCTGGACGGATCGGAGACAAGCTCCGAAGAGCATAAGGCAAGGGTCGCCGCTGTCCTGTGGTCGCCGGACACAAAAGCGACACGCGCGGCGAGGTAGTGCGCTTCGCCGCTCTTGTCGGCGTTCATCAGGCTCTTGCTCAAGGCCTTGTAAGCGGAGCCTCCCCCGCTTCGCGCGCCCAACGCAAATCCCAAAGCGGCCTGCGACAGAGCGAGCTGTGGAGAGCGCGACACCGCTTTCTCTGCGTGCGCGACGGCCACATCCAAGTCATCCGGCATGGCTGCCGCGTAGAGAACCGCGTGGACCAGCATGATTGACCAGGAGGCATGGGCCCGGGCCGAATGGGGCGCACGCCTGGCGGCCTCCTTGGCATGCTCAAGCGCGATCTTGGGCGCATCGGTACCGCCGCGGATCAAGGCGGTATGGGCTTCCATCAGGGCGCAGTAGGCATCAAGCGGGACAAGCGGATCTGATGCTATGGCATCACTAGAGGTGGCGGCGGTCCATATCGCTTTTTCCCGCAAGCGATACCCTGTCTTGGGGACGGTCACGATCAAATCCCGATCGACACCAACGAGCGCGAGCGCACGCCGGATTTCTGATACCGCCTGGGTCAGGCTTTCGTCGGTGACGATCACATCAGCCCAAACCCTATCCAACAAGGAACCGCGCGTGACGACGTCTGTCCCTGACTTGGCAAGAACCTCGAGCACGCCCATGGCGCGTAGTGAGAGGGTTACTTCATTGGTGGATCCAGTTACGTGGCGAGCGGAAGGCGTTACCTCTAGCTCTGCAATATGGAACTCGTTCTGCGACATACCCTTCTGTCTCGTAGTGTCTTGAAGCCAGCCTCCTACTCCAAGAGCGCAGCGAGAGCGACCGAGAATCGGGAGAGGGCGCGATCAAAGATAGTTGATGGCCATCCGGATCGCCCGGGCGGCGATGGCAGGAGGGACAGGCGCGCTCACTAGGCTCTTGCGGTCCGGTCAGTCGGGGGCGGCGCCGTCCCGACCATCGTGGAGAGAGGCCTGCATTTCTTGCTCTAGCCAAGCGGCGAAAGCAGCTGCCAGCGGCTGTCTCGGCGCAGCGTCGGGCTCTACGATCCAGAAGAAGCGATGCCTGGTCTCCACCTTGTCGAAGAGGCGGAGCAACTGGCCACTTGCCAGATAGTGCGAGATCTGCGGCGGTCCCGCGAGTGCCACACCCTGGCCGGCCAAGGCCGCCTCGATCAGGCTGTTGTGATCGTCGAAAGTCAGCCCACGCCGAATTGATGGTACCTCGCAGCCGACCTCGCGCAGCCATTCGTCCCAGCGGGTCAGCCGGCCATAGCGGCCTGAGAGGTAGAGCAAGGCATGCTCCGTCAGATCGGCTGGTGAGCGCGGTCTGCTCCTGGTCTTGAGGTATTCAGGACTGCAGACAGGAAAGCGGCGCACCTGCGTGAGGCGCTTGGCCCGCACGCCCTTCCAGGGCCCATCGCCATAGCGCAGCGCCACGTCGATGCCCTCTGCAGCCAGGTCGACGTAGGAGTCGATGACCTGAAAGCGGATGTCGGCATCGGGGAAGGCGTCGCGGAACCTGTGGATGCGCGGCATCAACCAGTGAGACGACATCCCTTGGCTGGCAGAGATCGCCAGCTGGTTCTTGCCGGCGGCGGCCGCCACCCGGTCCAAGGCGATGGCTATGTCCTTGAAGGAGCGCGCAACCGATTCCGCCAGCAGCGCGCCCGCCGCGGTCAAGCGCAGCCCCCGATGAACGCGCTCGAAGAGGCGCACGTTCAAGTGCTCCTCCAGCGCTCGCACCTGGTTGCTGACCGCGACGCGGGTTGTGCCCAGGTCTTCAGCGGCTCTGGAGAAGCTTAGGTGCTGGCTGGTCACGTCGAAGACGACTAGGGAGTTTGCCGAGGGAGACTTGCGTTTCAGATTGGCCACGTGCCGAAGGTTCCTCGTGATTGGCTGTCAAGCGGCAGCCGCCGGACCGTAACTTTTTCTATACGCCAGCGAAAGATTTTCCGCTGTTGAGCTGGGGATAGCCTCAATCCTAGCTTTCCCGTCACGTCGCGCTGGTGGCGACAGGCGTCTCGGGGCAGATGGGCATGAACGAGGTTGGCAGCAGACGGCGGGGCGGCGCTTCGAGGCGGCGCAAAGGGGGCGACGGCGGTTCTGCCAAACAGGTGGATGGAGCCTGGGAAACCGCCTGGGGCGCGCCTAAGGGCGGCCTGGAGCAGCCCTTCAGGAACCGGCTGACACCCTACGAGATCCTCAGCGCAGACCAGTTGGAGGCGGTGCACAGGACCTCTCTGCACATTCTAGAGCGGATCGGCATCACCTTCCGGGACGACCCGGAGGCGCTGACACTTTGGAAGGATGCAGGCGCCACGGTCGAAGGCGAGCTGGTGAAGATCCCCAGGGAACTGGTCGAGCAGCTGATGCAGCTGGCACCGGAGGAGTTCGTGCAGCAAGCGCGGAACCCCGCGCGCAGCGTGCGTTTCGGCAGCGACAACATGGTCTTCTCGCCGATCTTCGCCTCGCCCTATGTGCGTGATCTGGAGAACAAGCGCCGCCCGGCGACTCTGGCGGACTTCCATGATCTGCTGCGCCTGACCCAGATGGCGGCCAACCTGAACTACGGCGGCGCGCAGATCTGCGAGCCGATGGATGTGCCGGCCCCCAAACGCCACCTGGAGATGGTGCGGGGGCACCTGACCTACTCCGAAAAGCCCTTCATGGGCGATGCCCGCGCGCCCTGGCGTGCCAAAGACTCACTCAGCATGTGCGAGATTGTCTTCGGCAAGGAGTTTACGCGCGAGAACGTCGTGGTCCTGGGCCTGGTGACCGCCTCCTCACCACTGCTGTGGGACGAGTCGATGCTGGGGACCCTGAAATACTATGCCCGGACGGGCCAAGCGCTCCTGATCACCCCCTTCATCATGCAGGGTGCTAACACACCGGTGACCATCGCCGGTGCGCTGGCGCAGGCCAATGCCGAGGCGCTGGCCGGCATGGCCTTCTGCCAGCTGGTCCGGCCAGGAACGCCGGTCATCTATGGCTGCTCGCTGGCGACCGTGTCGATGAAGAGCGGCGCCCCCCTCTATGGCACCAGTGAGATCGCTCGGCTGACCTTGGCCATGGGCCAGCTGGCACGGCGCTACCGGGTGCCCTACCGCATCGGCGGCGCGCGCAACGGAGCCATGGAGACCAATGCCAACACCGGCGCGCAGAACGCCATGACCATGGTCCCAGCCGTCATGGCGCAGGCGAACTTCATCCTACATGCCGCCGGCTGGCTGGAGAATTCCATGTCGGTCAGCTTCGCCCAGTTCATCCTCGATCTGGACCAGATCGCGCTTCTGCAGGAGTTCGCCAAGGGCATTGCCATCGACGAGGAGACCCTGGCGCTGGAAGCTATCGCCGAGGCCAAGCCGGGCGGCGACTACTTCGCCAACCCGCACACCATCCGGCACTACCGCTCCAGCTTCGTGGAGCTGATGCAGGCCAGTTGGGGCAGCTTCGACGCCTTTGAGGATGCCGGCTCGCCCAGCCTGGTCGGCGACGCCTTGACGTGGGCGCGCCGTGCCTTGGATGCCTACGAGCAGCCGCCCTTGGACATCAGCGTCAAGGAAGAGCTCGACGCCTTCGTCACGCAACGCATGGCGGAGCTCCCGGACATTGAAACCTAGACAGCCCTTACACCGCTCTACAGGGAAGACGACAGCAATGAACAACGATAAGAAATCCGCGGAAACCTTCGCGCTCCAAAGCCTGCGGCAAGGCGCATCGCGGCGCGATGCCATGAAGCTGCTGATGGCATCGGGCATGACCCTGGCCGGCGCCGGCTTGATCCTCGGCGATGCGACCCGGGCTTTGGCGTCAACGCCGAAGTCTGGTGGTCATGTGCGCATCGGCGTGCGGGCCGGGTCGAACTCCGACACCCTCGACCCCGCAGCCTTCGTGAACGGCTTCATGCGGACCACCGCCTATGGTCTCTGCAATGGCCTCTTCGAGATCACCGCCGACAACAGTCTGGGTGGGGAGCTGATCGAGAGCTGGGAGGCCAAAACCGGTGCTGCCGAGTGGACCTTCAAGGTTCGCAAGGGCGTCGACTTCCATGACGGTAAGGCGCTGACGGCAGACGACATCATCGCCTCCATCAACCACCACCGCGGGCCTGAATCCAAGTCGGGCTTGAAGGCGCCGCTCAGCAGCATCAAGGAGATCGTCAAGGACGACGATCACACCATCACCTTCACGCTCGACGGCGGCAACGCGGACTTCCCCTACGTCTTCACCGACTATCGTCTGGTGGTCATGCCGGCCAACCCCGACGGGACGCTCAACTGGCGCGCCGGCATCGGCACCGGCGGCTACACCCTAAAGACCCTGGAGCAGGGTGTGCGCGCCTCGCTGGAGCGCTCCCCGAACTATTGGCGCCAAGACCAGGCCCACTTCGACAGCGGCGAGGTCCTGCTGGTGCCGGACGCGGCGGCGCGGCAGTCCTCGCTCATCACCGGTGAGCTGGACGTCATCGACCAGATCGACCTCAACACCTTGAGCCTGCTGCAGCGGATGGAGGGGGTAAAGATCCTCGATACCATTGGCGCCAAGCACTACACCTTTCCAATGAACACGCAGCTCGATCCCTTCAAGGACAACGACCTGCGTTTGGCCTTGAAGTACGGCATCGACCGCGATGCGATTTTGCGGCTGGTGCTGCGGGGCTTCGGGTCGCTGGGCAACGATCATCCGGTGGCGCCCAGCCATCAGTTCTATGCCTCCGACCTAGAGCGCCATGCCTATGATCCCGACAAGGCCCAGTTCCATCTGAAGAAGTCCGGGCACCAGGGGGTCGGCCTGCAGCTGCATGTCAGCGACGCGCTCTATCCCGGTGCCGTGGATGCGGCGGTGCTCTACAAGGAGAACCTGGTGCCGGTCGGCATCAACCTGGACATCGTGCGCGAACCGGCGGACGGCTACTTCTCCAACGTCTGGATGAAGAAGCCCTTCGTCGCCTCCTTCTGGGGCGCCAGGCCCACCGCCGACTTGATCCTCTCCACCGCCTACATGGAGGGTGCGCCCTGGAACGACAGTTTCCTGGAGAACGAGCGCCTGACCAAGCTGATCAAGGAGGCCCGCTCCGAGATCGACTTGATCAAGCGTGGAGAGATGTATCGCGAGATCCAGATTATCCTGCGCGATGAGGGCGGCACCGTTATCCCGGTCTTCGCCAACAACGTCTTCGCCGTCTCGGACAAGGTCGGTCACCCGACCAACATCGCCGGCAACTGGGAGCTGGACGGCGGCCGGGCGCTGGAGCGCTGGTGGTTCGCCTAAGAGCCAGCGTGCCAGCCAATGGCCAGGGCGGTCAGGCTGAGAAAGAAAGCTGAATGTAAGATCTTTTGCGCCCCGGTTTGCGTGCCCATATACCGTAAGTAATCACGCTCGTCTTTTCCTAGGCGATGATCCCCAGATCTCTGCTGGGAAGAGGGCAATTGTGACAGTTTTGTGGAGGCATCAATGATCGACAGCCGAAAAGCCGAAGCCCGGGCCCTGGACGCCGACGAGCGCGAGATGATCGAGGCGACGCATCACCCGGAGATTCAAGACCTGAACGACAAGGATCTCCACGATCTGGCCCGGCGCGTGCGTGAGCGTCGCGATCGGGCGCAGCGCCTGGCTCAGCAGCGCCGCCGGGAGATGCGCGGAAAGGCGGCGCCGCGCGGTGCCGAAGCCTCACGCGACGACAGCGGCAGCAAACTGAAGGCTGACGTCTTGGCCTCGGCCATGCGACGCATCAATGCCGAGGTCAAGCGGCGCAGCAACATGCGGGCACGGCTCACCCTCATCGCCAATCAGCAGCGGGCCTATGAGATGGCACATGCCCTTGAGCGCGGCCACGAGCAGTTCAATAGCCGCACCGCCCACGATGGCATGCGGCCCAAGCAGAACCGCAAGACCGGACGGATCGGCAGCGCCATGGAGGCTGGCCGCGTCAGTCAGTTCATGAAGGTCGCCCAGGCAAAGAAGGATGCGCGATAGCCCTTTGGCGAGGTCTCTTTGCCAACTGGGCGACCGCGCGCTGGCGGTTCGTCTAACAGGCTAGGCGCGCCTACTCGTCTTCTATGCTGACTTGGAGCATGTAGGCGGCCGTTTCACCACGCCGGGCGGCGCTGTTCGCCAGGTACACCCTGACCCGATAGTCCCCGGTCGCCGGCAGAGTATCGGAGAAACGGTTGCCGTAGAGCGTCCCGATATGCAGGGCCTTCGGATTCTTCTCATAGAGCAGATTGAAGTAGGCGGAGGGATTGCTGGGCTCGAAAGTGACCTCCATCCTCTGACCCGCCTGCGCGGTGATGAGATAGTCAACAATCTGATTGCCGTTGATCCCGCCTGAGATCACCGCGCCCGTCGTTCCCGGCTCAAAGGTGATGCGCTCTTCTTGCAGGCCTTGTGCACTTGTGGCCAAGGGCCAGAGAGCAAAGGCAAGACAGAAAGCGATCAAAAATCTCATGGCGACCTCAGCTCTTGAGTGACCTGCTAGACTTTAGCCCGCCAACAGCCGGAAACTAGCTACGCGACAGTCAGCAGATTACCCACCGTCGGCTGGCGTAGGCTTTGCTGATCATCGCCGAGGCATAGCGGCCGTTTCAGGGCTCACGTGACCTAAGACAGTATCTACTGCGCCTCAACGCGGCTGTTTGCAGCGGGCTGGGAGGTCGGGGCAGGCGCCTCAGGCACCGGGTTCAAGCGGCCTTGGTCCAGGCGCCGGACTTGGCGGCTGCGGCCGCGAAGTCGGCAAAATCGCGCGGTTTGCGGCCCAAAGCACGCTCGACGCCGTCGCAGAGGGTCGCGTTACGCCCATCGAGCGTTTCGCGGGCGATGCCCGTGAAGACGTCCGCCACAAAGTCATCCGCCACCGCCGCCACATTGGCGTGGAAATCCTCAAAGGTGATGGGAAGATGCTGCACAGGAAGCCCGGTCGCATCGCTCAGGATGGCGGCCATGTCGGCGAAAGTCAGAAGGCGCGGGCCGGTGACTTCATAGAGTTCGCCTTTGTGGCCCTCTTCGGTTAGGGCGGCGACAACGACGTCGGCGATGTCGTCAACGTCGATGATCGGCTCTTGGACCATGTCCCCAGGCATGGGCAAGACACCGTCGAGGATCGGATCGCGCAGGTAACCCTCGCTGAAGTTCTGGGCGAACCAGGCAGCACGGACAAGTGTAAAGGCAAGGCCTGATGCGCGAACGGCCTCTTCCCCCAAACGGGCGTGATGCTCGCCCCTGCCGGACAGCAGGACGATCTGCTCGAGGCCCTTGGTCTTGGCGATGTCACAGAAGGCTGCGACCTTGTCCACGGCGCCAGGAAAGGCGAGGTCTGGGAAGTAGGTGACATAGGCTTTGGCGACGCCGTCCAGTACCGGCCCCCAGGTGTTGTGATCGTCCCAGTCGAAGGGTAGATCCGCGCGGCGCGAGCCGCGCCTTACGGGCAGGTTCATGCCTTCGAGCCGGGTAACGACGCGCGAGCCTGTCTTGCCGGTGGCTCCGATGACGAGGAGGGGTTGCTTGTGCACGTTTTCTCTCCCAGGCTGACGTAGTGGCCAAGACGTAGGACGGCGGGTCGTCCGCCGCCTTGACCTTCGATGCCAAGGCTTTGACTGCTGCTGCCAAATCAAATGGCAGAGGTGCTTTTGCGATAGCTTGCCGGTGTCTGCCCCATCCAGCGCTTGAACGCGCGGGTAAAGGCACTTTGCTCCGAGAAACCAGTGAGGAAGGCAATCTCCGACAGGGAATAGTGCTCGTTATGAAGCATGCCGAGCGCCAGTTCGCGTTGGGTTTCCTCGGTCAGGCTCTGGAAACTGGCACCCTGTTCGGCAAGCCGCCTGTGGAAAGAGCGCACGCTCAGCCCCAAGCCCTTTGCAACTTCGGCCATTCTCGGCAAACCGTCGCTGAGCGCGCGAGCAATACTGTCCTTGGTTCGACGGACGAGGCTGGTGTCGTCCAGGATTTCGGCCATTTCGGCCTCAAGATGCGAGAGGAGGAACTGCGTGATCCCTTCATCGCCAAGGATGTTGGGCTGCATAAGCGTTTCGTCAGAAAGGAGCAAAGCGTCGTAGGCGCTCTCGAACCGGAGGGGGCAGTCAAAATAGGCCTCGTGCGCTTCCAGCGACCGTGGGGCAGCGTGCTTGAGCAGGACCTCAATCGGGACGACGGAGACCGGCGAGACTTGTCTTGCGATGGAGATAGCGCTTGCAAGTGTTGCCTCATTAGAAAGACGCATCCCGAGCCGGCGCGGCCCCTCACGGTGCAGTATGAACAGGGTTCCGCGCTCGCTGCGGCGCAGTTCGTACTCGACAACGCTGGTCCAGAGGCGGGCGTAGCGCTCCACACGCGAGAAAGACCCTAGGAGGGTAGGGGCTGCCTTCCAAGCGAGGCCGAGCGCACCGTAGTCGTCGCAGCGCATCGACGCGCCGACCGTGATCGGCAAAGCGGTCACATCAGTTTGCAACGCCAGGCCTTCAAGCATGGTGTAGTAGGCCTCGTCCGTGATCATGACCTTCGGATCGGGAGGCGCATCAGGATCGAGACCGACAGCTCGCAGTGTGGCGTGCGCATCGACCCTATCCCCAGCGGCCGCGACCATCTTGCGCGCGAAGAGAGAAGTGATCCGTCCCATGCATGCAATCTAACGCGCCGGCTAAGGCCCGACAAAGCTCTCGGCATCAAGCTGTTCGTCTACGCCATTTGCAGACTGTACAGTACGCGCTCTTGCCATCTGTCCAACCTTGGACGGCACCTTGATCCAGCGTGGGCACTCCTCGGCAGCCGGGGTACACGCCTCCATGGCATCGACAGAGCGGTCCATAGCGGCTTCCATGTCGTCCGAGCGGAGCATCTTGATGTCAAGCAGCGGGTGCAGAATGCTCCGGCAGGCCCTCATCTGCCCATTGCGGTTTTCCCTGGTTCGCACGGTTTCTAAGTCCCATGATCCTTATGCCGCGCTAAGGTGGGGGCCGATATGTGGCACGGAGGGCCGGCGGGAAAGACGGCGAAGTCACCCCCGCCGTTCACAGGTCAGGAGGGCAAGCAAATGGAAGGCACCCAAGACGTGATCGCTCTCTCCGCCGAGACCTTTCACGAGACCATGGCCACTACTGAATTCGTCGCTTGCATTCTCCACCAGGGTCCTTTCGCGGCCTGCGCCGACGACGTCCTGGCAGTGATGGACGGCAGCGATGGCCATTGGACCTGGACCAGGCTGGACCTAAGGGACGCCGCAGAGATCGGCGCCATGTTCGGTCTTGCCGATGGCAAGACCTCACTTCTCTTGATGCGCGACGCGGTCGTTGTCTATTGCGACGGTCTGACCGCGGTGTCGCCGGCAACCACCCAAACCTATCTCAGGCGCGCCGCAACACTCGACATGAGCCGGGTCCGAGCCGAGTTGGAGACAAAGCGTCAGAGCCGCCAGTCCCTCTTTGCCCGCCGGGTGTGCCCGACCGCCCTGCGCACTCGATAAGAGCTGTTGGCTGCTTGGCCACTACGGTTCCGTTATCGATATCGATGGCGGCTGAATGATCCGTCAGGACGCAATAGGATGACGTGACGCGCAGAATGGCCGTTACGGCCTTTGTGCCCACGGCTTACCGTCACGCTTCTGGCCTCAGGCGGGCGTCGCTGCTACATCTCCTCTTCTCAAGCGAGATGGTGAGCGCCAGCACAGACAGGGGCGAATGAAGAGCCGTTATGGTTGAGGTATCGCGCGTTCCCGGACCGGTTTTTGCCGTCGCCCCCATGATGGATTGGACAGACCGCTTCTGCCGGGCCTTCCATCGTGCTCTGACGCGTCAGGCCGTCCTCTACACCGAGATGCTGACGGCGGGTGCTGTGGTGCATGGCGACCGGCAGCGCCTGCTGAGTTTCGATCCCGTCGAAGAGCCGCTGGTGCTACAGCTAGGCGGCAGCGAGCCCGACCTTCTGGCCCAGGCTTCGGAGATCGCGGCCACCTGGGGTTACTCTGCGCTGAACCTTAACTGCGGCTGTCCTAGTGACCGGGTGCAGAAGGGGCGTTTTGGTGCCTGTCTGATGGCGGAGCCAGCGCTGGTGCGCGACTGCGTGGCCGCCATGGCGCGGGCCAGCGGGCTGCCGGTCACGGTGAAGTGCCGGATCGGCATCGACCAGCAAGAGGACTACGCCGACCTGCTGCGCTTCGTCGACTGCGTGGCAGAGGGCGGGGTGACCTGCTTCATCGTGCATGCCCGCAAGGCCTGGCTGCAGGGCCTCTCGCCGAAGCAGAACCGGGAGGTGCCGCCCCTGCGCTATGAGGTGGTCGAGCGCCTGAAGCAGGAGCGCCCGCAGCTGGAGATTCACTTGAACGGCGGCCTCCAGACCCTGGAGCAGGCGGAGGCGGCGCTGGCCTGGGCGGATGGGGTCATGCTGGGGCGGGCGGCCTATCAGGACCCGGCGCTGCTGCTGCAGGTCGACAGCCGCATCTATGGAATGAGCGACCCGCTGGAGGGGCGCGGCGAGGCCGTGGCCGCTCTCATCACCCAGGCCGAGCGGCTGGCGGAGGAGGGCATTCCCTTGCGGGCGCTGGCGCGCCACAGCTTGGGCCTCATGAACGGCTTGCCGGGCGCGCGAGCCTGGCGCCGGATCGTCAGCGAAGGCATGCGCGATCCGGCTGCCGGACCCGATCTCTTCCGGCAGGGCTTGGCAGCCGTCCGTCTGCCGGATACCACGCGCGCAGCAGCTTAGAGGGCAGGGGAGCCGTCATGAAGATCGCATTTTTAGGCATCGGGATGATGGGCCTGCCGATGGCGCGTCATCTACTCGACGCCGGCCACGACCTTACCGTCTGGAACCGCTCGCCGGAGAAGGCGCAGCCGCTGGTGGACGCCGGCGCGGCGCTAGCCGGCAGTCCGGCTGAAGCAGCCGCTGGGGCGGAGGCGCTCTTCACCATGCTGACCGATGGCGCGGCAGTGGCGGACATCCTCTTCGAGCAGGGCGTGGCCGCTGCTCTGCCAAAGGGGGCGCTGGTGATCGACTGCTCCTCCATCGCACCGCGCGAGGCCCGCGCCCAGGCTGAGAGACTAGCGGCGCTGGGCATAGCGGCGGTCGATGCGCCGGTCTCCGGCGGTCCCAGCGGTGCGGAGGCGGCCAGCCTCGCCATCATGGTAGGTGGCGAGGCCGACGCCGTCGCCCGCGCTTTGCCCTTGCTAGAAAAGCTGGGCCGTCCGACGCATGTCGGCCCACCCGGCGCCGGCCAACTCGCCAAGCTCTGCAATCAAATCATCGTCGGCCTGGCGATTGGCGCGGTCAGCGAAGGCTTGCTCTTGGCTTCCACCGGCGGTGCCGATCCAGCCGCCGTGCGCGACGCGCTGACCGGCGGACTGGCCGACAGCTTGGTGCTGCAGATCCACGGCGAGCGCATGCTGGATCGCCGGTGGCTGCCAGGTGGCAGTGCCGCGGTGCATCTCAAAGACCTGCGCAACATCTTGGACGAGGCCCGGGATCTGGGCCTTCAGCTGCCCTTAGCGGAAGCCATGGAAGGCCTCTACACACAGTTGGTCGAGCACCGCGGCCCCAAAGTGGACCACAGCGCAATCCTGCTGGAGATCGAACGGCGCAACAGCGTACGGATGGGCGACAAACCGGACAGGCTGCCTTAGGAATTGCTGTGTCTTGGCTTGAGGTTCGTCTCCCAGAGACTGGCCAGCGAGACCCGCCAGCGGCTTGCCGTGAACCCCTCTTGCGGGCAGTAGCTAGGAAGTGGCTACCCAAGGGAAGTCTGTCCTGCTCGCGTCGCGAACAAGAAGAAACATGCTCCGGGAAAACTCAGGTGAGCCCTCGACCAGATGAAGGTTTCCAGCCTCCAGATAGGGCTTGCAGAGCTGTCGCGGAAGATAGGCAGAGCCCCCTTCACTGAGCAGGTGGCTTAGGGCCCAATCGCCGGAGGCATAGGTGACGCCGGCAGTCTGCTCGGTCGACCAGGCCTCGGAATGCTGGCGTCTGAATTCAGAGCCTTGGTCGACGTAGACGTAATCAGGCTGCCAGTCCGGCAGGGCGTGAGGCGAGGTCGATACCTTAACGAGGCGCTCACGCCTGTACTCTCGTGAGGTCACACCATGGGCCGCGAGTGGCCTGGTCGTCAGCGCCGCATCAGTCAATCCGTTCGTCAGCCATGTCCTGATTTCCTCGGGCGATGCCGGCCAGGCCTCGAAAGCAAGATCGGGATGCGCCCGGCGCGCGGCATCGAACCAGGGTCTTCCAGCGCTCGGCCAGAGATCGGCCTCGCATGCGAAGCTAAAGAGGGCGGTGAAGCCACGCGGCAGTCCGACAGCGCTTTGCGCCTCGTCCCATTTGCGGACCATCACCTCTGCATGCGGGCGGAAGGCGAAACCCGCGCGGGTCAGCTGTGCCCCGCGACGGGACCTGACCAAGAGCGCTTGGCCGAAGGCGGCATCTAGGGAATCAAGACGTGCGGTCACGGTGGATTGCGTAACGTTCAGCCGCTCCGCGGCCTTGTTCAGGTTCCCGCTTTCGACAACCGCCAAGAAGGTTCGTATGGCCGCTATGTTCATCCCAACCCACCTTTGTATCGGATTTTTCGAATTAATACTCCAATTAAATTCGCTTTCAAGAAGATAAGAAGCGTTTCACACTGGTCTCAATCGGCAAGGCTTGATGATGAGGTGCGCGGCATGGAGTTCAGCATACAGCTTTCGGCGGACTATCCCGACAAGTCCTATGGCGGGGATCGGGTCTATGCCGACATGTTGGAACAGGCGGTTCTGGCGGACCGGTTGAGGTTCGATGCCGTCTCGGTGACCGAACATCACCTGATGAATGTGCTGATGATGCCGGCTCCGCTGACCTTTGCGGTGAAGATCGCAGCCCACACGCGGGCCATCAAGATCATGACCTCGATCGTTGTCCTGCCGCTGCATGACATGCGCACCTATGCCGGCGAGGTGGTGGTTGCAGATATCTTCACTGAGGGCCGCTTGCTCTTGGGCGTCGGACGCGGGGCCTTCAAGGTGGAGATGGAACGTCTCGGCGTGCCGATGGAGGAGACCCGCGAACGCTTCGACGAGTCGCTTGCTGTGCTGCAGGCATTGCTGCGCGAGGAAGATGTCTCGTGGGACGGCAAGTACTATAAGTTCGACCCCATCACGATCATGCCCCGGCCGCTAAGCCCGGGCGGGCCGCAGATGATGATGGCGGTGATGAACCCGCAGGGAATCTACCACTGCACCAAGCGCGGGTTTCACATCCAAACCACCCCGCTTGCCGGAAATAAGCAGTTGCTGCTCGACCAGGTGGGCGCCTTCAATCGGGCGAAGGGAGAGATGGGAGAGGAGGGCGCGCCGCTCACGCTGTCGCTGTCGCGGGTCGGCCATATCGCCTCGTCGGAGGCAGACCGACAGCGCAAGCTCGACCTCGCCGAGCACTACTACAGCCGTTTCGACAACGTCTACACTGGTCCCGGCCTGATCGATCGGGGCATGGCCCGTGTGTTGCCACGCGCCCAGACGCGCGAGGATCTAGCCGAGAACATCCTCATCTGCTCTGCGCAGGAGATGGTCGATAAGCTGGGGCCCTACGCCGATCTGGGCATTGATCGCGTCATTTTGAGCGTAAACTTCGGTGCACCGCAGGCGGAGACGCTGGACTGCATTCAGTGCTTCGCCGAAGAGGTGATGCCGCACTTCACAAGCCGCCCTGCCCAGCCGGTGGCCGCAGAATGATCCCGGTGCCCGCGATCGTAGAACACGCGCCGGTCGGCCGTGCCGATTTTCTGGGCGCGATGCGCCAGGTGGCGAACCCTGTGACGGTTGTTGCGACGGACGGCCCAGCAGGCCGGCACGGAGCGACGGTCAGCGCTTTTTCCTCGGTCTCGGCGGATCCACCGACGATCCTGGTCTGCCTGCGGGCAGACAGTCGGATCGCAGACCTTGTCGCCGCCAACAGCGTCTTTTCGGTGCATGTCCTCTCCGAAGACGATGCCGAGGTAGCCCGGATCTTTGCCGGCCAAAGGGACGCTAGCCAAGCGGACCGCTTCGCCGTCATGCGAAAGCCGAACGAGGACCATCCAGCCATTCCCTGCGCGACGACGCTGCACTGCCGGCTGAGCCGGATCCATCGCGAGCACAGCCACAAGATCTTCATCGGCGCCGTTGTCCGCGTTGACCCCTGCGGACGTAGGCCCTTGATCCACCACGATGGCGCCTTTCGGCGCCTCGATGCTGAAACGCTTTCTTGAGGGAGAGGTCATGCCGATCATCCGTGTTGAACTCTTTCCGGGCCGCACGCGCGCACAGAAGCGGGCCCTGGTCCACGAGTTGACCGATGCCTTCGTGCGCACTGCGGGCGGTAAGCCCGAGGGGGTGCAGGTCGTCATTACCGAAGTCGAGCCGGCGGACTGGGGCTCGGGCGGTGTCCTGGTCGCGGACAAGCTGGAGGCGAAGGGCGGATGACGGTAGAGGCGATCGACTGCGACTACACAATCGAGGGCGACGGCCCACCCTTGTTTCTGATCCACGGCATCGGCGCGGCGCGCGACACCTGGCGCTTCGCGATGCCCCTGTTGCGAGAGCAGTTCACGGTCGTGACTTACGATCTGCGGGGGCATGGCACGTCTCCCATTTCCGAGGCGCCCTTCGGTCTCGATGAGCTGGTGGCGGATTTCGAACGGGTGCGGGCCCGCACTGGGATCGAGAGGGCCCATATCGCAGGGCACTCGCTCGGCGGTATGATCGGACCCGCTTATGCGAGGGCCTACCCGGAGCGGGTTCTCTCCCTTGGTCTGCTGTCGACGGCGGCGTTTCGCACGGAAGACGACAGCCGGAAGGTCTGGTCTGTTGTCCGGGCGATGGAGGAGAAAGGCGTCGAGGCGGTGCTGCCGGCGCTGATCGACCGCTGGTACACGGACTCGTTCATTGCCGAGCACCGTGACATTGTGGACAGGAGGCTGAAGCAGGTCGTCGATACGCCCGAAGAGATCTTCCTGAACGTTTTCCGAATCTATGCCGGCACTGAGATGGGGCCGTGGCTTCACCAGGTGACCGCCCCATCCCTGGTGTTGACCGGCGAGAACGACGGCGGCTGCAATCCGCGGCTCAATCGCCTGATTGATCAGGCCTTGCCCAACTCGGAACTCTCCATTCTACCGGAGCTCAAACACTCGATACTGCTGGAAGCCGGCGACGCGGTTGCAAAGCAGTTGATTGCCTTTCTGAACAAGCAAACCGAGCAGGAACATCACTGACGGACACCGATGCCCTGACGATTGTTAGTATGCTACTATAGATGCCTATGTTTCTCTAGTTTCGCCCTGTCTCTTTGGAAGGGAGAGGGCATAGATAGTTTTACTGGAGGGGAGCGCTTAGGGTTTAACGATTGAGCAAAACAACAGGAAGCAGATTAGCTGCTGCCCGTCGATGTCTGCCCTTCTTCGTCCTCCGCCAAGTCGGCCAAGAAGGCCCCAGCTTCCATGATGTCGGCAACGATGGCCGCGCGGGCGCCGGCGCCGTCGCGGGCGGCAAGTGCCGTCAGGGCTGCCTGGTGATTGTCATCCAGCGCTTGCACCAGCTCGATATCGCGGAACAGCAGGTTCAGCGCCGGGCCGACCCTGAGCCAGAGGCCGTGGATGATCTGCAGCAGGGTCTCCGACTGGGCGGCCTTGTAGATGGTGAAGTGAAAGCGTTCGTTGGCGACCAGGTAGGCCTTGCGGTCCTGCCGCTCGATGGCCCGCAGCATGCTGGCGTTGGCGCGCTCCAGCCGTTGCAGCTCGCTGCGGACGATCAGCTTTGCTGCCTCTTCCGCTGCCAGGCCTTCCAGGGCCGCCCGCACGCGGCGCAGGTCCTGGATCTTCTCAAGCGTGATGGTGGGGACGCGGTAGAAGCGGTTGGGCTCGGCAGAGAGCGCCCCGGCGGCGGCCAGACGCTGCAACGCTTCGCGCACCGGGGTCGGGCTGACGCCAAAGGCCTCGGCGAGGCCACGCACGGTCAGCGCTTGGCCCGGCTCGAAGCGGCCCATGATGAGGGCAGAGGCCAGAGAGTCGTAGACCCGTGTCCGCAGGGTCTCGCGGTTCACTTGTGGCACCGGCGGCGCCAGACCGGCGGCCGAGGTGGCCCCGGAGGGTCCTCGACTACCGGCCGTCCCTTTGGGCGCCGCTTTGTGCTTCCCCGCCATGGAACAAGCCTAGCGGTACTAGGCGGCTAAGGACACGCCTTCCTTCACCAGATCGTCTTGAACGGCCTGGACCGCCTGCGCCAAGCGCTCAATGCAGAGATCGACCTCCTCCGGAGTGATGACCAGCGGCGGGGAGAGCGCCACCGAGTCGCCGTTCGGCAGGGCACGGGTGATGAGCCCCATCTCCAGCGACTTGGCGGCGACACGGCCGGCCACCTTCAAGGCCGGATCGAAGCCCAGCTTCTTCTCCTTGTTCTGGATGAACTCCACCGCGGCGATCAGGCCGACGCCGCGGACCTCGCCGACGTGCGGCAGGTCGGCGAAGGTGGCACGCAGCTTCTCTTGCATGTAGGCGCCGGTGCTGGCGGCGTTGCCGACCAGGTTCTCGCGCTCCAGGATATCCAGGTTCACCATGGCGGCAGCGCAGGAGACCGGGTGGGCGGAGTAGGTGTAGCCGTGGCCGAAGACGCCCAAGTCGCCGGACTTCTCCAAGAGCACGTTCCAGACCTTCTCACCCACCAGGCAGGCGGAAAGCGGCATGTAGCCAGAGGTGATGCCCTTAGCGACGGAGACCAGGTCCGGCTCGATCTCGAAGGTGTTGCTGCCGAACATCTTGCCGGTGCGGCCGAAGCCGCAGATGACTTCGTCGGCGATCATCAGCACATCGTACTTGCGCAGGACAGCTTGGATCTCCGCGAAGTAGGTCTCGGGCGGCACGATCACGCCGCCCGCACCCATGATCGGCTCGGCGATGAAGGCGGCGACCGTCTCCGGCCCCTCGTCCAGGATCATCTTCTCTAGCGCGTCGGCCAGGTGGCGGGCGAAGGCGGGCTCGTCCATACCAGCCGGCGCGTTCCAGTAGTAGTGCGGCGACTCCGTATGCAGAATGCCCTCAATCGGCAGGTTGAAGGCTTTGTGCAGAAGCGGCAGGCCGGTCATGCTGGCAGCCGCTACGGTGACGCCGTGGTAGGCGCGCTGGCGGGAGATAACCTTCCGCTTCTCCGGCCGGCCCAACAGGTTGTTGTAGTACCAGACGATCTTCAGCTGCGTGTCGTTGGCATCAGAGCCGGAGCAGCCGAAGAAGACGCGAGCCATGTTGCCGGGCGCCATCTGCTTCACCCGGTCTGCCAAGCGCACCGGCGTCTCGGTGCCCATGGAGGCGAAGGAGTGGTAGTAGGGCAGCTGGTTCAGCTGGCTGGCCACGGCGTCTGCGATCTCGGGCCGGCCATAGCCGATGTTCACGCACCAGAGGCCGGCCAGGCCGTCCAGATACTCACGTCCGTTGACGTCCTTCAGGAAGACGCCCTTACCCTCAGTCATGATCCGCGGGCCGGTCTCCATATGCTGGGCTAGCGCGGTGTAGGGATGGAACATGCTCTCCTTGTCCATCTCCTCCAGGGTAATGTTGTGACGGGTGTTGACGCTCATGAGGTTGGGCTCCTTCCCTTGCTTGCCCGCACGGGCCGCCGCCTCTCCGGCGCCTGGCGGGGGCGCTCCATTCCATCTCTCGTGGGAGCGCCTTGACTGGCATATGTGATATCATTCAGCTTTGCGCTTCAGGGAGACTACTTGTCAAGGAGCCCAGGCACCAGGCCCGCAAACGGCAGGAAATGACGCGTTTGCGCTGCCGCTAGAGCCTGGTTGCGCAGACAGGGCTGTTTTTCAGCCCAGCGCGCGCAGCTTTGATCTGCTAGGCTCTTCGGTAAAGGTTTAGGGCGAGATCAAGAACAAAGGAGCAGGAGCAATGGCGATCACGATCAACTGCGACATGGGAGAGGGCTACGGCCTCTATAAGATGGGTGACGATGCGGCGATCATGCCCTTCATCACCGTGGCCAACGTGGCCTGCGGCTTTCATGCCTCCGACTTCAACCACATGCGCGCGACGGTGCGTGCGGCCAAGGAGCATGGCGTCGCGGTCGGTGCACATCCCTCGCTGCCCGATCATCAAGGCTTCGGCCGGCGCGAGATGAAGATCGGCCGGGAAGAGATGGCCAACTGCCTGATCTATCAGATCGGCGCGCTGAAGGGCTTCCTGGAGGCCGAGGGCATGGAGTTGAACCACATCAAGCCGCACGGTGCGCTCTATGGCATGGCCGCGCGTCAGGATGAAATTGCCCAGGCGGTCTGCGATGCCGCCGATGTCTTCAAGGTGCCGCTCTTCGGCATGACCAAGACCCTGCACGAGACGGTCTACCCTGAGCGCGGCCACGCCTTCGTGGCCGAGTACTTCGCCGACCTGGACTACAACGATGACAGCTGGATCGTCATCACCCGCGAGCATGAGGCCGTCGATCCGGCCGTGGCGGCCGAGCGCTGCCGGCGTGCGGTGCAGGAGGGGGTAACGACGTCGCTCTCCGGCAAAGTGGTCCCGGTGAAGGCGGAGACCATCTGCGTACACTCCGACACGCCCGGCGCTATTGCAGTCGCCGAGGCGGTGAAGAAGGCGCTCTCCCCGATGATGGCGCAGGCGGCGGAGTAGTCCGCGGCGCACATCATGAAGAAGGTTTTGATTGCCAACCGCGGCGAGATCGCCTGCCGCGTCATCCGCGCGTGCCGTTCGCTTGGGCTCGAATGCGTCGCCGTCCACTCCGAGGCCGATGCCGGGAGCCTGCACGTCTCCCTTGCAGACGAAGCGCATCTCCTGGGTCCGGCCAAGGCTGCCGAGAGCTATCTCAAAGTGGACCGCATTCTGGAGGCCGCGAAAGAGAGCGGCGCGGATGCGATCCACCCCGGCTACGGCTTCCTGGCAGAGAACGCCGACTTCGCCCGCGCCGTCGAGGCCGCTGGCCTGACATGGGTCGGGCCCAGTCCGGACACTATTGTTGACATGGGCGACAAGGAGCGGGCGCGGCTCTTGGCCAAGGCTGCTGGCGTGCCGATCCTGCCCGGCAGTGCGCGCTTCGCCGAGGGTGAGGTGGGTGGCCTGGCAGAAGCGGGGGAGGCTGTTGGCTATCCGCTGCTGGTCAAGGCCTCCGCCGGCGGTGGTGGCATCGGCATGCGCCTGGTGGAGAACCCCGACGACCTGGAGAAGGTGGTGACGGCCACCCAAGGTATGGCGGGACGCGCCTTCGGCGATGGGGCGGTCTTCTTGGAGCGCTATGTGCGCCGGGCGCGGCATGTCGAGATCCAAGTTTTCGGGCTTGGCGATGGGCGGGCGGTGCACTTCTTCGAGCGGGAGTGCTCGATCCAGCGGCGCTTTCAGAAGATCATCGAGGAAAGCCCGGCGCCCGGTCTGCCGGAAGAGACCCGCCAGGCCATGGGCAAGGCAGCCGTGGATCTGGCTGCCCAGGAGCGCTACCGCGGGGCCGGCACGGTGGAGTTCGTGGTCGACGGCGAAAGCGGGGAGTTCTTCTTCCTGGAGATGAACACCCGCATCCAGGTAGAGCATCCGGTTAGCGAGATGATCACCGGCGCCGACCTGGTTGCCCTACAGCTTCGCTTGGCCGCCGGCGCTGAGCTGGACCTCAGCCAGGAAGCCATCCAGCGCCAAGGTCATGCCATCGAGTGCCGGCTCTATGCCGAGAATCCGGCCAAGATGTTCCTGCCGCAGCCCGGTCCGCTGGAGCGGCTCGTATTTCCCGAAGAGAGCGAGGGTGTGCGGATCGAGACCGGCGTGCGCCAAGGCGACAAGATCACCGCCTACTACGATCCCATGATCGCCAAGGTGGTCTGCCACGGCGTCGATCGGGACGCCGCCATCGCGCGCTCACTTCAGACCCTGAAAGCGATCGAACTGGAGGGCATTGTGACCAATCTTGCCTTCCTCATCCGAACCCTGGATCATCCTGCCTTCCGCGCCGGTGAGAGCTTCACCGGCTTCGTCGACGCACACAAGGCAGAGCTGATTGGCTGAGCATGTTTCAAGAAGGAGAGGGGCAGGCATGATCTACGAGGAACCGCGCTACCTGCCGGGCGGCGATCGCTACATGCTGATCGAGTTCGGTAACGAGATGAACCTGGAGCTGAACTTCACCGCCCAAGGCCTGGCAGACGCCATCGCCGAGCAGAAGACCAAGGGGGTGATCGAAACCGCACCCTGCTTCGCCTCCATGCTGATCCACTATGAGCCCGACGAGATCTCCTTCACCGATCTGCAGACGGAGATGGGGAAGCTGATCGGCTCGCTCGGCCCCTCCGATAACATCGAGCTGGATAGCCGCCTCTTCATCTTCCCCACGGTCTACCTGGACCCTTGGACCAAGGAGTGCGTGGAAGACTATATCGAGAAGATCACGCCGAAGACGCCGGACCCGGAGTTCGTGGCGGAGCTGAACGATCTGGAGGATGTGCAGCAACTGGTGCGCGTGCACTCCGGCACTGAGTACTGGGTGGCCTCGCTCGGCTTCTGGCCGGGCCTGCCTTTCCTTATGCCGCTCGACCCGCGCTCTCGCCTCACCGCGCCCAAGTACAACCCGCCGCGCACCTGGACGCCGAAGGGCACGGTGGGCATGGGCGGTGCGGCGACGGCCATCTATCCCGAGCATCTGCCCGGCGGTTACCAGATCTTCGGCCGCACGCCGGTGCCGATTTGGGACACGGAGAAGCGCTTCCCGGTCTTCGAGCACTCCATCTGCCTCTTCCAGCCCTCCGACCGGATCCGCTTCGTGCCCTGCTCGATCGAGGAGTTCGAGAGCATCGAGCGCAAGGTCGAGGAAGGGACCTATCAGTACAACCTGATCGAGTATCAGCGTTTCTCGGTCGCCAACTACAAAGCTTGGCTGGAGACGCTCGATTCCAGCCAGCGCTTCTAAGAGGGGGGAGACCAGCATGCTGAAGGTGATCAAGCCGGGTCTCGAGACCTCTGTCCAAGACTGGCCGGGCCGCTACGGCTTTTGGAACCAGGGCTTTCCGCCCTCCGGCCCGATGGACTCCTGGTCGCTCCGCCTGGCCAACGTCCTGGTTGGGAACGCGCCAGGTGACGCCGGGCTGGAGTGCCAGTTCATGGGCCCGACCTTGGAGTTTGAGCGAGAAGGGGTCGTCGCCGTCACCGGCGCCGACATGCAGCCCAAGCTGGACGGCGAGCCCATTCCGATGTGGGAGAGCGTGGCGGTGAAGGCCGGGCAGACCTTGGCGCTCTCTTTCGCCAAGCTGGGTGCGCGCAGCTACATCGCGGTTGCCGGCGGCGTCACCACGGAGCCCTGGCTGGGTGCCAGGGCGACCTTCCACAAGGCCGGTGTCGGCGGCATGCAGGGCCGCGCCATCCAGGCTGGCCAGTCTGTGCCGGTGGGCGAGGGCAAGGGCGTGGCTGGCCGCAAGGTGAAGGAAGCGGCGCGTCCGCCGATCTCCACCACCAAGACCTGGGACATCGAGGTGGTGCCGGGCCCCAACGACGACTGGATCGACGAGGCCGGCAAGGAACGCTTCCTCTCCGCCGACTGGAAGCTCTCCGGCAAGGCCGACCGCACCGGGTTCCGCCTGGACGGGCCGGAGTGGACCTTCTCTGAGAAGGCCTACAACAAGGGGCCGGAGCATGGCTCGGAGCCCTCGAACATCCTGGATCACGGCTATCCCAATGGCGCCATCAACCTGGCCGGCCAGACGCCCATCATCCTGGTGAGCGATGGCCCCTCCATGGGTGGCTTCATCAACCCCTACACCGTGCCGCAAGCAGCCTTCTGGAAGCTGGGGCAGTCAAAGCCCGGCGACACCTATCACTTCAAAGCGGTGTCGGTGGAAGAGTCGCAGGCCATGGCGCGGCACCTGAAAGAGATCTGTAGCGAGGCCTCGATTATCTGATCCTAGCCAAAAGCAAAGGAGATACGAGCATGGGCAAGTCTTGGGTAGGAGCCCCCATTCGCCGGAAAGAAGACAAGCGCTTTCTCACCGGTAAAGGGCGTTACTTGGACGACATTCGTCTCCCCGGCATGTTGCACGGGGTCGTCGTCCGCTCTCCCCACGCCCATGCGGAGGTCTTAGGCATCGATACAGCGGACGCCGAGGCCATGTCGGGCGTGCAGCTGATCCTGACGGCGGCCGACATGGCAGACATCGGCGGGCTACCGGTCGGCTGGATGGTACACAACGACGATGGCACGCCCATGGCCCAGCCGCCGCACGCCGTGCTCTGCAGTGACCGCGTCCGCCATGTTGGCGATCCCGTCGCCTTCGTCGTCGCCGACAGCCGCGCCGAAGCGCTGGACGCCGCCGAGGCCGTGGTTGTCGACTACAAGCCGCTACCCTCAATCACCGATCTGGCGACTGCGGTGGCGCCGGAGGCGGCGCAGGTCTGGCCGGAAGCGGCTGGCAACCTCTGTTTCGACTGGCACAAGGGTGATGCCGACGCGGTCGAGGCCGCCTTCGCCGAAGCGCAGCACGTCACAAAGCTGAAGCTGGTGAACAACCGCGTGCACGCAGCGCCGATGGAAACGCGTGGCACCATTGGCGACGTGGATCAGAGTAGCGAGCGGGTGACGCTCTACACCTCCAACCAGAACCCGCACATCATCCGGGTCCTGATGTCCATTGCCACATTGAAGATCCCGGAGGAGAACATCCGGGTCGTCTCCCCCGACGTCGGCGGCGGCTTCGGCATGAAGATCTACCACTATGCCGAAGAGGTGCTGGTGGTGCTGGCCGCCCAACGGCTGGGCTTGCCGGTGAAGTGGGTGGCCGAGCGCTCGGAAAGCTATGTCTGCGACACCCATGCACGCGATCACGTGACCGAGGTCGCTGTCGCGCTGGATGGCGAGGGCGTGGTGACGGCGCTGAAGGTTGACACCATCGCCAACCTGGGTGCCTACCTCTCCACCTTCGGCCCGGCCATTCCGACCTTCTTCTACGCCAACCCCATGCCTGGTCCCTACAAGGCGCGCGCCGTGCATTGCCGGGTGCGTGGCACCTTCACCCACACCGGGCCGGTGGATGCCTACCGCGGCGCGGGGCGGCCGGAGGCCACCTATGTGCTAGAGCGGATCATGGACCGGGCGGCCGACGAACTGGGCATCGACCGGGTGGAGATGCGCCGGCGCAACTTCATCCCGAACGAGGCCTTTCCCTATAAGTCGCCGCTGCTTTGGACCTACGACGTCGGCGACTTCAACCCGCTTCTCGACAAGGCGCTGGAGGTTGCAGACCACGCCGGCTATCCGGCCCGGCTGGAGGCCAGCAAGGCCAAGGGCCTGCGACGCGGCTTCGGTTTCGCCTTCTATCTGGAAGCCTGCGGCATGGGTCCCTCGAAGATGCTGAACCAGGAAGGCGGCGGGGCTGGCCAGTACGAGGTTGCGCAGGTGCGGGTCAACCCCACCGGCTCCGTCACTGTGCTGACCGGCAGCCACACGCACGGCCAAGGGCACGAAACGGCCTTCGCCCAGCTGGTGGCGGACGGCCTGGGCGTGGATATCGAGCAGGTGCAGATCGTGCACGGCGATACCGACCGCGTGCCCTATGGGATTGGTACGTACGGCTCGCGCTCGCTGGCGGTCGGCGGCTCCGCCTTGAAGCTCTCCGTCGACAAGGTGGTGGAGAAGGGCAAGACCATCGCCGCCCACCTGATGGAGGCCGCGGTCGCCGACATCGACTTCGAAGACGGCCGCTTCCAGGTGAAGGGCACCGACCTCTCGGTCGGCTTCATGGATGTGGTGGGTGCGGCCTACAACCCGCACAACTATCCACTGGACAAGCTGGAGCCCGGCCTGGACGAGACCAGCTACTTCGAGCCGCCGGATTTCACCTTCCCCTTCGGCTGCCATCTCTGTGAGGTGGAAGTCGATCCCGAAAGCGGGCGGGTGCAGATCGTGAACCTGACCGCGGTTGATGACTTCGGCCTGCAGGTCAATCCCCTGATCGTTGCCGGGCAGATTCAAGGCGGCTTGGCGCAAGGCGCCGGGCAGGCCTTGATGGAGCTCTGCCGTTTCGATTCAGAGAGCGGGCAGCTCTTGAGCGGCTCCTTCATGGACTATGCCATGCCGCGCGCCGACGACCTGCCGATGATGACCGTGGATCACCTGGAATCGCCCTGCCAGAACAACCCTCTGGGCGTGAAGGGCTGCGGTGAGGCCGGGGCCATCGCCGGCCCTGCAGCGGTGGTCAGCGCGGTCTTGGATGCGGTCAAGCCACTGGGCGTTACCGATCTCGACATGCCCATGACCCCAGAGGCCGTGTGGCGCGCCTGCCGGGCCGCTCAGGGCTGATCGAAGAAGGGCTGACCTGGCCTTTGGTGTCGCCATCGGGCAGGCCTCGCATGCTGGGCTTGTCGAAGCCTGTGCCAGGGGACAGATCAAGTTTGGGGCGCATTTTTCGAAACGCTCAAGATGCGTTCGGGGCCGTTGGCTAGCAAGGAACCAACCTGCTAGACGACAGAGATGAGGTACGAAAGGAACGAGAGATGGCCGAGGAAGTCCGCACACAGACCGCCGGCAACATGTGGAAGGTGCTGGTGAAGCCAGGTGATGCCGTGAAGGCCGGCGATACCCTTTTCATCATGGAGGTGATGAAGATGGAGGTCCCGCACGAGGCCAGCGAAGACGGTACGGTCAAGGCCGTGCACATCGAGGAAGGTCAGGAGGGCCTCGACGCCGACATGGTGGCGGTGGAGATCGGCTAAAGCCGGCGTCAGTCGCGCCGACGGCTCGCCGGGTCCGCTGAGCTGACACTCAGCCAGCGCATGTTCTTGTCGGCCTCTAGCAGGTCCTGATCGTAGTCGAAGCCGCCGGGGCGGCGCTGGTGGCCGTGCAGCGCGTCCAGTGGATCGCCGCGATCCACCATGCCGAGGCTGACACCGCCGAAGCTGTAGCCCATGAGGCGCTGCAGGCGGGGATCGAGGCTCCGCGCTACCTCCGGCGGGACTGAAAGGTACTGATTTTCTTCTTGCCGTAGCCAGCCAAGGCAGAGCTGGAAGAGAACGCCAGTCCGCTCGCCGGTAGACCGGTTGGCGCCGCCGCCGTGGATGACGTTTCCTAAGTAGATGAGGCAAGAGCCTGCCGGCATCACCGCCTGGACAACCTCGCTCGGCTCCGGCTTGCGCTCTTGCGGCCAAAGGTGGCTGCCGGGCACCAGCCGCGTCGCCCCGTTCTCCGGCGTGAAGTCGTTGATGGCCCAGACCGTGGAGAGCACCAGAGGCGGGGAGGGGTTGAGAACCGGGTAGAGGTTGCTGTCGCGATGCAGCACCTGCTCGTCCTCGCCTGGCTGGATGCTGGCGACCCCGGTGTAGCTGATCTGATAGGCCGCGCAGTGCGGCAGCAGCACACGATCGGCCAGGCCGATCAGCAGAGGATCCAAAGCCAGCGCCGCGGCGGCTGGAGATTTGCCCAAGAGCCCGCCAAAGCGCTTGGTCTTCTTGCCGCCGAAGTCTTCGTTCTCTTCCGGCGTGGCCGCCAGTTCCGCCGCCAGCTCCGCATTCAGGCCCTGCAGCCGCTGAGGCGCAATCCAGTTCTCAATGATCACGTAGCCCTGGTCGTCCAGGGCGGCGACGAGGGCATCCGGGCTGGCGGTGGCGTCGAGGCGCTGTAAGCTCATTAGCGGTCTATCTCACATAGCTCTGAAGGAAGCCGCGCAGGCTATCCAGGGTCTCATCGGGCTGTTCCAGCATCATCATGTGGCCGGCACCAGGCAGCGCCTGGAAGATCCCGCGGGGCAGCAGTGCTGCCAGCTTGCCGCCGGCCTTGGCCGGGGTCATCTTGTCGAGGGCGCCGCTCAAGACCAGAGCCGGCGCCCGTACCGCCGGGCCACGGCTGGCAGACTGCTGGTAGGCGTTGCAGGCCTCCAGATCGCAGGCCAGCACGCCGGGGCGCGCCTTCTCCAGCAAACGTATCCCGCCCCCCAAAAGCCAAAGGCCTGGCGCACGGTTGCCGCCGCGATGTCCGGTTGGCCCGTGCCCCCAGTCGCAGATGAGGCCCAGCGCCCGCGGCTCGTTGGCTGCAGCGGCCGCCAGTAGGTCGGGATGCACCGGCATCTGCGGAGCTGCGCCCAGCAAAGCCAGAGCCGAGCAACGCTCCGGCGCGCTGCCGGCAGCTTCCAGCGCGATGAGCGCGCCCATTGAGTGTCCGACCAGAGCGGCTTGTTTCAGGCCGAGGGCAGCCTGCAACCGCAGGACCCAGGCACCGAGATCCTCGATCGATGTCAGTGGGTCACCGCCGCTGCGGCCGTGCCCCGGCAAGTCCAATGCCAGGACAGAAAGCCCGCGGTGGGCGAAGTAGCGGGTCTGCAGGGCCCAGACCGAATGGTCCATACCGGCGCCATGCAGAAAGATGATTGTCGGCCGGGCCGGTTCGAAGGGGCGCCCGCCGGTGGCTGCATAGACGCTTTGGCCGTCGAGAGAGGTTTCCATCGAGCCCGCTCCTCTAGACCTTCTGCGAGGCGCGCAGCGCCTGCTTCAGGTCGGCGGCGATGTCATCGACATCCTCCAGGCCGACCGAGAGGCGGATCATGTCCTCACCGACGCCGGCAGCCGCCAGCGCTGCGCTATCCATCTGCTGGTGCGTGGTGGAGGCTGGGTGGATCACCAGGGTCTTGGCATCACCGACGTTGGCCAGGTGCGAGGCTAGCTGCAGCGACTCGATAAAGCGTGCGCCGGCCTTGCGCCCGCCCTTCACGCCGAAACAGATGATGGAGCCGCTCCCCTTCGGCAGCAGCGTCTTGGCGAGCGCATGGTCGGGATGCTCGGGCAGGTCGGGGTGGGCGACCCAGGCCACCGCCGGGTTGCTGGTGAGGAATTCCAGCAGTCTGTGGGTGTTCGCCATGTGCCGCTCCATCCGCAAGGGCAGGGTCTCCATGCCTTGCAGGATGTAGAAGGCGTTCTGCGGCGAGAGCGTGGCGCCGAAGTCGCGCAGGCCCTCCGCCCGGGCGCGCATGGCGAAGGCTGAGGGGCCGAACTCCTCGGCGAAGTCGATGCCGTGATAGCCCTCGTAGGGCTCGGTCAGGGTGGGGAAGAGGCCGCTTGCCTCCCAATCGAAGCGGCCGCCATCGACCACAACGCCGGCGATCGCCAAACCATGCCCGCCCAGCCACTTGGTGGCGGAGTGCATGACCAGATCCGCCCCCAGTGCGATAGGCTTGCAGAGCGCCGGGGTGAGGAAGGTGTTGTCCAATAGCAGCGGCAGACGCGCCTCGTGCGCGATCTCCGCCAAGGTGGGGACGTCCAACACCTCCATACCCGGATTGCCCACCACCTCGCCGAAGATCAGGCGGGTTTCCGGCCGGATTGCCGCCTTGAAGGCCGCCATATCGCGCGGATCGACCAAGGTGGCGGTGATGCCGAAACGCGGCAGGGTATGGCGGAAGAGATTCACCGAGCCGCCATAGAGCGAGCGAGACGAGACGATGTGGCCGCCTTGCCCCATCAGCGTGGCGATCGCCAAGAACAGCGCTGCGTGCCCAGACGCCGTTGCCACCGCGCCCACGCCCTCATCTAGGGCAGCCACGCGCTCTTCCATCACCGCAACGGTTGGGTTGGAGATGCGGCTGTAGATATGGCCGGCGCGTTCGAGATTGAAGAGAGAGGCCGCCTGCTCGCTGTCGCGAAAGACGTAAGAGGTGGTCTGATAGATCGGCACCGCCCGGGCGCCGGTCGTGGGATCGACTTGCTGGCCGGCATGGAGCGCCAGGCTATCGAACTTTAGGAACTTCGGATCGGTCACTGCCTTCGGGGCCTCTTCAGCGGCTGTCGTACTTGCGCCATGAGACCTTAGTGCAGGTGACCGCACCGAAGAAAGGGGTGGTGCCGCGCGATGAGCCTGCTCATCGCTGCTGAAAGAGCGCCTTCAAGAAAGCTCAGCGATGGCGTCCTTGATCCGCAGCTTTTCGCGCTTCAGTTCATGCAGGATCTTGTCGTCCGGGGCTGGTTTGATGCGCTCCGCCTTCAGCTGGCTGTCTACGGCCTGGTGGCGGGCTTGCAACGAGAGGACGCGATCCTGAGTGGACATCAGCTTTCTTCTCCCTTTTGAACCAGTTCGACCTATGTCGACTAGCGATGCGTAAACTCATCGCCGCGGTACCGGCCCGCTCCCCCGCCCGGCCACCCAACGAGAGTATCCTGGATTGGGTGGCCTATCGTGATCGGACCCGCTGTACCGGCCCGCTCCCCCGCCCGG
>JBCBSF010000020.1:0-59943 GCA_039819325.1 Pseudomonadota bacterium | reverse complement strand
AGGGCCGCTGTCGGCTGTCCCATGGCCTGCTTCATGGCCGCCTTCCGCGCCCCCTAGAGCGGCCGAGAGGCCACGCGGATCGTCACGAAGTCGATCCCGCGGTACTGGCGATGGCGCAGGTCCTCAACGACCGAGGCCAAGATGCGGAACGGCAGGGCCTCTGCCTCCGGCCGGTCGCTACCGGCCAGCTGTGCCAGTTCGTCTTCCAAGTTGGCGCTGCGCGGAGAGACGACCAAGTCCAGCAGCAAGGAGGCCTCTTCCTGCCGGACCGTCAGCTGCAAGCGGCGGGTCTCGTCGTCGGACACCTGGTCCAGCAAGACCTGCAGCGTCTCCTCCATGGCCAGCGCCAAGCGGGCCTGGGCCGGCTTGTCCCAGCCGGCCTGTTGGGCCGCCTGGCGCAGGAAGGTCTGCAGGACGGGCAGACTCTCAAGCGCCAAAGGCACCTCCTTCCGGCGCCGGCGGCCGCCCTTAATGGCAAAGAGCGCGGTCAGCAGGATGGCGACCAGAGTGCCCGAGGTCATGCCGTTGTCCAGCACTGCGGCAGCCCAGGGCGGCAGGTGGGTGTGGAAGATGGCCTGATCTTGAAAGCCGATCCCCAGCCAGAAGCTGAAGCCGACGACGATGGTCTTCTCGTAAGTCAGCCCTTCAGCGGTCACCAGCTTCAGGCCTTGCATGAAGAGCAGAATGAGGATGACGAAGATGAAGGCCGCGGCGACCTGGTCGGGGATCGCCAGCAAGAGCTGCGCCAGCTTCGGCGAGAAGGCGAGCGCCATCAGGAAGAGCCCGCCCCAGATCGCCACCCGCCGCGCCGCAACGCCGGTCAGTTCCACCAGCGCAATGGAGGTCGAGTAGGTCGTGTTCGGCAAGGTTCCGCCCAGGCCTGACAGTAGGTTGCCCAGGCCGTCGGCGTAGACCGCCCCCTGGACGGCACGAAAGTCCACGGCCCGCGGCTTGCGCCACGACACCCGCTGGATGGCCATGCCATCGCCGAAGGTCTCGATCGCGCCGACCAGAGTGACGACCAGGAAGGCCGGAAGCAAGCCCCAGAAATCCAGACCGAAACTGGTGTCGAAGCCGGGCCAGTCCCACTGCGGCAGCCCGACCCAGGCTGCGGTGGCAACCTTGCTGAAATCGACCAGACCAAAGGGCAGGGCCAAGAGCACGCCAACGACAATGCCCAGCAGCGGCGCCCAGAGCCGCCAGGTCCGGTTGGCAAAGATGGAGCAGCCCAGGATCACGACTAAGGTAGCCACCGCCACCCAGGGTGCCCCAGAGGGCTCGACATCGGGCCCAGCCGGCAGCCGGGTTAGCATGCCAAAGACGATCGGCATAACGGTGACGGCGATCAGCATGATGGCCGTGCCGCCCACCGTCGGCGTGATGATCCGGCGCAGCAAGCCCAGCTTGGCCGCCAGCGGAAACTGCAAGAGGGCTGAGGCCACGACCAGGGTTGCGAGAAGCGCCAGGCCGCCGGCAGTCGCCGCCTCGATCGACACCGAGATGAAGGCGCCGGAGGTCCCCATGAAGAGGATGTAGCCCGCGCCGAAACGGCCGACCTTTAGGCCTTGCACCACGGTGATGGCGCCGCTGACCAGCATGGCCATGAAGACGGCCCAGATGACGTCGCTCGCCGGCGCGCCGGCCGCGCGCAGCACGATGACGGGCGTCAGGACAATGCCCGCGAGGATGATGATAACCGACTGGAAACCGAGTGCCGCCGCCAGCCGCTCGGGTATCGGCTCCGAGGGCTCATACCGCACCGCGCGCTCAGCCTGCTGCTGCGCCATCCCGCCCCTCGCTTCTCTTGTACTGCTTTACTTGGCGCAGTCCACACAGGTCGGGGTTGTCAGGTCAAGCTCCAGACGCTTGGGGGCGATCTCCTCACCGCAGGAGAGGCAGAAGCCGAAGTCGCCGCTCTCCAGACGCTCCAGCGCGGCGGCAATGCGGCGGCGGCGGCCCTCGCGGCGGCGCTGGGTCTCCAAGGCCATGGCTTGGACCTGCAGGGCGTCCATACGGCTCAAGCGGCCTTGCGTGGTCTGGTCCAGCTCCACCGGCGCGCGGGCCTCGGCAGAGGTCGCTTCTAGCGCCGCCAGCTGCGCCAGTTCGGCTTGCAAGGCCGCACGGATCTCGCTCTCGGTCACAGCAGCGGCTCCGGCCAGAGGCCAGCCGGTAGGGCCAAGAGGGCTTGGCGCAGGCTGTCATAGCGCTCTTGTACCCAAGCCCGGCCATCGCTGCCGGGTCGGTGGCGCAGGTCGTACGGCACCAGCAGAATGTCGGTCTTGGTAATCCCTACCAGCGCGGTCAGCACGAAGATCTCCTCAATCGCCGGGTCGCCCAGCGCCAAGCAGCCGACCGAGCGCGCGCCGCCGTGCAGCATGATGTCCCCGCCCAGTGCGTCGCGGCCATCGCGATGCGCCACGGCCTGGTCGCTGGGGGAAGGATAGCCCACGCGCAGGGAGAGGTGATAGGCACTGTTGGGATTGAGCAAGGTGATGGGATAGCGCCCTTCCGGCACTTGGCCGTCGCCCTCCCGCAGCTTCGGCCCAGGCCCGCCGCTGGCTGCCAGCACGGGATAGCGGCGGATCGGACGCCAGTGGCCTGTGCCGTCTTCACCCCAGACCTCCAGCAAGCGCTCTTCCTTCAGGCCGACGAAGCGCAGCCGCTCAGGCAAGGCCGCGCCGAAGCCAGCCGCTTGCAGGTAGGGGCTGAGCCGCGCCATGGCCGAAGGGCCAAGGTCGCGCAGCACCTCTTCAACCGTCGTCTTAGGTTCGATCATCTCAGCCACAGGCTGCCAGACAAAGGCCAGGCGGTCACGGCCGAGATAGGCGGCGCCCAGGACCAGAAGGGCTAGCAGCAGGATCAGGGGGAGCCAAAGGCTGCGCCGCGCGCTGCCATAGCGAGTTCGAGACTGGTACAGCCGCCGCGCCACGACCGCTCTTCCTTCGCACTGACCCAACGCCGACCCCAGGTTCATATCGCCAGAGAAACGGACGAGAGTGAGGCCGAAGCGCGGCGCCTTAGCGGCTGGCTTACGCCGCTGCGCTCTTACCGTCGGCGGCTTCTGGCAGGCCCTCAAGGCCCTCCAGGGCGCGTGGCAAGGGACCGCCGGTGGCCCAGTCGAGGAAGGCGACCGAATGGGCGACCGGCAGACTGCTGCCGCTGGCGATCTGGGTCATGCAGCCGATATTGCCGGTGGCCACTGCCTGCGCGCCGGTCGCCTGCAGATTCGCCACCTTGCGGTCGCGCAGCTGCCCGGCGATCTTCGGCTGTAAGAGATTGTAGGTGCCGGCCGAGCCGCAGCAGAGGTGGCCCTCCGCCACCTCGCGCAGAGTAAAGCCGGCCTTGCGCAATAGAGCCTTCGGCGGCTCCTTCACCTGCTGGCCGTGCTGCAGCGAGCAGGCGGAGTGATAGGCCAAGGTGAGCCCGCCCCGGCCCGGCAGCGGGTCCTTCAGGCCGATCTCCGTCATCACCTCGCTGATGTCCTTGGTCAGGGCTGAGATACGCTTGGCGTGCGCTGCCCATTCCGGCTCGCTGCGCAGCATAAAGCCATAGTCCTTCACCGTGGTGCCACAACCCGAGGCGTTGATCACCACGGCGTCCAGGCCCTCGCCCTCCAGCTCCTCCATCCAGGCGGCGACATTGGCCTTGGCCGAGGCCAGCGCGCTCTTCTCCTGCCCCATGTGATGGGTCAGCGCCCCGCAGCAGCCGACACCGCGGGCGACCACCACCTCGACCCCGTGACGAGTGAGCAGGCGGACCGTGGCCTCGTTGATCTCTGGCGCCAGCACCTGCTGGGCGCAGCCGGTCATCAGCGCCATGCGATAACGGCGCGGACCTTCCGCTGGGAAGACCTGCGGCCGGTCGACTGGCGACGGTGTGTGTAGCTTGGAGGGTGCCAAAGCCAGCATGGCCTTGGCCCGACCTTGCAGCAGGCTCTCCGGCACCAGGCCGGCGAAGGGCTTGGCCAGCCAGGCACCGATCAGCGCCAGACGGAAGCGCCCCGGGTAGGGCAAGAGCCAGGCCAAGAGCCGCCGCAGCCAGCGGTCGGCGAAGGAGCGCTCATAGGTCTCGTGGATATGCTTTCGGGCGTGGTCGACCAGGTGCATATAGTTCACACCGGATGGGCAGGTTGACATGCACGACAGGCAGGAGAGGCAACGGTCGATGTGCTTCACCACCTTTTCGCTGGCGGGCTTGTCCTTCTCCAGCATCTCCTTGATCAGGTAGATGCGCCCGCGCGGGCTATCCAGTTCGTCCCCCAGCAGCACATAGGTCGGGCAGGTCGCCGTGCAAAACCCGCAGTGCACGCAGGTGCGCAGGATCGATTCGGACTCTTTGGTATCCGGATCGGCAAGCTGGGCGAGGGTAAAGTTCGTCTGCATGGAACCAGGCCTTCTCTCAGCCGGCCGGCGGAGAGAAAGACGCTGGTCCGGACAAAACTGACAGGCGGCTAGCCTAGCCGGTCACGCAGGGCATCGTAAACGCGACCCATCGGCTGCTTGCGCAGCTGCGGCAGCGCCTGCCCGCCGGGGTCGCGGCTCTGCACCTCTTTCGCCAACTCTTCGAACTTTTGGCGATAGGCGGTGATCAGGTCGCCGACGCCGGCTTCCTGCACCTTCTTGGTCACCTGGTCTCGCGAGGAACGGCGCAGGTGTTCCCACAGCACGGCAAAGAAGGCATCGCGCTGCCCGGCGTTGTAGGCGGAGAGCGCCGCCGCATGGTCTTGCTCGTTGCGCAGCCCATAGACCAGATCGTTGGCCAGCGCGTTCAGGTCGCGCTTGGTCGCCGCAATCAAGGGCTCCATCTGCCCCAAAGGCCCTGCACTGGGCTTGGACGCAGCCGCCGTGTCGGTGGCGCCACTGGCTTCCGGCGCTGCCACATCCGCCTTTGCAGGTGCCGGGGCGGGTGTTGGAGCCGGTGCCGGGGCGGGTGTTGGAGCCGGTGCCGGGGCGGGCATTGGGGCTGGTGCAGGTGCTGCCGGCGCTGGAGCCGAGGCTGGAGAGGCGGCCGCAGCGGTGCTCGGCTTGGCCACGGCAACGGCCGGCTTCACGACAGCCCCAACCGCCCCCATTCCTGGCACGGGCGTAAGCGGTTTGGCCGGCGCAGGGGCCGCAGCGGCAGGCTGCTTATGCGCTGCCGGCTTCGGTGCCGGCGCGGAGGGTCGCGCAGCACCGATCGTCGGCGGCGTAGCAGCCTGCGGGGCAGCGGCAGCCGGCTTCGGCGTTGGAGCGGATCCCTTGGACGCCGGCACAGGCGCTGACTTGCTGCCTGGCGCGGAAGCGGGAGCTTTTGGTGCGGGCGCAGGAGCCGGCTTCCTGGCCGCGCTCGCGACCTTCTCCAACGACTGCATCACCTTGTTGACATCTTCGGCGCTGGCAGCCTTCGGATCAGGCGCAGCGGGGGCAGCGGCCGGCGGCACCGGCCGCGGCGGAGGGGCCGGCTTCGGTGCGGGCTTGGGCGCGGGCTTCGGCGCAGGGGCAGGCTTTGGCGCAGACTGCGCGTCGTTCGGCGCCAGGCGTTTGATCAGGCCCCGCAGGTTCTTGTAGTCTTTGCGCAGACGGCGCAGCTTCACGGCGTTTGAGATCCAGGTAACCAGGATCCAGATCAGTGCCAGGGGCGCGCAAACGCCAGCGATGAAGAGCGCCTGCTCGTTCGGCAGCAGCTGCTGCAGATTGGCCAGCCCGAAGTTGATCTCTGAGTAGTAGGCGACGGCAGCCAGCCAGCCGACGGAGAGCAGTAGTCCGATAAAGCCTGAGATCATCTGCTTGCCTCTCTATCCCCTTATCGCCGGCCGAACGGCGGACTCCAGCCCCAGTTAGGTGACACTGCAACCTGCAATTCTGCAGTACACCCGCCAAGCCTTCTGCTGGCGCAGCTTTCAGGCTTGTAGCGCAGCGAGCGGCGAGAGGCCAAGCCCTGTGCTACGGTAACAGCCCCGCCCGTCGCCACTTGGCACCGCAGTGCAGCAAAAGCGGCACAAAACCGGCGTCTTTTGAGCGTTGGCTAGAGCCCGGCGTAGAGTCGGCCTGGATTGAGCACCGCCTTGGGATCCAGCGAGGCCTTGATCCGCCCCGCCAGGGCCGCCACGCCCTCAGCTTGCGGCATGAAGACGGGCAAGGCGGCACGCAGGCCCTCATTGGCCCTAACCAAGGTGGCGTGCCCGCCCAGCGCCTGCAGGGTTGCGGCCAGGGCTGGCGGCTGCGGTGCCGACTCCGGACAGGCCAGCCAGAGAAGGCCGCCGCCCCAGTCCAGCCAGTAGTCGCTGTCGTCCAGGTCCAGCGCTGCGACGGCCGCCGCACCGGAGGCAGGTGGCAAGGAGAGGCGCCAGATGGCCGTTTTCGCGCGGCTGACGAAGGGCTGGGCATCGCGCAGCGCCTTCCAAAAGGCAAGCGAGCGGGTCGCGTGCAGCTCCTCGACCGGCGCTGCCAGAGCGGCCAGCAGCGCGGTCAAACCGGCCTGACGGGCCATCACTGAGGGCTCTGGCCCCTCCAAGCGCAGCGCCGTCACCGCCTCGCCCAGACCAGAAACCAGATCAATGTTGCTGGCCGCCGCCAGAGGCGCTGGCAGATGGGCGGCACCGGAGACATCGTAGGCCGAGCCGAGCGCCCGGTTGAAGAGCTGGTTAGCCGTCTCGGCGGATAGCCCCGAGAAGAGCAAGCTGCGCGTCTTTTCGGGCCGGGGCAGCACCTTCACCGTGATCTCGGTCATCGCCGCCAAGGTGCCGAAGGAGCCAGTCAAGAGCTTGCAGAGGTCATAACCAGTGACGTTCTTCACCACACGGCCACCGGTCTTGAAGCAAGCGCCCTGCCCTGTCACGCCGCGCAGGCCCAAGACATGGTCCCGCGCCGCACCGGCCTTGGGCCGCCGCGGACCGGAGAGGTTGCAGGCGATGAGGCCTCCCAGCGAATCCAGCCGCCGGTCACTGGCTTGCCCGCTGAGCAAGGGGCCATAGTCCGCCGGTTCGAAAGCGAGCATCTGGCCGGCTTCCTCCAGCAGAGGCTCGATCTCGGCCAAGGGCGTGGCCGCGCCGGCGGTCAGGACCAGTTCCTCCGGCTCATAGAGGCTGACCCCGCTGAAGGCAGCCAGCGAGAGCGTGCCGTCTGCCTGAAAGGGCCTGCCGAAGCCGCGTTTGCTTCCCAGCCCCTCTAGCTCCAAGGGTGTTCCCTTTGCCGAAGCCTCGCTCAGGATCTCGGCCAGTTGGCTCTCGTCCTGCGGTTTGTGGCTCTCCATAGCCTAGAAACGCGGCAGGTCAGGGAAGCGCAGCTTGCCGCGCGAGACATGCATGCGGCCCAGTTCGGCACAGCGATGCAGCTCTGGAAAGACCTTGCCGGGGTTCAGCAGGCTGTCGGGATCAAAGGCGCACTTGACCCGTTGCTGCACGGCCAGATCGGTCTCGTCGAACATCTGGCTCATGAGGTCGCGCTTCTCCACGCCCACACCATGCTCACCGGTCAAGACGCCACCGACTTCGACGCAGAGGGTCAGGATGTCGGCGCCGAAGGCCTCCGCCCGCTCCAGTTCGCCGGGCTTGTTGGCATCGTAAAGGATCAGCGGGTGCAGATTGCCATCGCCGGCATGGAAGACGTTGGCGACGGCCAGGTCGTGCTTCTCGCTCATCTCCCGCATCCGCTCCAGCACCTGCGGCAAGGCTTTGCGCGGGATGGTGCCGTCCATGCAGTAGTAGTCGGGGCTGATCCGGCCGACGGCGGGAAAGGCCGCCTTGCGCCCGGCCCAGAAGCTCTGACGCTCGGCCTCATCCTGACTGGCACGCGAGGTGGTGGCCCCCTTCTCTTCGGCGATGCGGGCGACCTGGGCGATCAGGTGATCGACCTCCGCCTCGGGTCCGTCGAGCTCGACGATCAGCAGGGCCTCGACGTCCAGAGGATAGCCGGCCTTCACGAAGGCCTCGGCAGCGTGGATCGCCGGCTTGTCCATCATCTCCAGGCCGCCTGGGATGATGCCGGCGGCGATGATGGCACCTACGCAGTCGCCAGCCTGCTCGCTGGTCGGAAAGCCTAAGAGGAGAGCCCTAGCGCTTGGCGGCTTGGGCAGGATGCGCACTGTGACCTCGGTCACCACGGCCAAGAGCCCTTCCGACCCGGTCAGCAGGCCCAGCAGGTCGTAGCCGGAGGCATCCATCTGCTTGCCGCCGATCCTGAGGATCGTGCCGTCAATCAAGACCACCTCCAGCCCCAGCAGGTTGTTGGTGGTGAGGCCATACTTCAGGCAGTGCACGCCGCCGGAGTTCTCTGCCACGTTACCGCCGATGGTGCAGGCAATCTGGCTGGAGGGATCGGGCGCGTAGTAGAAGCCAGCGTGCTGCACCGCCTGGGTGATGCCCAGATTGGTAACACCCGGCTGCACCACGGCACAGCGGTTGTCGTAGTCGATCTCGAGCACGCGGTTGAACTTGCCGAGGCCTAAGATGATGCCGTCGGCCAGCGGCAGGGCACCGCCGGAAAGCGACGTCCCGGCCCCGCGCGGCACGACTTTCACGCCTTCGCGCTTGCAAAAGGCCAAGACCTCAGAGACCTGCTGTGTGGTCTCCGGCAGAACGACCAAGAGCGGCGGCTGGCGATAAGCGGTGAGCCCGTCGGACTCATAGACCGCTAGCTCCTCAGCCTGGTCGATCACACCTTCGCCGGGCACGATCTCTCGCAGACTGGCAGCCAAGGCGGCGCGCCGCGCCATCACGCTCTCATCCGGCTTGGGCATCACGAGGCTCATGGCGGTCGTCCCTGTCTTCTCTTCTCTCTCTCCGCCAAACTGGCAGCCGCCGTGCCAGGTGACAAGCTCCAGCCCGGCCGGTCAGCCGCCGAAGACGACCGCATGCATCACCCGGCCAGGCAGGAGGGTGAAGATCCCAGCGCCGATCAGAGCGAAGATATAGAGCAGGATCATCCCGCGCCGGTGCTCCGATAGGCGACCGCGGCGGGCCGCCCAAACCGATAGCGGCACTGTCACCAAAACCAGGATGGACAGCAGGTGGATTGGGCTAAAGGGCCCCCACAGCCGGATGTCGTGGATCCAAAAGCTACTGATGGCGACCCACAGCAGGGCGGTCGCCCAGACATAGCCGGAGGCTCGGTGCAGCGTCGTTCCCTTGGTCAGCGCCAGTTGGAAGCTGCCCAACACCAATGCCAGGAGCGCAGCCAAGGCATGTGAGGCCACGAGAGGACCGGCAGCGAAGAGCGGATCGAGAGACATCAGCCCGCGTCCGGTCCGCTATCCTGGCGAAAGACCAGGAGCAGGTTGTTGGCTGGCAGTGAGACGCGTTCCTCTGGCCTGAGCCCCGCGCCCTTTGCCGCCTGGTCCAAGTCCTCGACTGCGCGAATACCCCAGGCCGGATTGCTGTGGCGCAGACTAGCGTCGAAAGCCAAATTGGAGGGCGCTGTCTCCACGCCCGCCTGCAGAAAGGGGCCATAAAGAAAGAAGTAGCCGCCAGGCTGCAGCAGCTGTCCAAGACCTGTCAGCAGGTTCTGGCTGACCGTCCAAGGCGAGATGTGGGTCACGTTCACTGCCAGCGCGGCTGCCGGCCGGTCTTCCGGCGGCAAGACGCGCCACCAGTCCGGATCGGCCAAATCGAGCCGCAGCGGCGTGCGCAGGTTGGCGTGGCCCGTCTCCACCCGCCAAGCCTCGATCGAGGCCAGGGCCGCCGGATCGACATCGCTGGGCTGCCAGGTGAGCACCGGAAAGCGCTCCGACAGCGCCAGCGCATGCGTCCCCGGACCGCTGGCCAGTTCTAGCACCAGCCCTTGGGCCGGCAGGCGCGGTGTCAGCGCTTCGGTCAGCGGCGGCAGATTGCGCAGGCCCGAGGGCGAGGTCAGCTTTGCGTCCATAGGGAAGCACCCATACCAGGCGGAGACTGTCGTGTAGGGGGCAAAGGATGACGCATCACCAGCCATGCCGCCCGGTGAGGAGCGTAAGCCTGTGTCATCCAATTTTCACCCTCCTGTCTCTCGCACGACTTCTCATAAGGAAAGACGCAAGCGATGAAATCGCATGTACAAGCTCTGGTCATCGGCGGCGGCGTGGTCGGCGCCTCGGTGCTCTATCACCTCACCAAGCTCGGCTGGAAGGAGGTCATGCTGATTGAGCGCTCGGAGCTCACCTCCGGCTCGACCTGGCATGCCGCCGGCGGCATGCACACGCTGAACAGCGACCCCAACATCTCCAAGCTGCAGAAGTACACCATCAGCGTCTATGAGGAGATCGAGAAGATCTCCGGCCAATCCTGCGGTGTGCACCTGACCGGCGGCGTCTTCCTCTCCACCACCAAGGAGCGCACCGACTGGCTGCGCGCCATGCAGGCCAACGGCCGCATGCTGGGGCTGGACAAGGACCTGATCACCCCGAATGAGGCGGCCGAAATCTTTCCGGTCATGGACCCCAGCCACTTCCAGGCAGCCCTCTACGATCCGCTGGAAGGCCACATCGATCCCTCTGGCGTGACCCAAGCCTTCGCCAAAGCGGCCCGGATCCAGGGCGCCGAGGTGGTATTGCGCAACCGGGTGCTGGAAACCAACCCCCAGCCCGACGGCTCCTGGGAGGTGGTGACCGAGCAGGGCACCGTGATCGCCGAGCATGTGGTGAACGCCGCCGGCCTCTGGGCCCGCGAAGTCGCGGCCATGGCCGGTGTGCACCTGCCTGTCCTGGCGATGGAACACCAGTACCTGCTGACCGAGGACATCCCGCAGATCGCCGCGATGGAGACCGAGCTGCTGCACGCCATCGACTTCACCGGCGAGGCCTATATGCGCCAAGAGCGCCAGGGCATGCTGCTGGGTACCTACGAGAAGGCCTGCGTGCCCTGGTCGGCGGAGAAGACGCCCTGGGACTTCGGCCACGAGCTGCTGCAGCCCGATCTGGACCGCATCGCGCCCTCGCTGGAGATCGCCTTCCAGCACATTCCCGTGCTGGCCGAGGTCGGTATCCGCCAGGTGATCAACGGCCCCTTCACCTTCGCCCCCGACGGCAACCCGCTGATCGGACCCGTGCCCGGCCTGCGCAACTACTGGGCTGCTGCTGGCGTCATGGCCGGCTTCAGCCAGGGCGGCGGCGTCGGCCTCTCGCTCGCGCAGTGGATGATCGAGGGCGAGCCGGAAACCGACATCTTCGCCATGGACGTCGCCCGCTACGGCAGCTGGGCCACGAAGGACTATACCTATCATAAGGTGCAGGAGAACTATAGCCGCCGCTTCTCCATCACCTTCCCCAACGAAGAGCTGCCGGCCGCACGGCAGATGAAGACCACGGCGATCTACGACCGCCTGGCCGCCGCTGGCGCCGTCTTCGGCACCACCTACGGCCTGGAGCATGCGCTTTGGTACTCGCCCAAGGGTCCGGGGGATCTGGAGGAGCCGGCCTACCGCCGCTCCAACGCCTTCGAGCCGGTAGGCGAGGAGGCCCGGGCAGTGCGCGAGAGCGTCGGCCTGATCGAGATCGCGACCTATGCCAAGTACGCCGTCGAAGGTCCGGGCTCCCACGCTTTCCTCGACCGACTGATGGCCGGCCGCCTGCCGAAGCCAGGGCGCATTGCGCTGACGCCCATGCTCTCGCCCAAGGGCCGCATCATTGGTGACTTCACCATCGCCTGCTTGGCCGAGAACAGCTATCGCATCATCGGCTCGGGTGCTGCCGAGCAGTACCACCTGCGCTGGTTCCACAAGCACCTGCCGGGCGAAGGCGTCTCGCTTGAGAGCCTCTGCACCCGCCTGAACGGCCTCGCCATCTCCGGACCGAAGGCACGGGAGCTCTTGAGCCGCCTGGTGACCCAGGACCTCAGCAACGAGGCCTTCCCCTTCCTCTCGGTGGCTGAGATGGACGTCGGCCTGGTGCCGGCCCTGGTCGCCCGCATCTCCTTCACTGGCGAGCTGGGCTATGAGATCTACGTCGCGCCGGAGTATCAGCTGCGCCTCTACCTGGCCTTGCTGGAGGCCGGCAAGGATCTGGGCCTCACCCACTTCGGCGGCCGGGCCTTGAACTCTCTCCGGCTGGAGAAGTCCTTCGGCTCTTGGCTGCGCGAATACACGCCCGACTACAACCCCTTCGAGGCCGCGATGGGCCGCTTCGTGCACCTGGGCAACGACAAGGGCGACTACATCGGCCGTGCGGCCATCGCGCCCCTTAAGGGCAAGCCCTTGGAGCAGAAGCTGGTGACCTTCGCGGTGGAGACGCAGGACATCGACGCCCTGGGCGACGAGCCGGTCTGGTACGATGACAAGATCGTCGGCATCACCACCTCGGGTGGCTACGGCCACACGGTCGGCACCTCCATCGCCATGGCCTACGTGCCGGAGGAACTGGTCTCTGAGGGTGCTCTCTTCGAGGTCGAGATCCTAGGCGAGCGCTATCCCGGCAAGCTCTCCACCCAGGCCCTGCATGACCCCAAGGGCGAGCGCCTGCGGAGCTGAGGCAAAACGCGCCGGCCAGACTGGCCCGCTCTGGGCTATCTGGCTGGCGCATGATCAGGGTGCTACTCCTCCTCGCCTCTCTCCTTTACTCGTCAAGCGCACTGGCAGAAACGGGGGAGGGCCGTGAGATCACTGTCCCCGGACCACAGGGTCCGCTTGCGGGAGCCTTGCTGGAACCGGCGGGCGAGCGCCGCGCAGCTGTCATCATCATCCCAGGCTCAGGTCCGACCGATCGCGATGGCAACAGCCCCTTCGGCCTGAACAGCGATACCTACAAGCTCTTGGCCGAAGAGCTGGCCGACGCTGGAATTGCCAGCCTGAGGATCGACAAACGCGGCCTCTTTGGCTCCACCGAAGCCGTCCTTGATCCTGAGGACGTCAGCTTGGCCGCCTATGCCGAAGACACGCGGCGGTGGGTCGCTCTGCTGCGGGAGCGCGGCTACGACTGCGTTTGGCTTGCCGGCCACAGCGAGGGCGGACTGGTTGCCCTCAAGACGGCGCAGGAGCCGGCTGGGCTCTGTGGGTTGCTGCTGCTGGCCACACCCGGGCGGCCAATTGGCGACGTCCTGCGCGCGCAGTTCGACACGCCCTTAGCCGCAGCACTGAAAGACCCTGCCTTCGCGCTGATTGAGCGCTTTGAGGCCGGCGAACGTATTCCGGCTGACGAGATCCCAGCCCCGCTGATGAGCGTGTTCCGGCCCGGCGTGCAGGGCTTCCTGCTGGACCTCTTGGCGCATGACCCTGCCGCGCTGATCGCTGCCTACGATGGACCGATCATGATCGTGCAGGGGACGAGCGACCTGCAGGTCACTCTGGCCGATGCCGAACGCCTGGCGAGGGCACAGCCGGCTGCCAGCCTGCTGCCGCTCGCCGACACCAGCCACATGCTGAAGCCGGTCGCAGGGCCGGGCCTGGCTGCAAACCTAGCAACCTACAGCGATCCTAGCATGCCGCTAGCACCCGACTTGGTTCCCGCTCTCACAGCCTTCATGGCCGATAGAACAGAACAACCCTGATCGGCCTCGGTCGCTTTGTCGCTGCAGTTCGGAATGAGTTGCATTACGCCCGAGCTCAAAGCTAGCTTTTCACAGTCCTGGAGGGTGCTGCCCACCGCCTGAAGTTCCCAGTCCCAGGCCCCTGCAGCACAACTGGACATAAGAGGAATACGACCGATGACGAGACGGACTTTGGCGTTGGCAACCGCCGCCTTTCTGGCTGGCAGTGGCGCCGCAGCAGCAACGGAACCGGTAGCGGTGCTGCACACCTATGCTGACATTGCCCATGCGGGTTATGAAGATGCGCTGATGACCGCCGAGGCGCTGGACGCAGCCATTGGCACACTGCTGGCTACGCCCTCCGAGGCAAGCTTGCAGGCAGCACGAGCAGCCTGGATCGCTGCGCGGGCACCCTATCAGCAGACGGAGGTCTACCGCTTCGGCAATGCCATCGTGGACGACTGGGAAGGTCGGGTGAACGCTTGGCCGCTGGACGAGGGTCTCATCGACTATGTCGATAGCTCCTATGGTCAGGAAAGCGACGAGAACGCGCTCTACACCGTCAACGTGGTGGCGAATGCCAGCCTCATCGTCAACGGCCAGCCTGTGGACGCCGTCCTGATCACACCGATCCTTTTGGCTGAGACCCTGCACGAGGCGGAAGAGGTGGAAGCCAACGTCGCCACTGGCTACCACGCCATCGAGTTCCTGCTGTGGGGTCAGGACCTGAACGGCACTGGTCCCGGCGCCGGGAAGCGGCCAGCCAGCGACTTCGACAGCGCCAACTGCACGGGCGGCAACTGTGAGCGTCGTGGCGCCTATCTGCAGGCGGCTTCCACACTGCTGATCGCCGATCTGGAAGAAATGGTGGCAAACTGGGAACTTGATGGCGCCGCACGTCAAGCACTGCTGCGTGATGAGGCGGCTGGTCTGGCCAGCATCCTGACCGGCATGGGCTCGCTCTCCTACGGCGAGTTGGCGGGTGAGCGCATGAAGCTAGGCCTGCTGTTGAACGATCCGGAGGAAGAGCACGACTGCTTCGCCGACAACACACACAACAGCCATTACTTCAATCAGGTCGGCATGATGAATGTCTATCATGGCGCCTATAAGCGCGTGGACGGCTCAATCGTCTCCGGCCCCTCCATCGGCGACCTGGTGCGTGCCGCAGACCCGGCAGTCGATGCCGATCTGCGTGAAAAGCTGGCGGAGACCATGGTCGCCATGGCGGTCATGAAAGCCCGTGCCGAGGGCATTGAGGCCTATGACCAGATGATCGGCGAGGGCAATGCCGAAGGCAACGCCGTGGTGCAAGCAGTGATCGACTCGCTGATCGCCCAGACGCCGCCGATCGAGCGGGCTGTCGCAGCCCTGGGCCTCGGCGCGATCGAGATCGAAGGCTCCGATAGCCTGGACAATCCTTCTGCCGTCTTTGAGTAAGCCTGATCCGGTGAGCCGGGGCGCCATGCCCCGGTGATCCCCCTGTTACAAGGAAAATACGTGATGCGGTTGGCTGTCGGGATGGGTCTGCTCCTGCTCTCGAGCGGCGTTTTGGCGAGCGAGGCACCTCTGCCGCACCGCGACGACTTGAGTGCGAAAGACCGCGCCCGCGTGGCGGCGGTTACGGCCTTGAGCGAGGACTTTTCCAAGCCGCAGCCCTTCGAGGCCAATTCCGCGGGTGCGGCCACCTCGACCGCCAGCCCCTCGGCGAATGCCTTCTCCCACCCCTCGTCCAACATCACGGCAGAGCAGAGAGCCAACTTCTTCGTCGGCAACGGTCTCTTCAAGAAGGTCTGGGTCTCCTCCCCTTCCTCCACCCAAGCCTCGGACGGTTTGGGGCCTGTCTTCAACGCACGCTCCTGTCAGCGCTGCCATCTGAAGGATGGGCGCGGCCACCCGCCGGCAGGGCCGGATGACAGCGCAGTCTCCATGTTCCTGCGCCTCTCCGTGCCACCGCGCACGCAGGCAGAGCGAGCGGCGATCACACGTGGCGAGGCGCTGCGCATCGCCGAGCCGACCTACGGCGGCCAACTGCAAGACCTGGCCGTCCCAGGCCTGCCGGCAGAGGGGCGTATGACCATCGCCTATGAGGAGCAGCCGATAACCCTGAAGGGTGGCGAGGTTGTATCTCTTCGCAAGCCGACCTATGGCGTGGCGGACCTCGGCTATGGTCCCTTGGATCCGGAGGTCCTGCTCTCGCCCCGCGTCGCACAGCCGATGATCGGGCTGGGGTTGCTGGAAGCCATTCACCCAGGCGACATCCTGGCTTTGGCCGATCCCGACGACGAGGACGGCGACGGCATCTCCGGCCGTCCGAGCTGGCTACGCGATGCAGCAACGGGCCAGCGGGTCTTGGGGCGCTTCGGCTGGAAGGCGTCCAACCCCACAGTGCTGGCGCAGTCGGCAAGCGCCTTCAATGGGGACATCGGCATCTCGAACCCGCTGCGGACCAACGCTTTCGGCGACTGCACGGAAAATCAGCCCGCCTGTCTCAGCAAGCCGACCGGCGTGCAGGCCCGGCTGGGCGAGACCGAGGCCCCTGACCCGATCCTCGACTTGGTCGTCTTCTACGCCAAAAACCTGGCGGTCCCGGCCCGGCGCAACGTCGGCGATCCTGAGGTCTTGCGCGGCAAAGCCTTGTTCTACGAGAGCGGCTGTGTCGCCTGCCATCAGCCCAGCTTCGTCACCAGCCGCAAAGCGGAGAACCAAGAACATCGCTTTCAGCTGATCTGGCCCTACAGCGATATGCTGCTGCACGACATGGGCGAAGGCCTGGCCGACGGCCGCCCGGTGGGCTCCGCCAACGGCCGCGAGTGGCGCACCCCACCGCTATGGGGCATCGGCCTCACCGAAGCCGTGAACGGCCACACCTTCTTCCTGCACGACGGCCGTGCCCGCAGTCTCTTGGAGGCCATCCTCTGGCACGGCGGCGAGGCGCAGGCAGCCCGAGACCGGGTGGTGGAGATGGAGCCGGAGGATCGTGCGGCCTTGCTGCGATTCCTGGAGTCCTTGTGATGCGCCTTCTTGCAGGCCTGACGCTCGCTCTGCTGCTGGTGCTGCCGGCCAAGGCCGAGCCGGTCGCCGATAGCATCATCAGCCAAGCCGTTCTGCCGGGCTATCTGCGCTTGGCGGAGGCTGCCGAAGTGCAGGTAACTGCCCTTGACCAGCTCTGCGCTAGGCCGAGCCAAAACGGCTTGAGCGAGGCCCGCGCCGCCTTCGCCGACACGGTCCGCGCCTGGTCACAGGTTGAGCTCTACCGCTTCGGACCGGCACGAGAGGACTATCGCTACGAAAAGCTCTTCTACTGGCCGGACCGCAAGGGCCGCGGCCTGCGCCAGGTGCAAAGACTGCTCGGCGAAGAAGACCCAAGCGCCAGCACGGCAGAGCGCCTGGCAGGCAAAAGCGTCGCTTTGCAGGGCCTACCGGCCTTGGAGTATCTGCTCTTCGGGACCGGGTCCGAAGTTCTTGCCGAACGCGCTGGCTACCGCTGCGCCTATGCGCTTGCTGCGGCAGAGGTCATTGCCGGGAACGCCGAGGCCCTGCAGGCTGCTTGGGCTAATCCGGCAGGCTTCCCTGCACTGCTGCGCCAGCCCGGGATCGAGGGCTCGCCCTACCAGTCAGAAGGGGAAGTGCTGCAAGAGTTCCTGCGTTCTGCCGCAGCACAGCTGCAGCTGGTGGCAGCCATCAAGCTTGCCCGGACGCTTGGCTCCGCCCCAGAAAAGGCGAAGCCGAAGCGGGCGCCTTTCTGGCGGTCCGGACTAACGCTGGCATCGCTGCAAGGAAATCTGCAAGGTGTCGGCGCCCTGATGCGCAGCGGTATCGATCAGACCCTACCCGCGTCGCAGGCGCATCTGGCCCGCAGTCTTGCATTCGAGCTGGCGACGGCCGAGACGCAACTGGCGGCCTTGGAGAATAGCGCACTTGCCTGGGTCGATCTTGCAACCTCGGCAGAGGGCTACCGACTACTTGGTCTGGTGGTTCTTCCAGTCATGGGTGCCCAGGGTCTGGTTGGCGAACGCTACCCACAGGCTCTGGGCCTGACGCTTGGATTCAACGCGCTGGATGGGGATTAGCCGCAGGCATCTGCTTGCGGGCCTGGGCGCCGCGGCGCTGACGGGCAGGCGAGACGCGCGTGCAGCCTCCACGCAATACGACTACATCTCTTGCTGCAAGCTGGCCGATGGGGATTTCGCCGTCGCCCTTTTGAGCCGGAAGGGCGACCTGCGCGCAACGCTGACGCTGCCAGCGCGGGGCCATGACGCCGCGATCAGCCCGGACGGGCGCAGCGCAGTCGTCTTCGCGCGACGGCCAGGCCGCTTCGCCATCATCCTGGATCTGCAGAGCGGGACGATCGTCGGGTCTTTCGCACCGCCGCCCGGGCGCCACTTCTATGGTCACGGCGTCTTCTCATCCGATGGACGCCAGTTGATCACGACGGAAAACGACTATGAACAAGAACGCGGACTGCTCGGCCGTTATGAGGTCGGAACTGGCTATCGTCCGCTACCAGCCTTCGATAGCCGGGGCATCGGTCCGCACCAAGTGATCCTGCTGCGTGACGGGCAAACCTTGGCCGTCGCCAATGGCGGCATCGCCACCCACCCCGACTTTCCCCGGCAGAAGCTCAATCTCGCAACCATGGCACCGAACCTGACGCTGATCGACCTGGCAAGCGGCAACCTAGTTGAGCGTGCTGCCTTACCCAACGTCTACCACCAGCTCTCTCTACGCCATCTCGTCGAGGCAGGTGACGCCTCGCTCTGGATCGGAGGCCAGTACGAAGGACCCTTGGCCGGTTCCCCACCAACGGTGGCCCGCTTTCAGCTTGGACGCGGACTGCAGCTTCTGGACGCAAGAAGAGATCATGGTCGCGCGATGAAAGGCTACATCGGCAGTTTGGCCTGCAGCCGAGGCGGCGAACGTGTGGCAATGACCAGCCCGCGCGGCGGGCAGGTTACTATCTGGGATGTCTTGACCGGCCGCCAGATCGAGGCTTTCGCGCGCCCTGACGTTTGCGGTGTCGCAGCGCGCGGCGCGCACTTCCTGTTCAGCACAGGGCAGGGCTGTGTTCATTGGCATCAAGGCCGAAACGACCTCAGCCCCATTCAGTTCGACAATCACCTGCGCGCGCTGTGACGGAGAGCGAGGACCCCAGCTAGATGCCTTTGCCAAAGGCCCGCCAGGCGGCCAGGACCCGGCCGATGACCGACAGCGCGCAAAGCCCGGCGAAGGCCCAGGCCAGATAACCGAACCAGGCAGGAAAGAGTAGGCAGAGGGCGAAGAAGACGATGGTTTCGGTGCCTTCCGCCAAGCCTTCCAGGTAGTAGAAGCTCTTCTTGCCTTGGCGCTCGTGGTTCTGGCCGCTCTTCGCCGCCAAGATGGCGAAGGCCAGGAAGGTGGTGCCGCTGCCGGCGAAGGCGAGCAGCAGGAAGAGTGCCGGGATCACCACCTCTGGCTGGGCCAGCGCAAAGGCGACGACCAATGCGTTATAGATCAGGAAATCGCAGACGATGTCGAGATAGCCGCCGAAAGCCGTGGCGCCGTGGCGCCGCGCGAGTGCGCCGTCCAAACCGTCAGCGAGCCGGTTGATGGTCAAGAGCCCGAGGGCTACCAGGTAAGCCTCATAGGCAACCGCCAGGCAGCCGGCGATACCGAAGAGGAAGCCGATCAGGGTGACGCTGTTGGCGGTGAGGCCGCTGCGGGCCAGGGCATTGGCCAGCCGCTTCAACGGCGGGTCGATCAGGGGCCTGAGGCGTGCGTCGAACAAGCTCTGCCCCCTTCTTTGGCTTTGTCAGTGCGGAACAGCTAGAGGCGCGGTAGCACGAAAACCTGGCCTGGATAGATCAAATCCGGGTCGCGGATCTGATCACGGTTGGCGGCGAAAATGGCGTGGTAGCGGATGCCTTGCCCGTAGGTCCGCCGCGCGATGACCCAGAGCGAGTTGCCTGGCTGCACCACCACGACCCGCTCTCCCTCCGGCAGCGCCGTTGCCGCCACCGGGGTGAAGAGCGTCTCGGCCCGCGCGGTGACCGTGCCGGCCTCATCGATTGCATCGACGCGGAAGATTTGCGGGCCCTCGGCCAAGGCCTCATTCGGTACGAAGTTCCAGCGGCCCTCGGCATCGGCAACGCGGCGGCCAAGGAAAGTGGCGCCGACATAGAGCAAAACAGAAGTTCCAGGCGCAGCCTGACCTGACAGGCGCAGGCGGCCAGTGTCGTCGTAGTCGACAGCCAGGATCCGTAGCGCATCGGCCGGGCGATCCTCCACGCCGGGTGCCTGTAAGGCGCGCGAACCCTGGTTGGTCCCGCCCTCGGCCGGCGCCAGCAGGGCGAGCGGCGTCTGCGGCGCCTCAGCCGCCTTGGCGGTGGCTGAGGACGCGCGGGCTTCAGGCACGACGACAACCAAGTCGCTGGCGGCCGCCTTCTCCCGCCCGTCAACGGTGAAGGCCACCAGGCGCAAGACGCGGCTGCCCGGGGACAGCGGGCGGTCGGGGATCAACACCCAGTTGCCGTCGAAGTCGGCCTCGGTCTCGCCAACGGCACCTTCGTCATCGCTCAGGACAACGAGAGAGTCAGGTGGTGCGCGTCCGGCCAAGACAGCCGAGCCATCGGGTTGAATGCGCACGACGTCGAAAGACGGTGCAGTCGTGCTCTCTGGTGGCTCTTCCTGCTCTGGCTCGGGCGGCAAGGCGGCCACCTGCGCGTTGGATGCTTTTTCACTATCGCGCGCGTCTGCGGCGCGGGACCGTTCCTCAGCAGGGGTCTCCACAGCAGCAGCCGGGGCTGGCGACAGGGCACTGCCGCCGGCTGCTTGCTCTTCTGTCTTTGCAGCCAGATCGGTGGCTACGGGGGCTGCCTCCACCGCGCGGGCAGGCTCCTCCTCCACCGTGACGGCCTTCTCTTCAGAAGCCGCTGTATCGGCTGCCGCCTCATCTCTGTCTGCGCTTTCGTGTGCCCCGTCTGCGGCCTCTGTCTCGACTGGGGTCTCGTCAGCGCGGGCCGGAGGGGTCTCTTCCGCCTCAGCTATCGGCGTGTGGCTGGACCCTTCTTGGTGGCTGCTCGAAGCCTGGGGCTCGATCGTGAGAGCAAGCGGCTGTCTAGCCGCGTTACCATGCTGTTCCGCTGACTCCCCTTTGGCCACCGTCTCATCAAGCGGTACCGCGTCGTCCCCAGTTGCTTCCGCCACGACCTGGTCAGAGGAGGCCGCTTGATCATTGGGGGAAGGCAGTGCTGCGGCGGCGGGAGCAGGGTCCTCTGCGACCCTGCTGCTCGGCAACTCGACAGTCGTGCCTTCCACTTGCACTGCCTGGCCGTCGCCATTCTCCGGAAGGGGAACGCTTTCCTCCGAAACCGGCGCGGGGGCTGCGGCGACAGGTGACGGCGGCACCTCTTCTGTGACTGCGTCGCTCGACTCCCGGTGCGCGCTGGCGGTGGCGTCGTCTTCCTTAGCAGCAGGCTCTCGTTCGACCGTCTCGATCGCGTCTTGGCTTACCTCAGGCACCTCCGGGGCTGCTGCCGGCTCGTTCCCTGACGCAAGGGGTGCCGTCGCTTCAGCCGTTTCTTGGGTGAGAGACGGACCCTGCCCTTCCTCGGTCGCGCTCTCCTCCTCTGTAACAGCGAGGTCGTCTGATAGGGCCTCGTTACGCGGCGTCGGTTGCGCCGAGGTCTCTCCCTGGCGCGCGGCCGACTGGGGCGCGGCCGACTGGGGCGCGACCGCCTGTGTAGAGGCGGTTGCCTCGCTGCTCGCTTCGCTATGCGCCTCCTCGCTCACGACCAGCTTGTCCGCCGCTGCGGACGGTTCGAACACGTCTGCCTTCGCGACGGGCGCCGGAGCTGGTTCGGCAGGGGCCGGCTCTTCGACCAAAGTCTCAGCAAGGGTCGGAGGCGTCGTCCCTTCGGGCTGCGGGCTTGCTTCAGATTGGGCAGCGGGTGCTTCCAAGCCTGTGGGCTCGGCAGGCGCCACTGCCTCAGCGGTCAGGGGCGTCTCAGCCGCCTCTGAGGGCTGGCTCTCAGCCTCTGCAACGGCGGGCTCCCGATCTAAAGGCTCGCTATCCGATAGAGCCGCGGCTGAGGTTTCCGGAGAGACCGGCAAAGTGCCCGACCCCTCGACCGAAGCTCCGTCTTCAGCTTCGGCGAGGGATGCAGCCTCGGACGAGATTGCTTCAGGCGGGCTGTCCGCTTCGAGGACGGCGATCTCGGCGCCGCCTTCTAGCCCTTCACTCGCTTCTTGGTGCCCAACAGAGTCCAGGGTCTGCGGAGCAGCCGCGACCGTCTCAGGCGCAGGACCGGGTTGCCGGGAGAGCCAGAGGCCAAAGCCGAAGAGGCCGACGAGGGCCAGAGTGACGATTACTTTGGACAAGACCTCAAAAAGCTCCTTAGGTCCCTAGGATACCGCGTTAACCGAGGGACCCTCTCCAGCCGGCTTCACCGCCAGGCGGCCCGCAACGGGCATTCGGGCCGGCTTCAATCCAGAAAAACCTTCTCTGCGCATGCCAGAAATGACGGTTACTGTAAAGACTTAGGGGCTTTGCGACGGTTTTGCGACGGCTTCGATGAAGGCTTTCTTCAGCGCTCGACTCCCTGCAGTCGGTTAGAGTGGCGTAACACGAGATCTGGATGCAGGGGAGCTAACACACAGCATGTGGCCCAACAGCCTTGCCGTCTACTGTGGTGCCTCAGCCAGCGGACCACCGGCCCATGCCGCCGCGGCGCGCAGCCTCGGGCGGCTCTTGGCCGATGAGGGGGTGACCCTAGTCTATGGCGGGGCCAAGAGCGGGCTGATGGGGCAGATCTCCGACGCAACCCTGGCTGCGGGTGGCAGCGTCTGCGGCGTCATTCCAGACTTCCTGGATGCGGTCGAACGCACGCATGAAGGTGTGAGCGAGCTGGTACGGGTCGACAGCATGCACGCCCGCAAGCGTGTCATGACCGAACGGGCCGATGCCTTCTGCATCCTACCCGGCGGCATCGGCACCTTGGACGAGGTCTTTGAGGCGATCACCTGGGGCCAATTAGGCCTGCACGCCAAGCCTCTGGTATTCCTGGATTGTGACGGCTACTGGGATCCGCTCTACCGGCTGCTCTTGTCGATGGGTGAAGCCGGCTATCTGCGTGTGGCGCCCAAGGCGATCTTCCAGTCGGTTTCCCAGCCGGAAGAGGTCCTCCCGGCCTTGCGCGCGCGCCGGGCAGAGCCGAGCGCCAGCCACCTGGAGCGCAGCTGAATAGCTGGCTATCTTGCACTGCAGCAAAAGACTGCTATGGTCCCGCCGACTTTTGACCTAGCGCAAAGACAGCCAGCGCCTGCGCGCTCACATCCAGGTCGGAACCCAGGTGAAGGGAGCGGAGAGGCCATGTCCAAGATCAAAGTCCACAACCCCATCGTCGAGCTGGATGGGGACGAGATGACCCGTATCATCTGGGCGATGATCAAGGACAAGCTGATCATCCCCTACCTGGACATAGATCTGCATTACTACGATTTGGGCATTGAGCATCGCGACGCCACCGACGACCAGGTCACCATTGATGCTGCCGAGGCAATCAAGAAGTATGGCGTTGGCGTCAAGTGCGCGACCATCACACCGGACGAGGCGCGGGTCGAAGAGTTCGGCCTGAAGAAGATGTGGCGTTCACCCAACGGCACCATCCGCAACATTCTGGGTGGCACCATCTTCCGCGAGCCCATTATCTGCCGCAATGTCCCGCGCCTGGTCCCGGGCTGGACCCAGCCGATCATCATCGGTCGCCATGCCTTCGGCGACCAGTACCGCGCCACCGACTTCGTCGTGCCCGGCAAGGGCGAACTCACGCTCACCTTCAAAGGCGAGGATGGCGAGGTCATCGAGCACAAGGTCTACGACTTTCCGGGCGGCGGGGTGGCGCTGTCGATGTACAACCTGGACAGTTCCATTCGCGACTTCGCTCAGGCCTGCTTCAACTACGGCCTCCAGCGCAAGGTGCCGGTCTATCTCTCGACCAAGAACACCATACTCAAGGCCTACGACGGGCGCTTCAAGGATATCTTCCAGGAGGTCTTCGACGCGGACTATGCTGAGGCCTTTGCCAAGGAAGGCATCATCTACGAACACCGCTTGATCGACGACATGGTGGCTTCTGCCATGAAGTGGTCCGGTGGTTACGTTTGGGCCTGCAAGAACTATGACGGTGATGTCCAGTCCGACACGGTGGCGCAGGGCTTCGGCTCGCTGGGCCTCATGACCTCCGTCCTCATGACCCCGGACGGCAAGACCGTCGAGGCGGAGGCGGCGCACGGCACCGTCACCCGCCACTACCGTCAGCACCAGCAGGGCAAAGAGACCTCGACCAACCCAATCGCCTCTATCTTTGCCTGGAGCCGCGGCCTGGCCTTCCGCGCCCGCCAGGACGAAACGCCGGAGGTAGCCCGTTTCGCCGAGACCCTGGAACGGGTCTGCATCGAGGCGGTGGAGCAGGGCTTCATGACCAAGGACCTGGCCCTGCTGATCAACGCAGAGCAGACCTGGCTGACCACATCCGAGTTCATGGAGAAGCTGGATCAGGGCCTGCAGGCTGCGATGTCCTAGGCCTGGGTTAGCGGAAGAGCTAGAGCGCACAGATTGCGGCGAAGGCGTAGCGGTCTTGACCATCTATCTGCATGCCGGCACCCCAAAGACCGGCACGACAGCCTTGCAGGGCTTCCTGGAAGCCAACCGGGATCTTTTGGCCGAGGCCGGCTATCGCTTGCCGACCTTCACCAAGAAGCCCAACCATATGGAGTTAGCCGCCTACGCCCTCAAAGCTGACAAGATGGTTCCGATCAAGCTGACCATGAGGCTCGGCACCGTTGAGGCCGTCAGACGCTTTAAGAAGCGCTTTGCGAAGCGTTTTGCCCAGTCGGTGGACGCCACTGGAGACTACATCTTCACCAGTGAGCACTGCAGCGGCTTCCTTCAACGGCCAAATGAACTGGAAGCGCTGAAGAAGCTCTTGACCTCTACCGGTCAAGAGGTGCGTGTCATCCTCTACTTCAGGGAGCCAGCCGACTACCTCGCTGCCAGCTTCTCCACCAACGTCCGCAATGGCGAGACACCCCGGTTGAACCTACCCAGCGCCTATGCCTACGAAACAAAGTACAACTATCTAAAGATTTGCCGGCTTTGGGCGAGGGTGTTTGGAAAAGATGCAATCACCCCACGCCTTTTCATTCGAGATCAGATGGAAGGCGGCCTGATCGAGCATGACTTCTGCAAGCTCTTGGGGCTGCCAGAGAGCTTCATGGCGAAGGCGCGCTTTTCGGAAAGCGCGAGCAATGTCAGCCTGGAGCCGCGTGTCCTTTCCTTCCTTCTGGCCGTCAACGAGCAGGTTCCCCGGATCCGCGACGGCGCCATCAATCCGCTGCGCGATGACCTGGGTGCAGTCTGCGAGGCAATATCAAGCGGCCAGAAAGTACTAGTGCCTGAGCGCGTGCGAGCGGCTATCTACAACAGTCTCATTGAAGACTTCGCGACCTGGAACGAGCGCTTTCTAGGCGGTAGTTTCGAGTGGCCTTTTCCGCTCTATAAAGACGCAGGCAAGCACCCGCTCGAGCCGCTGACGGCGGAGGAGATAAGGGAGATCGGCAGCCTCATCTTCCAGGAGAAAGCAAGGCAGCTGCGCGAAAGCCAGGAGCTATCAGACCAGACAAACGTGGCGGCCGCCGCTACCTGGCCCTCACCGCATCTGGAAGGCGCTGGTAAGACAGCCGAGGGGCAAGATGCAGAGGCCCTGAAGGCGGACTTCGCGCAAGCCTGGCAAAGCCTGATTAAGCAGGTACGCGACCAGCGACGCAGCAAGGCCTCCTAGACCAAGGCTGAGTCGCTAAGGCCCAAGTCCGCCGCACTTGCCAGTGCTCCAATGGGAGCCCGCGACGCGATCGGCACCCGGCAGTGGTCAGGCCGCCAGGTGCGCGAAGAGACGCGCGACCGCTTCTGCGCCCGGGTCGACATGCCCCTTGAGGCGTTCGGCGTTGAGGTAGGCAGCACGTCCCGCTCCCGCCCGGGTCAAGGTCGCCGTGTGATCCGCGCCTTTGCGCGCCGCATCGGCTGCGGCCTCGACTGACACCGCAAGGGCCTCCAGGGCTGGGCGCAGCGCGTCGATCATGGTGCGGTCGCCGGTCCGGGCGCCGCCAATCTCTTCGATGCGGTCCAGCCCGGCCAAGAGCGCCTCACGCATCGGCAAGCCGGAAGAGGAGGCATCGCCGGCGGCGGCGAAGAAGATCGCCAAGAGTACGCCCGACGAGCCACCCATGGTCTGGCTCAGCTCTTGACCGATGGCGCGGTAGAGCTGCGTTTGATCGGCCAGCGGTAGGGAATCGAGCGCGCCTATGAGCGCACGTGCCGCACCGGCCAAGGTGGAGCCCGTGTCACCGTCGCCAGACTTGGCGTCCAGCGCATTCAAGTCCTCCTCTGCTGCGATCAGCACCTCACAGCAGCCGGTGAGGAAGGCCTTGGTCTCCGCATGCGGCGAGGGCATAGCCTTGATCGGCGTCAGGCCATCAGGCAGCGGCACCAGAGTCTTAGCCGCCATAGCAACGACGCCGGGCCAAGCGGCGACCCCACAGGGGGCTGACAGAAGCTCCAGCTCTCGCGCATCCGCCTGCAGGAGCGAGACCGAAAAGCCGCGCATGTCGAGCGAGGTCATCAGGGACGCCGGGCCGACCAGATGACCGAACCCGCCGCCGATGCTGCTCTGCTGCAGTTCCTTCGCCAGCACGGACATCTCCAAGACGGAGCAGCCGCCGAGGTTATTCAAGAGCGCGACCTGCGGGGCATCCGGCAGCTCGGCGCCCAGCTTGCCGGCCACCGCCCCCATGGCCTGCTGGGCGCCGGCATAGGCCACCTGCTCGAAGCCAGCCTCGCCGTGGATGCCCAGACCCAATTCCGCCCGGCCAGCCGGGATACGGTCTTCCTTGGGCGAACCGGGCACGGTGCAGGTGTCGAGCGACATGCCGATGGAGCGGGTCTTGGCGATCACTGCCTCGGCAGCTTGGGTGACTTGGTCCAGATCAGCCCCCTCCTCCGCCAAGGCGCCGGCGATCTTGTGGACGAAGAGCGTGCCGGCGACGCCGCGCGCCTGCGGCACGTCCGGCAAGGCGATGTCGTCATCCACCACGACGATGGAGACCTTGTGCCCAAAGACCCGCGCGCGTTCCGCGGCCAAGCCGAAATTCAGGCGGTCGCCGGTGTAGTTCTTGACGATCAGCAAACAGCCAGCCGGTCCGGTGACTGCAAGAATCCCAGCTAGGACCGCATCCACCGAAGGGGAGGCGAAGACGTCGCCACAAACGGCCGCCGTCAGCATGCCTTGACCGACGAAGCCGGCATGCGCCGGCTCGTGCCCGGAGCCACCGCCGGAGACCAGGGCGACCTTGGACTTGTCCCAATCGGCGCGCAGCACGACGCGGATGTGCGGATAGCCGTCCAGCCGCGCGAGCGCACCGCCTGAGGCCGCAATGGCACCGTCGATGGCGTCGGTGACGATCATCTCCCTGCTGTTCATGAAGTGCGCCATGCTCGTCTCCCTTTTCTCGTCCTTTGGTCTTACAGCCGTGCCCCCTCGGCGTCGAAGTAGAGCGGGTCGCGGGGCTGGATCTTCACCCGGTCGCCGTTCTCCAGCTCTGTATGCGCGTCGGTGACGGTTACGATCTCATGATCACGGAAGGTCAGGTGCAGCCGGGTTTGGTCGCCCAGGTGTTCGACGCGCTGGACCAGGGCCTCTTCGCCCTCGCCCTGGGTGATGTGTTCCGGCCTGAGGCCGATCTTGGCCGCCCCCGCCGGCGCGCCGGCAAAGAGGTCGGCGGGCAGGATGTTGATGCGCGGCAGGCCCAGGCGGCTGGCAGCATAGATGCTGACCGGGTTCTCGTAGATCTCGCGCGGCGTCCCGAACTGGACCAGGTGGCCCTGATCCAAGACACCAACTTGGGTCGCCATGGTCATGGCCTCGATCTGGTCATGGGTCACGTAAAGCAAGGTGGCGCCTGATTCCGACTGGATGCTCTTCAGCTCGATACGCAGGTCCGCGCGCAGCTTGGCGTCTAAGGAGCTGAGCGGCTCGTCCATCAGATAGACGGAGGGGTTGCGCACCAGCGCACGGCCGATGGAGACGCGCTGCATCTCCCCGCCGGAGAGCGCCGTCGCCTTGTTGTCCAGCTTGTGGGAGATCTGCAGCACCTCCGCCACCTCAGCGATCTTCCGTTCGATCTCAGCCTTGGGCGTACGCAGGGCCGGCGACTTCAGCGGAAAGGCCAGGTTCTCGCGCACGGTGAGATGCGGGTAGAGCGAGTACTGCTGGAAGACCATGGCCACGTTGCGCTGGGCCGGCGCCAGACCAGCCATCGGGTGGCCGCCGATGGAGATCTCCCCAGCATCCGGCTTTTCCAAACCGGAGACCAGACGCAGCAAGGTGGTCTTGCCGGCCCCGGTGGGGCCGAGGAGCACGACGAAACTGCCATCCGGAACGGTCAGACTGACGCCCTCCACGGCCTGTGTCTGGCCGAAGCGTTTAGAGACCTGGTTCAGGACCACCTCAGCCATGCGCCAGAGCCTCGTGATTTGCCTCGGACAGCAAGGCGCGGCCGCTCTCCGCCTCGAAGACCGTCAAGGTGCGCGCATCGAAGAGGAGACCCGTGCGCTCCCCCACACGCACCACGTCGCGTGAGGAGATACGCGCCTTCAGCTGGCCCTGAGGGCTGCCCAGGGTGATGATCTGGGTGGTCCCCAGGTACTCCGCCGCCAGCACTTCGGCGCGGTAGGGGGCGGCATCGTCCAGGCGGATGTGCTCCGGCCGAACGCCGAGCAGCAGGTCGCCGCTGGCGCCTTGCCGCTGCGCGGGAATGGCGACCTGGGCGTCGGCCAACCGAACCGCGTCGGTGCCTTTGCCGACGGCGCCATGGAACTGTAGGAAGTTCATCGGCGGCGAGCCGATGAAGGTGGCGACGAAGGTGGTGGCGGGCCAGTCGTAGATCTGCTGCGGCACGCCGAACTGCTCGACCACGCCGTGGTTCATCACCACGATCTTGTCGCCCATCTGCATGGCCTCCAGCTGGTCATGCGTGACGTAGACGGTGGTGGCACCCATGCGGTCGTGCAGGGCGCGCAGCTCTTCGGCCATATGCTCGCGGAACTCGGCGTCGAGCGCGCCTAGGGGTTCGTCCATCAGGAAAGCCTTAGGCTCGCGCACGATGGCCCGGCCCAGCGCCACCCGCTGGCGGTCGCCGCCGGAAAGGCCGCCGACCGGGCGCTTCAGCAGTTCTTCGATCTTCAAGATCCGCGCGACCTCGGCCACCCGTCGCTTCACTTCAGCCCGCGGCATGCCCTGACTGCGGAGCGGATAGCTGATGTTCTGCTGCACGTTCATGTGCGGATAGAGCGCGAACATCTGAAAAACGAAGGCGATGTCGCGCTGGCTGGCGGGCTTCTGGCTGACCTCCTCACCGTCGATATAGATCTGGCCGGCGGTCGGCAGCTCCAGCCCCGCCATCATGCGCAAGGTGGTGGTCTTGCCGCATCCGGAGGGGCCCAGCAGCATGAAGAACTCGCCATCCTCCACGGTGAAGGTGGAGGACTTGACGGCATTGAAGGTCCCGAAGTCCTTACGCAGCCGGTCGATGCGGATCTGCGCCATGGCTACTCCGGGAAGTGGCTGACGATGATGAACATCACCGTGCCGGTCATGATGATGATGAAGGACCAGGTGAAGAGCGCCAGGAAGAAGGGCTGCATCAGCATGATGATGCCCACTGCGATCAAGACGCTGGCGATCATCTCCCAGGGGCCGCGGCGCCAGGTGAGCAGGCCTTTGAAGAAGCGCCTCATTTCCGCACTGCCCCGAAGGTGATCCCGCGTAAGAGATGCTTGCGCAAGAGGATGGTGAAGACCACGACCGGGATCAGGAAAATGCTGGCACCTGCCGCCACCGCCGGCCAGTCCTTACCGCCCACCCCAATGATGGTCGGAATGAAGGGCGGCGCCGTCTGCGCATTGCCTGAGGTCAGGAGGACCGCAAAGGCGTACTCGTTCCAGGCGAAGATCAAGCAGAAGATGGCCGTGGAGGCGATGCCGGTGGCGGCTTGCGGCAGCACCACCTTGTAGAAGGCTTGGAAGCGCGTGTAGCCGTCGATCAGCGCTGCCTCCTCATACTCCACCGGTATCTCGTCGATGAAGCCCTTCAAGAGCCAGACCGAGAGCGAGAGATTGACCGCCGTATAGAGCAGGATCATGCCCAGGTGCGTGTCGCTCAGCCCCAGCTGTCGGAACATGAGGAAGATCGGGATGGCGACCGCGATCGGCGGCATCATCCGGGTGGAGAGGATGAAGAACATGAGGTCGTCCTTCAGCGGCACCCGAAAGCGGCTGAAGGCATAGGCCGCAGCCGTCCCTAAGATCATGCAGAGGAAGGTCGATCCAAAGCCGATGATGACCGAGTTCATAAAGCGCTCGCCGTAGCGCGAGGGGCCGGCGATCACCATCCCTTGGTCACGCACGATCTGCTCGTACCAGGTCTCAGGCGGCGGCAAGGCCTCGAACTCGTCCTGGGCCAGCCTGGTGCGGGTGGTGAAGAGGTTCACATAGCCTTCCAAAGTCGGCTCGAAGACCACCTTGGGCGGGTAGGAAATGGCATCGGTCGGCGACTTGAAGCCCGTGGCCAGGATCCACAAGAGCGGCATGAGGGTGACCAGCGCATAGCCGATCACGACGATGCCGGCGAACCACTTGGTCCGCACGCTGGGTTCGGTGACGGAACTCATCGCTCTTTCACCTTGTTCAGCGCCTTCACGTAGATCGAGGCGAGCCCGAAGACGGTGAAGAAGAGGATGACGGCGTAGGCGGAGGCATAGCCGGTCCGCCACCTCTCAAAGGCCTCCCGCTTCAGATTGATGGAGGTGAGTTCGGTGGTGTCGCCGGGACCGCCGCCCGTCAGCTGCACCACAAGATCGAACATCTTGAAGTTTTCGATGCCGCGGAAGAGCACCGCCAGCATAAGGAAGGGCAGCGCCATAGGCACGGTGATGGTCCAGAACTGCCGCCATTTGCTGGCGCGGTCGCACTCCGCTGCTTCGTAGATACTGTCGGGGATGGATCTCAGCCCTGCCAGACAGATCAGCATGACGAAGGGCGTCCACATCCAGGTATCCACGATGACAATGGCCCAGGGCGCCAGCGCGACGTCGCCGATCATCGAGAAGGAGGCCGGGTCGGTGCCGGTGAAGAAGGCGATGACGTAGTTGAAGAGGCCGATTTGCGGCTGATAGAGGAAGGTCCAGAAGTTCCCGACCACGGCGGGGCTCAGCATCATCGGCAGCACGATGACCGTGGTCCAAAGGTCGTTGCCCTTGAACTTCTTGTTGATCAGGTAGGCCAGCGCGAAGCCGATCAGCACCTGCAGAACCAGGGTCCAGACCAGGAAGTGCGCGGTGGCCTGCATGGTCATCCAGACGTCGTCGTCGGTCAGGATGCGCTCGTAGTTACGCAGGCCGATCCACTCGATCTCCCGATTGGGCCGGTTCACCCGATAGTTCGTGAAGCTAAGCTGGATGGTCCAGATCAGTGGGAAGATGTTCACCGCCAGCAGCAGGAAGACCGAGGGCGCGACGAAGAGCCAGGCGAGCGTCCGGTCCGAGAGGCCACGCACGCGGCGCGCCATGGGTTCGGGCGTCGCGCGGGCCAAGCGCTCCATCGGGGCCTTCAACATGGCGGGGTGGGTCCTCCCTGGTGACAGCGGGCAAAGGTCAGCTGTTGCGCGATGCCGTTGCAGCAGCACGCGGGTCTCTAGGATCTCGTGAAAGGCGATGTTTGGCGATGCCCCCTACCGCCGCAGCGGCAGGGGGATCGTCCGAAGGGGCTCAAGACTAAGCTACACGCCCGGTCCCATTAGCGCCCGGCCGGCCAGGCCTCAGAGTTTGCCTTCGTCTTCGAAGATGATGGTCCACTCCTCGACCAGGTTGTCGAGGGCTTCCTGCGCGGTGCCGTTGCCGGCGACCACGTAGTTGTGGACCTCTTCCTGCATGGCCAGCAGCAGGTCTGCGTAGGCGGGCTCCGCCCAGAAGTCCTTCACGATGGCCATGGAATCGAGGAAGGTCTGCGCGTAGGGCTGACTGGTGGCGAAGTCAGGGTCTTCCACCACGGCCCGCAGAGCCGAGTAGCCACCCATTTCCCACCACTGGGCCTGGACCTCAGGCTGGGCGAACCACTCGATGTATTCCAGGGCTGCGTCCTGCTTGTCGGAGTAGGAAACGACGGAGATCCCCTGCCCGCCTAGCTGGGCGAAGTGACCGCCGGGGCCCGGAGGATTGGGGAAGTAGCCGGAGCGCTCGCCGCCGACGTTGGGGTCGGCATGCACGCCGGGCCAGATGAAGGCGAAGTTCATCTGCATCGCCACCTGGCCGGAGCGGTAGGCGTCGATGTTCTCGCCCATGTACCAGTTGGAGGAGCCGGGCGGCGTGGCGGTGTCGTAGAGCTCCTTATAGTACTCCAGGCCCGCGACCGCGCCGGGGGAGTTCACGAAGCCTTCCAGATCGTAGGGCTGCTCCGGGTTCTCATAGAGGAAGCCGTGGTTGTAGAGCGCGTTGGTGACGCCCATGGTGATGCCTTCCGATCCGCGCTCGGTGTAGATAGCGGCGCCGTAGACGGTGTTGCCGTCGATCTCCCGGCCTTGGAAGAACTGGGCGATTTCCTTCAGCTCCTCCAGGTTCTTCGGCACATCCAGCTCGCGGCCATATTGCTCCATGAAGGCCTCACGGATTTCCGGGCGCTCGAACCAGTCCTTGCGGTAGGTCCAGCCGACGACATCACCGAAGGCCGGCAGGGCCCAGTAGTTGGGCGTGCCCTTGGGCCACTCGGCATAGCCGGTGACGGTGGCCGGGATGAAGTCTTCCATTGTGATGCCCTTGGCATCGAAGAAGTCGTTCAGCTTCACGTAGTGGCCGCTTTCCGCCGAACCGCCGATCCACTGGCTGTCACCGATCATCAGATCGCAGAGCTGGCCGCCGGAGTTCAGCTCGTTCAGCATGCGGTCGGCGAAGGTGGGCCAGGGCACGAACTCAAAGCTCATGCGGTGCCCAGACTTCTCCTCGAAATCCTTGCTGAGTTCGACCAGCGCGTTGGCCGGGTCCCAGGCGGCCCAGCAAAGCGTCAGATCCTGGCCCTCGGCCTGCGCCGGGGCGGTCGCACTGGCTGCGAGCAGGGCGCCAAGGCTAACCGCACCCAAGAGTGCTTTGTTCATCGTCACTGTCCTCCCGTGTCGTGATGAGCTCTTTCTTCGGTCCAGCTGCGGTCCTTGCTGCCGCGGCTGCTGTGCCCTTGGAGTCATAGGTGAGGCACGTGCCTCAAAACAAGAAAAATCTGAGGCACGTGCCTCAATCTGTGCCATACAAGGTGTTAAGGAAGGGAGTCTGCACTTCCATTCCAGTATGCAAACCAGCCTATAAGGGCTTGAATCCGTTGGAAAAAACAATACGCGAGGCAGCCACACTCAGCCTGCAGCCGCCGACCACCAAAGATCTGGCACGGGTTGCCGGGGTCAGCCGCGCCACCATCGATCGCGTGCTGAACGGGCGCGGCGGGGTGACGCAGAAGACGGTAGAGCGGGTGAACGCCGCCATCGCCCAATTGGGGTTCGAGCGCAATCTTTCGGCTGCGAATCTGGCCAAAGGGCGCAGCTACCGCTTTCTCTTCGCGCTGCCGAAGTCTGGAGACCTCTTCCTGCAGGAGGTGCTGAAGCGGATCGCTGAGGCGGAGTCTATCTTTGCAGCAGAACGCGTGATGACGGAGGTTCACCACATCGACGAGAACGACCCGCACGGCACCGCCGGCTTTCTCTCGCGATTGACCCCGGAGCAGCTGGACGGCGTGGCCATTATGGCACCGGAGACGCCGCAGGTGCGCGATGCCATCCAGCGTCTGCAAGAGCGTGGGGTGAAGGCCCTGCCCTTCATTTCCAACCAGGGCCTAGCTAGCGCTGACTGGGTCGGCATCGACAACCGCGCCGCCGGCCGCACTGCAGCCCTGCTGCTGGGCCGCTTCATCCACCCGCGGCGGGGCAAGATCCTGGTGGTGGCGGAGAGCATGCAGTCGCGCGACAGCCTGGACCGCCGCCAGGGTTTCGACTCGATCCTGAACGCGCGCTTTCCCGGCCTCACTGCCCTGCCCTCGCTGGAGACCTATGGCATGCCGGAGCGCGCGCACCGGATCATCGCCACGGGCCTGGCCCGCAATCCTGATGTCTGCGGTGCCTACATCCTCTCCTCAGAGGCGCGGATCCCACTCGCCCGTTTGGCGGAGGCTCAGTTGGCACAGCCTGTGGTGGCCATCGCGCATGAGCGCACGCCCTTCACCGAGGCGGCCTTGCGTGATGAGACGCTGGACGCCTTGATCACCCAAGACCCGGGCCATCTGGTGCGCAGCGCCATCCGCAAGCTGCGCGCTCTGGCCGACAATCGCAGCACCTTGGAATCGCAAGAGCGAATCCGGATCGAAGTGCTGCTACCAACCAATCTGTAACCAATTCGGCGTCCGTATCGGGCCAACAGCGTCGCAAGCCTGCGCCGCAACGGCGTTATGCATTGACAGCACCGGCTGAATGGCGAAAAGCCTAGCGCAGCACACAGCGATCAGATGCGTTTGGAACCGCCACACCATGACAATCTATCTCCACGCCGGAACGCCGAAGACAGGAACAACCGCGCTCCAAAACTTCCTTGAAACGAACAAAAAGCTCATTGAAGAAGCTGGATACAAGCTTCCCTCTTTTGTAGAAGGCCCCAATCATCGTGAGCTGGCCGGCTATGCATTGGATGATTCCAACATCACACCACTCAAAATTGAGATGCGGTTGACCGATTCTGAAGCGATAAGACATTTTCGCGGTTCAATAGATGAACAGTTTTCAGAGGAAATTGACTCAACAAGCGACTATATTTTTACGAGTGAATACTGTACTGCGTATCTACATACACGCCCTGAGCTTGAGCGCCTGCGCCAACTTTTGACATCAACTGGCCAAGATATCAAAGTAGTGATCTATTTTCGGGAACCTGCAGAGTACTTAGCCAGCACCTATTCGACTCTGATAAAGAATGGTGGCACACACCCTCTCCGTTTACCAAATGAACGCGCACTAAAAACAAAATACAATTACTTTTTTATCTGCCGTAATTGGAGCAGTGTCTTTGGAAGAGAGGCGATCATTCCACGTCCTTTCGTCCGAAGCGATTTGAGTGGCGGAACTATTGAGAAGGACTTCTTAGAACTCCTTGGCGTTCCCAATGACCTCATCGAGACGGCGAGTTTCAGCGACAAAGATAGTAACGCCAGCTTGGACCCAACAGTCCTTGCCTTCTTACTGGCAGTGAACGCGCACGTGCCCAGGATTATTGATCAAAAGGTCAATCCCCTGCGAGATGACCTTGGCCAAATCTGTGAAAGACTATCGGGAGAAGACAAAACCCTTGTGCCCGAACGGATCAGACGGGCTCTTTACAATGCACTGGTTGATGACATTGCAAAGTTCAACGAGCGGTTCTTGGCAGGGTCCTACATCTGGCCCTTTCCACCCTACAGTACCGAGGGCAAGCGTCCGATCGAGCCCCTGACGAGTGAGCAGATGGCTCAGGTATTTGCTGCCGTTTGGCAAGAAAAGGTACAACAAATCAGAATCAAAAAGACGCACACTGACCATGATGCTTTAGAGCCAGCCGAAGAAAGTCCTGCCCCTCAAGCTAAAGATGGAGCTGGCTACTTTCGGCGCTTGCTCACCAAACGACGGATGTAGCGTAGTGCATGCCACCCTGCCAGAACGGACGTAAATGAGATGCGGTCAATCTGATAGCGCCAGAGCTGGCCGAAAGATGGTTGCGTGTTGCGGTGCTCTCTTGCATGGCTGATCAAGTAACGGCGGAAAGCAACAGAGAACCCCTTGTTTTCGAGCGTTGCTGGCAATCTGTCGAGGAAAGGAAAGGCGTGTTTGGCGCGTTTAGCAACGCAGTACGATAACTCAGGCGAGCCAAGCGGAACTTGGAACGCGCGCACAGCAGCGGTGGAGAAGATGTTCTCGGACCAGTGGCTTTTGAACACCCCCCGATTCCTCTTCATACGGCTGGCCACAAAGGCGTCCAGGCCGTCTGTCTGATCGCGAAAGATACAATCCACGATGTGACCGGCAAGGCGCTGGAAGCGTGCTTCTCGGATCCGCGCCTTTGAAATCATCGAGGCGGTTGGAGCACCGTTTTCCGCACGGACACTTGAGGGAAAGGCGGCCAAAGTGTCCAGAACTTGAAGGCAACCCAGAAGACTAGCGTAGCGGTTCGAACTCGTCGCCGAGGCGTCGTACCAACGATAGGCAACCACAGGGCTCTCGCCGCTCGGCACAATGGTCAGGCCTTGGCGCAAGAGGCTGACGATGTAGGCCCAGTCCTCCGCTTGGGTCTTGTCCTCGGGAAAGCGCGCGGACTTCATGACCTCCGCTCGGCCCATGATCGTGGTGATGATGAACGGCACCCCCCAGCAGTCTCGAAAGGTCGCGTGCTTGTGACGGCCAACAGTGACGCCCAGTTCATCGCCGCGGGCGTCTACAATGAGCGCCCGTCCACCACAGACAGAGGCCTGCCGTTCTTCAAGACAGGTGAGCCGTCTTTCTAACGACTCAGGGAGAAGAAAATCGTCTGCGTCAGCAAAGCAGATGTAGTCTCCCGTCGCATGATCGAGCCCGCGATTTCGGGAGGCTGATACGCCTTTGTTTTCTTGGGGCAAGTAAAGAACACGCTGGTCACGCTGACTGAACGCTCGCAGCACGTCGCTCGAGCCATCACTCGAACCATCGTCAATACACAAGAGCTCGAATTCGCCCATCGACTGTGATAAAATACTCTCTATGGCCATAGACAGATGCGGCTGTGCATTGTGGACCGGCATAACAATGCTGAGCTTTGGCACGAAAGGCTCCACTACCTAGGGCGACACAGCAGAAGGGTGCTCCGCGAGCCACCGGATCTGGCAAGCCGGATTGAAGCCAATACGAGAAAAGAGACACAATGCATACTAGAGATCTCTTGCTTGTGACACGGCAGCCATAGCTGTCAGCTGCAGAGGCCTGGCTGCATCCAGCACCTCTGCCACGCAGTAACCTACTCCTCTTTCCAAAGCCCAGGCACCTTCTCTTGGGTGCGGTGTCCTGGGCGCCTTTACACCGTGGCCGGGCGCGTGCGACAAGCCCAGCTGTTTTTCCCTCGTGGACAGGAAGAGGACCGGCAACACCATGCGTCTACTCGCTTCCCTCATTATGGCCCTTGGCCTGCTCGCCGTCTTGCCAGCTGGCGCCAACGCGCAAGCCAGCGATCCCGAAAACACCTTGGTCTTAGAGCTTAAGGACGGCACTGTCTTGATCGAGATGCTGCCGCAGCGCGCGCCGCAGCATGTTGCCCGTATCAAGGAATTGGCGCGCGACGGCTTCTACAACGGCCTCAAGTTCCACCGGGTGATGGAGGGCTTCATGGCGCAGACCGGCGACCCGACCGGCACCGGGCGCGGTGGCTCCGACCTCCCGGACCTGCCCGATGAGTTCAATCTAGAACTCTTCACCGAGGGCGCCGTCGGTATGGCCAAGACGCAAGCGCCCGACAGTGCTAACAGCCAGTGGTTCATCTGCACCGCAGACTGCCAGTTCCTGAACAACAACTATACGCTCTGGGGCCGGGTGATCGACGGGATGGATGCGGTGAAAAGCATCAAGACCGCGCCCAGTGGCAGCGCCAGCGGCATGGTGAACAACCCGGATAGCATCGTCAGCCTGAAGGTGCTGGCCGACACCCAATGAGCGCCTCGCGCAGGCATGGCTTTCTCCCGATCAAAACCTTGTTAGGACATCCAGGCTTATGAGCGATACCCCCAATCCTGAGGACCATCTGGTCTTGGAACTGCCCGCCGGTAAGGTCACCATCAAGCTGCGCCCCGACCTGGCGCCCCAGCATGTGGAGCGGCTGAAGCTCCTGGCCCGCGACGGCTTTTACGACGGCACCGTCTTCCACCGGGTGATGGAGGGCTTCATGGCCCAGGGCGGCGACCCCACCGGTACCGGTACCGGCGGCTCCCCGCATCCCAACCTGCCCGCTGAGTTCACCCAAGAGCCCTTCGTGCGCGGCACCTGCGGCATGGCCCGCTCGCAAGCGCCCAACAGCGCCAACAGCCAGTTCTTCATCTGCTTCGCCGATGCGCGCTTTCTGGACGGCCAGTACACAGTCTGGGGCCAGGTGATTGAAGGGATGGAGGCAGTCGACAGCCTGAAGAAGGCCCCAGCTCACGACCGCTCCGGCACTGTCCCCGACCCGGACAAGCTGATCTCGATGAAGGTGCTAGCGGACGTTTGACATTTGGCAGCGATGAACTGAGCTCATCGCAATCGGCACCGGGTCACGATTAGTGACCGTTACGACGCCCTTGGCTCTATCCGCTCAGGCCTGTCCGCAGGGCTCGCCAGGCGACGGCGTAGGCGGTCGCCTGGCAGCAGTTTCCAGCGCCGCAGCAGGCCCGGAAGCCCGCTGAGATCAAGGCAGAAAGGCAGATAGGGGTTCGGACGGCTCATGGCGTAGAGGGCAACCCGGCGGCCCGGCGCGTCAGAGACAGCACGACAGTGGAAGCCAAAGGTATCGGCCACCACCAACGTGTTGGCCTTGACCGCCAGGCGCTGTGGACTGCTAAGCCCGAGGCCCGCAAGCTCCGCTTGGGCGATCCGGAAAGACCCCTTGCGGTCTTCCGGGTTGGGCGTGGCGGGATCGCAGGCGGATATGGCCTTCCGCTCTTGCCACGCCAAGCGCTCCTCCGTCAGGCGGTGCGAGCCTGGCACATAGACGAAGGGCCCAGCCTCCGCCGGCACATCGTCCAGGTAGTACCAAGCCTTCATTGAGGAATAGAAGCTGTCGCAGTGCAGATCGTTCTGCGGATCGCGGCTGTCGGGCGCGATCTGGCTGAAAACCGACTGGACCGACAAGAGCGGCTTCACCGAAAAGGCGGCCACGTAGGTCAAGGGCTGCCGCCAACGCGGGTCACGCAGCAGGTCCTTAACCCGCGGCAGCGCGGCAAGGACGGCCGGATCGAGGCGCAGGTGGCGGGTCAGAGCGTCGCCTTCTTGATGCTCGACAACGGGCTGTCGGGCGGCCAGAACCTCTTCGCGTAGCGCGTGGAAGTCCTCGTCGGGCAAGAGGTCTTCGATGATCACAAAGCCGTCACGGGCGAAGGCCTCTGCTTGCTCAGGGCTTACCAAGTCGGCCAGGCCTTTGCGCCGTGCCTCAGCCCGACGCCAGGCCCAGCGGACCCGCCAGGCATGCAGGCCGCGCCGGTTCAGCCAGGCAGAGCCCAAGAGCGGGTTGCGCGCAAAGGACTTAGCTCCGCTGACGATCTGAAGCAGCCAGAATGGTAGCAGCAGCCAAACCAGAACCCGGCGCATCGGCTCTTCCCTTCCTTGCCTCAGCTGCGCGACCCTAGGAGCCCGGAAGCTGCTGAAGCAAGAGGCATTGAAAGAAGGAGAGTTCGACCCCAATGAAACGCCTCCTCATCGTCGCTCACGCCCCCTCTCCCAACACCCGGGCCCTCCGAGAAGCGGTGGAACGCGGCGCCAGGCATCCCGAGGTTGAGGGGGTGACCGTCACCGTCTCCGCGCCCCTGGAAACGGGTCCAGAGGCCGTGCTGGCCGCCGACGGTTTGATCCTGGGCACGACGGAGAACCTGGGCTACATGAGCGGCGCCCTAAAGGACTTCTTCGACCGCATCTACTACCCCTGTCTGGAGGAGACCCAAGGCCGGCCCTATGCACTCTACATCCGTGCCGGCAACGACGGCCAAGGCACCAAGACCGCGGTCGAGCGCATCGTTACCGGCCTGCGCTGGCGTGCCGTGCAAGAGCCACTGATCTGCCGCGGCGACTGGCAAGAGGCCTTCCTAGAGCAGGCCGAAGAACTGGGCCTCGCACTGGCCGCCGGTTTGGAGGCGGGGATCTACTGACCCCCTGCCTCCCAAGGTGCCTAGAGCCAGATGAAGTCGGTTGCAGTAAGATCCCCAGCGCTCGAGAGGCCGCTGATCTGGAAGGCGATGTCGGTCGTACCGTCGCCGTCCCGATCCACCTGCACCTGCTCGGATCCCGCAAAGCGGGCCTGGCTGTCGCCGCCGCCGGAGAAGGCCGCCGTACCGATGTAGGCGAAGGTCCCAACTTCCAAACCAGTGCTGAAGACCAGACGGTCCGTTCCGTTGCCCGTGCCAAAGCTGACCCCGTCGAAGTCGGCGATCACCGGGCCGCCGGAACCGCCCATCCCAAGGCTCTCTCCGGTGAAGCGGAAGCGGTCGGAACCGGAGCCACCAAAGGCCTGGTCACCACTATTCATCCACAGCGTATCGACGCCGCTTTCGCCCCGCAGCAGGTCGTCACCAGCCCCGCTGAAGAGATCGTCATTGCCCGCGCCGCCCTCGATCACGTCGTCTCCGCCCTCGCCGCGCAGAGCGTTGCGGCCGGTGTTCCCTTCGATCGTGTTGTCCAGACCGTTGCCGGTCCCGTCGATGTCGCCCTGCCCGCCTTGCATGCGTAGGTTCTCGATGAAGTCGCGGATGCCGCCATCGGGCAGGGTATAGCTCACCTCGGCGCGCACCAGGTCGGTGCCGGCGCCATTGAACTCTCGCACCTCGTCGCTAGCCGTATCGACCACGAAGGTGTCATCCCCCTCGCCACCGGTGAGGATATCGGTACCGCCCCGACCGTTCAGGATGTCGTCGCCGTCACGGCCTTGCAGCCGGTCGTCACCGTCATTGCCGACAAGTGTATTGTCGCGATCATTGCCGAAAAGGTCTGCAGCATCCGGCTTGTTGATGTTGGCGCGCTCGATGTAGCCATCTGGGCCGTCGCTCAAGGTGTAGGCGGCAGCATCGGAGCGCAGCGCATCTGCAGCACCACCGTTGGCGGTTTCGCGCACGATGTCGGCAGCAGTACTGACGAGGAAGGTATCGTTGTCCGCTCCACCCTCCGCAACATCATTGCCGCTGCCGCCGTTTAGGAAATCGCGACCGGACTGACCGAATTGCCAGTCGAAGCCGCTGCCACCAGCCATACGGTCCCGGCCCTCCCCGCCAAAGGCGGTATCATCACCCTCGGCGCCTAGAAGGCTATCAGCCCCACTATCGCCAAAGAGCGTATCATCTCCGCCTTGGCCACGGACGACGTCGCTACCACTGCTGCCGGACAAAAGACGGTCGTCTCCATCGCCGCCGAATAGGGAGTCACGGCCGTCGCCCCCGAAGATCTCCTCATCGTTTCCCGCATCCCCAAAGAGCGTGTCGTCTCCACTTGTGCCGAGGAGGCTTTCGTCATCACCATCCCCGCCATACACGCGCTGACCTTGCAGAATTCTGTCGTTGCCTGAGTCCCCAAAAACCGCGCCGATACCAACAGCAAGGCGGGAATCGCCGCCGGACCCGCCGAAGATAGTGTCTGTATCACCGCTGATTTGACGTGCGTCAGAGGGTGAATCGACTATCGAGCCGTAAACGAATGCTCCCCCTGAAATGTAGCTATCATTTCCATTGCCCCCGTAAAGGACATCGTTACCGGTCAGACCAACCAGAATTACATCTGAACCACGTCCTCCGAAGATATAGTCGTCGCCCGAGTTTCCGCGTAAACGCTCATCAGCAAAATCACCGCCGTAGATGAAATCATCTCCGTCCCCGCCTTGAAGCAAGACGTCAAAGCCCGACCCAAAAGAATAGAGAAATTCTTCGTCTCTACGGTCGCCAAACAGCGTATCATTGCCGCTGCCGCCAGCGAGCCCATACTCACTTCCGCCTTGGCCGTAGATGGTGTCGGCGCCTGATCCACCCCAGAGGTGCCGATCATCCCCGCTATCACCGAAAATGCGATCGTCACCAGCGTCTCCGCGTAGTGTGAAGTCTGCGCCACGTCCTCCAAAAAGAACGTCATTACCACTACCGCCCAGCAAGCTGGTATCGCCATCTGGGCCACCATAAAGCGCATCCGCGCCGCTCGCGCCAGATAGTGTGTCATTGCCTGTCCGTCCATAGAGGTAGTCGCGATCGCTGTCGCCGGTCAGAGTGTCAGCTCCGGAGGTTCCTGCCCGCACTCTCTCAACGACTTCGATGTTCCTGACATCGACTGATCCCGGGATGGTGATCCCAATGGCAAGCGCTAGAGTATCGACGCCACTGCCACCATCCAGCGTCTCCCCCGCAACGAAGTCGGCTTGATCGAGCACAAGAAGATAGTCGTCGCCGGAACCACCGAAGACGCTGTCGCTCCCGCCGCCGCCAATCAGGCGGCGATCATCACCGTCACCGCCATAGACGCTGTCATCGCCAGCATCCCCTAGGAGCTGCCGGTCGTCGCCGCTACCGCCGAAGATGCTGTCGTTGGCCGACCGGGGACCACCACGCAAGAGCCGATCATTGCCGCTACCTCCATAGATCCCATCTGGAAGATCCGTGCCGACAATGCCCGTGTAGAAGAACCTCTCCGCGCCGTCGCCAACGAGATAGTAATCGTCGCCACCGCCACCAAAGATCGTATCCCGCTCACCTGAGCCCAAGATGTAGCTGTCGTCGCCCTGCCCGGTTCTGATGGTATCGTCGCCTCGCCACCCGAATACGAGCGTGTCGCTTCCACTTTCGGAGAAGATGGTATCATCACCGTCGGAACCATAGATGCTTCGATCACTGCCGCTGCCGCCGAAGACAAGGTCATCGCCGGAGCGAGCAACAAGCCAAGTATCGTTCCCACCTCCGCCATAGAGCGTGTCCGCGCCGGTTCCACCGCGAACATGGAAGTCGTCGCCATCGCCACCAAAAATCGTGTCTTCGCCTGCGGTGCCAAAGAGTCGACTGTCATCACCATCGCCGCCGAAAATGACGTCGTCACCACCACTACCAAAGAGGCTGATATCACTCGCCGCGCCACCAAAGATCGTATCGTCGCCGGCACCGCCAAAGAGTAGAGTCTGCGCCGCCGCCGCCGTAGAGGGTGTCATTCCGCGCCTCGCCATAGAGAACGTCCGATCCACCGAGACCGTAAAGGCGATCCTCGGTTGAGGTTCCCGTCAGCGTGTCGTTGCCAGAGGTGCCAAAGATAATCGTCATGCCGCTTGCTCCCCGAACCTCATCTGCTATCCGCTCGATAGCGGGACGAGAGCACAACCCGTGGGAGCTGTCTAGATAGACGAGCGGTATGTCAGCTGAATATCAACTATCGGCCTAGAGATTGCTCAAGCCGCCGCCAGTGCCGCCTCAATCGCCGCAAGCGCCGCCTCGGCCTGACCTGCATCGGGCCCACCCGCCTGTGCCATAGCAGGCCGGCCGCCGCCGCCCTTGCCGCCGACGGCGGCGGAGCCGGCGCGGACCAGGGTCACCGCGTCGATCTTGGCCGTCAGGTCATCCGTCACCGCCACCACCAGCGAGGCCTTCCCGTCGGTCTTGGCGACCAAAGCGACCACGCCGGAGCCGACCTGACGCTTCAGTTCGTCGGCGAGCGGTTTCAGGTCCTTGGCCGGCAGATCCTCCAGCAGGCGGCTGACGAAAGGCACGCCGCCGACCTCGCGGGTCTCCCCGCCCGCAGCGGGGCCGGCCGTCCCACCGGCGGCCAGTTTGCGGCGCAGGTCGCTGACTTCGCGCTCCAGACGGCGGCGCTCTTCCATCAGCTGGCCGACCCGCTCCGGCAGCTCAGCCGGCGGAGTCTTTAGCACGGCAGCAGTCTGAGACAGCAACTTCTCCTGGCGCTCAGCATGGGCGATGGCGGCAGCACCGGTCACCGCCTCAATGCGGCGGATGCCGGCGGCAAGCGCACTCTCGGAGGTGATCCTGAAGGCGCCGATTTCGCCGGTCTGGCTGACATGGGTGCCGCCGCAGAGCTCCAGCGAATAGGCACGCTCCGGTACCTCGGGGTCTTGGCCACCCATCTCCAGGACGCGCACCTCCTCGCCGTACTTCTCGCCGAAGAGCGCCATAGCCCCAGCCGCCACCGCCTCCTCCGGCTGCATAAGCGTGGTGGTGACACCACTGTTGCCGCGAATGCGGGCGTTGACCTCCTGCTCCACCGCCTGCAGGTCTTCGGCGGTCAAGGGCGTGGGCTGCGCGATGTCGAAGCGCAGGCGGTCGGGTGCGACCAGCGAGCCCTTCTGGGTCACATGCGCGCCCAGGCGCCGGCGCAAGGCGGCGTGCAGTAGGTGGGTCGCCGAGTGAGCGCCGCGCAGCTGTGCCCGGCGGGCGGCATCGACGCGCAACTCCACCGTCTCAGTCACATTGAGTGTGCCGGCCGTCACCCGGCCCAGATGCACCCAAAGATCACCGACGCGGCGCTGCGTGTCTTCGATCGCAATCTCGGCGCCGCCGCTGGAAAAGGCCACGCCGGTGTCACCCTGCTGACCGCCGGCCTCGCCATAGAAGGGCGTCTGGTTCACCACCAGCGCGACCTCTTGGCCGGTCTCGGCAGCCTCTACCTCTTTGCCATCCACTACGAGCGCCTGGACGATGCCCTCGGCCATCTCCGTGGCGTATCCGAGGAACTCCGTGGCGCCCAGCCGCTCGCGCAGGTCGAACCAGAGGGTCTCGGTCGCCGCCTCGCCAGAGCCAGACCAGGCCGCCCGCGCGGCGGCCTTCTGCTGCGCCATGGCGCTCTGGAAGCCCCCCTCATCCACCGCCCGGCCCTGGCCGCGCAGGATGTCCTGGGTCAGGTCCAGGGGGAAGCCATAGGTGTCGTAGAGCTTGAAGGCGACGGCCCCGTCCAGGGTCTCGCCCTCGCCCAGCTTGCCGGTCGCCTCCTCCAAGAGACGCAGGCCCCGGTCCAGCGTCTCGCGGAAGCGGCTTTCCTCCAGCTTCAGGGTCTCGCGGATCAGGGGTTCGGCGCGGGCCAGCTCCGGGAAGGGCTGGCCCATGGCCGAGACCAGGGCCGGCACCAGGCGGTAGAGCAAGGGCTCGCGCGCGCCCAGCTTGTGCACGTGGCGCATGGCCCGGCGCATGATGCGGCGCAGAACATAGCCCCGCCCCTCATTCGACGGCATGACCCCGTCGGCCAGCAGGAAGGAGGAAGCGCGCAGGTGATCGGCGATCACCCGGTGCGAGACGGCATGCGGCCCGTCGGCGGCGACGCCGCTGGTGTCGGCTGAGGCCTCGATCAGGCCGCGCATCAGGTCGATGTCATAGTTGTCGTGCTGGCCCTGCAGCACGGCGGCAATGCGCTCCAGCCCCATGCCGGTGTCGATCGAGGGGCGCGGCAGGTCGACCCGGGTCTCCTTGTCGACCTGCTCATACTGCATGAAGACCAGGTTCCAGATCTCGATGAAGCGGTCGCCGTCTTCGTCCGGGCTGCCCGGAGGCCCGCCCTGGATGTGCGACCCGTGGTCATAGAAGATCTCGGAGCAAGGGCCGCAGGGGCCGGTATCGCCCATCGACCAGAAGTTATCGCTGGTGGCGATGGGGATGATTCGCTGCGCCGGCAGGCCGGCGATCTTCTGCCAGAGCTGGCTGGCCTCTTCATCCTCGGCATAGACGGTGACCAGCAGGCGGTCGGGGTCCAGCCCCATCTCCTTGGTCACCAAGGTCCAAGCCAGGTGGATCGCTTGCTCCTTGAAGTAGTCGCCGAAGGAGAAGTTCCCCAGCATCTCGAAGAAGGTGTGGTGGCGTGCGGTGTAGCCGACGTTTTCCAGATCGTTGTGCTTACCGCCGGCGCGCAGGCACTTCTGCGAGGTGACGGCACGGCTGTAGGGCCGCGCCTCCTGCCCGGTGAAGGTGTTCTTGAATTGCACCATGCCGGCGTTGGTGAAAAGCAGCGAGGGATCGTTACGCGGCACCAGGGGGGAGGAATCCACGACCGCGTGCCCCGCCTCACGGAAGTAGTCCAGGAAGAGGCTGCGGATCTCAGTCGTCGTCGGCGCGGTCGGCATGGCGGTCAGTCGGTGCTTGTTTGACAGGGAGGTTATATCTCGCGCGTCAGCGGCCCGACGACAAGCGCGCAGGGCGCTGGGCACCGCTGCAGTTCATCACATTCGCGCGGCAGTGCGCTTAAGGACACTGGCAGACGCGGGGAACTTCGGCTAAACCGCCTTTTATGATCTGCGCGAAACCAACCCTTCGTCCGCTGGGCCGCGCGCTGGCCGGTCTGGCGGCGCTTCTGGCCATCGGCCTTACCCCGCTCGCCGGCCAAGCCCAAAACGCCGCTCAGCAGAGCACACCCGGGCCGACCTTCCAGGATTGGCAAATCGTCTGTCAGAACACGACGCCGCCGACTTGCGGCGCGGTCCAAGAGGTGAAAACCGGCGACGGCCGCCTGGCGCTCTTGGCCGCCTTTGGTTTCTTCCGGCCTGACAACCCCATGATCATGCTCCTGCGCCTGCCCTATGGCCTGACCGATCCGCCGAGCACCTTCCGCGTCGCCACCGGCCTGGCGCTCTCCATCGACGGGCGTGAAGTCGCCAAGGTGCCGATCGAGGTCTGCGGCCCGGCGCTCTGTCAGTCCGGCATTCTGATGAACGACCAGCTGATCGACGCCATGAAGGCGGGCGGGCAGATGACCGTCTCTCTGCAGTTGGGCAACGGCGCCCAGGCAGACATGGCGGTCTCGCTGTCAGGCTTCACGGCGTCCCACAACGAACTGACCCGGAACCGCAGCTAGTCCACGCGCCTGCCGTTTCTGAACTTTCATCGCGGAAGCGACCTCGCCGCGTCGGTTCCAAAAGCGACTGCCTGCGCAAAACCTGCCTAGCCTTCTCCCTTCACGCGCTGCCGATCGGCGCTGTAAGGGAGGAGAGCTCGGCGATGACAGCTTTGGCGCAGGTAGGCCCCACAGAGAGCCCTTTGCTGCCGAAACCGGCGGCCGATCTGGAAGCGGTGCAGCGTTATCGCCTAGACCGCGTACGGCAGATGATGCGCGCCGACGGCGTCGACCTCTGCGTGCTCGCCAACCCGATCAGCCAGCGCTACACCTGCGACCATCGCCAGTTCTCCATCTTCCAGACCCGCATGCCCTTCTCCTACCTCTTCCTGCCGGTGGAGGGGCCCCTGGTCATGCACGGCACCTACAAGGACAGCTCGCCCCAGGTGCATGCCTTCCGGCCCGGCCGCTACCGTAATCATTTCGATGCCGGCTTGGACATAAGCGACCAGGGGCGTCACCTAGCCGCCGAGATCAAGGCCTTCCTGCGGGAGATCGGGCGCGACGACGCCTATCCCAAGGTGGCGCTGGACCGGCTGAACCCCTCCGCAGCGGCCAGCCTGATGCAAGCTGGCATGGAGCTGGCGGACGCAGAGACCCTGGTGGAACGGGCCCGCATCATCAAGTCGCCGGAGGAGATCGAGCTTATCCGCTACTCCATCGCGGTCGCCGAGATGGGGATCACCCAGATGGAGGCCGCCTTGCGCCCAGGCCTCACGGAAAACCAGCTGCTGTCCTTTCTGCACCAGGTGAATACGGCGCATGACGGTGACTGGTTCGAATGCCGCATTCTGGCCTCGGGCTGGCGCACCAATCCTTGGTACGGTGAGGCCAGCGACAAGATCATTGCAGCTGGTGAACTGGTCGGCTTCGACACCGACATGGTCGGCCCCTATGGCTACTGCGCCGATATCTCCCGCACCTGGTACTGCGGGCCCGGCAGCCCCAGCGCCGAGCAACGGGCACTCTACCGCCACGCTCATGACGAGGTGCAGTACAACAAGACCCTGATCCGCCCGGGCCTGCGCTTTTCCGAGCTGACCCAGATCGCCTTTGAGCGGCGGCCGGACGTGAAGGCGCACCACTACACCTGCCTGGTGCACGGTGTGGGCATGTCGGACGAGTACCCAAAGATCCCCTACGCCGAGGACTGGGAGGAGTTCGGCTACGAGGGAGAAATCGAGACGGGCATGGTGCTCTGTGTCGAGAGCTTCACCGGTTCCGACCAGGGCGGCGAGGGCGTGAAGCTGGAGGATATGGTCCTGGTGACCGAGGAGGGCTGCGAGACGCTCTCCACCTATCCCTTCGACGAGCGGCTCATGCAATAGCTAGAGCGTGATGAGATGAAGTTGATGCCTCATGAACCAGCCACGTAAGTCCTCATCCTGAGCAGCGGGCAAAGCCCGCATCCGTCGAAGGATGTGCCCAACGCTCAGTGCTGGCCGCAGATCCTTCGACGTACGCTCCCTTACGCTGGCTGCTCAGCCCTTCGACAAGCTCAGGAGAGGCCAGGGCTCGGCGAAGTGAATCGTTTCAACTCAGGATCATGTCGCTCTAGACCTTCGTCTCCAAACCCACCGGCGTGCGGGCGCGCTTGGCGGCCAGCATCTCGCGGTGAGAGATGAAGGTGACAGCGGCGACCACAATGCCGCCGCCCAAGATCACCCAGGGGTCCAGGGGCTCACCGAAAGCCACGATGCCCAAGATCGTGGCCCAGATCAGCTGCAGGAAGCCTAAGGGCTGCGTGACGGTCAGCGGGGCGGCCTCGAAGGCGCGGGTCAGGGTGTAGTGGCCGGCGGTGGCGAAGACCGCCGTCAGGCCCAGCCAAGCGACCTCCTCCCACGTCGGATCGCGCCACTCCGCCAGGGCACCCGGCAGCAGGGCAAGCGTGCAGAAGACCGACAGCAGGGCGACGATCGTGCTCGGCCGCTCCAGCTTGGTGAGCCGCTTGGCCAGCAAGAAGGAACAGGCGAAGAGCGGCGCGGCGAGCAGCTGCGCCAACGCGCCGATCTGCACCGTCTCGAAACCGGGACGCAGGATGATCAAGACGCCGAGCAGCCCGATGACTACCGCGGCGATGCGCCGGGCATGCAGCGTCTCACCCAAGAAGAGCCAGGCGCCGATGGTCACGAAGATCGGCGCGGTGTAGCCGATGGCAGTCACCTCGGCGATGGGAACGCGCGCCATGGCATAGAACCAAAGCCAAACGGCTATGCCATGCACCAGGCCGCGTGCAGCGAAGAGCCCCCAGGGCAAGGAGTCCAGCTTGCGTTTGAAGAGCGGCATCAGAGCCGGCAGCACTAGGAAACAGCCGATCAGGTAGCGTAAGAAAGCCGCCTGCGTTGCTGGAATGTCAGAGCCCAGATAGCGCACGATGCCGGTCACGCAGACGAAGAGCAGCGTGGTCAGCACCATCCAGCCGATGCCAGCCAGGGTCCGGCTGGCGCTGTCGGCGTTGCTCATGGGACGGGGTGGCTCAGCGCATCACCACCAGATCGGCATCGACTGACAGGAAGATCAGCTGCTCCTGCACCACGATGGGTGATACCGCAGCGCCATCCGGCAGATCGACGGTGCCGAGAAACTCGCCGGTGTAGGGAGAGATGGCATAGGCCTCGCCGTGGCTGCCGGCCACGACTAAGCGATTGCTGGCCAGCAGCGGGCCAACCCAGGCAATGGCATCGTCGCGGTCTTCCGGGTCCTCGTAGGCCGGGAGCGGCGTCACCCACTGCACAGCACCGTCGCTCCTGGCAAGCGCCACCAGTTCCGAGCGGTTGGTGATGAGGAAGAGGTAGTCGCCGCCCGCCCAGATGGTCAGCGGACCGCCCAGATCACGCTCCCAGAGGCGATTGCCGCGGCGCAGATCGATGGCAACGGTGCGGCCAGCATTGCTGGTGGCGTAGACAACGCCCCGGTCGATCACCGGCAGGCCACGCACCTGGCCGATATCGCTCAAGGGATCACTGCGGCGGATCGCGGCCAGGCTGGAGTTCCAGAAGACACGGCCGCTATCAACGCTCATGGCATAGAGCTCGCCGGAGCTATAGGGCACCACGACGACATCGCCGGCCACGGCTGGGCTGGAGGTGCCGAGCAGGCCGACCTGCTCTTCCACGCCGCGATGCTGCCAGATCATGGCACCAGTCGCGGCGTTCAGGACAATCGTCTGATTGTCGAGAGTGACGGCGAAGACCCGGCCGCCATCGACGACGGGGGCGGAGCGCAGGGGTCCAGGCGCCTGTGCCTCCCACACCACCTGGCCAGTCGCTCCATCTAGCGCAAAGACGCGGGCGAAGCCGGTGGTGACGAAGACCTTGCCGTCGGCGAAGGCCAATCCGCCGCCGAAGGCCCCGGCGTCCTCTTCCGAGTCGTCCTCCAGATCCGTGCTCCAGAAGAGCCGGCCGCTGGCGAGATTGAAGGCCGAGACCTCGGCCTCGCCATCCAGTGCGAAGACGGTGTTGCCGAACACGATCGGCTGCGACAGCAGCGCCCGGTCCTCGCCTTCGCCACTGCCGACATCTGCGATCCAACCAATGGCCGGCCGGTCGGCAATCGCCAAGTGATACATGGCGTGCGCAGCACTGCCGCCTGGCTGCGCCCAGCTGCCGTTGACGTAGGGCGGGGGCAGGCGGATGGGCGTAGAGCCGGCACCCGGATCGGGCTCTAGCGACGTGGCGGCGACGATAACCGATTCCCGTACACCCGGTAGCGGCGGCTGGGCGTCCTCAAAAAGCCCGCAGCCGACCAAGAAAGCCGCCGAGACAAAGAGCGGCAGCGGCCGGATCAAGGACAGCATGCCCACCTCAGGAACCCAAGGAATCAAGCAACTGCGTGGCGCGCCCGCGTAAACCGACTGGGCTCTCGGGGTCGTCGCTGAGCTCAGTCAAGATCGAGCGCGCGCGATCAAGCTCCCCCTGCCGCAGCGCCAAGAGCGCGGTTAGCTCACGCGCGAGGTAGGAGAGCGGCCGGCTGCTTTCGGCAAGCGGCGCAAGCTCGCCCTCAAGCAGGTCTGCCGCCTCACCCTCGTCCATGGCGTGCATGACAGCCAAGAGGCGGGCGACGTCGCGCAAGGGCTGGCCGGCGGCAGTGTTGTCGGCCAGCGCGCGCCACCCATCAATGGCGGTCGGAACCTCGCCATTCTCAGAGCGGACCTCGGCTGCCGCGAAAGCCGCAAGAATCTGGAAGCCGCCGTCGCCTTCGCGCGCCTCTTCGTCCAGCAAAGTCAGGGCCGCATCGGCTTCGCCGGTGCGAGCCTGTGCCAGCGCATCGGCGAAGCTTTCACTCGCCGCCTGCCGGGCCTCGACCTGCTGCTCCTCATAGTAGGTATAGCCGGCAACCCCACCGATCGCCAGGATGATGGCGATGGCCACGAAGGGACCCCAGCGCTTGGCCAGGGACTTCAGTTTTTCCGTGCGCAGGTCCTCTTCGACCTCGCGGAAGACATCACTCAAAGGAAGCCCTCATCTCCAACCAATCGGCCCCCTAGGCCTTCAACCTGCAGGGCCGGAAATCTGCGCCACAATAGTGCCCAGGCCTGTCAACGCAAGCCTAGAGCCGGTGATGGAGAAGCTCTTGGCGTCAGCGGCACCGGCCCTCTCCCCCCAATCCTAGAGTGGGCCGCTGCGACGCGCCTGCGCATCGCCGCACGTCTAACCTCGCCGCCATTTGATGGAACAGCCCATGGAGGCCTCTTGCGCCGCTGGCCCCTGACCGGTCTTGGCCACCTGGATCATGGCCTCGTAGAGATCGCGGCGCGCGTCCGGGACGGCCGTCATCCGCGAGGCGTCAAGACGACCACGGTACTGCAGCTCAAGGTCGGCATTGAAGCCGAAGAAGTCCGGCGTGCAGACCGCGCCATAGGCCCGCGCGACGCTTTGGTCGCGGTCCATGGCGTAGGGGATGGTGAGCCCGAACTCCTCAGCGAAGCGGCCCATGTTCTCAAAGGAATCGGCCGGGTAGGCTTCGCTATCGTTTGGCATGATCGCCAGTGCGCCGATTCCCTGATCGCGCAGATTGGCTAAGTCACGTTCGATGCGGGTGATGACCGAGCGCACGAAGGGGCAGTGATTGCAGATGAAGGCGATCACCAGCCCCTTTTCACCGCGGACATCGGCAAGCCCATAGGTCTTTCCGTCGATGGCCGGCAGTGCGAAGTCTTGGGCCTTCCAGCCGAAGTCACAGAGCGGTGGGACGCTTGCTGCCATGGATCTGCCTCCTGCCCTTTTGCCACCGAATCCGGGCCAAAACGCCTGGACAGGCGCCCCGCCAAATCTCAGACTGAGAGGTGGCGTTGCGACGACCAAGCTCAAGGCCCTATCTCAGTACAGCCCGTCGAAAACAAGACCGAGTACCCCAAACCGATGGCGGATGTTGTTTCTCTGGACCACTACCTCAAGCAAGCGCAGCGCGGCAGTGGCCGGCGTCAGGCCCGGCCTGTCTATTTTGACCGAAGCGAGCTGCAAGCCCTGATGGCGCTCTACAGCGAACAGGTCATGGCAGGCACCTGGCGGGACTATGCCATCGACCACCTGGCCGGCATGGCCGCCTTTTCCGTCTACCGCCGCTCGCAGGAACGCCCCCTCTACACGCTGGCGAAGCGCCAGATCGGCCCCAGCGATCATGAGTACCTGCTGTTCGAGGAAGGCCGGCGCCGCCGCAAGGCCGGCGATCTCAGCCGCCTGATCACCTGGTTGCGCACCCCGCTAAAGGTGGTGGGTTAGCCTCGGGCAACCGTTCACCTGAACGCTGTCAGCCTCCCACGCAAAACCTCATCCTGAGCCTGTCGAAGGTTGTGCCCCAAGCGCGTTCTTCTCCTTGGCACATCCTTCGACAAGCTCAGGATGAGGACAGAGTTTAGGGACAGGCATGCGCAATAGGGGTAACGCCCTAGCCCTCGTCCAGCTCGGCCAGATAGGCCTCAAGCCAGTGAATGGTGTAGTCGCCGTTCAGGATCGCTGGCGAGGCTGCTAGGCGCTGATGCAGCGGGATCGTGGTCTCGATCCCCTCGACCACATACTCCTCCAGGGCGCGCCGGAGCCGCATGAAGCAGTCCTCGCGGCTGGCGGCATGCACGATGAGCTTGGCGATCAAGCTGTCGTAGTGCGGCGGCACGCGATAGCCGGCAAAGAGGCCGCTATCGACACGCACACCCAGCCCTCCGGGCGCGTGATAGCCGCTAACCTGGCCCGGCGATGGTGCGAAGGTCCGCCAATGCTCGGCGTTGATTCGACATTCGATGGCATGGCCAGAAAGCTGGATATCCTCTTGTTTTACCGAGAGACTTCCGCCTGAAGCAGCCCTTATCTGCTCGCGTACCAGATCGACACCGGTTATCATTTCAGTGATCGGGTGTTCCACCTGCAGGCGCGTGTTCATCTCGATGAAGAAGAACTCGCCGTCTTCGTAGAGGAACTCGATGGTGCCGACGGAGCGATAGCCGAGCTCCTGCATGGCCTTCACCGCGGTCTCGCCGATCGCTGCTCGCTGGCTGCTGTTCAGGGCTGGTGACGGCGCCTCTTCCAAGACCTTCTGGTGGCGGCGCTGGAGGGAGCAGTCACGCTCGCCCAGATGCACCACATTGCCTTGGCCATCGGCCAGGATCTGGATCTCGATGTGGCGCGGGGCGCCCAGATAGCGCTCCATATAGACTTGGTCGTTGCCGAAGGCGACGCGTGCCTCGTTGCGGGCCATAGCCAGTGCCGAGGCCAACTCGCCGGGCGTGCGCGCGATCTTCATGCCGCGCCCGCCGCCGCCGGCGGCAGCCTTGATCAGCAGCGGAAAGCCAATCTCCTCGGCCACCGCGCGGGCCTTCTCTTCGCTAGCCACCGCTCCGTCGGAACCTGGAACCACCGGCAGCCCCAAGGAGATGGCGGCCTCCTTGGCAGCGACCTTGTCACCCATCAGCGCGATGTGGCGAGGTTCCGGGCCGATGAAGGCTATCCTGTGTTCCTCCACCATGGCCGCGAAGGTCGCATTTTCCGAGAGGAAGCCGACGCCTGGGTGGATAGCATCCGCGCCCGTGATGGTCGCGGCTGAAAGGATTGCCGGAATGTTGAGGTAGCTGTCGCGGCTAGGCGGCGGCCCGATGCAGACAGACTCGTCGGCCAGGCGGACATGCATGGCCTCCGCATCGGCGGTGGAGTGCACCGCCACGGTCTTGATGCCCATCTCGCGGCAGGCCCGTTGGATGCGAAGCGCGATCTCGCCGCGGTTGGCGATTAGGATTTTCTCGAACATGGACGGGACAAGCGGCTACTGAACGACGACGAGCGCTTCGCCGAATTCGACCGGTTGTCCGTCGCGGACCAGAACCTCCGTCACCCGGCCGGCCCGTGGGCTGGGCAGGTTGTTCATGACCTTCATGGCCTCGATGATCAGCAGGGTCTGGCCCTCCGTTACCTGATCGCCGACCTTGACGAAAGGCGGCGCGCCAGGATCGGGGCTGACATAAATGGTCCCCACCATGGGAGAGGTCACGGCACCGGCAACTGGGGCAGCGCTGGCGTGGGGGTGGGCTGCCAGCTCAGGCGCTGGCGGCGGCGAAGCAACGACCGCTGGATGAGCGACTGGGTGGGCGGCCACCGCGGCACCGGTAGCGTGGCGCGCAACCTTCACGCGGCGCCCGCCCTCTTCCACCTCCAGCTCGCTCAAGCCGCTTTCGTTGAGGAGGTCGGCCAGGCGTTTGATTTGTTTTTCGTCGATGTCCAGCTTGCTGCCCATGGGCTGCCTTGTCCTCACTTAAGATGCTGGCTGAGTGCCATCAGGGCCATGCGATAACCCAAGACACCAAAGCCGCAGATCACGCCAAGCGCTGCGGGCGAGATATAGGAGTGATGCCGATAGGCTTCACGCGCGTGGATGTTGGAAAGATGCACCTCGACCGTCGGCAACCCTACGCCGCGGATCGCATCCAGAATGGCGATTGAGGTGTGGCTGTAAGCGCCGGGGTTGATCACGAGGCCCTGCTTCTCGCCAAACGCCTGCTGGATGAGATCGACGAGGCTGCCCTCATGATTCGACTGCGCGCAGTCTACGACCAGCCCCATTTCAGCGCCGTCGGCACGGCAAGCAGCCTCTAGATCAGCAAGCGTGGCCGCGCCATAGATGGAGGGCTCCCGCTGCCCCAAGAGGTTCAGGTTCGGGCCGTTCAAGACAAGAATAGCAGGCTGCGCCAAAGCCAAGCGGCTCCTCAACCGAGAGGTTTATCTTTTTGCTGCAATGCAGCACTAGCAGAGCTTCCGGCGTCGGGGAAGGGCTAGAGGAACATAGCTCCTCGCCGCTCGGCTATAGATGGCCGCGCCCGATAGACCTAATTCCCGGCAGCCTGCGCCCGCTCCTCCGCCACGATGGCGGCAATCTCCACTGCCGGCACGGCACCGGGCAGGAAGTTGTCGCCGATTACCATGGCTGGCGTACCCCGGATGCCGAGCCGCCGCGCCAGCGCATCATTGCGGGCAAGGGCCTCGGTGATGGCCTCGTCCTGCATGTCGGCTTCCAGCTGCTCCCAGTCCAACCCGATTTCATCGGCCGCGCGGCGCACTGTCTGCGGATTGGCCGGCCCACGGATCGCCATAAGTGCCTGGTGAAAGCGGGCGTACAGCCCCTGCCGGTCGGAAGCCAGCGCTGCCCGCGCCGCGAACTCCGAGTCCTCACCGAAGATCGGCCATTCCTTGGCGATGTAGCGAACATTCCCATCGCGGGCCAATAAGCCAAAGATCTCCGGCGTTACCCGTTTGCAGTAGGGGCAGTTGTAGTCAAAGAACTCAACGATGGTGACGTCTCCGTCCGGATTGCCGGCAATGGGAGACTGCGGGTCCTCGTAGAGCTCGGCCTCCGCCCCGGCCAGAGCAGACTCCCGCGCCGCAGTTTCAGCCTGCTGCTCGCGAGCCTGCAGCACCTCGATCGCTTCCAGGATGATCTGCGGGTTCTCCAGAATGTAGCTGCGCACCAGTGCTTCGATTTCCGCCTCCTGCTCCGGCGTGAAGCTGCTCTCCTGCGCCTGCGCGCCGCCCGGCAGCAACAGCATGAAAGCCACGAGTCCGGCAGCGGCCAAGCGAAGAGTGGAGATCGCGGTTAAGATCATGTGCAAGGGGTCCTTCCGGCTTTCAGCCTTAGCAAGCGAACTACTGAGCGCGCAGGCGCCGCTCAGCCTCATTGAAGACGTCTTGGGCCTGCTGAGCGTCGGGCGAGCCGGCCGGTAGCGCGTTCAAGGCACGGCGCGCCTCAATCCCGGCGCGCTCATTGTCACCGCGCGCCAGCCAGTACTCCGACAGGGCCAGATGGACTAAGGCCGTCTGGCCCAAACGGTTGTAGGGTGTCGAGATGAGGCGCCAGGCAAAGGCATTGCGGGGCTCCTCCACCAGCACGCGCTCCAGATTAGCGACTGCGGCTTGATCCATGGCCCGTGTATCCTCAGCTACCTGCGCGCGGGCCAGCAGCAAACGGATCTGGGTGGCACCGGGCAGCAAATCGCTGGCACGCTGTAAAGGTCCAAGGGAGTCCGAGATCCGGCCGCGCTCATAGAGCATCTGGCCCTTCAGCTCGAGGTAGAAGGGATCGTTGGGATGCTGAGCCAAGAGCCTATCGATGCCGAGCAGAGCGTCTTCCAGCCGACCGCTGCGGTAGTCCAGAAGCGTGCGAGCATAGCGCGCCGGCTCGCTTTGATCGCTGGGCGGATAGGTCCGCGCAACCACGTTCGGCGGTTCCAAAAAACCGATGACCTTTGCCCGCGCCCGTTCAAAGCGCGCCCGGTCCGCAGCGGAGACCGAGGTCTGTCCCCGGTAGGGCGAGCGCGCCACTTGATTTTCCAGAAAGGTCATGCGCTCCCGAGTCAAAGGGTGGGTAGACAGATAGGGATCTTGATTGCGTGCCAGCAGGACCTCTTGTCCGCGCAGCACGTTCATGAAATCCAGAAGGCCCTCCGGCGACATGCCGGCGGCCTCCAGATACTGCACCGCGGCCTGGTCCGCCGCCTGCTCGTTGGCCCGGCTGTAGGACAAGAGCCCGCGGAGCGCCAGGTCCTGTCCGCCGGACATGACTGCGCTGGCAACCTCCCCCCGGCCTGAGGCGATAGCACCCAAGATGCCAACCACCTGGGCAATGATGGCGCCGGTATTGGCATCTTCAGCCTGCAAGCGGCGTTGGGCCAGGTGACCGCCGGCGATATGCCCGGCCTCATGCGCGATCACACCTAAGAGCGCCTCCGGGTCATCCACCCGGGCCAGAAGGCCTGTGTTAAGGAAGAGGTTCTGTCCGCCGGCGACAAAGGCATTGAGGCGGCGGTCCTGAACCAGATAGACGTCTACGGCTTGCGGATTGAGGCCGGCAGCGCGGAGAATCGGGTTGGAGAGGTCGCGGATGATGTCTTCCACCTCGGTATCGCGCACGAACGACAGCCGGTTCCCCTGCGCCGCGAGCGGGGCTGCCAGGGTTGTCCAGGCCGCGACGGCGACGAGGATGAGGACGGAGAAGCGAATGCGGCGTGGCATGATCCAAGGCCTGAAATCTCTGCTAAGACTTAGAGCGCGGAGCCTGGACGCGCAATGCGGCGGCAAGGCGACGGCGCGGCAGCAGAGCCTGGACGCGGCCGTTTCACGCGAAGGTGACAGGACGCGTCGGCGCGCTGCCCTGCCGCTCTTGATGGTGGCGAGCGTGACCCTGGCCGCCTGCGAATCCGGCGATGCCTTGAACCTGCAGCCCGTGCCGGGTTTCGACGGCCTGGTCGCCACAGGCGAGCCCAATGCCGCCATTATCGCCCGCGAAGTGCTGGCACGTGGCGGGACCGTCGCCGATGCAGCCGTTGCCGTCACCTTCTCACTGGTCGCCACCTACCCCTCGCGCATATCGCTCGCCGGCGGCGGTGTGTGTCTGATCCATGACCGCGAGAAACAGATCACCGAGGCTCTTTCTTTCCTGCCGCTGGCCAACGCCACCGGCGGAGTCCCACCGGGCCTTACCCGCGGGTTGGAAGCACTGCATGCCCGCTATGGCGGCCTGAACTGGCAAGAGATGGTCTCTCCCGGGGAGGCCTTTGCCCGCTTCGGTGTCGAAACCAGCCGCGCGCTCGCTGCCGACGTTGCCGCTGCGCAGTCGCTCTTAGCCCAAGACCCAGCTGCAGCGCAGCTGCTGCTGCCAGGTGGCCGGCCGCTTGCCATGGGTGCGCCCCTTCGCCAGCCGGCGCTGGCCGCAACCCTGGCCGGCATCCGCAAGCAGGGCTCCGCCTACTTCCTCTCCGGTCCTGCAGGTCCTGCCTTCGCGGCCGCCTCCACCGCCGCCGGCGCAGCCATGCGAGAGGTCGATCTGCGCGACCGGGTTCCCCTCTACCAGCGGCCGATCCGACTGGTCCGTGGGTCTGAGTTCATCTTCTTCTCCCCGCCACCGGCGGCCAACGGCTTGGTGGCCGCGACCCTCTACCAGATCCTGGCTGACGTCGCCGACTATGAGGACGAGGACGAGATCGGGCGTCGCCAGCATGTCTTCATCGAGGCCTCGGCGCAGAGCTATGCCGACCGGGGTGGCTGGCTCACCGCTGAGGGCGGCAGCACCCAAGCGGTGGACACCTTGCTGGACAGCGATACCTTGGACGCGCGGCTAAGTGGCCTCGGCCAGCAACCGCACAGGCCGTCCAGCAGCTTGGTACCCAGCCCACGCCAAGTGGTGGAGCCAGTCGCCGGCACCGGATTCGTCGTCGGCGACCGCTACGGCAACGCCGTTGCTTGTAGCTTGACCAACAATGGACTTTTCGGCAGCGGCAAGCTAGACGCGACGAGCGGCATCTTCTTCGCGGCCGAGGCACCAGGGAATCTGGTGATCTCCCCCGTCGCCGCCATTGCTACTTCCATCGGCACCCAGCGGGCGCGCTTTGCTGGCGCAGCTGCCGGCGGCTCTGCGGGAGCCACAGCCCTAAGCCGGCTGATGGCCGACATCTTCCTGCGAGAAATGCCCTTGAGAACTGCCATGAACCAGGTGCGCGTACACCACAATGGCTTACCCGATGTGGCCTTCGTGGAGGAGCGCGCAGATGGCAGCGTCCAGCAGGTTCTGGTGGAGCTCGGCCATCGCCTGCAGCTGGTGCCTGGTCTCGGCGAGGTGCAAGCTTGGCTCTGTCCAGAAGGCATTCTACAAGCGCCCGGTCTCTGCCAGGTGGAGGCCGACCCGCGCGGCTTCGGCCTCTCTCAGGTCTCACCCTAGCACCATGGCGCTCACGACTGCACAGCGGGCCGCCGTTGAGGCCTTCCGCGCCATGGACGTGCTGGCCGCCGCAAACAAGTTGGAGGCCGAGGGACGCTCGATCCTGCATCTGGAGGTCGGCCAGCCGGCCGCCGCGGCGCCGCCCGTCGTCGTGGCTGCCGCGCAGGCCTGCCTGGCGCGTGGACGGATCGGCTACACTGATGCGCTGGGCACGCCGGCCTTGCGCCAGGCCCTGGCCGATCACTACCGAGAGATCTACGGGCAGCAGGTCGACCCTGGCCGCATCGCGGTGACGGCCGGCTCCTCCGGCGGGTTCTTGCTCAGCCTTTTGGCAGCCTTCGACCCCGGCGCGCGGATCGGTCTGGCCGCCCCCGGCTACCCAGCTTACAAGAACCTGGCCATCGCCTTAGGGCTGGAACCGGTTTTCCTCCCGACCACGGCTGCCGACCACTACCAGCCATCCGCCGCGCAGATCACCGCCTATCCTGAGCGGCTGGACGGCCTCATCGTCGCCAGTCCCTCCAATCCCACCGGCACCATGCTGGCGCCCGAGGCGCTCAAAGACTTGGCGGCGGCCTGCCGGGCACGCGGCACGCGGCTGATCTCCGACGAGATCTATCACGGCATCACCTATGGCCCGACAGCGCACAGTCTGGCGACAGAGCCCGACGTGATCGTCGCCAATTCCTTCTCCAAGTACTACTGCATGGCCGGCTGGCGGCTGGGCTGGCTGGTTCTGCCGGAAGACCTGGTGCGGCCTTTGGAGCGCCTGGCGCAAAGCCTCTTCATCTCCGCCTCCGAGCTGGCGCAGGCGGCGGGACTGGCGGCATTGACCGCACGCGCCGACCTGGACCAGATCGTTGCGGGCTATCGCATCAACCGCGATCTGCTGGTCGCGGGCCTGCCGCAGCTGGGCCTCAGCGGCTTCCTCCCCAGTGACGGGGCCTTCTACCTCTATCTCGACGTCAGCCACCTGACCAACGACAGCAGTCAGCTCTGCAGCGATCTGCTGCAGCAGGCCGGCGTTGCGGTCACGCCAGGCCTGGACTTCGACCCTGCCGAGGGCAAGCGGACCCTGCGCCTCTCCTACGCCGGTGCGCGCGAGACCATGGAGGCTGCCCTGGAGCGCCTGGGGGGCTGGCTCGAGACGCGGAGCACGGCGCGTTAGGGCCATGCGCAGGTTACGCCGGCTGGGCGCTTGGCTTCTGCATGCCGCTCTCCTCGGCCTGATCGTCCTGCCGGCGCTCTGGCTTTTGGCGCATCTCTTCCTGCCGGCGCAGGCAACACCCCTGATGGTCATACGCTGGCTGGACGGCAAAGGCTGGCAGCAGGAGTGGGTGGACCTCGACGCCATCAGCCCGCAGCTGGCCCGCGCCGTGATCGCGGCGGAGGACAATCGTTTCTGCCAGCACCGCGGCGTCGACTGGGGCGCCATCCGCGAGGCCCAGGCGGAAGTCGCCAGCGGCGAGCGGAGCCGCCCGCGCGGCGCCAGCACCATCCCGCAGCAGACGGTGAAGAACCTCCTCCTCTGGCCCGAACAGGCCCGCGTCCGCAAAGCGCTAGAGCTGACCTACGTCACCTGGCTGGAAGCCTTGTGGGATAAGGAGCGCATTCTGGAGACCTATCTCAACATCGCCGAGTTCGGGC
>JBCBSF010000019.1:0-61233 GCA_039819325.1 Pseudomonadota bacterium | reverse complement strand
CATGCCACTCGATCAAGACAAGCGCCATCGACCGCAGCGATAGGAGTTCCGGAAGCGCCGGCTCGACCTTCAAGGGGTTCGCTCCAGGCCCACGCTGCCCCATCAGCCCGGATCCGAACTAACTATGTCCGAAGGGGTGGCGTCGGTCTTATGCATCAGAGCTGCCGTCCTTCGACCCGCCCCTCCCCATGAAGGGATGCGAGGGATCAAGCGGCAGACCGTCGAGGCCACAGCCCTTGAAGGCCACGCCGGCGCTTCCGGAACTCCTATCGCTGCGGTCGATGGCGCTTGTCTTGATCGAGTGGCATGACGGGCACATGCTCATCAGCGCATCGAGCGGGGGAAAGGGATCTCCGCCCTTGGAGATGGCCACCTTGTGGTCGACATGTGACGCTGCTACGGGCAGGCCACGCTTATCGCAGACCTCGCACAGTGGGTTCATAGATAGCTTTGCCCGGCGCAGCCGCTTCCACCTTGACGTGTTGTAGGGCCACTTAGCCATGGGACAGCCACCGGGACAAATGGCGGGACATCATGGCCTTCTGGCCCCGGGACACCCCTTTCAGGGGGTGTCCCGGGGCTGGGACAGCCAGGACTTGTCCAGCATTGTCCGTCATGTCCCGCTGTCCCGAGCAATCCAGACTTGCCCGTCCCACTCTGCTATTGCGTGTGTATTGAGAAGCTTCTCTCTGGCCCTGTTGAACACCCGCTTCTTGCTCTCGTCGGTACCCTTGGGGCTTACGCCCATGCTGAAGGCATAGCGCCTCCACGTGTCGCTCGATACCACGCGCACCGAAGTGGGTACCTGGCCACCGGGAGACGATAAGCCCTCTTCGTTGATAGCGCGCCGCAGAGCATCGAAAGCGATCCCGGCCGCTCCCGTCTTGGGCGTTGAAGTCCCTGGCTCACTGGCGTTCGCATCCGTGGGTTTAACGACACAGGAGGCGATCTCCTCGCCCTCCTCGTCGGTCCCAAGAACCGATTTCGCCAGGTCGTACCGAAAGACCTGTCCCGCCTCTCCGTCCTTGATCAAGTCTAGCTGGGCCGTGCACAGCCCGCCTGTGGCGCGCTCTACTTTGATGCCGGCATCAACGGCACCCTGAAGGGCGTTGCTGCCGCGCATGCCCCGGCCCTGATCCTTGCCGGTGTGGTGCACGACCATCACGTGGCAGCCTAGTTCCCGCTGAAGACGATCTACGTTCTGGACGAAGACATTGATGTCCCGGGCCTTGTCCTCATCGCCGCTGCCGATCATGCGGGAAAGCGTATCCAAGACCAACAGCCTCAGGGGTGCCGCAAGCCTGTCGCGTTGCGCATTGATCGCGGCGACCAATAGGTCAGCATCGTGGTGGTCGTCGAAGAGATTGATGGCCTGCGAGATCACCATAAAGGGCGCCGAGGCCGGGGCATCGTTCTCTTGCCCCCAGGCTTTCATGCGTTGCAGCAGGCCTGCCTGGCCCTCGCCGTTCACGTAGACCACGCCGCCCTGCTTGACGCTTCGGCCGAACCAGTCCCGGCCGGTGGCAATATGTAGGGCCAGGTCGAGCGTGAAGAAGGTCTTCGACGACTTCGGTGGGCCGAAGACGGCCGACAAGCCCTTGGAGACCAGCAGCCCGCGCACCAGCCACTCCAGCGACGGCTGCGCGTCTTCCTCGCCATACCAGACGGTCGGCAAGAGCGTTTTGGTTTCCGGCCGCCAGACAGGTGCGACAGAGGCAAGAGCGTTCAGGGACTCAGCAGTGCCGCCGGCGCGCAGCCAATCACTGACATCGCCCTTTCTCGGCAAGTCCGGCAGCTCTAGGATTCTGATTTTGGAAGCGTACGTTGAAAGGCTGTTGGCGACCAGCTCCGCATGATCTGCACCAGGTCCGTCGTTGTCTGGAACAATGACAACGTCGGCACCTTGAAAATACTTGCTTAGGCCAGCGCTCCACTTCTTGGAGCCGCCGCTATTGGTCGTGGCTGGCACTCCCAACTCGGCAAGGTTGTCGGCGTCTTTCTCGCCCTCGACAATGAAGACCGGGCGGCCGTGCGCTAGGGCCTCTTCGATTTCGGGCAGGCGGTAGGGAACCGGCTCGATACCCTGCAGGTTCCAGATCCACTTTCCTTTGCCAGCCGGCCGGCGCTGCCGAAAGTCCTTAGGGACCATCCGCACCACCTCATAGAGCAAAGTCCCGTCCGCAGCGCAGTACTCATACCTCGCCGCGATCTCACCCTTGCGAGCGGCGGGCGCCGGCTCGCGGGAGAAAGTGGAGCGCAGCCAGTCCTTAGCCGCTGATTCGGACAGCCCTTTTTCACGCGCCACCAGGTCGACTACGCCGCCACCTTTACCCTCCTCATGGCTGTACCAGGTGCCCTTGTTCGGGCCGCCAATCACCACCTTCATGCTGCCGTTGGTGCCGAAGCGCAGCTCATCACCCTTGGACAAGTGCTTGTTCGGTTCACCCAGCAGCTGCCGTGCTACAGGCTCAATGAGGTCGGCGAAGTCGGTCATCCGCCGCGCTCCACCCGCCGCGCCAAGGCAAAGAGCCGGTCAGCGGCCTCATGCTTGGCAATGAGAGCGGTCTCGGGATTGGCGCCGCGGCCCGAACCGATGGCGAGGACCAGCCGGGCGATGTTCTTGATTTCTTCCGCCGTTGCCAGGTCGTTCTGCGGACATAGTGCGGACTGGGGGGCGGCTGCAGGCGGTGAAGCACTACGAAAGGCCAGTGTTTTACTGGCGGACCCGACAGGATTCGAACCTGTGACCTCTGCCTTCGGAGGGCAGCGCTCTATCCAGCTGAGCTACGGGTCCTCACTCAGCGACCTTAGCAGCGGCCCTAGCTGAGAGGCGCGGACACTAGCAAGCCGGCCCGGGCCCGACAATCACCTTGTGAAACACCATGAGAGGTCGACCGCGAGCGGCCGACCTTCCGTCCGCGTCGCGCTAGGCTCCTTTCGTTTGGTTGAAAGCGCGCGCCCCGCTGAGGGCCTCCTCCTTGCTGAGAAGGACATTCCAGATGGGGCTGCCGGGATCCAGCGCCCCGGCTTGTTCAAGGCCGCCAACATAGGCCGGAACGAAGCCAGCGTCGGAGATCAGCCCTTCCACCAGGCTGCGGTCCTTCTGATCGTCAACTGCAAGCGGGATTGCGAGCCAAGGCGAGGCAGTGTCGCTCTTCGCCTCGATATAGCCCGCCCTGAGCCCGGTGAAGGCGCGCGCAACCCGGGCTTCCGGCAACTTGGCTTTAGTGACCAGCCCCGCGATCTCGTCCTCGCCGATGAGTGGGTCCTTTCGATCGTCATCCGGCGCACGCAAGGGGTTCATCGAGTCGATCACGAGCTTGTTCTTCACGTAAGGGCGAATGGCCCGAAGCGCGCCGTCCGCGCTTGCATAGTTAGCCGCAAGGAAAACAACCTCTCCGAACTGCGCCGCCTCAACCACCGTTCCGACGAGAGCGCCGTCTCCCAGACCATCGACGAAGCCTTGATGGTCCTGAGGGCTGCGAGAGCTGAGAAAGACCTGATGGCCTGCCTTGTGCCAGAGGCGGGCATAGGCCCGACCGATGTTCCCAGCACCGATGATACCGATCTTCATGAAATGTCTCCTTCGTTGGTGTGAACCTGTGATTGATGATGGAAACGAAAGAGATTAAGATAAATCCGGCTTCTCAGAATGCGGAATGCACTTTCAGTCATGAATGAACTCCCACCGCTGGCATCGATCGCCGCCTTCGTACAGGTGGCAGAGCGCGGCGCCTTTCATGAGGCCTCCAAGGCGCTGGCGCTTTCGCCCTCCGCCACGTCAAAGGCCGTAAGCCGCTTGGAGGAGCTGCTCGGGACGAAGTTGCTGCAGCGCACGACTCGCAGTGTCAGCCTAACGCCCGAGGGTGAGCGCTATCTGGAGGGCGCGAGAAAGGTGCTGGATGAGTTGAGCCTCCTTGGTGAGGAGGTATCTGCTTCCACGTCAGGACCGAAAGGCCGCTTGAGGATCTCGGCCCCCTCCCCCCTGGGGCGTCTCTGGCTGGCCGACGTGATTGCCGATTTCCTGGCGCAGTGGCCCGGGGTCGAGATCGATTTGACCCTCACGGACCGTTTGTCGGACCTAGCCTCTGAAGGCATAGACGTCGCCATCCGCTCAGGGGTCTTGTCAGAGAGCACGCACTTGATCGCGCGCAAGCTCTATGAAGAAGAATTGCTGGTCTGCGCGGCACCAAACTACTGGGAACAGCAGGGCCAACCGCAGCATCCCGACGACCTGAAGGGCCACCGCTGCCTCAGCTTCCGAGCCGCGCAAACGGGACGGATTTTTCCCTGGGTCTTCACCATCGACAGCCAAACCCAACGGCGCACGGCGGCGGGCCCCTTTGTCGTCGACGAGGGCGAAATGATCCTGCGTATGGTGCTGGAGGGCGCCGGCGTCGGACAGCTTCCCGGATACATGGCTCGTCGGCATCTTGCAGCGGGCGCGCTCATCGAAGCCCTCAAGGACTATCGCCCGCCCCAGACCCCCATATCTGCCCTGTACCTCGATCGTCGACTGCTCTCCCCGCGGATACGCGCCTTCGTCGATCATCTTGCCAAGGCAGGTCACCAGATGAGCAGAGCTCCTTCTGCAAAAGCAGAAGCCTAGGACTTAGCTGGAATCACTGACAGTGCTGCGGGCAGCGCCACAGCCGGCGCGCTGACAAGAAGCCTGCTAAACGCGCCCTTCTGGATCAGTCAGCGCCTGCAAGCGCTGGGCCGCCAGATGGGCGAAGCGCAGCTGCAGGGCGCGGCGGCGGGCGGCTGCCATTGGGCGCGCATCGGAGAGGCGTGCCTCGGCCGCGCCATAGGGGTCGGCGATGATGAGACCCGCCTGCTCCGGCAAACGATCGAGCGGGAAGTCAGCGGGCACGGCGAAGCTGAAACGCTCGCAGAAGGGCAGGTAGTCCTGCCACTTGGCATCCGAGAGGTAGTCGGCCAGGCTGGACTTCACCTCCACGATCCAGATCCCGCCGCGTTGGTCCAGGGCCATGAGATCGGCGCGCCGGCCATTGGCCAAGGTCACCTCGGCCAAGACGGCATGGCCGCCGGCGGTCAGGAAACGGGCAACCCCCCGCGCCAGCCGCCGGCCTGGAGTCCAGTCGCCGAGGTCAGCCTCTGGCAGGGTCCCGATCACGCGGATCCATCGTAGTCTTCGAGCTTGTCTTGCAGGATGTCGAGAAAAGCCGGGATGCCTTCCTTACCCAGGACGGAGGTGTATTCCGAACGCTTGGTCGAGAGCTCGCTCACCCGCGCCTCGAAGAAGACGTCGATCGCCCGCCAGCTACCGTCTTTGTCTTGGCGCATGAGGTAGGCAATGTCGCGTGACGGGCTGCCGGGCAGGGTGAGGCGGGTTTCCACCAAGCGGGTCTCACGCGGTCCGTCGCGCGTGCCGGTGATGGCGATGGCCGCGTCCGGCTGCGCCTTGAAGCGGCTGGCGGCCACCGCAACCGCAAGATCGGTGAAGAGCGCGACGTAGCGTTTCCGCTGCGCCTCGGTGAAGTCGTCCCAGTAACGCCCGGCAGCGATGCGCGCCATGAAGGGATAGTCGAAGGCCGCAACCATCAAGGGGTGCAGCATGGTGACCCGCTCGCCGAACTCTTTGGCCGCTGGGCTGTGCAGCGCTTTCAAGAGCGTCTGGTTTAGATCTGCCACCGCGGCCTCGGCCGGACCGATGGGCGCATCGGCCGCGCGCGCCGGTGCCATCGGCAAGGGCGGCAAAAACAACACGGCGGCCAGGAAAACCGTTAGAAGAGCCTTCCGCACAACTCCATTTCCTCGTTCCCACTTTGACAGGTGCAACTGTGCCGTGGCAGCAGTAAAGGTGACCATGGCACAGACGCGAAGCAAGGCCCCAGAGAAAGAAGGCCCCAGACACGCTTCCTGAGAAACGCTCCCGGCCTGCGTCGACGTAACACGTCAGGCCGGCGGTGGTCTTGTACCGCGCGTCCGGCGCCACACATGGTCGAGATCGGCAGGGCTGTCCTTGCCTCGAAGTGTTTTACGAAGGAGTGCGTTCCGCCGTGGCTGTTCCCTTGATCCAGCAAGTCCGTGTCGGCGCCTACATTATGAAGCAGCGCATCACGGGTAAGAAGCGCTACCCCCTGGTGCTGATGCTGGAGCCGCTCTTCCGCTGCAACCTGGCCTGCCCAGGCTGCGGCAAGATCGACTATCCCAAGGAGATCTTGGACCGCCGCCTCTCGGTCGAGGAGTGCATTGAGGCCGTCGAGGAATGCGGCGCGCCCATCGTCTCCATCCCCGGCGGCGAGCCGCTGATCCACCGCGAGATGCCGACCATCGTGGCCGAGCTGGTGAAGCGCAAACGCTTCGTCTACCTCTGCACCAACGCTCTGCTCTTGGGGAAGCGGATCGAGGAGTTCACCCCCAGCCCCTACCTCACCTTCTCCATCCACCTGGACGGGCTGGAGGAAGAGCATGACGAGGCGGTGGCGCAGAAGGGCGTCTTCAAGAAGGCCGTCGCGGCCATCGAGCAGGCCCGCGACCGCGGCTTCCGGGTCAACATCAATTGCACGCTCTTCAACAATGCTGAGGCCGACAAGGTCGCGGAGTTCATGGACTTCGCCCGCGATATGGGCGTGGAGGGGGTGACCATCTCCCCCGGTTATGCCTACGAGCGCGCGCCCAGCCAGCAGCACTTCCTCAATCGCGAGCACACCAAGAACCTCTTCCGCGACCTCTTCCGCCAGGGCAAGGAGCGCAAGAAGGACGGCAAGCCTTGGGCCTTCAGCCAGTCCAGCCTCTTCCTGGACTTCCTGGCCGGCAACCAGGAGTACCGCTGCACCCCCTGGTCGAACCCGACCCGCAACGTCTTCGGCTGGCAGCGCCCCTGCTATCTCTTGAACGAGGGCTACGCCCAGACCTTCACCGAGCTGATGGAGCAGACCGACTGGGGCTCCTACGGCACCGGCAACTACGAGAAGTGCGCGGACTGCATGGTGCACTGCGGCTATGAGGGCACGGCGGTCGAAGACACGGTGAAGCGTCCTTGGCGCGCCTTGAAGGTTGCGCTGGGCGGCATCCGCACCGAAGGCCCCATGGCCAAGGAGATCCCGCTGGACAAGCAGCGCCCGGCCGAGTTCGTCTTCGACCGCCTGGTCTCTGACGCGGTGAAGGACATCCACGCCGCGGGTGGCCCGACCCGGCCTGGTGACAAGAAGGCCAAGCCGGCAGCGGAGGATCAGCGGGCGGCCGAGTAGGGGGCCCGCGCCGGAGCTTGGGTGGCAGTCTTCTCTTCCGTTCTTGAGATGACTGTCTCCCTAAACCACTCCCCTCATGCTGAGCCTGTCGAAGCATGTGCCAATGAGAAGAACGCGCTTGGGGCACATCCTTCGAGAGGCTCAGGATAAGGCCTGTTCCCTTGTCTTAGGGGAACAGGCCTAAAGCTCCCGTCCGGCCCGGAACTGGCCCCAGGCGATCCTTGCGCTTGCACCGAGAAGGGTGATGGGCTCGGGCGGCTTTGCCGTCGGCTCTGGCGCCTCAACCATATGCTGAGTGAAGGAGCTGCTGACGCCGCAGGCCAGATCGGCAGCCGCCACGCCGGCGAAGGTGCCCCGCGCCGTGCCAAGGCCGTTCTGACAGCAAGCGGCATAAAGGCCCTCCTCCACCATACCGAAGGCCGGCGCATCGTTGCGCGACAGGCAGAGGCGCCCGCCCCAACGGTACTCCATCTCGATACCCGCCAGGGCTGGGAAGCGGGCGGCAAAGGCGGCGTCGTGATCCTTCACGCTGGCCGCCAAGCGCTTCTCCGAGATCTCCAGGCCTGGGTCGTAGGTGAAGCGGTTGCGCACCACGATCCGCTCCCCTTGGGGCGAGGTGATGCGGCGCAGCGTCGTACCCAGCGGGTCTGCCGGCGTCAGCCCCCAACCGGGCTGACCGCCGAGGGCTTTGACCTCTTCTGCACGCAAGGCCCGGGTCATGGAGGCATAGGTGAAGACGTGAATCAGGCGCCGGCGGAAGTAGCCGAAGCTCTCAGCATGGCCGTTCACCGCCAAAATGACCTTGGGCGCGCGCACCAGGCCTTGCGGCGTCTCGGCCTGCCAGAGGCCCTCTTGCCGCGTGAGCGCCAGGACCGGCGAGGTCTCGTGGAGCTTCACCCTGTTGGACGCCAAGCCACCAGCGACACCGCGCACGAAGAGCGCCGGCTGAATCAAGGCGCTGCCGGCGGTGTAGAGCCCGCCCTGGTAGTAGCGACTGCCGGTGAGGTCCTGCATGGCCTGCGCATCCAATAGCTCATAGGCCTCGCCCAAGCCCTCCAGATGCCCGGCGAAGTCCTGGTTGTGTGCAAGCCCCCGCTCGCTGGCCGCGGCGTTCACCTTGCCGGCCGGGCGAAAGGCCTCGTCCGGAAGGCCGTAGTCGGCAGCCGCCTCCGCGGCAAAGGCGATGGCGGTGCGGTTGGCGGCGATCTGCTTACGGTCGCGCTCCGCCGCACCGCCGTAGTTGGCTGAGGAGAGATCGTGCGGCAGATCGATCATGAAGCCGGAGTTGCGGCCGGCCGGGCCCTGGCCAATGCGGCTGGCCTCCAGCACCACGACGCTCTCGCCAGGACGGTTGCGGTTCAGGCGGCGCGCGGCGGCCAGGCCGGCGAAACCGGCACCGATCACCAGCCAGTCTGCCGTGCGCTGCTCCTCCAAGGGCTCGGGCGGCGGGGCCTTCGGCAGAATCTCGTTCCAGCCTGCTGGACCGGGATCCTTCGGCAGGCGCGTGACGGTCCCGCCGGCCATCAGTGCGTGTCGTTCAGCGCGTCGACGGCCGGGATCTCGCGCTCCCGCCTGGCGATGTAGTCACGCAGAGCCTCATCAATGCCGGGGTCGAGGCTCGGCTCCTCGTAGGCCTCCAGCAGGCTGCGGACCTTCTTCAAGGCCCGTTCGGTGATCTCGACCGAGCCTTCCGCCGCCCACTGCTCAATCGAGTTGTTGTCGAAGAGCTCTGGCATGAAGAAGGCGCGCTGGAAGTTGGCCTGCGTGTGCGGATGGCCCAGGTAGTGCCCGCCCGGGCCGATATCGCGCACAGCGGCCAGGGCCTCGTCGAAGTCGTCCCAGCGAATGCCCTCAGCCATGCGATAGGCCATGGCGCATTGCTCGGCATCGACGACGAACTTGGCGAGCGAGCAGTGCATGCCGGCCTCGTTCCAACCGGCGGAATGCCAGATGTAGTTGGCGCCGGCCATCATCACCGCCATCAAGGTGGTAGCACTCTCGTAGCCCGCCTGGGCGTCGAAGGTCTTGGCCCCACCCAAGGTGTTTGAGGTCCGCCAGGGTACCTTGTAGTAGCGCGCCATCTGCCCGATCATCAGGTTCATCAGGCTGATCTCCGGCGTGCCGGCCATGGGCGCGCCCGACTTCATCGAGACGGTGGAGAGGTAGTGGCCATAGATCGCCGGGGCGCCCTTGCGGATCACCTGGGTGTAGGCCAGCGCGCTCAACGCCTCGGCATTCAGCTGCGCGACGGCAGCAGCGGTGGAGGCCGGCGTGTTGGCGCCCCCCAGCACGAAGGGCGAGCAGAGCACCGGCTGGTTGCGCCGGCAGAAGGCGCGCATGGCGCCCAGCATGACCTCGTCCCAGACCAAGGGCGAGTTGCCGTTGCAGTTGCCGGTGGTGACCGCGTGCTGCTCCATGTAGTCGGCGCCGAAGAGAATCGCGCACATCTCCATGACATCCTCGGCGTTCTTCGGCGAGGTGGTCATGCCCATGAAGGTCTTGTCGGAGTGCTTCATGGAGGAATAGGTGATCCGCAGGTGGCGGTGCGCGACCACATGGTCCATCGGCTCGACGATGTGGTGGGCGGAGGAGTGGAGCGCCGGCAGCATGTGCGCCAGCTTGTGGAAGCTGGCCAGGTCCTCCAAGGTCGGCAGCCGGCGCTGATCGTCCAGGTCACGCAGGTAGGGCGCGCCGGTCATCGGCACGAAGATGGAATGCTCCTTGCCGAAGGGCAGCGACTTGGCCGGGTTGCGGGCGTGGTAGGTGAAGGTCTCCGGAATGCTGGCGATTAACTCGCGCACCAGACCGCGGTCGAGATAGACGCGGTCCTCCTCACCGATCTTCGCACCCGCCTTGCGCCAGTCCTCGATGGCGATGGGGTCGCGGAAGACCACACCCACCTCCTCAAGGATGGCCAGAGAGGCGGCGTCCACCCGCTCGATCTGCTCCTGGTCCATCGGCTCGGTGAGCGGCAGACGGCGGCGCAGCGCGGGCAGCATGCTGTCTTCGATGGTGCTGCGCAGCTGGCGGCGGGACTCGCGGCCGCCGCGGCGGCTGCGGGCGGGGCGGGACTCGGCTTGCGGTTCGATGGCGGCCTGCGTGCTCATTGGCCGGCCTCGATGGCGGCAAGCTCCGCGTCCATGGCGGTGATGACGGAGCCCAGTTTCTCGGCCTCTTCAGCGCTTAAGGGCTGCAGCGGCAGGCGGGGCGACCCGGCCTCGATCCCGCGCCGGCGGGTGCCTTCTTTGATGCATTGAACAAAAGTGCCGCCCTGCTCCAGCACGCGCATCAGCGGCAGCATGGCGCTCATGATGCGCCGGCCCTTGTCGAAGTCCTTCTCCAGGGCGCAGGCCCGATAGAGCGCCAGGTGGGCTTCCGGCGCGAAGTTGGAGCCGGCACAGACCCAGGAGCGCGCGCCCCAGGCAAAGAACTCCAGCGCCTGATCGTCCATGCCGCAGGAAAGCTGGATCTGCGGATAGTCGCGGGCCAGCAGGTGCAAGCGGTCCGGGGAGCCGGAGCTTTCCTTGATGGCGCAGATGTTTGTGTTTCCGGCCAGCGCATCGAGCGTGGTCTCATCCATAGAGACGCTCATACGGCCTGGGTAGTTGTAGAGCATCACCGGCAGGCCGCCCGCGCGCTCCACCGCCAGGATGTGTTGAGCAATCTCTGCCCCGGTCGGGCAGGAGTAGGGCGGTGTCGCCACCAGGAGCGCATCGGCGCCGGCCGCCTTGCCGGCCTCGGCGAAGGTGATGGAGTCCTCGGTCCTCAGCGCGCCGGTGCCGACGATGAGCGGCACCCGGCCTTTGATCGCGGCCTTGGCCTGGCTCATCAGCGCAATCCGCTCCTCCGCCGTCTGGGCGTAGTACTCGCCCGTGGTGCCGGCGACGATCAGGCCTTGCACGCCGGCCTCGATCAGGAAGTCGATGACGGCCACGAAGTTCGCCTCGTCGATGCTATAGTCCGCCTTGAAGGGCGTGATCAGCGGCGTGTAGATGCCTTCAAACTGCATGTTTCTTCTCCGTGAAGGGGATCACGTCCAGGGGCAGGGGGTCGGAGAGCACGAAGCGCTCCATGCGGTCGCGGGAGAGGTCCCAGTGCTGCAGGGTGAGATCGACCGCCACACCAGCCTCGCGCGCCTCGATGGCGGCGATCATCGCGTCGTGCTGCTGGCAGGCCTTGGTGACCGCCTGCTGCTCGGCGTCGGAGGTTGGGCGGTAGAAGAGCTGGCCCAGGCGCGTGTGGTCGATCAGCAGACGCTTCAGGCTGGGCATGAGATAGGCATTGGCCGCCATCTCGCCGATCAGCTCGTGAAAGCGGTGGTTCATCAGCGCCATATCCGCGGCGCGTCCGGCAGCGACTGCGGACGCAAAGCCGCGCTGGACCTCTTTAAGCTCATCGAGTTGCCGGGTCGTGCGCTGTTCCGCTGCCAAGCGGGCGACCGTGGCGTAGAGCAAGGGTGCGGTCTGAAAGAAGACCCGCAGAACGGCTAGGTCCATAGAGGCCACCTTGGCGCTGCGGTTCTCCGACAGGGTCACATAGCCTTCACCGGCCAGGCGCTGCAGCACCTCGCGCAGCGGCGTGCGCGACAGGCCATAGGCGGCGGAGAGCGCCGTTTCGTCGAGCGCACTCCCCGGCTCGATTGCGAGCGTGAGGATATCCTGGCGCAGCGCCTCCAGGCAGGCCTGCTTGGGACTGGGGGGCATCAGGGCAGAGACTTTCTGTACACAAAGATTACACAGATAAAATTTGTGTACATGCCCTCGAGTGCGAGATCAAGCCTTGGCGTGCAGCGATAACGCCGGGGACCGGCAGTTCGTGTCTGGAGATCAGATCGTTGCGCGAGAGATCGCGCTGCTGGCGAGAGCGGCCAGCTCAGGCACCTACGGTCTTGGCACAAGGCCCCTTTGGCGAGTGAGCAGGCGGGCGGACAGTCAGTTAGGCCAGCTGGGGCCTACTCGCCGTCATCCTCGCCGTCATCCTTGCCATCATCATCGTCGTCATCGCCGCCGAAGGGGGACGTCACGACATCGACGGTTCCGGAGACCACGCTGCCCGTTATGTCGGCTGCCGCACCCACCACGGAGGCACCGGCGTCCACGACGCTGCAGCCAGGGAGGAGGAGGGCTAAGAGGGCGGCCAAAGAGAGCATGCGCATGAGACAGGTACCCCGATCTTTGAGCCAGCAGCAGTCCCACAGCAGGACCTGTCTTGGCGTCTGCACCTTTGGTGATACCCTAGAGAGGGCTCAACAATCCCTGCGCCGCAGGGAAAAGGAGCCGCACTTCACACAGCCGTGATCGCCTAGAAACCGTGTCACCACCACGAGGCCACTCTATCGCCAAAGACGTGTGAAGCCAGAGACCGGCGCCTCTAGTCAGCCGGCAAGGCCCGCTCTTCGCGCAGGAAGGGGGCGACGTCCGGGTCGATCACCTCGCCCAGGTCGCGCGCCCAGAGATGGCCTTCATAGACCGCCGCTGCGACCGTACCAGGCGCCACGCAGTCGCCGATGCCGCGCAGCGAGCGGATGCCGGCAGCTTCCAGCTTCTCCGGCGCGGCCTTGGCTTCCTGCAGCAAGGCATCGTTGGGGGAACGCGCGGTGACCAGCAGCAGAGAGGCCGCCTCCACCAGCGTCTCCCGCCCGCTGTAGCCGCAGGTCAAGGTCGCGCGGCCAGCATCGAAGGCCGTCAAGCTCTGCGCCGTCTTAATCTCCACCCCGGCGTCCATCATGCGCTTGACGATGCGGTGCTGTTCCATGGTTTTCTCGGTGAAGGGGGCGACCACCGACTGCGGCGTGACAAAGATCACAGGCCGCTCCTTCGCCACGAGGAGGTCGGTCAAGACGGAGGCCAGGTAGTAGTGGTCGTCGTCGAAGACCAGCACCGGTCCCTCCGGCAAGGCACCGGCCATGAGGTCGTCGGGCGTGAAGACCGTGGGGTTCTCAGCCAGGCCAGGCAGACCCAGCGGCAGGGCCCGGCCGGCGCCGTCGCGCCGCCAGCTGGCGCCCGTAGCGATGGCCAGGTGGTCGGGGGCAACCTCAAGGATGTTCTCCAAGGTCAGCCGGCTCTCACGGAAGATCTCCACCCCCTCCATCTTCTCCAGCTGGCCCTGACGGTAGTCACGCACCCGGGCATAGCTGGAAAGGCCTGGCAGGCGCGACTCCCGCGTCACCCGACCGCCCAAATCGCGCTCGGCCTCGGCCAGCATCACCTGATAGCCGCGGGCCGCAGCGGCGCGGGCCGCCTCCAGCCCCGCTGGGCCGGCGCCAACGATGAGCACAGACTCGCCCTCTGTCTTGGCTTTGGCTATCCGTTCCGGGTGCCACTCGCGCCGCCACTCCTCCCCGACCGTGGGGTTCTGGGTGCAGCGCATGGGCACGTACATATAGTCGCCGGTGACGCAGATATTGCAGCCGATGCACTCGCGGATGTCCTCCATCCGCCCTTCCTCGATCTTCTTCGGCAGGAAGGGATCGGCGATGGAGGGGCGGGCGGCGCCGATCATGTCCAAGACACCGCGCTTGATCAGGCTGACCATGGCATCGGCGGAGGTGTAGCGCCCCACGCCGACCACCGGCTTGCTGGTGAGGCCCTTGACGAAGCGGATGTAGGGCTCCTGATAGCCTTCCTCGGCAAAGCGCGCGGTGACGGAATCATTGGCCCAATCGCTGACGTTCACGTCCCAGAGGTCGGGCAGTTCCGCCAGCATCTCCACCACCTCGCGGCCTTCGGTCTCGCTGGTGATGCCCTCAGGCCCCATCAGCTCATCGACGGCGAAGCGCACAGCCACGGCACAGCGGTCGCCCACGGCCTCCTTGGTGTCTTCGATCAGCTCGCGGAAGAGGCGCACGCGGTTCTCCAGGCTGCCGCCGTACTCGTCAGTCCGCTGGTTGAAGCGCTTGGCGATCAGGTGTTGGGTCAAGCAGAGATTATGCCCGGCATAGACGTAGACGATGTCATAGCCGGCCGCCTTGGCGTTCAGCGCCGCATTGCGGTGCCAGCGCCTCAGCGCCTTGAAGTCCGCCTTGTCCATGGCCCGTGTCTGGACCGGGTCAATGCCATCTGTCGGGATCGAGTGCGCGGCCATGGGTGGGATACGGCTGTAGCGGTTGGAGGTGGTGTGGCCGTGGTAGACCAGCTCGATCGCCGCCAGGCTGCCGTGCTGCTGCACCTTTTCCACCATGCGGGCGTGGTAAGGGATGTCTTGCGCGTCCCACAGCCGCCCTTCGATGCTGGGTGCGATCTCGGTGGTGTGATGGATCTCCACCTCTTCGGTGGAGATGACCGCCCAGCCGCCTTCCGCCTTCACCCCGCGCATCTCGGCCATGGAGGCCGGATAGACGTGCCCCATGCCGTTACAGTGCGGCACCTGATAGAAGCGGTTGCGCGCAGTCACGGGCCCCAGCTTGATCGGTTCGAAGAGGCAGTCGTAACGCGGGTCGCGGCTGCTATCGAGGGGCATGGGGACACTCCTTGGCTTTTGGCTCTCTTACACGATGAGACTCGCTCATCGACCCGGCACCGGCCCACTCCCCCATGCGCTTGTTGGGGCCGGCCACCAATAGGATACTGGCGTGGGGGGCCGGGAGGGGGTGCGGGCCGGCGCCCCGTCACGCCAGTGACCGCGAAAACCGCCTCCTCTTCAAGCGCTATCCGGCAAGACTGCGACAGCTGGCGGCAGGTCCGCGTCCCAGGGTGGCGGGTCGCTGAGATGGGTCGCCATAAAGTCCAGGAAGGCGCGCAGCTTCGGCGGTGCATTGCGGCGCGCCGGATAGACGACTGATATCGCGCCCACTTCCTCCGCCGTCCAGCCTGGTAGCAAGGCGACAAGGCGACCGGCACGCAAGGCCTCGGCAGTGAAGAAGGTAGGCAGGCGCACGATGCCCTGTCCGGCCTCGGCCAGGGCCAGCAAGGTGTCGCCATTGTTGGCCTCCACCCGGCCGGCGACTTCCACCGACTCACTCTCACCGCCGCGCAGGAAGCGCCAGGTCCGGCCGCCGCGGGCGTAGCTATAGTGCAGGCAGTTGTGCGTCTTCAGGTCCTGCGGCTCCAGCGGCAGACCCTCGGCGCGCAGGTAGGCAGGCGCCGCGCAGACCGTGGCCGAGAGGTCGCAGAGCCGCCGCGCGATCAGGCTGGAATCGGCCAGTTGGCCGATCCGCACGGCGGCATCGAAGCCTTCCTCCACCAGATCCACCGAACGATCGCCGAGGACCAGATCGAGTTTCAGCTCCGGGCAGGCCTCCAGGAAGGGTCCCAACAGCGGGGTGAGATGCACTTGGCCGAAGGACATAGGCGCTGCCAGGCGCAAAACCCCGCGCGGGCTGGCCGCCAGAGCGGTGACCTGCGCCTCCGCGCCCTCGGCCTCCGCCAGCATGCGCTGACAGCCTTCATAGAAGGCCCGGCCCGCCTCGGTCAGCGAAATCCGCCGGGTGGTGCGGTTCAACAAGCGCAGGCCCAGGCGGTCTTCCAGCTGCGCCACATGCCGCGAGAGCGCCGCCTTGGAGAGCCCGCGCGAGCCGGCGGCGGCGGTGAAAGAGCCGGCCTCCACCACGGCTGCAAAGGCGTTCATTTCGACCAGCTTGGTGGGGTCCATGGGAGCGCCGCCCGATCAAGAAATGAGGAAAAGCTAGGAGCGACGATAGCCGCTTGGCCCTCTTGCCACCATATTTTCGCCAGATCGACAGGTAGGATGCCTGCCAACTGACGTTTTCTCATCTTTGTTTTGGTCTTAGGAGACAAGAGGCTTCATGACCCAGTTCCCACTCGCGCGGCGCCGGCTGCTGCAGGCCGCCGCGCTCTCGCCTCTGGCCGGCCTGCCTTTCCTCAGCGCCCGTTCGGCCAGCGCCGAAATCTTCCCGGCTGAGAGCTTCACCTTGGAGAACGGCTTGCAGGTGGTGGTGACCACCAACCGGCGGGTCCCGCTAGTAACACAGCTGCTGATTTACCGGGTCGGTGCCGCGGACGAGCAGCCCGGCAAGTCAGGCCTGGCCCACTTCGTCGAGCACCTGCTCTTCAAGGGGACGGAGCGGCACCCCGCCGGCGCCTACTCCGCTGCCGTGGCCGCAGTTGGCGGGCAGGAGAATGCTTTCACCAGCGCCGACAGCACCGGCTACTGGCAGGTGGTGCCGAAGCGGAATTTGGAAATGATTCTGGATTTCGAATCGGACCGGGTCTTGAACCTGACCCTGACGAACGAGCAGGTACTGCCTGAGTTGGAGGTCATCCTGGAGGAGCGGCGCTCGCGCGTCGACAACCGCCCGGCCGCGCTCTTGGGCGAATCGATCGCCGCGACCCTCTTCCGCAATCACCCCTATGGCCAGCCGATCATCGGCTGGGAGCCGGAGATCCGCAGCTTCACCCGCGAGGATGCCTTGGACTTCTATGAGACTTGGTATGGGCCACAGAATGCGATCCTGGTGCTGGGCGGAGACATCGATGTGGAGGAAGCCCGGCCCTTGGTCGAGCGCTACTATGGTCCGCTAGCCAGGCGTGGCCATGACAGCCGCGAACGCCCGCGCGAGCCGGTCTCCCGTACCGCCCGGCAGGTCGACCTCTCCTCCCCACTGGCGCAGGTGCCGCGCTGGTCGCGTGCCTATCTGGTGCCGCACCGCAGTGAATTGGCGCCGGGCGATCTAGAGGCCCTACAGCTCCTCTCCATGATCCTGGGTGGGGCCAGCAGCAGCCGGCTCTACCGCTCCCTGGTGCTGGATCAGGGCCTCGCCACCTCGGCCGGCAGCTACGACCGCTCAGAGGTCTTGGACTATCCCACCTTCTACCTCTACGCCCAGCCGGTGCCCGGCGCCGGGCTGGAGGCGCTGGAGACCGCGGCGGATGTGGAGATCATGCGCCTGCTCTCCGACGGTGTGACCGAGACGGAGCTGCAGAAGGCCAAGGACCGGCTGGCGGCCGCCGCCATCTTCGCCCGCGACGATCCCAAGACGGCACCGCGCGTCATCGGCTCGGCGCTTTCCATCGGTGAGAGCCTGGCCGAGCTACAGGCCTGGCCAGAGCGGGTCGCCGCCGTCACGTCGGCCCAGGTCGAAGCCCTGGCCCAAACCGTTCTGGACCCGCGCCGCTCCGTCACCGGCCGCCTGCACCCGGAGATGCCCTCCTAATGCTGAAGACCCCCCTTTCTGCCCTATCTCTGGCAGCGGCCGCGCTGCTCTTCTTGACCCCGGCTGCCAAGGCCATCGAGATCCAAGAGGTCACCAGCCCCGGCGGCATCGCTGCCTGGCTGGTACAAGACAGCTCCAACCCCATCCTCGCCCTTTCCTTCTCGTTCGCTGGCGGAGCGGCCAGCGACCCGGACGGTCAGGAAGGCCGCGCCGGGCTCGCCATGGGGCTCTTGAGCGAAGGCGCCGGCGATCTGGATGCAGGCGCCTTCCGCGGCGAGCTAGAGGAGCGCTCGATCCGCCTCTCCTTCGATGCCGGCCGCGATCGCTTGAGCGGCAGCCTGGTCACCCTGACGGCGGAGCGTGATCGTGCCGCCGAGCTCTTGAGCCTAGCCCTGACCCAGCCGCGCTTCGACGCGGCGGCCTTGGAGCGGGTGCGCGGCCAGATCCTGACCGACCTGAAGCGGCGGGAGAGCCAGCCCAATTCCCAGGCCGCCCTGGCGCTGCAGGCCGCGGTCTTCCCGGATCACCCCTATGGCCGCTCGACCCGCGGCACGATGGAGGCGGTCACCGCGCTGAGCGCTGAGGATCTGCAGGCCCTAGTCGACGCGCGCCTGGCGCAAGACAATCTGCTGGTCGGCGTGGTTGGCGATATCTCGGCTGAGGAGCTGGGTCCCTATCTCGACGCCATCTTTGGCGGCTTGCCGGCGGAAGCTGTCGATCACGGTGTGCTGCCACCGCCGCCGCGCGCTATCGGTGCCTTGCTGCAGGTGGAGCTGGCGGTGCCGCAGAGCGCCATCATGATGGCGCAGCCCGGCCCGCTGCGCGACGACCCGGACTACTACGCCCTGGTGGTGGTGGATCACGTCCTGGGCGGCGGCAGCTTTACCTCCCGCCTCTTTCAAGAGGTGCGGGAGAAGCGCGGCCTGGCCTATGGCGTCTGGAGCACCCTGCGCCCGATGGATCAGGCCGGCCTCTGGTATGCCGGCACCTCGACCCAGACCGCGCGGGTTCCTGAGTCTCTGGAGGTGATCCAAGAGGCCTGGCGGCAGATGGCCGAAGAGGGGCCGAGCGACGCGGAGATCGAGCGGGCAGTCGACTATCTGGTCGGCTCCTTCCTGCTGCGGCTAACCTCCTCGGAGGCCATTGCGCGGACCCTGGTGGCGATCCAGCGCTCCGATCTGGGGATGGATTATCTGGAGCGGCGCGCCGAGATCTATGAGAGTCTGACGCCCGAGGAGATCCGCGACGCCGCGCGGCGCTGGCTCGATCCAGAGGCCCTGACCGTCGTCGTCGCCGGTCAACCCCTAGAGGCGCCGGAGGAGGCGCAGACCAACTAGCACCCCCCGCGTGGCTGGGCGGGGAGGAAGGAGAGCCCCGCCCCATGGCCCAAACTGCTGCCGAGACTGCCCGCGTTATCCGGCGCCTGCCGGATACGCTGGTGAACCGCATCGCCGCCGGCGAGGTGGTGGAGCGGCCGGCCTCGGTGGTGAAGGAGCTGGTGGAGAACGCGCTGGACGCGGGCGCCGGGCGCATTGAGGTGACCTTGCGCGCCGGCGGCGCGGCCGAGATCGCGGTCACCGACGACGGCTGCGGTCTCACCCGTAAGGAGCTCTCTCTCGCGCTGCTGCGTCATGCGACCTCCAAGCTGCCGCGTGACGATCTCTCCGCCATCGCCTCTTTGGGCTTTCGTGGCGAGGCTCTGCCCTCCATCGCCGCCGTCGCGCGGCTCAGGATCGCCAGCCGTCCGCCAGGCGCCGATCAGGCTTGGGCCCTGGAAGTGGAGGGCGGACGTCAGGGCGAACCACAGCCGGCCGCCGGGCAGCAGGGAACCCGCATCACCGTGCGCGACCTCTTCTACGCGGTCCCGGCGCGCCTGAAGTTCCTGAAGAGCGAGCGCTCGGAGAAGATGGCGGTGGAAGACGTCATGACCCGCCTGGCCATGGCGCACCCCGGCGTCACCTTCCGTCTTTCCGCCGAGGGCAAGACCTTGCTGGACCTGCCCGCCCAGCAGGACCTGGAGCCGGCTGCCGCCCGCCTAGCCAGGCTCAGCGCCATCATGGGCCGGGAGTTTGCGGAGAACGCGCTGGCCATCGACGCAACGCGCGAAGGCATCAACTTGAGCGGCTTTGCCGGCCTGCCGACACTGAACCGGGCGACGGCCCGCCTGCAGTTTCTCTTCGTGAATGGGCGGCCGGTGCGCGACCGCCTGCTGGTGGGGGCGCTGCGCGGCGCCTATCAGGACTTCCTGGCCCGCGACCGTCATCCGCTGGTGGCCCTCTTCCTCACACTGCCGGCGGCGGAGGTGGATGTGAACGTGCATCCAGCCAAGACCGAGGTGCGTTTCCGCGACGCCGGTCTGGTACGCGGCCTGCTGGTCTCCGCCTTGCGTCATGCCTTGGCCGACGCCGGTCACCGCAGCGCGACCTCGGCCAGCAACCAGGCCTTGGGCGCCTTCCGCCAAGGCGGCCCTGCGCCAGCCTGGCAAGGTCGGGCTTGGCCGCAGTCAAGCGGGAGCTTGCCGCCCGGTCTCTCCGAGACGTCACGCGCCTATCACGCCCCTGATCTCGGCGGCAGCCTGCCGAACCTGGACCTGCCACCCGGCGCGGAGGCTGCGCGGGAAGAGGAGGCGCCGGTACCCTCTGCCGAGAGCAATCCCCTCGGCGCCGCCCGCGCCCAGCTCTTCGCCACCTACATCCTGGCGGAGTCGGAGCAAGGCCTGGTCATCGTCGACCAACACGCCGCCCACGAGCGGCTGGTCTACGAGCGCATGAAGGAAAGCCTGGCTGCCAGCGGCGTCGCCCGCCAGGCGCTCTTGATCCCCGAAGTGGTGGAACTCACCAGTGCCGGCGCCGCCGCCATCCTGGAGCGCTGCGCCGAGCTGGCCGAGTTAGGCCTGGTGGTGGAAGGCTTCGGCGAAGGCACCCTGGTGGTGCGCGAGGTGCCCGCGCTCCTAGAGAAGCTGGACGTTCAAGGTCTATTGCGCGACCTGGCAGACGAGCTGGCCGACCTGGGTCTAGCCGTAGCCCTAAAGGAACGCTTGGCCGAGGTCTGCGGGACCCTGGCCTGCCACGGCTCGGTCCGCGCCGGCCGCCGCCTGAAGCCTGAGGAGATGAACGCGCTCTTGCGCGAGATGGAGGCCACGCCGCACTCCGGCCAGTGCAACCACGGCCGCCCGACCTACGTCTCGCTCAGCCGCGCAGACATCGAACGGCTCTTCGGCCGGCGGTGAGCGCCGATCTGCCTGTCACTAGCGCCCTCTAGGGCAGGATGAGTTCAGGTCGAAGCAGTGCTTCCTCAAGCACTCCCTCTCCTGAGCTTGTCGAAGGGTTGAGCAGCGAGCCTAAGCGAGCGTCCGTCGAAAGGCGGGCCGTTAGCACCCGGCCTGGGGCCCGCCCTTCGACGGACGCGGGCTTTGCCCGCTGCTCAGCCCTTCGACAAGCTCAGGAGAGGGATGCGTGGGAGGACGGGTATTCAATCCCAACTCATCATGCTCTACTCAGAGGGCATGAAATAGAAGGCGCAGAGCTTGTTGCCGTCAGGGTCGCGCAGGTAGGCGAGATACTCCTTGCGCGGCTTCGCATCCCGCACACCTGGCGGGTCCTCAACGGCGGTACCGCCATTCTCCACCCCGGCCTGATGCCAGGCATCGGCTTCCGCGGGGCCGCTCATCCAGAAGCCGATGGTCCCGCCGTTCGCAGGCGTGGCGGGCTTGCCGTCAAGCGGCTTGCTGATCATCAAGAGCCCGCCCTTGTGCGTGTAGAGGAGGCGGCCCTTGGCGTCCTCCTCGCCAGCCGCTGCGCCCATCACCGCGAAGAGCGCGTCGTAGAAACGCCGCGAGCGGGCGATATCGTTACTGCCGAGCATCACATGGCTAAACATCTGCGCCCCTCCCCAAGGCTTCCTCTCACGCCGGTCCCCGCTACTCCGCCGCCTCGACCTTGTCTTGCGTCTTGGTCTCGAAGTCGCTGGCGTCGTGGCGCTCGTGCAGCTGTTCAGACGGCTCGCCGAAGGTACGGTTCACCATGCGGCCGCGCTGCACGGCCGGCCGCGCCATCAGCTGCTCACGCCAGCGGGTGACGTTCTTGTAGCTCTCGACGTCCAAGAACTCCCCGGCGTCGTACAGCAGGCCGGCGTTCAAGAAGCCGTACCAAGGCAGGATGGCCATGTCGGCGATGGTGTAGTCGCCACCGACCATGTACTCGCTCTCCGCCAGGTGGCGGTCCAGCACGTCCAGCTGGCGCTTGGTCTCCATGGCATAGCGGTTGATCGGGTACTCGTACTTCTCCGGCGCATAGGCGTAGAAGTGGCCGAAGCCGCCGCCAAGGAAGGGCGCCGAACCCATCTGCCAGAAGAGCCAGGACAGCATTTCCGCTCGCTTCGCCGGGTCGCTGGTCAGGAAGGCGTCGAAGCGCTCAGCCAGGTAAAGCAGGATGGCGCCGGACTCGAAGACCCGGGTCGGCGGCGTGGTGCTCTGGTCGATTAGCGCCGGGATCTTGGAGTTGGGGTTGGCAGCGACGAAGCCGCTGGAGAACTGATCGCCGTCGCCGATCTTGATGAGGTGGGCGTCATACTCAGCGTCGCTGTGGCCAAGGGCCAGCAGCTCCTCCAGCAAGATGGTGACCTTCACCCCGTTGGGCGTGCCCAAGGAATAGAGCTGCAGCGGGTGCTTGCCGACCGGCAGCTCTTTGTCATGGGTCGCGCCGGCGATCGGTCGGTTCAAGGAGGCCCACTTGCCGCCGCTCTCGGCATCCCAGGTCCAGACTTTCGGCGGGGTGTAGGTATCGTCGGCCATCGTCATCGCGTCCTTGTCCGTTTAACAGCGTGGACGTGCATATGAGGCCTTGGGCCCACTTCGGGGAGACCCTGAGCCAAAACGATCTTGTGCCAAGTGGTCACGACATCGAGACAGTGAGAAACCAAGGAGAATCGTGTTTCCATCAAGCCCTGACCTCATCCTGAGCCTGTCGAAGCATCTGCCCCAAGCAGAGTCTTCTCCACCGCACATGCTTCGACGGGCTCAGCATGAGGGGAGTGCTTGGTAGTCACGACCGAGAGACCAAGGTCACGAACAAGCGGACCTAACAAGAGCCTCACCGCCAGTGCTACTCAGCAGCAAGGCCCCGTGCCGCCCCCTGCTGCCGGCGCACCAGACGGGCATAGAGCCCGCCTGCGGCCAGCAGCTCCGCATGCCTCCCGGCCTCGGCCAGGCGTCCCTGGTCCAGCACCAGGATGCAGTCGGCATCGCGCACGGTGGAGAGGCGGTGGGCGATGACCAGAGTGGTGCGGGTGGCACTCAGGCGATCCAAAGCCTGGCGCACCAGCTGCTCATTCACCGCGTCCAGGTGCGAGGTGGCCTCGTCTAGGATCAGCAGCGGCGCATCCTTCAGGAAGGCGCGGGCGATGGCGACCCGCTGGCGCTGCCCGCCGGAGAGGCTGGCGCCGCGCTCGCCGACTGGCGTGGCAAGCCCCTGCGGCAAGCGGGCGACCAGATCGTCCAGCGCCGCCGCACTGATCGCCGCCTCCAGCTCCGCGCTGCTGGCGTCGGGGCGCGCCATGCGGATGTTGGCCTCCAGCGTGTCGTTGAAGAGGTAGGTGCTTTGCGCCACCAGGGCCACGCGCTCGCGCAGCTGGTCCAAGCTGTAGGTGCGCAGATCCTGACCATCCAGCAGCAAGTCTCCGCTGCTGGGGTCCCAGTAGCGGAGCGCCAGGTGCGCCAGGGTCGACTTGCCGGCACCGGAGGCCCCAACCAAGGCCAAGGTCTGGCCGGGCTGCAGGGAGAAGGAGACGCCGCGCAAAACCGCTGCCTCGGTGCCAGGATAGGTGAAGTGCAGGTCCCGGGCCTCCAGGCTGGCGCCTTCCGGCGGCGGTGTCTCCACCACGCCCGGACCATCCTTCACCACCGGCTCTTCGCGCTCGATGGCTTGCAGGCGGCGGGTGGCACCCAGAGTGTCGGCCAGCTGCCGGCCGATCTGCGCGATCTCCGACACCGGGAGGAAGGCAGCCAGCGCCAGTAGGGTCAGCAGAGGCAAGAGGCCGGGATCCAGGGCGCCCTCGACGGTGCGTAGGCCACCGACCGTGACCACCGCCAGGCCACCGAGCCCGGTCATCACCTCCAGAAGCGAGGTCTGCAAGGTCAGCTCCCGGAAGAAACCAAGGCGCAGGCGGTTATAGTGCTGGGTCAGGCGGTCCAGCGCCTTGGCGCGGGCAGCTTGCTGGCCGTTGGCAACGATCTCGCCCAGGCCTTGGATCGAGTCCACCGTCTGCGCCGAGAGCGCACCGGCGGCCTCCCGCGCCTCGGAGCCCAGGCGGTCCACCCGGCCGCGCAGCAGCCAGGGGCTGACGGCAACGGCCAGCAAGAAGGGCAGCAGCGCGACAGCAAGCCAAACGTCAGCCCAGGCGAGCGTCGCCAGCACCAGGGTCGGCACCAGCAGGGCGACCAGGGCCGGCACCACGGTGTGGGCAAAGAAGTATTCGATGTACTCGATATCTTGGGTCGCGATGCCTAAGAGGTCACCGCTGCGTTGGCGGGTGAGGAAGGCCGGTGCCAGCCGGTCCAGCTTGTCGAAGAGGGCCAGACGCATCTCCGCCAAGAGCCGGAAGGCGACATCGTGCGCCAGCCAGGATTCCGCCCAGTGGAAGATGCCGGCCAAGGGTGCGGCGACGAAGAGCCAGGGAATGAGCGGCGTGAAGTCCCGCCCCTCCTTTAGATCCAGCAGGATCAAGGCGCTCAAGACGCCGACCGCGATGAAGGCGAAGACGCGGATCACGCCGAAGAGCAGGGTGGCGGTCATCCGCCCCTTCCAGGGCCAGATCTTAGCCAGAAGCAGGCTGACGGCTTTGGGCCAACCGAGCCCTTCGGCGGCGATGATCCCTTCATCGCTCTTGTCGCGGCCGGCGCTGGCGAGGGCTTGGGTCTCGGCCTCCTCTTCGACCTGGTCGTCCAGCGGTTCCAAGCTGGCGTCGGCTGAGTCGGCAGCTTGTGCCGCCATCAGGCTGGCATAGAGACCGCCCTTGGCCATGAGCTCGGCGTGGGTTCCTTCCTCCGCCAAGCGGCCCTGGTCCAAGACCAGGATACGGTCGCAGTCGATGACGCTGGAGAGGCGATGCGCCAGCACGAGGGTGGTGCGCCCTTGCGTCAGACGATCAAGCGAGGCCTGGATGGCGGCCTCGTTTTCTGCATCGACGGCGGAAAGCGCCTCGTCCAGCACCAGGATCGGCGCGTCGCGCAGCAGGGCGCGGGCGATCGCCAGGCGCTGCCGCTGGCCGCCGGAGAGCAGCACCCCGCCCTCGCCAATCTGGCTGTCATAGCCATCGGGCAGGCTGACCGCGAAGTCGTGGATCTTGGCGGCCTTGGCGGCGGCCAAAACCTCGGCGTCGCTGGCATCCGGACGGGCAAAGCGCAGGTTCTCGGCCAAGGTGCCGTGAAAGAGGAAGGCTTCCTGCTGCACCACGGCGATCTGCCGGCGGATCTCCGCCAGCTGCAGGTCGCACAGGTCGTGGCCACCCAGCCTGACGGTGCCTTGGTCGGGGTCGTAGAAGCGTAAGGCCAGGCGCAGCAGGCTGGTCTTGCCGCTGCCCGAGGGGCCGACGATGCCGACCCGCTCACCAGGCGCAATGGTGAAAGAGAGGTCCTGGTGGCTGGCTTGGGTGGCGCCAGGGTAGGTGAAGCTGACGCCCTCAAAGCTGAGGCTGGGGTCCAGTGGTCCCAGATCCTGCTTCTTGGCCTCTTCCTCAACGGCAGGCTTGGCATCGAGGATCTGATAGATCCCCTGCGCCGAGGCCAGGCCGACCATGCCCTCATGCAATAGACTGCGCAGGTCGCGCAAGGGCCGGAAGACCTCCACGCTCACCATCAAGAGCACCAAGAGGGCGGAGAGGCTCATAGCCCCGCTCTCCACGCGGAAGGCGCCCAGCACCAGGGCCGAGGCGGCGCCAAGCGTAATGGCGGCATCGGTAAAGCCGCGCGACAGCGTGTTGGTGGAGAGCACCCACTGCGTGGTGCTGGCCAAGACCTGGGCGCGTTCTGCCAGCCGCACCCGCCGCTCGCGTGCGCGGCCGAAGGCCTTCAGGGTCGCCAAACCTTGGATTGAGTCCAAGAGATCGGCGGAGAAATTGGCAAAGGCCAGCTGCCGCTGCAGCCCGCGGCGCGCATCGTGGCTGTGCCAAAGCAGCGGCGCCAAGAGCGCGATCAGCGCGAAGCCCAGCAGCACCAGCGCCACCGGCAGGTCCAGCCAGGCGACAAAAAGGAACAGCGCCGGCGGAGTCAGAAAGCAGACGAAGAGCTGCGGAAGGTAGCTGCCGAAGTAGGTCTCCAACTGCTCCACCCCATCGACCAGCGACAGGGCCAAGGCACCAGACCGTTCGCCCGCGGTGTAGCCCGGTCCCAGTTCGGCCAGCTTGGCGAAGAGAGTTTGGCGCAGGCGGGCTTGCACCAAAGCCGCCGTGTTGTGAGCCACCATGGCGCGCCACTGCTCCAACACCCCGCGCAAGAGCATGGCCAGCGCCACACCGACGATAGGCAGGATCAGATCCTCGCTAGAGGCACCGGTAAAGAGAGCGGCGATCAGCCAGCCCAGTAGCGCCAAGCGAGCGACACCGCAGGCCACAGCGGCCAACCCGACGGCGACGGCATAGGCGATGCGCCAGCGCAAGCCGGCAGTAAAGGCCCAAAGGCGACGTTCTAGAAACATGGCTGTTTCCCTTCCGAGGGCGGTGCACCTAAACTCGAGTAGAGCCAGACTTTTTTAGTTCGTTCCCCAAGCCCTGACCTCTCCTGAGCCTGTCGAAGGGCTGAGCAGCGAGCGCAAGCGAGCGCCCGTCGAAGGATCTGCGGCCGGCACCGAGCCTAGGGCACATCCTTCGACGGACGCGGGCTTAAGGCCCTTCGACAGGCTCAGGAGAGGTCGAGAGGGGAGGCAAAGAGCATCCAAACATCAACTCATCCTGCCCCAGACCCTAAAGCTAATGATGAGAGTCAGTCGCGCGACGTTTGCGACAAGCTGCTGTAGAAAAATGTACAGCCCAGGCCGGCCAGCACTTGCTATCCTCCTCTCATGAGCAGCGATTGGGACAATCTGCGGGTCTTCCTGGCGGTGGCTGAGGAGGGAACTCTGACGGCCGCGGCCCGCCGGCTGAAGGTCAGCCATCCGACCATCGCCCGGCGGCTGAAGGCCCTGGAGGAGGAGTTGGGCGCGCGCCTCTTCGAGCGCTTGCCCGATGGCTATCAGCCCACCGACCAGGCCATCGGCCTGCTCGAAGAAGCGCGCCTGATGGGGGCTGCCGCCCAGGCCTTGGAACGGCGGGCCGCCGGGCTGGGTGACACGCACCTGGGCACCGTGCGCATCGCCGTTGACGAGACCTTGGCAGATTTCCTCAGCCGCAAGATCGGCGCGCTGGCCCGCGCGCACAGCTGTATCGAGTTCGAGATCGCGGTCACCCACCTCTCCGCCAATCTCTCCCGTCGGGAGGCCGATCTGATGATCCGCCCCCAGGTCCCCGACCTCGCCAACCTGGTGCAGCGCAAGCTGGCGACCGTCGAATACGCCCTCTACGCCACTGCCCAGCTGGCAGCGCGTTGGGATGGCAGCGAGGCCGGCTTGCGAGGGCTCCCCTGGGTCGGCTTCGACGAGGATCACCGCTACATGCCGGGCCAAGACTGGCAACAGAGCTTCCTCGGCGAGCAGAAGCCGCAGCTGCGCACCAACAACGGCCTGGTCCTGGCCCGCGCCATCTGCGGCGGCAGCGGTGTCGGCATCCTGCCCTGCTTCTTCGGCGACAGCGAGCCCGGCCTCACCCGCCTGCTGCCCCCTTTGGAGGCCGCGCGCACCCAGCAGTGGCTGCTGGTCCACCCCGACCTGCGCCGCGTCCGCCGCGTGCGCATCGTAATCGACGCGCTGGCCGCCCTCTTCGCCCAAGAGCGGGCCCTGCTTGAGGGCCGGTCGCGCGAGCCACTGGCTTTGGTGAAGACGGGATAGTGGCCGCTTGAGAGGAGCCGGACTTTGCTGTCGGGGACGGGTGAGCAGCGTTAACAGTTACAAACCGCCGCGCAAGGCATCGACGTGGTCGCGCAGGTCGAGCATCGCAGGAACACCGCCGGCGATCATGACCTCGATCGGTGTACGGCCATCGAAGAGAGGGCCTTTGTTGGCCAGGGTCGGCCACTCTCTGGCTAGCTGCTTGTCGAACAGGGTCTCGAGCCCCTCGTAGAGCCCCAAAAGGATACTGACCCTCGTCATACAGTCTTGAGACAGACTCCCGCTCCACAAGCCGGACTTCATACGAAACCAAGTCCGCTCCGACACATCACCGAGCAGCATACGGATATCGCCAGCCGACAGTCCCCAATGCGCGGCGAGCCGGCATATGGCGGCAACCGCTGAGGGCGTGCAGCGCGCGCGGACATCCGGGTCGGCCAAGAGCGGCTCCGACGATGCCAGGCATCGATCGGCGTGTTGTTCGGGCGCGGGGCTCATGAGGACTTCCTCAGTTGAGGCCTCGAAGGCTATGCCAATTCGCCGACTTCACAAGACTGCGGGCAGCTGAGACCGCTAAATCGGCCGGAAGAGGATCGCCGCGTTGACCCCGCCGAAGCCGAAGCCGTTGCAGAGTGCGGCCTTCAGCTGGCGGGCGCGGGCCTTCAGGGGCACGAAGTCCAGGTCCTCGGTGCCGTCGTCCGGGTTGTGCAGGTTCAAGGTCGGCGGCATGAGGCCGCTGCGCAGCGCCATGGCGGTGAAGATGGCCTCGACCCCGCCGGCAGCTCCCAGCAGGTGGCCGATGGCAGACTTGGTGGAAGAGATGGCGACGTCCTTCAGACGCCCGCCGAAGAGCTGGTGCAAGGCCGCGATCTCACCCTTGTCGCCGACCGGGGTGGAGGTGGCGTGGGCATTGACGTAGCCGACCTCGCTGCCGTCGCTGCCGGCCATGGAGAGGCAAGCGCGCATGGCCCGCGCGGCACCGGCACCGTCCTCCGGCCCGGCGGTTAGGTGATAGGCGTCGGCGGCGGTGCCATAGCCCGCAACCTCCACCAAGGGGGTAGCGCCACGGGCCAAAGCGGACTCCAGGGTTTCCATCACCACCAGCCCGGCGCCCTCGCCCATAACGAAGCCGTCGCGATCGCGGTCGAAGGGGCGTGAGGCCTCCTCCGGTGCCTCGTTGCGGGTGGAGAGCGCACGGGCCGCCGCGAAGCCGCCGATCGCCAGGCGGTCGACGCAGGCCTCGGTCCCGCCGGCCAGCACCACGTCGGCCTCGCCGGAGCGCAGCAGGCGCAGGCCGTCGCCGATCGCCTGCAGGCCAGCCGCACAGGCAGTCACCGGCGTGCCGATCGGACCCTGGAAGCCGTAGCGGATGGAGACATTGCCGGCGGCCAAGTTGGCCAGGAAGGCCGGCACCACGAAGGGGGAGAGGCGACGGTACCCACGAGCGTCGAGGGTCACCTTGCTTTCGGTGATGGTCGGAAAGCCGCCGATGCCTGTCGCGATCACGGTTGCGGTGCGCGCCTTGGCTTCGTCGGTATCCGCGCTCCAGCCGGCCTGGGCCAGCGCCTCTTCGGCGGCCGCCAGCGCGTAGATGGTGAAGAGGTCGACCTTGCGGCGTTCCTTGTTGGAGATGACCGCGCTGACATCCAGTCCAGCCTCGTCGTCCGCGCGGTCCGGAACCAAGGCAGCAATCTGTGCCGGCAGATCCGTCACGTCGATGCGGTCGTTGTGGCGAACCCCGGACTTGCCGGCGACCAGCCGTTCCCAGACCTTGTCGACGCCACAGCCCAGTGGCGTCACCGCACCCATGCCCGTGATAACGATCCGCTTTGACACACCCGTTCCTTCCGAACTGCCCAATTTCCTGTACCTAAACCAAAAATCCCGGCGAGGCGAGCCCCGGCATGCTGCCAGGGGTTCTGACCTGCGATGAGCTCTGCTCATCGCGCCGGCACCAGCCCTCTCCCCCGCCCGGCCACCCAACGAGAGTATCCTGGACTGGGTGGCCGGCCCGTTACGCCAAGGGGGGAGAGGGCCGGTGCCGGACGGTCACGTCAGCGACCGTGCAAATCAACACACCAAAACCAAGCACCCCTGTGTCTCGCGCGCCTCCAGGCGGCGATGCAGGCTCGCCGCTTCAGCCAGCGGTGCCTCGGCGCCTATGTGGACCTTTAGGTGGCCCTTCTCCAGCGCGGTGAAAAGGTTGGCGCTCATCTGCCCGACTTCGGCGGCGGTGCTGGTGTAGTGGGCATAGTTGGGCCGCGAGAGACGCGCCGACTTCGCCGCCAGCGAGGCCACGTCGTAGGGCTCCAAGGGTCCGGAGGCCTGGCCCAGCGAAACAATATGCCCTTTCATCGCCAAGGCAGCGAAGGAGCGGGCGAGATTGGTACCACCGATGCCGTCGATCACCAGATCGGCACCGCGCCCTTCCGTGGCGGCCATCACGCCCTCGGCCAGGTCCTCAGCACCGGTGATCACGGTTGAGGCGCCAGAGCGGCGGGCGAGACCCGCCTTGGCAGGCGATCCCACCGCAGCGATGACCTGAGCACCCTTGGCCCGCGCCCATTGGCAGAGGAGATGCCCGACGCCGCCCGCGGCCGCCTGCACCAGCAGCGTCTCGCCGGCCTGCAGCGGATGCACGCGGTGCAGCAGGAACTCCGCCGTCATGCCCTTCAGCAGGCAGGCGGCTGCCGTGCGCGCGTCCAGCCAATCAGGCAGTGGCACGATCAGCTCCGCCGGCAAAGTGCGCACGCTGGCATAGGCGCCTAAGGGCAGGCAGGCATAGGCGACCCGGTCGCCAGGAGAGAGGCCACTGACACCGGGACCGACATCCACCACCTCGCAGGCTGCCTCGACGCCCGGCACCTCGCCCGGCTGCAACAGCGGGAAGTAGCCGGTGCGGCAGTAGACATCGATGAAGTTTATGCCGACGGCGTGCTGGCGCAAGCGCACCTCGCCTGGTCCCGGCGGCGGTGCCTCGACCGCTCGAGGCTGCAGCACCTCCGGCCCGCCCAGGCGGCTGAGGACGATCGCCTCGCCGGCCAGACCAGCACGGCCCGTCGTCACGGGTGCGGGCAGGGGGGCCGCTACCTCACTGACGACGCGCGGCCGTCCCGGCTTGGCGCCGGCGAAGCGCTGACGTAAGGCGGCAAAGCCGGCCTCGTAGATCTCGCGGCCGACCAGGCGCGCCAGGTCATGCTCCTGACCCGGCGGCGTGCGGAAGCTGCTGCGCCATTCGCAATAGGTCGCCCCACCATCGGTCACCGGGCGCAGCTGCAGATGGGCGACGTAGTCGATCAGCGGCAGGGGACTGGCGAGGATGCAGTAACTCAGGCTGTGGTCCTGGTCCGACAACGCCAGCAGCTGCTCGCGCAGGACGCCGCCGTCGTGCAGAGAGAAACGGCGGACCGCGCCCACCTGATCGCCGGCCTGTCCTCCCTCGATCGCGCTCTCGGCGATGGCGGGGTGCCAGTCGCGGTGGCTGTTAAAGTCGCGTAACAGCCGCCAGAGCGTCTCAATGGGCGCCTCGATGACGGTGCTGCGCCGGACCGTGACCACCTAGCCGCTCTTGAAACGGTCCTTCAGGGCATCGAAACCGCCCTGGAAGACGCCCTGGCCGATCAGCTGCACCAGCTCCGTCTCGCGCTCGGGCGGACAGTCGAAGTCGGCGGTCCATTCGATGAAGGCGCGATTGCCGTCGGTGATCGGCGTCACCTTCAAGGTCGCCACGTAGTTCTCCACCCCCATGGGCGATTCCAGGATGGCATAGCTGCAGGCGTAGTCATAGTCAGAGAGGCTCAAGAGCTTCTCGCGGATATGCCCGCCGTCGCGGGTGTGGAAGGAGCGTATGACGCCCACCCGATCCGCGGGCCGGCCCTCCTCAATCTTGCTGTCGGCGATGCCTGGGTGCCAGTTGGGCAGACCGTTGAAGTCGCGCACAACGGTCCAGACTTGGTCGGCGGCGGCCGGGAGGACGCTGGAGACATAAACGCGTGGCATGCTGGTCTACCCCTTGTCGTTGCCGCCGCTCTCCTGCGGCTTGCCCAAGACCTTGCCGAGCTTGCTGAGGTCATTGCCCTCGATCCCGATCTCGCGCAGCAGCTCGTCGATCAGCGGCGCCTGGGCGCGGTAGCGCAGTGCCGAGTTCACCACGTTGTCGGCGACCGACCCGCCCTCGGCCGGGCCACCCTCCGACTTGCCGCCGCCTAAGCCATCGACGTGGAGGATGCGGATGCCCTCGATCCGCTCCATCGGCTTGACGCTCTCGCGGATCACGCCCTCCAGCTTCTCAATGAGGCGCAGGCGGGTCTCGCTGGCGCGGCTTTCCGGGGTCAGCACATTGGCAGCCTCGTTGGCCTGGCGTTTGCCCTCCGCCTCGATCTCGTAGCGCAGCTTGGCGGCCAGCGCGCGGATCTTCTCCGCCTCCGCATCGGCCTCGGCAGCCATGCGGCTGGCAGCGGCGCGGTCGGCAGAGGCGGCCTTCTCGGCCTCGGCGGCCAGGCGGATGGCGATCCCGTCACGCTCGGCGGCTTGGCGGGCCTGGATCAGCTCGATGGCCTTGCGCCGCTCCGCCACCTCGGTCTCGCGGGCGGAGAAGACGCGCTCCTCCGCAGCGACTGCGGCCGCGCGCGCTTCCTCGGCTTCGGCTTGCGCCTCTGATTGGGCCTTGGACTGCTGGGCGATGGCGATGGCGCGGTTCTGTTCGGCCAGCTCCAGGGCCTTGCGGCGTTCGACTTCCAGGGCCTGGGTGTCGCGCTCGCGGGCGATGCGCTCTTCGTCCAGGCTGCGCTCCTGAGCAATCTTCGCCTTGTCGATCTCCAGCTGGGCGGAGATGCGGGCTTGCTCGGCCTCACGCTCTGCCGTCGCGCGTTCGCGGGCCAGGTCGGCCTGCTGGGCGGCGCGGCGAGCCTCCACCTCGCGCTGCTGTTCCAGACGCGCGTACTCGCTGTCGCGGTCGATCTCCAGCGAGACCTTCTCCGTCTCCAGGTTCTTGTTGCGGATCTGGATCAGCGTGTCCTGCTCGATGTCGTTGCGGATCTTCTTGCGGCGTTCGATCTCGTCGGTCAGGCGGGTCAGACCCTCGGCGTCGAAGGCGTTGGAGGGGTTGAAGTACTCCATGTTGGTCTGGTCCATGCCGGTGAGCGACACGCTCTCCAGCTCCAGCCCGTTTTGCAGCAGGTCGGCGGCCACCGCCTCGCGCACCCGCTTCACGTAGTTGCCGCGCTTCTCGTGCATCTCCTCCATGGTCGTCTCGGCGGCGACGGAGCGCAGTGCGTCGATGAACTTACCCTCGACCAGTTCCTTCAGACCGTCGGGCTGCAGGGTCCGGCGACCGAGAGTCCCGGCGGCGGTGGCAACCGCATTCGCATCGGCCTTCACCCGGACATAGAACTCCGCCACCACATCGACGCGCATGCGGTTCTTGGTGATGAGCGCGCTCTCCCGCCCGCGCCGCACCTCCAGCCGCAGGGTATTCATGTTGACCGGTGTGACCTCATGCACGATGGGCAGCACGAAGGCGCCGCCATTCATCACCACCTTTTGCCCACCAAGGCCGGTGCGCACGAAGGAGGTTTCCTTGGAGGACCGCCGGTAGAGCCGGTTCATCGCCCAAATGACCAGTGCGACGGCCAGAACGACGACGATGATCACCAAGACGATCCAGGCGATGGTTGCTCCCGACATGGTCTCTCTCCCTTCGTTCGTTATGCGATGAGCAGGCTCATCGCCGGCAGCACCGGCCCGCGCCCCCTCCCGGCCGCCCACGCCAGTATCCTATTGGGTGGCCGGGAGGGCGCGCGGGCCGGTGCCGCCTGGTCACGTGAGTGACCATGACCCTTCAGACTCCCGAGTTAGCCACGGGTGATCTCCTTAAAGCGGCGCGTCTGCGCCGTTAGCGCCTGCTCTGTCGGCAGGCGTTCCATGGAGGAGGCACCGTAGAAACCGTGCACCTCCGGACAGTGTTTCAGGATGAACTCCGCGTCTTCCGGCTGGGCGATGGGGCCGCCGTGCACCAAGACCAGCACATCGTCGCGCACCGCCTTGGCGGCCTTAGCCCAGGCCTTGATCGGGTCGACGCAGCCTTCCAGGGTCAGTGCCGTCTCCGCGCCGATGGCGCCACCGGTGGTGAGGCCCATGTGGCAGACGATGATGTCGGCGCCAGCTTCAGCCATTGCCGTGGCATCGGCCTCGCTGAAGACGTAAGGCGTGGTCAGCAGGTCGGCTTTGTGCGCAGCCGCAATCATCTCCACCTCCAGGCCATAGCCCATGCCGGTCTCTTCCAGGTTGGCCCGGAAGGTGCCGTCAATCAGGCCGACGGTGGGGAAGTTCTGCACGCCGGAGAAACCCAGCCCGATCAGCCGTTCCAGAAAGAGCGGCAGGATGAGGAAAGGATCGGTGCCGTTCACGCCGGCCAGGACCGGGGTGGTCTCGGTCACCGGCAGCACCTCGCTTGCCATCTCGCAGACGATCTCGTTGGCGTTGCCATAGGCCAGCAGGCCGGCGAGCGAGCCGCGCCCGGCCATGCGGTAGCGGCCAGAGTTGTAGATGACGATAAGGTCAATGCCCCCGGCCTCCTCACACTTGGCGGAGAGGCCGGTGCCGGCGCCGCCGCCGACGATGGGCTCGCCGCGTTTGGCCATGTCGTGGAAGCGGGTCAGCAGGGTCTTGCGGTCGAACTTGGGCATGATCTCTCCTAGGCGGGCAGGCGGCTGGGCGCCGCCTCGCGCATGACCTCTTTGAAGTTGGCCACCAGAGCAGCAGCAAAGGCCGGGTCGTTGATGTGATAGGGCAGGCGGATCAGCTGGCGCCGGGCGCTGCGGGCCAAGGTCTGCTCCAAGGCGGTGAAGAGGGCCTGGTCAGCCTCCGGGTTCCAGAAGGACTGGCCGGGCGCGTCTAGGCCCGAGACACCGCCTTCCGGTATCAGCAGGCGGACCGGCCCTTGCGCACGGTTCAGCTTGTTTGCGATCCAAGCCCCCATGGCGGCGTTCTCCTCCGCCGTGGTGCGCATCAAGGTGACCTGCGGGTTATGGATGTGGAAGAGCCGTTGGCTATAGACCGCCGGGACGGTCTCGCGCGGGCCGAAGTTTACCATGTCCAAGGCACCGAGCGAGCCGACCCAAGGCAGTCCGCTGCGCGCCACCGCGTCCAGCCGCCCTTCGCCGGCGGAGAAGACGCCGCCCATGTGCAGGTCGGCGATCTCGGTGGTGGTGACGTCGAGGAAACCGGCCAGCAGACCGGAATCCGCCAGCTTCTCCATCGACTGCCCGCCGGTGCCGGTAGCGTGGAAGACCAGGCAGTCGTAGTCCTCCTCCAAGGCCGGTGTCGCTGCCTGGACGCAAGGCGTGGTCAGGCCGAACATGGTGACGCCGATCGCCGGCTTGGCTGCCGTGTTCTGCGCCACGCGGTGCTGGATCATCCCGCCCAAGGCATGGGCGCCATTGGCCAAGACCTGCTCGGAGATGCGGTTCAGGCCGGAGACATCGGTCACCGAGTAGAGCATGCAGATGTCAGACGGTCCGACGTAACGGCCGACATCGCCGGACGCCACGGTGGAGATCATGACCTTGGGCACCCCGACCGGCAGTGCCTGCATGGCCGGTGTGGCCAGTGCGGTGCCGCCGGAGCCGCCGGCGGAGATCACCCCGCCCAGCCGGTGCTCGTTCGGCAGGAAACGGGCAAAGGCCTCTGCCATTGCGGTGACGGCGGAGCCGCGATCGTCGGTGAAGACGGCCTCGGCGCCCTTAGGATGATGCCGGGCCACCGCTGCCGGGCCGATGTCGGCGGCCGAGGGGCGGCGGCTGGTGGAAAGATCCACCGTCACCACCGAGAGCCCCTGGCGGCGCAGCAGGTTAGCCAGATAGGTCAGCTCCCGCGCCTTGGTGTCGAAGGTGCCGGCGACATAGGCCGCCCGGCCAATGGTGCGCGAGACCGGGACGCGGGGACGCTCGTCCTGTCGCTCTAGGGCTGCGGGCTCCGGCTCTGTCTCTGCCGCGCGGCTGGTCACTGGCGTGGCAGCACTCCAGCGGGTGGGGGCCTGCTCGCGGCTGTAGGCGGCGTCGGTGATCGCCCCGTTGGGCAGGCTGGAGGGCGGCGGCGCCTCACCCGACTGACGGCGCACGCGGAAGACCCGGCGCGGCGGCTCGGCCGGTTCTTCCTCTTCTGGCTGATCGGGGGCAGGCTGGCCGTGATCCCCTTCCTCCTGCGTGCCCATGCCCAGCAGGCGTTGCTGCAAGGGGCGGTCGCTGGCCAGTTCGGCTGCCGGCATGATGCGCACCAAGCGGCCGTTCACCATGATGCCGACCTGCTCGGCCAGCTCGCAGGCAACGCCGATGTTCTGCTCGATGAGCAGGATGGCCATATCGCCCTCGGCCACCAGCTGGCGCAGGATGGCCTCCACCTGGCGCACGATGACCGGGGCCAGGCCCTCGGTCGGCTCGTCCATCACCAGGACCTCCGGATTGGCCAGCAGCGCGCGGCCAATCGCCAGCATCTGCTGCTCCCCGCCGGAGAGCTGGGCGCCGCCGTTGCTGCGCCGCTCCGCCAGGCGGGGGAAGGCGTCATAGACGCGCTTCACCGTCCAAGCGCCCTTGCTGCCGGAGCGGGCAGCCAGGCGCAGATGCTCGTCGACGGTGAGCGAGGGCCAGACCCGGCGGCCCTGCGGCACATAGCCGATGCCGCGCGAGACGATGGCGTTGGAGGAGAGGCCCAAGAGCGGCTCGCCATCCAGGCTGATGGAGCCGCCGCTGGCCGGGGTCATGCCGACGATGGTGCGGCAGAGCGTGGTCTTGCCCATGCCGTTGCGCCCGACGATTGCCAGGATGGAGTGGTCCAGGATCAGGCTGACGCCCTGCAGCACGTGGGCGTGGCCATAGTGGACGTGCAGATCCTCAATCTGCAGGGTGGGGGTGCCGGCCTTCCTAGCCATCGGCCCCTCCCAGATAGATGCGCTGCACTTCCGGGTCCGCCTGGATCTCGTCCGGCGTGCCTTCCTTGAAGAGGGCGCCGTTGTGCAGGATGGTGACGGAGCTGACGACGCGCAGGGCCACGTCCAGGTCATGCTCGATAATGATGTAGCCGATGTGGCTGGGGAGTGCTGTCAGGATCTCGATCAGCTCGCTGCGCTCCACCGGCGAGAGGCCGGCTGCCGGCTCATCGAAGAGGATGAAGCGCGGGGCGCCGGCCAGCGCCATGCCGATCTCCAGCTGGCGCTGCTGACCATGCGCCAGGTCGCCGACCAAGACGTCGCCATAGGCATCGAGATGCACGGCGTGCAGCAGCTCCGCCGCCATCACCCGCGCTGCCTCTCGCGCGCCGGGGCGCAGCAGAGAGAAGCGGCGGCGCATGACACCGCGCGCCGCCAGAAAAAGGTTATCCAGCACGCTCAAACCCTTGAAGAGGAGCGAGTGCTGATAGGTGCGCCGCAGGCCGCGGCGGATCCGTTCGTGCGGCGGTAGAGCGGTGACGTCTTCGCCGAAGAAGCGGATGCGGCCCGCGGTCGGCGGAAAGTCGCCGGTGATGGCGTTGAAGAGGGTCGTCTTGCCGGCACCGTTGGCGCCCAGGATGGCGCGGCGCTCGCCGGCGGCGACCTGGAGCGAGACATCGTCCAGGGCCACCAGCGCGCCGAAGTGGCGGCTCACACCTTCCAGGTGGAGGGCATGAGCCGCCCCGGCCCGCGCGACGCGATGCTGGCCCCCGTTTTCTTGTACGGGGTGCTGGCTTTCAGCCGCCATAGTCATCGCGCCGTCCACGGTCCTTGGCCTAGGGGCACTCGGGGTTGGTGCGGGACACCGGACCCAGCTTCAGGAACTCCTCCCGCGGCTGGCCCAGGGTCTGGTTCACCTTCGGCGTCACCTGCACCACCTCGTTATAGAGCTGGCCCTGGTCGTTCACCGCCAGCTCCGTCAGGAAGATGTCGGCGATGGCCTGACGGTTCTCGTCCAAGGTGACGACACCCGTCGGGGTCTCCAGCTCCAGCGAGGCCAGGGCCTGGCGGAAGGCCTGCTGGCCCTCACCCAGATCGCCGTTCACTTCGCCCAAGGCGGTGATGATCGCCTCCGCGCCGATGTAGTAGGCGTGCGCGAAGAGCGAGGGCGAGGGGAAGCCGTCGGGGAACTGGGCCCGGTAGGCCTCGACGAAGGCGTTCCAACGCGGGTCATCCCAAGCATCGGCGATGGGACCAGCGGAGGGCGTACCCACCAGATACTCGGTACCCAGGCGTGCCTGCGAGCCCATGACCGTCTGGTCCACGGTGATGGAGCCGCCGATCATCGGCTTGTCGCCACCGGCCTGCTGATACTGAGTGAGGAAGTTCACCGCATCGGCACCGCCCAGGGCCACGTAGATGGCGTCCACGTCATCGGGGATGGAGGCGACGATGGTGGAGTAGTCCTTGTTGCCGATCGGGACCCAGAACTTCTCCGGCACGGTGCCGCCGGCCTTGCAGAACTCGATCATGAAGCCCTGCACCTGCGAGTAGGGGAAGGAATAGTCCTCGGCGATGACCACGGCGCTGGTGTAGCCCTTCACGTCGTGGGCATAGGTGCCGAGGCCCGCCTGCCACTGCACGCCGTCGGTGCTGAAGCGGTAGAAGTTGGGGGCCGGATCACGCAAGGTGGTGTCCTGCGCGGCGGAGCTGCCGTTCACGAAGGTCACCTGCGGGTGGTTCTTGGCGTAGTCGCGCAAGGCCAGGCCTTCGGAGCCTGACAGCGGGCCCAGCAGGATCTGCACCTTGTCGTCTTCCACCAGCTTGCGCGCGGCACGCAGCGCGCTGTCCGGCGAGGCGTCGGAGGAAGCCTTGATGATCTCCAGCTTCTTGCCATCGACCTCGTAGCCGGCCTGCTCGAAGGCCAGATCGGCGCCGCGCATGGAATCTTCGCCCAGCACGGTGAAGGCGCCTTCCAGGGTCGCCAGCACGCCGATCTTAATGGTCTCCTCGGCCGCCGCCTGGCCGCCGGCCAGACCCAGCGACAGGCTGGCTGCACCGGCCAGGAGTAAACGTCTCGATAGGGTCGTCATGCTTTGGTACCTCCCTTAGCTTTCGTCACGTGTGTGGGCGCTGAGGCGCAGCGCCCTCCCTTAACGATGGCTAGCCGCCATCACCGCTTTCTTCGCGGTTTTTGACCAGACGGGCCTTCAGCTTGTCCCAAAGGCCAAGCAGCCCGTCCGGCGACAACAGGACGACCAGCAGAAAGGCCGCCCCGATCACGGTGTTGAAACGCTCGCGGTCGATCAAGTCGATGGCGAAGTTGTCCAGCAGCACGAAGACCAGCGCGCCGATGAAGGGGCCGATGGGGTGGCGCAGGCCGCCTAAGACCGCGATCACCAGGATGTCGATCATCGGCCCCAGCCCGATGGAGCCCGGCGAGATCCGGCCGTTGAACCAGACGATGAAGATGCCGCCCAAGGCCGCCAGGAAACCAGCCAGCGCGTAGGCCAGGATACGGTGCAAGGCCACATGGAAGCCCAAGGCCTCCATCCGGCGCGGGTTGTCGCGTATGGCCTGTAGCGTGAGGCCGAAGGTGGAGCGCTGGAAGTAGACCACGCCCAGATAGGCCAAGGCCGCCACGCCCAAGGCCAGATAGTAGAAGGGGACCGGTTCTCGCCAGTCCACGCCAAAGAGCTGCGGCGGGCTCAAGCCGGCAAAGCCGTTGAAGCCGTTGAAGACCTCATAGTTCTGCTGGGCGAAGTTGGCGAAACCCACCCCGATCGCCAGCGTGATCATGATGGTGTAGATGCCCTCGGTCCGGACCGAGATGGCACCGATGAAGGTGGCGGCCAGGGTGGCGATCAGAAGCGAGAGCGGCAGCACCGTCCACCAGGGCCAATGCAGGCTGATGGGCGTCGTGCTCTCCCCAAAGATGGCCCACATGTAGCCGGCAACCCCAGCGATGGTGAGCTGCGCCAGCGAGACCATGCCGCCCAAGCCTGCCAAGACCATAAGCGAGAGCGCGATGAGGCCGAGGAAGAGGGCTTGCGCACCGATCTGCACGATCCAGAAGGGGTCGGCGATGAAGGGATAGATGATGAGCAGCGCCACCAGCAGCAGGCGGCGCAGCAGCACCAGCGGCTGGAGGGTTGAGAGCGCAGCGGGGCTGTCGGTCAGACTGCTCATGTCCCTAGCCCCGCTTGCCCATGATGCCCTGCGGGCGGATCGCTAGCACCACCACCATGATGACGTAGGTCAAGACCCCGCCGTAGGTGCGGAAGTAGGCCAAGCCGAACTGCTCGGCCAAGCCGATCAGCAAGGCACCGATGGCCGCCCCGGTGATGGAGCCCATACCGCCGACGATAACCACGACCAGCGAGGCCAGCAGGTAGCGCACATCTTCGCCCGGCGCGATGGAGAGGAAAGAACCGCCAATCACCCCGCCCAGGCCAGCCAGGCCGGCACCGATGGCAAAGGTCAGTGCAAAGATCAGCTGCACGTTGACGCCGGTGGCGGAGAGCATGTGGCGGTCGTCCACCCCGGCGCGGATCATCATCCCAATCGCCGTCCGGTTCAGGAAGAGCCAAAGCGCGATGCCGATGATGACGGCGATCAAGAGCACGAAGAGGCGGTAGGAGTTGTAGACCCGCACCCAGGGCATCGGCGTGGCGCCGAAGAGGAAATCCGGGATCTCGAACTGATAGGTGGTGCCGGTCCAGATCGCCAGCATGAGGTCGGCCATGACGATGGCAATGCCGATGGTGACCAGGGTTTGGCGCAGTTCCTCCCCCTCCATCCGGCGCATGACGAGGGTCTGTAGGCCCAGGCCAAAGAGGGCGGTGGCCAGGAAGCCAGCGGCGAGACCCAGGTACCAAGACCCGGTCCAAGTGGCGACGTCCAAGCCCAGATAGGCCCCCAAGAGCGCGATGGCGCCGTGCGCCAGGTTGACGTTGCGCATCAAGCCGAAGACCAGAGTGAAACCGCTGGCGACGACGAAGTAGAGACCGGCCAGGGTCAGCCCGTTTAGGAAGGTCAGCAGAAAGAGCCTGAGGTCGCGGCCGACCCGCACCTCCATTGAGTTGGCGCCGGCCAGGATGATCCCGGCGAGGATCAGACCGGCGATCAGCCAGGCTATCTTCGCGGTCGTCGTCACGCCCTGCTGACCCCCAGCGATCCCATGCCTAGATCGCGATCCGCCCGGCTTCGGCCTGGGCCTCCGGGCTGCGGTGGAAGGCACCGTCCTTCATCACCGCCAGGATCCGCGACTGGTCTTGCAGGATGCGGATGTTGGCCAAGGGATCGCCGTCGATCAGCAGCAGATCGGCCAGGTAGCCGGCCTTGATCTGCCCCAGCTCCTCCGGCCGGCCCATGATCTCGCCGCCGTAGCGGGTCGCGGAGATCAGCGCCTCCATCGGCGTCATGCCGACCCGGTCCACCAGGTACTCCAGGTCCTTGGCGTTGGTGCCATGAGTGATCCAGGCAAAGCCGTAGTCGCCGCCGGGCAGCACCTTGATGCCGCGCTTGTGCATCTTGCGCATGGTCTCGACCGCGATGTCGGCCTCGCGCTTGTACTTGAGGCCCAAGGGGCCATCGGGATCGACACCCCAGGGCCCGGCCTCGGTCGAGGTCTTGATCAGCCAAGCCAGCCCCGGCGCCACGAAGTGCTTGTCCTTGTTGGCCTCCAGCAGGTCCAGGGTTTCCTCGTCGGCGAAGGAGGCGTGGTAGATGTTCTGGATGCCATGGCGGATGCACATCTTGATCGATTCATTCGACCGCGCATGCGCGCAGACCTTGAGCCCGCGCCGCTTGGCCTCGGAGACCGCCATGGCGACCTCCTCATCGGTCATCGGCGTCTCTTCGGCTGGGACACCAGCGATCTCCTCGCCGGAAAGGTTCAGCTTAACAAGATCGCAGCCGTACTTGATGAAGCGCCGCACCGCCGCGCGCATCTCTTCCGGCCCGGAGACGATGACGCCGAAGGAGAGCTCCGGGAACTCCAGATGCGGCGGCGAGGTATCGCCCAGGCCGCCCAAGGTGGCGATCTCCTGCGAGTTCGCCAGCAAGCGCGGGCCGGGGATCAGGCCACTGTCGATGGCGTTGCGGATCACCACGTCCAGCCGCGGCTTGGCGGCCGCTGCGCCGACGGCAGAGGTCCAGCCCATATCCAAGTAGCGCTTGGCGATGGCTGCGCAGTGAAGGATGTGCTCCTCCGGCGGCATGCGCTGGATCGCGTCTAGGCTGGGCTGATCGTTCCAGGAGAAGTGGGTGTGCGCCTCGGTCATGCCCGGCATCAGGGTCGCGCCGGCGCCATCGACGATGGTGGCGCCGTTGCTCTGCACCGTGCGGCTGCCAGGGCCGACGTGCTTGATGCGATTGCCTTGGATCAGCACCTCGCCCAGATAGGGCTGGCTGCCGCTGCCGTCGAAAATGCGAACGTTGGTGAAGAGTAGATTTCCCATGCTCGTCTCCTCTGCTGGCCTTTCCCTCTAGGATGCAGCGCCACGCTTGGTCTCGGTGGCTGCTGGACTCTTCTTCTGTGCGCTAGGATCGGCTAGCGGGCGGCCAGGCTCAAGAACTCCTTCAGATGCCGGTTCACCGCGGGTGCGGCCTCCAGGGTGGTCCAGTGGCCGCAACGCGGCAGGATATGCGCCGTTGCGCCGGGGATCTTCTCCGCCAGCTCCCGGGTGACGGAGGGCGGGGCGACCACGTCGTCCTCACCGGTCACCAGCAGGGTCGGGCAGGTGATCTTGGCAGCCTCGGCGGCCTCGGCAGCGGCCAGTGCTGCACAGGTGGCGCCATAGCCGGCGCCGCTCTGGCGCATGATGCTCTCCCGCACAGCGGCGATGACGGCGGGCTGCTCGCTCTTGGTGGCCGAGGCCGTGGCTGCCTTGCAGATGGCATCGGCGATATCGGCCATGGCAGCAAGACCGCCGCTCTTGGCCGTCTCGGCGCGGGCCAGCAGGCCTTCCCGCGCAGCCGGCGGCGGTGCGCTTAAAGGGCCGAAGAGAGCGAGGCTGGCCACCAGTTTAGGCGCCGCTACCGCCAGATGCTGGCAGAGGATGGTGCCCAGCGAATGGCCGACGAAGTGCGCACGCTCGATGCCGAGCGCGGCCGTCAGCTTCTGCAAGGCCTCCACCAGGCCCGGCATGGTCAACGTCTCGGGCACCGCAGATCGGGCGGAGCCGGGCAAGTCGGGGCGGATGCTGCGGTAGCGGCCTGCCAGCACTGACATCTGCGGGGTGAAGCTGTTGGAGCTGCCGCCCAGCCCATGCACCAGGACGACGGCCGGGCCGTCACCTTCGACCTCCACCGCCATGCGTTCGATGCTGTGGGTCGCCATGCTGCAAGGGCCTTCGCTAGATCGCCATGACCGGGTTGATCAGCCGGCCGATCGGATCGATTTCCATCACCACCTCGTCACCGCCGGCCAGATAGCGCGGCGGGTCAAAGCCGATGCCCACGCCCGCCGGCGTGCCGGTCGCGATGATGTCGCCCGGCAGCAAGGTGATGCCGGCAGAGATGGTCTCGATCAGGGTGGGCACATCGAAGATCAGATCGCGGGTGTTGGCCTCCTGCCGCAGCTCGCCGTTCACCCAGCAGCGGACCTGGCAGTCGGCAAGGTCGATCGCGGCGGCGCTCACCGCTGCCGGTCCCATGGGGCAAAAGCTGTCTTGCGACTTGCCGATCAGCCACTGGCTATGCCGGCCCTGCAAATCGCGGGCGGTCACGTCGTTCACCAGGGTGTAGCCCCAGACGTGGGCCAGCGCCTTCTCCTTGGCGATGCCGCGGCCGGCCCGGCCGATGATGACCGCCAGTTCCACCTCATAGTCGACCGCCGGCGAGACGCTCGGGTCAATCAGGATGGGCGCGCCGTCAGCCACGACTGTCTCCGGCACCTTGGAGAAGACGATGGGATGCGCCGGCACCGCGCCGGCCTTGGCACTGCTATCGAAACCGCTGGCCGCGAACTCTTCCGCATGCAGGTGATAGTTCTTGCCGACGCAGAAGATGTTCCGGCGGGGCCTCGGAATGGGCGCCAGCAAGGTGACAGCGTCAGCTGCCAGCGGTTCGCCTGTGGGACGCGGCATCTGCCCGCGGAGCGCCGCATCGACGATCGCCAGCACGCCGCTCTCGGCCTCGCTGCTGGAGAGCGCCAGGGGCTGGATGGGCTGGTCGGCTGCGGGCCAGAGGCCCACGCCTGTCTCCCCTTCCTTCTCGAAGGTCACATAGCGCATCTGTCCACCCTGCTGGTTCAATTTGTTGAACCATTTGCACCAATTTTTCGTTGATTGAGCCTTGCAGGCGTCTGGCGGCCTGTCAACAGCCGCTGATCGCCTGGCCTCTTGAGTCTCGGGCCAAGTGGTACAAGAATGGTCCATTATGGTGATCTCGCGGCAAAGAAAGCCGGGCCGGCATCGCCAGCAGGCGCTCTTGCAGCGGTTGCGCGGCGACCTCTTGGCCGGCCACTACCCGCCAGGCAGCAAGCTGCCGGCCGAACGCGACCTGGCGCGCAACTACGGTATCGCCCGCAATACGCTTCGCCGCCTGCTGCAGGACCTGACGGAGGAGGGGTTGCTGGACCGGCAGATCGGCCGCGGCACCTTCGTCCGCGGTTTGACGCCAGAGGCCCGAGACCCAGCCCCACAAGCGCTCTCCAGCCAACTGCGCGGCGCCAGCCCGGCTGACCTGATGGAGGTGCGGCTCATCATCGAGCCACAGGTCGCCGCGCTGGCAGCCAGCCGCGCCACTGCGGAGGACCTGGAGGAGATCGAGGGCCACTTGCGCCGCTCGCTCGCGGCCCAAGGCTTGGCCGAGTTTGAGCACTGGGACGCGCAGCTGCACCTGGCGATCTTCCGGGCCGCCAAGAACGCGCTGCTCTTGGACTACTGCAGCGCCATCAACGCGGTCAGAAGCGAGCCCGACTGGTACCGCCTGAAGCAACGCAGCGTGACGCCGGAACGGCGCCTCCATTACGACAAGGAGCACTCGGCCATCGTCATGGCGCTGCGCCAACGTGACGGCGAAGCGGCGAGGCGGGAACTCTTCCGCCACCTCTCCGGGATTCGGGACACCCTGGTCTCGCTAGAGGAGTAGGGGGATGGGGGCCCCCGTGAGCTGAGCACTGCTGCATTGACCGGGTCAAAACGAAGCTGTGCCGGCGCTTCCAAGCGCACTCCCTCTCCTGAGCCTGCCGAAGGGTTGAGCAGCGAGCGCTAGCGAGCGTCCGTCGAAAGGCGGGCCGTTAGCACCGAGCCTGGGGCCCGCCCTTCGACGGACGCTCGCCTTCGGCTCGCTGCTCAGGACGAGGTGGATGTGGGTGGATAGGTTCTCAGGACGCCAAGCGACCCCTCAACCTACCCCCGGTTCATCCGGTTGTTGATCAGCTCATCCACCACCGCGGGCTCAGCCAAGGTGGAGGTATCGCCCAGGCTGCCGTAGTCGTTCTCGGCGATCTTGCGCAGGATGCGGCGCATGATCTTGCCAGACCGGGTCTTCGGCAGGCCCGGCGCCCACTGAATCAGATCCGGCGTGGCGATCGGCCCGATCTCGTGGCGCACCCACTTCACCAGCTCCTTCCGCAGCTCGTCACTCGGCTCCTCATCGGCGTTGAGGGTGACATAGGCATAGATGCCCTGGCCCTTCACGTCGTGCGGATAGCCGACCACCGCAGCCTCGGAGACCTTGGCGTGGGCGACCAGCGCGCTTTCCACCTCAGCCGTGCCCATCCGGTGGCCGGAGACGTTGATGACGTCGTCCACCCGCCCGGTGATCCAGTAGTAGCCGTCGGCATCGCGGCGGCAGCCGTCACCGGTGAAATAGCGGTTCTGGAAGGTGGAGAAGTAGGTCTGAACGAAGCGCTCGTGGTCGCCATAGACGGTGCGCATCTGGCCCGGCCAGGAGTCCACAATGCAGAGGTTGCCCTCGCAGGCGCCTTCCAGGTGGTTGCCCTCACCATCGACGATCTGCGGGTGCACGCCGAAGAAGGGCTTGGTAGCAGAGCCAGGCTTCAGCGCCGTGGCCCCCGGCAAGGGCGTGATCAGGATGCCGCCGGTCTCCGTCTGCCACCAGGTATCGACGATGGGGCAGCGGCCCTCACCGACGATGTTGTGATACCAGAGCCAGGCTTCCGGATTGATCGGCTCCCCCACCGAGCCCAGGACGCGCAGGCTCTTGCGGCTGGTGCGGGTCACCGGCTCGTCGCCGTCGCGCATCAGCGCCCGGATCGCGGTGGGGGCGGTATAGAAGATGTTGACCTTGTGCTTGTCCACCACCTGCCAGAAGCGAGAGGTGTCCGGATAGTTCGGCACGCCCTCGAACATCAAGGTGGTGGCGCCATTGGCCAGCGGGCCATAGACGATGTAGCTGTGGCCGGTGACCCAGCCAACATCGGCCGTGCACCAATAGACGTCACCGTCGTGATAGTCGAAGACGTACTGGTGGGTCAGCGAGGCATAGACCAGGTAGCCGCCGGTGGTGTGCAGCACGCCCTTGGGCTGGCCGGTGGAGCCGGAGGTATAGAGGATGAAGAGCGGGTCTTCCGCGCCCATCTCCTCCGCCTCGCAGTCGCCATCGACCTTGGCCATTTCGTCGTCGTACCAGAGGTCGCGGCCGTCTTCCCACTTGATGGGGCCGCCGGTGCGCTTCACCACCAGCACGTGGCGCACGCCGCCGGCGATCTCGATCGCCTCGTCGACGTTGTTCTTCAGCGGCACCTTGCGGCCACCGCGCAGGCCCTCGTCGGCAGTGATGATGAAGTCGCTCTCGCAGCCCTTGATGCGGCCGGCCAGGGCATCGGGCGAGAAGCCGCCGAAGACGATGGAATGGATGGCACCGATCCGCGCGCAGGCCAGCATGGCATAGGCGGCCTCTGGGATCATCGGCATGTAAAGGGTGACCCGGTCGCCGCGCTTCACACCGCGGGCCTTCATCACGTTGGCCAGGCGGCAGACGTATTCGTGCAGCTCGCCATAGGTGATGTGTTTGTGGTCGCGCGGGCTGTCACCTTCCCAGATGATCGCCACCTGATCGGCCTTGGTGGAGAGATGCCGGTCGGTGCAGTTGTAGGAGACGTTGGTGGTGCCGTCCGCATACCAGCGGATATGCACGTCGTCCGGCGCGTAAGAGACGTCCTTCACTTGGGTGTAGGGCTTGAACCAGTGGATACGCTTGCCCTGCTCGCCCCAGAAGGCCTCCGGATCCTTGATCGACTGCTCGTAGAGGCGGGTGTAGTCCCCTTCGGTGATCCAGGCCTGGTCCGCCAGGCTATCGGGTACTGGGAAAAGTGAAGTCTCCGACATGCCGCAATCTACTCCCTCGTTCCGTCGTTTATGCCCCTCTTTTATCGCGCCCAGACGCCTCTTGCTAGGCACCAGGGGCCGCAGGCGCTGTTCTTAAGGTATGAAAGGCGGCACCGGCCCTCTCCCCCCAATGGCGTAACGGGCCGGCCACCCAATAGGATACTGGCGTGGGTGGCCGGGAGGGGGAGAGGGCCGGTGCCGCCTTGGAGCGACCGTGACTCTCGCTAGAACTGCATGCCGAAGGGCAGGGCGGTCAGGGTGATGCCGCCTTGGTCATCAATCATCAGGCTGACCCGGCGCAGCGCCTCGCCCTCGCAAGGCCCGGCGAAGCAGATGCCGTTGTCGGCATGAAAGAGCGCGCCGTGGGTGGAGCAAAGTATGAATCCGTCCTCATTGACGAACTGATCGTCGATCATCTCCAAAGGCGTGCCCAGGTGCGGGCAGGAGTTGACGTAGCCGAAGACCTGATCGCCCTCGCGCACCAGGAAGATCTCTCGCGGATCGTAGCCGGCACCTAGGTCGAAGCCCTTGGCGCCGCCGTCAGGGATCTCGTCGCGGGCGCAGAGTGCACGGGGCAGCGCGTTCATCGGCCTAGAGCCCTCCCATCTTGCAGATCAGCATCCATTCTTCGTCACGGACCGGGCAGACCGAGAGGCGCGATTGGCGCACCAAGGCCATCTCCGCCAACTCCGGCGTGGCCTTGATGGTCTTCAGGCTCACCGGCTCCGGCATGGCGTCCAGCGGCACCACATCGACCATGACGAAGCGGCCGGCGGGGTCGCTGGGGTCGGGATAGGCTTCCTTCACCACCTCGCAGAGGCCGACGATGTCCTTGCCTTCGTTGGAGTGATAGAAGAAGGCGTTGTCGCCGACCTTCATGGCCTTGAGATTTGCCGCCGCCTGATGGTTGCGCACGCCATCCCATTCCGTGCGCTTGTCAGCGACCAGCTGGTCCCAGCTGTACTTAAAGGGTTCCGACTTCACCAGCCAGTAGGCCATCTTGCTTCCTCACCCCGCTTGTACCACCTCGGGACAGGCAGGCCCGGCGCTTTGCCAGAGGCTTGTCCCAGCCCTCGCCCCCCTTCTAGCAACAAAGAGCGCGGAGCCGCCATGTATCTGCAACTTTCCACCTGGCAGGAGGTCGAGGCCTATCTGGAGCGTTCCAAGACCGCGCTGATCCCCATCGGCTCGACCGAACAGCACGGGCCCAACGGTTTCGTCGGCACCGATGCGCTCTGCCCGGAAATCCTCGCCCGCGGGATCGAGGCGGAGACCGGCTGTTTGGTCACGCCCACACTCTCCATCGGCATGGCCCAACACCATCTGGGCTTTCCCGGCTCCATCACCTTGCGTCCGACCACCTTGATTGCGGTGGTCTGCGATGTCGTGGCCTCGCTGCAGCGCCACGGCTTTGAGCGCTTCTACTTCCTGAACGGCCACGGCGGGAACATCGCCACGGTAACGGCGGCCTTCTCAGAGCTCTATGCGCAAGCCAGCCTCAGCGGTCGGGAGCAGTCGCTGCGCTGCCGCTTGAAGAGCTGGTGGGAGTGCCAGCCGGTAAGGGATATCTCGCGCAGCCGCTTCGGTTCCTCGGAAGGGGCGCATGCCACCTGTTCGGAGGTCTCGCTCACCTACTACGGCTATCCGCAGCACCAGAAGAATGCCGAAATGACGCCGGAGATCGCGCCGACGGGACCGATCTACGACGCCGCCGATTTCCGCCGCCGCTTTCCCGACGGCCGCATGGGGTCCAACCCTGCCTTGGCAACGGCGGAGGTTGGCAAAGAACTCTTCGACGGCGCAGTACCGGCGCTGGCCGCCGACTACCGGAGTTTTGCCGAGGCTGCCTAGTTGACCTGCCCCGGGTCTGCTGTTCCAGCCTCCTCTTCGAAGGCCTCGATCGCTTCTTCCTCAGCCGCCAGCTCCTCGATCATGCGGCTGTAGGCGACGTAGTAGATGTAGACGTTCGCCACATAGGTCGGCGGCTCACGGCCCAGGCGGCGGGCCGCCACGTACTCCACATTGCGGAACCAGCGATTGGGATCCAGGCCCTCCCTCTTGGCGCGTTCGCGTAGAGCCTGCACCCGCTCTGGGCCGGCGTTGTAGGCGGCGAGCGAGAAGAGCATACGCTCCACGGGATCCAGGGCGGGGTCAGTGAAGAAGCTATCGCGCAGGTAGGCCAGGTACTTGACGCCAGCCTCGATGTTGTTGGCCACCTTATCGATGTTGCGGATGGCGACGACCTTGGAACGCGCGGTGGCCGGCAGGATCTGCATAACGCCGACGGCACCCCGGTGGCTGCGGCTCGCCTGGTCCAGCCGCGATTCCTGATAGGCCAAGGCGACGATCCAGAGCCAGTCGAAGCCGTACTGCGCGGCTGCCTTCTTGAAGAGCGGCGCCAGCCCGCGCATGCGTTCCAGGGCAAGCGGGTGGGTGGCCTGGCGGACATAGCGGTGGCTGTCGAGATAGCGATTGATCAGCACATTGCCGACCAGGCTGCCGGCCCGCACCTCCTTCACGAAGGCATTGAGCTTCGCCAAAAGCTGGGGACTATCTTTGCGGACCGCCCAAACCAGGTCGCCGTCGTGGCTCAAGGCCATGTCCTTGTGCACGCTCAGACCATCCAAGACGCCAGCCCAAAACTCCGCCAGATAGTCCTGAACGACGGTGGCGCCGATCAGGCCGGCATGGACCATCTGCAAAAGGTCCTCATCGTCCAGGTTCTCGTCGATGGTCACGATCCTGACCGGCGGCAAATCCTGCTGCTCGAAGGAGCGGTTCAGCGCCCGCAGGCTAGCGGCGTGCCCGCCGCGGGCAGAAACGACGATCTCCTTCCCCGAGAGGTCCTTCAAGGCGGTGATGGAGGTTTCGGTGGGTCCGGTGACCAGCACCTCCATCACGTCGCCGCGCAGCGGATCGGTGAGGGCGGCCATAGCCTCCAACTCGGGCGTCGCAAGCAGATTACCGGCAATCAGATCGCCTTCACCCGCAACCAGCATCGGCAAGAGCTCTTCCGGTGCCACGGGGATGTAGAGGAAGCGAAGCGGCACGGGATGGCTGCGCACCCGTTTGCCCAGGAAGGTCTCGAAGGTCTCCACCCGCTCGAAGGTCAGGCCGCGGGGACGGGGGCCGTCATAGAAGAAGCCGGTCTTGCTGGGGGTGACCAGCACGCGGATCAGATGACGCACCACCATGCCGTCCAGATCGCCGGTCCAAGGCGCCTGCTCGCCCGGCACCACAGAATCACCGTCCGCCGACACGTTCCCAGGGTCAACTGCGGGTGTGTCGTTGCTCGCCTGTACCGCTGTGCTGAGGCAGGCGCAGGAGACTGCCCCCCACAGCAAAAGGAGCAGACGCGCCCTCAGCGTCCCTATCACAATTCAGCGTTTCCCCAGTTTTTTTGAACCTTTCTAACGGGGGAGCGGTACTCAAGCAATCAGGAAGGCTGGCGCGGCAAAGCCCGGAGGCTGGGAAGCCTGGCAAGCTGAGCCAGGCTGGCGTGGGCAGCACGACTGGCGCGGCCAAGCGCCAGCAGGCCGAAAAGACTGGCTGGCCGCCTTGCAAGACCTGCCAGCACCGGGGCCAAACGAAGGCTGCCGTCGGGAGCGGTCGCCGAAAGGGCACTTTGCGGCAGGTCCTGCTCTGCCGTGTCCGAACAGGCCCGCACCACAAGAAAGGGCAGTCCATGGCGCAGCGCCACCCGGGCGACGGCATGGCTTTCCATATCAACGCCGAGTGCGCCGCTGGCATGCCCCAGTGCCTGCTTCTCCGCAGCCTTTGCGATGACCCTGTCACAGCCCAAGAGATCGGCCCGCTTAAGACGGGTCGCCACGGGCTGCGGCAGATCATCGATTAGGGCTTGTCGCCAACCGGCATCGACGGGAAAGCGGTCCCAGCGACCGGCGTCGGCAGCTGAGAGCACCTGCTCTGGGATCACGGGATCACCGGCAGCTAGTCCTGGCTGTAAGGCGCCGCAGAGACCGAAGGACAGCAGTGCGCCTGCGCCCTTGGCAACAAGCTCCTCGGCCAGCTGTGCTGCGCGCTGGCTGCTGGCACCCGAGACCGCCACAGCAACGGAGGCGTCGCGCTCCAGATCGCGCAGGAGCCGCGCCTCGGACTTGAGGCCGACCAGAATGCCGAGGAAGGGGCGGTCGCTGGGCGCCAGACTAGAGCGGGTTGCGTTCGCCATGGCTCACTTCACCCGCTCTAGCCCTTTGATAGGTGCGCAAATCGTCGTCGCGGGGTGGTTCACCCCGCTCGGGATTTGCTCTAGAGACCCCAGACCGGCTGCTTGGAGTTGCCTTGCTTCAGGCTGCGGTAGCGCGCCAAGGCCCAGAGCGGGAAGTAGGCGCTGTAGCCGTCATAGCGCAGATAGAAGACCCGCGGGAAACCGACGCCGGTGAAGAGCTCCTCGTCCCACTTTGCTCCGGTCCGCGGTGCATTCAGCAGATAATCGACACCGCGCGCCACTTCCGGCGCGTCTACTTCGCCGGCTGCCATCAAGCCCAGAAGCGCCCAGGCGGTCTGCGACGGGGTGGAGTCCTTGACCTCGCCCCGCCGCTCTTTCCAATAGGTGGCGCCATCTTCGCCCCAGCCGCCATCGGCCTGCTGGAAGTCCTTGAGGAAGGCGACGGCCTTTTGCAGATAGGGCTGCTGCATGTCCTCACCCACCGCATTGAGCGCGGCCAGCGCCGACCAGGTGCCGTAGATGTAGTTGGTGCCCCAGCGCCCGTACCAGGAGCCATCGGCCTCCTGCTCGCGCTTCAGATAGGCGATGGCCTTGGCCACCACCGGCTCGTCACGGCCATAGTCCAGCTGCGCCAGCATCGCCAGACAGCGCGCGGAGACGTCGACCGTCGGCGGATCCAAAAGCGCGCCGTGGTCGGCGAAGGGGATGTAGTTCAGATAGTGGTGCGTGTTGTCGGCGTCGAAGGAGCCCCAGCCGCCGTTGCGCGACTGCATGCCCACGACCCAAGCCGCCGCCCGCTCGATCGCCGGCTTGTAGCGCACATCGTTGGCGCGGTGCAGCGCCGTCACCACCACTGCCGTGTCGTCCACGTCCGGGTAGTAGTTGTTCCAGTACTGGAAGGCCCAGCCAGAGGGCGCCAGGTCCGGACGCCGCCAGGTCCAATCGCCCTTGGTGTCGGTGATCTCCCGCTCCAAGAGCCAGTCGAAGGCGCGAGTCAGCGAGGAATCGAGCGGATCCTCGCCAGCCTCCAGCAAAGCGTGGCTCGCGAGGCAGGTGTCCCAGATCGGCGAAAGGCAGGGCTGGCAGTAGGCGTAGTCGCCGTGATCCTTCAAGAGCTTCTCCACCGCATTGTAGGCGGTGACGAAGTCGGGGTGATCGCGCTTGTAGCCCAAAGCATCGAAGGCCATGACCACGCCGGCCATGGCCGGGAAGATGCCGCCCAGCCCGTCTTCGCCGTTGAGGCGCGGGGTCACGAAGTCGACGGCCTCTTTGAGGGAGCGGTCTTTCCAGCGCTTGGGTAAGAGCGGGAAGACGCGGCGCACCACGGCGTCGAGACCGGCGAAAAGAGCGCCCAGCGCCGTGCCGGTGGCGTTCATCTTGTAGTGCAGCGCATCGGGGTGATCGGGGAAGAGCTCGTCGATGCGCACCCCGCGCGGGTTCCGGCCCACCGGCTGCAGATGCATGAGGATCAAGAGCGGCACGATCACGGTGCGCGACCAGTAGGAGACCTTCTCCAGATGGAAGGGGAACCAGTAGGGGAAGATCATGATCTCAACCGGCATGAAGGGCACGGCACGCCAGGGGATCATCCCGAAAAGCGCCATTGCGATGCGGGTGAAGACGTTAGAGGTCTGGGCCCCGCCGTGCGCCAGGATCGCCTCGCGGGCGCGGCGCATGTGCGGTGCCTCGATATCGTCGCCGACCAGCTTCAGCGCCCAGTAGGCCTTGACCGAAGCAGAGATGTTGAAGTCGCCGTCCTTGAAAAGCGGCCAGCCGCCATGGTCGCCTTGGATCTTGCGCAGATAGACCGCAAGCTTGGCCTCAAGCTCCGCATAGCCAGGCTCGTCGATATTGCCCAGGAAGTGGCGCATGAAGATGTATTCGGCCGGAATCGTGGCGTCGGCCTCGAACTCGAAGACCCAATGTCCATCGGCCCGCTGGACGTCCTTTAGGGACTGGCCAGCATCCTGGACGGCGCTTTCGACGGCTTGTCTGCGCCTGAGTTCCAACGAGAGATCCATGAGAATGCCACAAAGATGAAGACTAGGTTCCGATCGGTGCTACGCTACTCAAGCCACTAGTGTTGAACAAGCGCTCTTCGCACCTGCAGCATTGACCCCAGAGCGCAGCGCCCCTTCTATCGTTGCAGGCAGGCCCGTGTCGGTCCAATCGCCTGCCAAACACAGATTTTTGAAGCCTGTCAAGGCAGCCGGCCTCTGCGCCTCCGCCGCCGGGGTGGCGGCAAAGGTCGCGCGCTTCTCCCGAATGATGCGAATCTTGGGTTGTGGTGCCAGCGGCAAGCCCAGAGCGCGTGCCGTATCAGACCAGAGCCTTGCAGCCAATTCCTCTTGCGAAACAAGGTCTAAGGCCTCCGCCGCACTGACCGTGAGGCTGACAACTCGCCCGCGAGCGAAGATCCATTCGGCCGTGCCGCCGAGCAGGCCCAAGACCGGGCGCTCAGCGGGCAAGGGCGCTTCCTGGGGCAAAACCATGTGTGCGTTGACGATGGGGCGCGGTTCGAAATCCCCGGCAAACCCAGGCAAAAGGTCGCGGAGGTTCCAAGGCGGAAGGGCCAGGATCACCAGATCCTCGGGAGTCACAGCAACGCTCTCCCGATCAAAATGCAAAGCTTCTGCGGCAGATGTGCCACAGTCGAGGGCGCGTAGCCGCCAGCCTGACAGGAAACGACCACCCAACCTTTCGAGAGTCGCAAGTGCTGGATCGACGAAGGTCGCGGCCAGCGAGGTCTTGGCGATCAGCGGCTGCGAGGCCGCACCGCCCTTGAGGAAAGAGCCGGCCAGGATACGCCAAAGCAGCTGCGCGCTGGCCTCATGCGGCTGGGTGTTGAGGGTGGCAACCGTCATCGGCTCAAAGAAGCCGCGCCAAAGGGCATCGCGTTCCGGCAGGCAGCCGGCGACCGAGGCCTCAGGCTTCGCGCGTGCCAGGCGAAGGAGACGCAGGTAGTCGCTGGGCTTGGTCCCCGGCACCCGGTCGGTAGCGCGGAAGAGCCACCAAGGCAGGCGGCCGTCGTTGATGGAGACGGTGAAGGCCTCACCACGGTCCAGGTCGTAGAAAGGATAGACCGCCTCACCCGGGCCGATCAGCTGATCCTCAGCGCCGATGGCGCGCAGATAGTCCATGACGGCCGTATTGCCGGAAAGCACCAGGTGGTTCCCGTTGTCCAAGGTGACGCCCAGACCGCGGTCATAGTAGCTGCGGCAGCGGCCGCCGGCCTGGGGCGCGGCCTCGTAGAGCCGTACCTCCCAGCCGCTCTGGGCCAAGCGGATCGCCGCCGAGAGGCCGGCGAGACCGGCACCGACGATGTGCGCGCGCCTAGAAGAGGCCATGACGCAGCAAGACCTGAAGTTTGGTGAGCTTGGAGAGCTTGACGCGCGGCTCCAGCACCTCCCAGCCGCGCGCTTCCAGCCGGTCCAGGATCTTCTCGTAGACAGCCAGCATCAAGAGCGCCGGTCGTACCTGACGGCGCGGCAGAGCGGCGATGATCCGCCGGCTCTCTTCCAGCTTGGCCCTCGCCCGCTTGGCTAGCCACTGAGACGCTTCCGGCCGCTTCGGGTCGGCCAACACGGCTGCCGGTTCGCGCGCCGTGACGCCGGCCGCTTCCAGGGCCTCCAGCGGCAGATAGAGACGCCCGTCGGCTGCGTCTTCGGTCAGGTCGCGCAGGATATTGGTGAGCTGCAGGCCCTCGCCCAAGGTTACGGCCAACGCCTCCGCCTGTGGGCCTTGCGCGCCGAAACAACGGATCGAGAGCTGACCGACCGCCCCGGCAACCCGCCGGCAATAGAGCAGCAGGGTCTCCAGGTCCGGCGCCACGATGGGCCCGCGGGCGTCCATCTCCATCCCGTCGATCACCGCGAGGAACTCTGCCTTCGGCAGGTGATAGCGCGCGATGGGCTGGACCAGGGCCTGGCTGGTCAGCCGGCTGGGGGCGCCGGCGAAGAGCGCCTCGATCTCTTGGCGCCAGTCCGCCAGGCCCTGCAATTTCTCTGAGAGCGGTGCCGGTTCGTCGGCGATATCGTCCACCTCGCGGCAGAAGGCGTAAACGGCGAACATGGCCTCGCGCCGGGGCCGCGGCAGGGCCCGCATGCCGGAGAGGAAAGAGGTGCTGGAGGCTGCGACCACAGCGTTGACATGCGCCATGGCTTCTGCGCTGGGCGCGCGCGACGCCGCGGCATCACTGGCGGCCACGGTCATCGCCGCCGTCCCTCGCCATAACCCAGGAAGACCGCCAGACAGGCGCCGACGGCGGCCTGCAGCATCGCCCCCTTACCGAAGGCCACGCGCTCGGCCAAGGGGTCGCGCTGGCGCAAGGCCTGAGTGAGGCGGCAGGCCAGTCGGTAGATCGTAGCCGATTCCAAGGCCAAGCGCCGGCTGGGCAGCTGTCCTGCCAGGGTCCGGGCCTCCGCTAGCAAGGCCTCGGTAGACGTTAGGCAACGGTCCAGTACCTGGCGCAGGCCGGGGGTCAGGCTACTGCCACCCAGATCGCTGTTCTCAGCAGCCGCCTCTGCCATCCAGTCTTGCGGTAGGTAGATGCGGTCCATCTCGCGATAGTCCTTGCCGCAGTCCTGCAGGTGATTGATCACCTGCAGCGCGGTGCAGAGCGCGTCGGAAGCCCTGTAGGCCGGGCCCGCTTCGGTCTCGTGCAGCGCTAAGAGGAAGCGACCGACGGGGTTCGCCGAGTTCTCGCAGTAGCCGACCAAGCCGTCCCAGTCCGCATAGCGATTCTGCCGGGCGTCCTGGATGAAGGCGATGGTCAAGTCGCTGGCGTGGCGCAAGGGGATGTCCCGCTCCAGGAAGGAGGCGCGCACGGCATGGGCCTTGGTGAGATTGGGGTCGCGCGGGTGGTCGCCATGGACCGCTTCGGCAAAGCGGGTCAGCCTGCGGATCTTCTCTGACCCCTCTAAGGCCGGATTGTCGGCGATATCGTCGATCGCGCGGGCGAAGGCGTAATAGTTGGCGACATGCGGGCGCAGATGCTTGGCGACCAGCCAAGAGCCGACCGGGAAGTTCTCGTCGCCAGCACCCTTGCCGGAGGGGGTTTCCAAGACGGCGCCTTGCTGGGTGTCTGCGGTCACGCCCGCGCAACTCCTTTGATGAGCGGTCACTTGCGTGACCGGCGGCACCAGCCCGCTCCCCCCAATGGCGTATCGGGGCCGGCCACCCAATAGGATACTGGCGTGGGTGGCCGGGAGGGGGAGCGGGCTGGTGCCGCAGCGATGAGCCTGCTCATCGCAAAACTAACTGCCTTTCCCGGCACCCACCCTGCCTTTCCAGGCCGCACCCTTGCCTTGCCAGTGGCGCCGAGCCGAGTCAAAGGTCATGGCCGTGTAGAGCGCTCCTGCCACAGGCAGCAGCAGCCCACGCCAGGGGCTGACATCGTAGAGCCGCAAAGTGGGAACCCAGGATATGGCCATCAAGAGCCAGGCAAGTCCGCCCAAGGCAGCCAGAAGCCAGGCGCCGCTCAAGAGGCCGCCGAGCGCGAGGAGCGGCGGCGCCAGATAGAGCAGCACCATACCCAACAAGGTGCCGAGCAAGAGCAGCGGCTGATAGCGCAGCTGGGTATAGGCGGAACGCGCGACCATACGCCAAATCTCACCCAGCCCCGTGTAGGGGCGCAACGAGCGGGAGCGCAGGGTGAGCCCCAGATAGAGGCCGCGCCCGGCCTGCCGCGCGACCGGGCGCACAGCGGCGGCCAGGCTGCAGTCGTCGATCACCGCCCCTTTCAGCGCCGGCAGGCCGCCGGCTGCGGCGAAGTCGTCGGCGCGTAGCAGCATGCAGCCGCCGGCCGCTGCCGTGGTGCCGCGCCGGTCGGCGACCACCCAGGGGAAGGGGTAGAGCTTCTGGAAGAAGAAGACGAAGGCCGGGATCAAGAGCCGCTCCCAGCCAGTCGCGCAGGAGAGCCGTACCATCAGCGAGACAAGGGCACGCCGGCCGCTCTGCGCCTCTGCCATCAGCCGGGTCAAGGTGTCGGGCGCATGGCCGATGTCGGCGTCGGTGAACCACCAGTAGTCGGGCCTCGTCTCCACCGCTTGGCAGCCACTTTGCAGCGCCCATAGTTTTCCGACCCAGCCAGGCGGCCGCTCCCCAGCCTGAATCACCCGCAGGGGACGGGGCGCGCCAACAGCCGCCTGGCGGGCTAGGGTAGCGGTCTCATCCTCGCTGTGGTCATCGACCAGCAGGATCTCCAACGCGCCCGGATAGTCCTGTGCGGCCAGGCTGGTGAGCGCGGCTCCGACCACGTCGGCCTCGTTGCGCGCAGGAACCACGGCGATGACGCGTGGCAAGGGCTCGTCTAGAGAACCTGCTGGTGCGTCCAGGCGGGGGATGGCCCGCCAAAAGCCGCCGTGCAAGGCCAGCAGGTAGATCCAGGCGAGCAGGGGCAAGAGCGCCAGGAGTAAGATCCAGCTCACGCCGCGCCCTCGACTGGTTGGCTCAGTTCCTGGTAGCGGGCGACGAAGCGCGCCTTGGCGTCGGCGGGCGACAAGGGCGCCAGATCCGGGCAGGGGAGGCCGTTGGGCTTGCCGAAAAAGCGCTCCGCCTCCGCCACCTCGAAGCCGGCAAGCGCTGTCGCCTCGAAGTAGGCGGCGGTGCGGTCAGCCTGCTTGATCACGCTCTTTACCTGGGCCGGCAGGCTGGCGGGCAGGCCGAAGCGGATATGCACGGCTTCGCCCAGCCGCTTCTCCAGGGCCTTGTAGTCCAACCCGACGGCACCCTTCACCGGGGTGATGAGGTCACCCAGCACATACTCCGCTGCATCGTGCAGCAAAGCCGCCAGCAGCCAGCGCCGCGCCGTTGCCGGCCGCAGCCGTGCCACCAGCCGCTCGACCACCAGAGAGTGCTGCGCCACACTAAAGGCCCAGTCGCCCGACGTCTGTCCGTTCCAGCGGGCCACGCGCGAGAGGCCCTGGGCAATGTCCTCCACCTCAATATCCATGGGCGAGGGGTGCAGCAGATCGAGCCGTCGGCCCGACAGCATACGCTGCCAAGCGCGGACCGGTGCTTGGGCGGCAGTGCGGGGGGTCTTGGGCGCGCTCATGGTGCGGCGCAGTCTAGTGATCCCAAGGGCCCCGGCAACCGGCAAAGGTGTCAGATGACGTAGCGAACCGCCTGCGCCATGCCGGCCGCCAGATGCCAAGCATTGTGGCAGTGGAAGATCCACTTACCGGGGTTGTTTGCTAGGAAGGCGATGGAGACCTTGTCGTGCGGACCGACGGAGACGGTGTCGCGCAAGGGCGCATCTGCCGGGTCTTGGCCTTCCTCGAGAACGCGGAAGACATGGCCGTGCAGGTGCATGGGATGGGCCATCGGCGTCTCGTTGACGAGGTCGAAACGCACCTGATCGCCCATCGAGACCTCGTAGAAGAAACGCTGTGGCGTGATGCCAGGGAAATCGGCGTAGGCCTCGGGCCACGTGGTGCCGTTCATCTGCCAGAGGTAGCGCTGCATGGACCCGCTCAAGACCACCTTAAAGCGCTTGAGTGGACCATCCGGCAGTCGGGTATCCCAAGGCGCGCGCAGAGCTTTCGTATCCAAGGCGCGCCCGGAAAAGCGCGGCCGGCTGCTGTCGAGGCGCAGCGGCGAATCGCTGCTGTGCAGATAGCCCAGATTGAAGCGATCCAGGCCCAAGGTCGCGACTTGCAAGGTATAGCCGCTGCCGCTGGGGATGGTGACCAGCAGGTCGTAGCGCTGGGCCGTCGCCAGGACCAGGTTCTCCACCTCAACGGGGACGACCGGGGAGCCGTCGGCGGCGACCACCTGCAGGCTGGCACCTGACAGTGCGACGCGGAAGTAGCTGGAGCCGGAGCCATTGATCACCCGCAGGCGCACCCGGCTGCCCGGCTTCACCGCCCGCGTCCAGGGTGAGGCGGGCGGCTGGCCGTTGATCAGAAGGCCGGCATAGGGAACGTCGGTCGGGAAGGGCTTGCCATCCGGCTGGGCAAAAACGCCCTCCGTCGAAACATCCAGACCGCCAGCCTTCAAGCCCTGCATGACCTGGGACACTGGTTCCTCGACAACGTCGCTGAGGAAGAGGGTCACGTCTTCGTCGTAGGCCAGGGGCTCTTGCGGATCCTCGATGATCAGCGGTCCGGCGAGCCCTTGCTGAGCCTGCAGGTCGACATGGGAGTGATACCAATAGGTGCCCGACTGCTGCAGTGTGAAGTCGTAGTAGAGCGCCGCCTTGGGTTGAATCGGCGCTTGCGTCAGGTCCGGCACGCCGTCTTGCAGGTTGGGCAGGATCAGGCCGTGCCAATGCAAGGTAGTGGGCTGCGTCATGGCATTTTCTACCAGGACGCGAAAGCGCTCGCCTTTGGTGAAGCGGAGCGCCTGGCCAGGCAGCGTTCCGTTGGACAGGCGTGCCTGAATGGGGGTTCCGAAGGGCGCGACCTGCTCTTCAGTCAAGCGCAGGCGGTAGCGTGGATCGGCGCCGGCGTGCCAGGCCTCGTCACCTGCTGCGAGCCCCTTCTTCGGCAGAGCGGCGGCCAGAGGCGCCAAGGCCCCGGTCTGCAAAAGGTGTCTGCGTGACAGCATCATGGGCTCTCCCCTCCACCGCTGGCGATCTTGAGCTAAGGAGGCGGCTCTTGTCGAGGGCAGGCGATCTTGCTTCTGCCCGCAGCACTCTGATAACCGCTGTCACAAGACCCCTATTGGAGCAGATCCATGACTAAAGCCCTGCGTGGCGTCATCGCGCCGACCCTCACGCCTTTCAACGAAGACCTGTCACTGGCCCAGGATCTCTTCATCGCCCAGTCCAAGCGGCTCTTGGCCGACGGCTGTGTTGGTCTGGCGCCCTTCGGCACCACGGGCGAGGCGCTGTCGGTTGGCCTGGATGAGCGGCTCACCGCACTTCGTGGCCTGATCGACGCCGGGATCGATCCGGCGAAGCTGATCCCCGGCACGGGCCTCAACAGCTTGACCGACACGGCGCGCCTGACCGGCGCCTGCCTGGAGATGGGGGTGGCCGGCGCGCTTCTGCTGCCGCCCTTCTACTACAAGGGCGTTAGCGACGAGGGGCTCTATGCCTACTTCGCCAAGCTGATCGAGATGCTGGCCCCCAACCGGCCTTCGCTCTACCTCTACCACATCCCGCAGGTCTCCCAGGTCGGGCTGGCGCCGAGCTTGGTGCGGCGCCTGTTCGAGGCCTTTCCGCAGGCCATCGCCGGCATCAAGGACAGCTCCGGCGACTGGGCGAACACGCAAGCCCTGCTGGCGATCGAGGGGCTGATCGTCTATCCGGGCTCAGAGGTCTTCCTGCTCGACGGGCTGAAAGGCGGCTCTGAGGGCTGTATCACCGCCACGGCCAACATCAATGTCCCCGCCATCGCCGAGGTCGCACGCCTGTTCGACGCCGGCAAGGTCGCGGAGGCCGAGGCCGCGCAGGCGCGCATCACCGCTTTCCGCAAGCTAGTGCAAGGCTATGCCCCGATCCCGGCGCAAAAGCGGCTCTTAGCACTGGCCAGCGGTGATCCCCGCTGGGCGGTGCTGCGCCCGCCGCTGATGTCCATGGAGGAAGCCAAAGGACAGGAGCTGGCCAAGGCCCTGGCCGAGGGCTTCGGCTTCAGTCTTTAGCGGACGCTTCCCGGCGCTCCACCTTGGTCGCCATGAACCGCCGTCAATCGTCGTCGTCCGGCGCGAAGATCGCCAGGTTGAGCGGCAGGAGCTGTCCCATCCAGATCGCATGGCGGACATGGTCGGCCAATTCATCCCCAGTGTTGGGGTGCACGAAGATGGTGAGCCCATCGCGATTGATCGCCAGCCAGGGGATCACCTCGCCGAAGACCTCCGGCGGGAAGGCGAGCTGACAGCTCCAGGCAGGGTGCGGACCGACGGGCTGCGTGTGCATCCGCCCCATGGTCACACCGAAGCGCTCGGCCGCTTCCCGGCAGAGCGCTTCGGCTTGCGCCATGGTCTCTTGACTGAAGTAGACGTGCGCGTGGAAGTCCTGCGCCGTGATCTCCTCAGCCATCAGCGCGGTGTCGAGCCCAGAATGTAGAGGGCGCGCAGCAGGTCCGGCACCTCTTCGGCGAAGCGGGAGAACCAGCGCTCATAAATCGGGGTGATGCGGCCGCTGCGGTAGAGATCGGCCAGGGTGGCGTTGGCGATCAGACGAAAGTCGGAGTCGTTGCGTGGCAGGGCCAAGGCGAAGGGCTCGAAGGAAAAGAGCTCTTGAGCAATGGCAAAGCGCAGGTCGTGAGTGGAGGTGATCACTAACCCGATCAGGACCACCTGGTCAGACGCAAAGGCTGCGACCTCTCCTGAGACAACGGCCTCCACCCCTTCCTTCGCCGTGCCCACGGTGACGATGATGGCATCAGAGCCGATACGCTGCAGACCTTCGCTCAGCGCGTCGAGGGTCGTGGTGTCTTCCACCACCGCAACGGTCTTGCCGGCCAGAGCGGAGAGGCCGCTCACCGGGTTATCCCCCAGGCTCAACAAGGTCGCCCCAGTGACGAAGGTGAGGTTGGTGAAGTCCACCCGCGTCTGCCGCGCTAGAGTCTTGGT
>JBCBSF010000018.1:0-61853 GCA_039819325.1 Pseudomonadota bacterium | reverse complement strand
CCGGCGCCGGTGCGATGAGCCTGCTCATCGCCGCAACAAGAGGAACTCCGAGATGGCACAGGTCTATCCCTTTACCGATCCCAAGCAGGCGGAGGAAAAACCGCCGACCGTCATGGTCTCAGGCCACGGCTGCTTCGTCACCAGCGATCAAGGCAAGACGTACCTGGACGGCGTCGCCGGCCTTTGGTGCGCTTCGCTGGGCTTCTCCAACGAGCGCCTCATTGCTGCGGCCGACGCGCAGATGAAGACCCTGCCCTACTACCACTCCTTCATGGGCCGCACGACGGACCGGACGAACGAACTGGCCGCCAAGCTTGCCAGCCTCCTGCCGGGCGATCTGAACCACGTCTTCTTCGGCTGCTCCGGCTCGGATGCGGTGGAGACGGCGGCCAAGATCGTGCGCTTCTATTGGAACGCGAAAGGCAAGCCGGAGAAGAAGCACATCATCGCGCGGGAGGCCGCCTATCACGGCTCCGCCTCCACCAGTGCCGGGCTCACCGGCATGGACTACTGCCACACCGGGTTCGACCTGCCGGCGCCCGATATCTTGCGCACCGGCCGCCCGCACTACTACAGCGACGCCAAGCCGGGGGAGAGCGAGCTGGACTTTTCCAAGCGCCGTGCCGCCCAGCTGGAGGACTTGATCCTTGAGATCGGACCGGAGCGGGTCGGCGCCTTCATCGGCGAGCCGGTGATCGGCTCCGGCGGCGTCATTCCCCCGCCGGAGGGCTATTGGGCGGAGATCCAGGCAGTGCTGAAACGCCATGGCGTGCTGCTGATCGCCGACGAGATCATCACCGGCTTCGGCCGCACGGGTGCTTGGTTCGCCAGCCAGCGCTATGGCCTGCAGCCCGACCTCATGACCATGGCCAAGCAGCTGACCAGCGCCTATTTCCCGGTCTCCGCGGTGGCCATCTCCGACGGGGTACGGGCCGGGCTGGCCAATCTGGCGAGCGAGCTGGGGACCTTCGGCCACGGCTTCACCTATGGCGGCCACCCGGTCGGCTGTGCCGTCGCACTGGAGACCCTGGCGATCTATGAAGAGATGGATCTGCCCCGCCATGTGCAGCGCTTAGGCGCCTATCTTGAAGAGCGCCTGGCACCGCTCAGCAACCATCCGGCCATTGGCGACATCCGGGTCATGGGCCTGATGGGCGGCGTGCAGTTCCACGAGGCCGAGGTGGCCAAGGCAGCGCTGGAGGCCTGTGAGGAGCGCGGTCTGCTGCTCCGCCGGATCGACGGCACCATCGCCATCAGCCCGCCCTATGTCATCACCGAAGCGGAACTCGACCAACTGGTCGATCTTCTGACCGAGAGCCTGCAGGCCGTCGCCGGCGAGCGCCACCTTGAGGCTCGCCGCGCATGAAGGTATCCGTTGCCGCCACCCAGATGGCCTGCAGCTGGGATCGCGAGGAGAACCTAGCCAAGGCAACCGCACTGATCGGGCGTGCGGCCGACGCCGGCGCGCAGATCGTCCTGCCGCAGGAAGGCTTCAGCAATCACTTCTTCGGCTTCATGGACTGGAAGCCGGACCACTTTAAGCTGGCAGAGAGCCTGGACGGCCCCACAGTCAGCGCCATGCGTCAGGTGGCCAAGGACAAGGGCGTGGTGCTGCCGATCAACATCTTCGAGCGCGCCAACAACGCCTACTTCAACACCAACGTGGTGCTGGACGCCGACGGCACGACGCTTGGCATCTACCGCAAGACCCACATCCCCGGCGGCCCGCCCGGCTGTTTCGAGAAGATCTACACCAGCTATGGGGACACCGGCTTCCAGGTCTTCGACACGGCCTATGGCCGCATTGGCCCGGCCATCTGCTGGGACCAGTGGTTCCCCGAGAGTGCCCGGGTGCTCTGTCTGAGGGGTGCCGACCTGCTCTTCTACCCCACCGCCATCGGCTCCGACTGCCATGATCACTGGGAGACGGTGATGCGCGGCCATGCCGGCGCCAACCTGACGCCGCTCATCTGCGCCAACCGCGTCGGCTATGAGAAGGGGGATTTGGGTGAGACCACCTTCTGGGGCCGCTCCTTCATCGCCGGCCCGCGTGGCGAGATTCTGCAGAAGGCGGACCGGACCAGCGAAACCGCCCTGGTCGAGACCTTCGATCTGGAGGAGATCCGCGAACTGCGCGCCGCCTGGGCGGTCTTCCGCGACCGCCGCCCGGACGCCTATGCCGCGCTCTTGACCTTGGACGGCAGCACGCCGGCCCTGTCGCCGCGCTAGGGTCCGGATGCTCAGCCCCGCTTCCATCGCGACCTTGGCCCGCTACAACCAGTGGCAAAACCAGTCGCTGGTCACGGCGGCCGACGGGCTAAACGCGGCGGAGCGACAGGCGGACCGGGGTTCTTTCTTCGGCTCGATCCAGGGGACCTTGTCGCACCAGCTCTGGGGCGATCAGATCTGGCTCTGGCGCTTCGCCGACTGGCCGAAACCGGACGGAGGGATCGGCGAGAGCGCCGACCTCTTCCCGAAGTGGAGCACGTTCAAGCAAGCGCGGGCCGCCTTCGACAGTCGCTTCATCGACTGGGCGGACGCCGTCGATGCGGACTGGTTGGGCGGAATGCTGAGCTGGTACTCAGGCGCGGCGAAGAAACAGCTGGAACAGCCCCGCTGGTTCCTGCTCGCCCACCTCTTCAACCATCAGACCCACCACCGCGGCCAGGTCCACGCCATGCTGACCGCAGCCGGAGCAAAGCCGGACGATACGGACCTGTTGCTGATGGAGCCGATCAGTCTCGACGCGAAGCGGTAACTCTGACCGGCTTCGTAATGACCACCCACCGCCATCCTCATGCTGAGCTTGTCGAAGCATGTGCCCCGAGCACGGTCTTCTCCAAGGCACATGCTTCGACAAGCTCAGCATGAGGGGAGTGCTCTGTGGGTTCGGACCTGAGACCGATGGGACCCGATCACCGTCCCGCTTTACAGCCAAACGAAGTCCGTCGCCGTTAACCGCCCCGCTTCGGTCAAGCCATTCAGCGTGAAAGCCATGTCGGTGAGGCCGTCACCATCCTGGTCGACCTCCACCGCGCGCTTGCCGGCAAAGCGGGCTTCGGAGGTGCCGCCCGCAAAGAAGGCCGCGCCACCGATGTAGGTGAAGCTGCCGACCTCCAGCCCCGTGGCGAAGACCAGCTTGTCCTGACCATTGCCGGCGTTGAGCGACACCCCATCGAAGTCGCGGATGGCCTGGTCACTGGCCGGGCCCAGCGTGGTTCCATCAAAGAAGAAAGAATCACCGCCGGAGCCGCCGAAGAGGAAGTTGGCGCTTTCCATTCTCAGCAGGTCGCCGCCGCTGCCGCCGCTCACAACGTCGCGCCCGCTGCCGCCGGCCAGACTGTCGCTGCCGTCCCGGCCTTGCAGGCGATCGTCACCGGCGAGGCCGCTGATGGCGTTGTCCCCGGCGTTGCCCAAAATCAGGTTGCCCAGACCGTTGCCCGCACCGGCAAGGTCACTGCTGCCTTGCAGGCGAAGATCTTCGACGAAGTCACGGATGCCGCCGTCCGGCAGGGTGAAGCTGACCTGGGTCAGAACCAGATCGCTGCCCTGTCCCTCGAAGTCACGCACTTGGTCCCCACAGGTATCCACTACGAAGGTGTCCTGGCCGGACCCGCCGGTCATGATATCGCTGCCCCCCTGACCGTTCAACGTGTCGGCGCCACTGAACCCGAAGAGGCGATCGTCGCCGGAGTTGCCGAGGAGGTTGTTGCCAAGGCTGTTGCCGCCCAGGTCGGCGGAACCGACATCGCGATTGACGTTCACCCGCTCGACATAGCCGTTGCCGTCGTCGGAGAGGGTGAAGGCCGAGGCGTCAGAGCGCACGACATCGTCGTTGCCGCCGCCTGCGACTTCGATGACGACATCGAGGAGGGTGCTGACGGTGACGGTATCGTCGCCGAGACCGCCGGCAGCCAAGTCGGCGCCGCTTCCACCGTCAATCACGTCCTCTCCGCTGTCGCCATAGAGCTGGTCAAGCCCTGATCCGCCGTAGAGCCTATCGTCGGCACTGCCGCCGAAAAGGGAGAGATCATCTCCTCGACCGCCAGAAATCACATCCTTGCCGGTCCCGCCAAAGAGGTAGGCGTCGTTTCCTGAGCCACCGTCGAGCGTGTCAGCGCCATCGCCACCGAAGAACGACACGTCGGCACCGCTATCCCCGAAGAGATGGTCGTCATCCCTGCCGCCATAGAAGGAGCGATCATTTCCGGTGCCGCCGAAGAATGTGTCTTTGTCACTTCCCGGATCGTTTGTCGTGAAGCGCTCGTCGCCCCGGAAGAAGGAATCATCACCGCTGTCGCCATAGATGACATCGTTACCCGCGTAGCCAATAGCGCGGTCGTTACCGTCGCCACCGAAAAGCACATCGTCTCCCGCTAACCCATAAACGCGGTCTGCCATTGTCCCGCCAAAGAGACTATCGTTCCCAAGTATTCCAAAAACGAGGTCCGAACCGCTAGCGCCATAGCCTTGAATTGTTGCCGTACTACTTTGTCTAAACGGCCACCCAACTGTGTCTTCTCCGTTATCACCAAAGACGAGGCCGCCGAACAGTTCGACATCGTCACCGTCTCCGCCGAACACTGTTGCGCCATAAAATCTCGTATCGTCACCTGCCCCACCGAAAAGGGTGTCTACGCCCACACTACCAAAGAAACTCCGATCTTTACCGCTACCGCCGTAGAGAGTGTCATTTCCACCACCGCCAAAAAATGCCGTGTCTACGAAGTTATCGCCGAAAACACGGTCGTCTCCAGCGCCACCGAAGAACCGCACATCGCGTCCTTCTCCGGCATAAAACAGATCATTGCCACTGCCACCGTTAAAGTATGAATCCTCACCCGCGCCACCATAGACCCTATCGTCCCCGTCGTTGCCGGATGCGATTACGTCATCTCCAGCGCCAAGACGAATGACGTCGTTACCGCTTCCGGCGGCAACCGAAGTATCATCGCCGGCTCCTCCGTACACAAGATCGGCGCCAGATCCGCCCACAAAATCTGTGTCGTTTCCGGGACCGCCGAACAGGCGGTCGTTACCGTCCCCCCCTGCTAGAACTTCTTCTTGCCCGCTGCCGCCATAAAGACGGTCATCCCCTCCAAAGCCCGCTGCACGATCATCACCACTCAGCCCATAGATTCGATCCGGGCCATTCGTGCCGTTCAATCCGTTGTTTTCGCCCGCAGTGCCAAAGATGATCGCCATGGCTTTGTCCTCCTCACGAGTGCGGGATCGGACTGTCACCCGCGCTACTCCTGGTCGCAGGGGGAAACTGCAGCAAAGCCCTCGCCATCACAAGTGACGGTTTTGGGGTTGGTCATCGGAGCCTGGCGAGGTCAGGCAGTCTCCTGGTGCCACTACCGGGTGCAGCCTTCACCAAGAAAAACAGCGCGCGCCGGAGCTTCCTGCCTCCCCACCGTCACTTCGCTGCGGTAGACGCCAGCCTACCCCAGCTTCCGCCCATAAAGGTGGTGCGGGCAGTGCTCGCCGCTGTCGAGGACCGGGACCATCAGTTCCCAGGTCTTGGTCTGGCGGGCGATCTGGGCAGTGCTGATCTTGGACGGCAGCACGCCGGCGCTGTCGCCGCGCTAGGGTCCGGATGCTGAGCCCCGCCCTAGCGCTGCTGGGTGGCGAGGTGGGCGCCGGCGACGACCATTGCCGATCCAAGCAGGGTGAGCAGGACAAGGGGTTCCTCCCAGATCACCAAGCCGAAGAGCGCGGCGAAGACGATGGCCATGTAGCTCCAGCTGATAACCTTGTCGCCTGGCGCGACCGAGAAGGACCAGGCATAGAAAAACTGTGCGGAAATCGTAAAAGACCCGACAGCAATGATCGGAAGAAACTGGGCCAAAGCAAGCGGCTGCCACACCCACGGCAGCGGGATCGCCGATAAGAGGCAGGTGAAGAGGGAGAAATAGAACATCTGCCGGTCGACAGGCTCGGTTTCGGCCAAGGACCAGATGACGATCGCAGCGGCCGCTCCGCCTAAGGCCGCGAGGAGGGCGGCGACCTCCCCAAAGGAGATCCCGATCTGGTCTGGCCGGACGATCAGCAAGACGCCAAGGAAGCTCAAGACGACGCCTAGCCAGACGTAGCGATCAGCTAGCCGTCGGAAAATCAAGAAGGCCAGGATGGGGACAAAGACAGGGCCCATCGACTGCAAGACGACCGCGTTGGCAAAGGGGATCTCTACCAGCGCATAGAAATAGGTCACGAGTGCTGCGTAGGTGAAGACCGACCTTAGGAAGTGCTTGCCCAGCTTCTTGGTTCTGATCCCGCCAGCGGGCCGCATGACCAGCATCCAGCTGGACATGATGACGAACATCACAAGGTTCGTGCAGAAGACAGCAAGGAGGACAGACATGCCATCGGTTGCCAGTCGTGCAGAGGTCGCGGCCGAGGCCAGCAGAAAGGCGGCGATGATCATCAGCCAGGTCCCGCGCGCCACGTCGTTTGCAGTCAAAGGAGTCGCCATAGATCCGCCCCGATCAGCATGAAAACCGGCGGAGTTCTATCGGACCGCCACTGCCATCTGCGTGGCAGTGGTCTTGTGCTATGGCTGGAAAAAACGAGGCCGCTTCCGCGTCGCGCGCACTCTATGACGCGCCTAGAAGCACGGCTCTGCACGAGGAGACATCACCCTGTCCAGGTCCGCCAGGCTCTTTGAACTGATCCAGCTCTTGCGCAGCGCCAAGCGGCCGATGCCGGCGCGCCTCATTGCCGAGGCGCTGGAGATCTCGATTCGAACGGTCTATCGCGACATCGCCAGCCTACAGGCCATGCAGACCCCCATCCAGGGCGAGCCGGGCCTCGGCTACGTCATGCGCAAAGGCTACGATCTGCCGCCGATCAACTTCGACGTGGAGGAAGCCGAGGCGATCTCCGTCGGGCTCAGCCTGATCGCGCGCACCGGCGATCCAGGCCTCTGGCGTGCCGCGGGCCGTGCGGCGCGCAAACTTCACGAGACCGCGCCGGGCACGCGCAGACTGCTCACCTCAGCATGGGGTATTGATCGGGTTCCGAACCTCAATCTGGCGGAGGTGAGACGAGCCATTCGCGACGAACAGAAGATGTGGATCGAATACTGCGATATCCACAGCGTAACGACTGAACGGAGCATCTGGCCCTTGGTTCTGATCTACTATGTTGACGCGGTCTTGCTCGTCGCCTGGTGCGAGTTGCGCCAGGATTTGCGTTCCTTTCGGCTGGAGCGAGTGGTCCGGTCTCGCGGCCTTGCCGAAGACTTCAAGGGGCAAGGGGAGGCCTTGATCGCCCAGTGGGAAGACACGCAAAGGCATCGCGTGGTTCCCACGCGGACGCTCTAAGGCGTGATGAGCCTTGGTGTGAACAAATACTGCCAAGAGCCCTTCCTCTCCTGAGCCTGCCGAAGGGTTGAGCAGCGAGCCTTAGGCGAGCGGTTGTCGAAAGGCGTGCCCCGGGGCTCGGTGCTAGCGGCCCGCCTTTCGACGGGCGCTCGCTCGCGCTCGCTGCTCAACCCTTCGGCAGGCTCAGGAGAGGGAGTGCTTGTGGAAGCACGACTTCGGTCTGAACTCACCATGCTCTAGGGCTCAGAGAAGTCGCCTCGTGTGTCTGTGCCGAGAAAGCCAGGTCCTAGGCCACCAGGGGCCGCCGCTCGGCAGCGCCCAGGATTGCGCCGCTGGCCAGGTCCTGAAGCAGGAAGGCCTGGCCATGGGTGGCGTCTTGGCCGGGCGGCAGCGGGATCAGACGCGCCTCGCCGTCCCAAAGGGTTACGTGCTGGATGTCGCGTACGATGTTGCGTTCGCGCAAGGTGCGGCCGGCGTTCTCGCCGCGCTCGACCCGGGTCACCGCGCTCGTCAGATAGCGGACGGCCAGCAGCTGCGCGCCCTTCGGCCCCACAGCCCCGGCAGGCAGGCTAAGCGCCGGGCCGTTTGCGCTCTCCTCAATCGCCAGTGGCAGCAGGGCCAAGGTGCTGGCGCTGCGGATGGTCTCCACCACCTCGCGGCGGCGGGAGCCGACGACGTCGTGGCGGCCGGCGATGACCATCTGCGGGGTGTAGAGGAAATGCGTCCCCAGCCAGGCGCGATAGGCCTCTTGCCGCTCCTGACAGCGGGGGTCGCCGAAGGTATCCTTCCAGCCGATGTGGTCCCAGTACTGGACGTGATAGCTGAGCGCGATGATCTCCGGCCGCTCGGCCAACTCGGCCAGCAGGGCCTCGGCTGGCGGGCAGGAGCTACAGCCCTGCGAGGTGAAGAGCTCGACAACGACCGGGATGGTCTCGGCGGCCTGCGGAGCCGTCAGCGGCAGTGTGCTAGCGGCGAGAGCCGCCGCGCCGGAAGCCAGGAGGGCGCGACGGGACGTTGGCGGGGTGTTGCGCTTGGTCATGCCGCCATGCTCCGGCGGATGCCGGGGGAAGGCGAATCACCTTGCGGTGAGAGTAGATGGGATCTCTTGCAGCGCCTTCGGCGCGCGGCACCGGCCATCTCCCCCGCCCGGCCACCCAATAGGATACTGCCGTGGGTGGCCGGGCGGGGGAGATGGCCGGTGCCGCTCGGTCACGTGAGTGACCGAAACGCAATCACGCCGCCATCAAGTTCCGCAGCACGTAGCGCAGGATGCCACCGTTGTCATAGTAAGCTACCTCATCCGCCGTATCGATGCGGCAGAGGAGGGTGATCTCCTGCGCGCTGCCATCGGCGCGGTGGATGCGGCAGGCCACGTCCATGCCCGGCGTGATCCCGCCCTCGACGCCGATCAGGTCGAAGGTCTCGGTCCCGTCCAGGCCTAGGGTCTTGCGGTCCTGGCCCGGCTTGAACTGCAGCGGCAGCACGCCCAGGCCGACCAGGTTGGAGCGGTGGATACGCTCGAAGGACTCGACGATCACCGCCTTCACGCCCAGAAGCAGCGTGCCTTTGGCCGCCCAGTCGCGCGAGGAGCCGGTGCCGTACTCCTTGCCAGCCACGACCACCAGCGGCACGCCGTCGGCCTGGTAGCGCATGGCAGCGTCATAGATCGGCAGCACATCGCCGGAGGGCTGGTGCGCGGTGACGCCGCCCTCACTGCCCGGCACCATCTCGTTGCGGATGCGGATGTTGGCGAAGGTGCCCCGCATCATGACCTCATGGTTGCCGCGGCGCGAGCCGTAGGAGTTGAAGTCCACCGGCCGCACCTGGTGCTCGGTCAAGTAGGCGCCGGCGGGGCTGTCCTTCTTGATCGCGCCGGCGGGCGAGATGTGGTCGGTGGTGATGGAATCGCCCAGGATCGCCAGCGGACGCGCGCCGGTGATGTCGCCGCGCGGCTCCGGCTCCGGCTCCATGCCCTGGAAGAAGGTCGGGAAGCGGACGTAGGTGGAGCCATCCTCGAAGCTGTAAGTCTCGCTGGCCGAGACCTGCACCGCCTGCCACTGCTCCGGCCCCTTGAAGACGTCGGCGTAGCGGGATCGGTACATCTCTGGCGTCAGGCTGGCGTCCATCACCGCCTGGATCTCGGCACCGCTTGGCCAGATGTCCTTCAGATAGACCGGCTGGCCGTCGGCACCGCTGCCCAGCGGCTCCTTGGCGAGGTCGAGGGTGGTAGAGCCGGCCAGCGCGTAGGCCACCACCAAGGGCGGCGAGGCCAGGTAGTTCAGCCGGGTCAGCGGGTGCACACGGCCTTCGAAGTTGCGGTTGCCGGAGAGCACGGCGCCGACGTGCAGGTCGTTGCTCTCAATCGCCTCGTGGATCGGCTGCGGCAGCGGGCCGGAGTTGCCGATGCAGGTGGTGCAGCCATAGCCCACAAGGTCGAAGCCCAGGGCGTCCAGATCGTCCTGCAGGCCGGCGGCCTCAAGATAGTCAGTCACCACCTGCGATCCTGGCGCCAGCGAGGTCTTGACCCAAGGCTTCACCGTCAGCCCCTTCTCCCGCGCCTTGCGGGCCACCAAGCCGGCGGCGATCAGGACCGAGGGGTTGGAGGTGTTGGTGCAAGAGGTGATGGCAGCGATCACCACGTCGCCATGGCCCAGATCGAAGTTCTCGCCGGTGACCGGCACGCGCTTGTTGGGCTCGGCCACGCCGCCGCCCTCGATCGCGCCGCGGGCATTCTCGTGCAGGCCGGAAAGGGAGACCCGGTCCTGCGGCCGCTTCGGTCCGGCCAGGCTGGGCTCGACGGTGGAGAGGTCTAGTTCCAAGAGATCGGTGAAGTCGGGGTCGGGCGTATCGGCCTCCCGCCACATGCCTTGCGCCTTGGCATAGGCCTCTACCAAGGCCACACGTGCCTCGTCGCGGCCGGTGAAGCGCAGATAGCGCAGGGTCTCGGCATCGATCGGGAAGAAGCCACAGGTGGCGCCATACTCCGGCGCCATGTTGGAGATGGTGGCTCGGTCGGCCAGGGTGAGCGCCGCCAGGCCCGGTCCGCAGAACTCCACGAACTTGCCGACCACGCCCTTGGCGCGCAGCATCTGGGTCACGGTCAGCACCAGGTCGGTGGCGGTGGCACCTTCGCTCAGCTTACCGGTCAGGCGGAAGCCGACGACCTGGGGGACCAGCATGGAGATGGGCTGGCCCAGCATCGCGGCCTCGGCCTCGATACCGCCCACGCCCCAGCCTAGGACAGCCAGGCCGTTCACCATGGTGGTGTGGCTGTCGGTGCCGACCAGGGTGTCGGGATAGGCGATCTGCTTGCCGTCAACTTCTTTGGTCCAAACGGTCTGCGCCAGGTACTCGACGTTCACCTGGTGGCAGATGCCGGTGCCCGGCGGCACCACACGGAAGTTGTCGAAGGCCTGCTGGCCCCAGCGCAGGAAGGCGTAACGCTCGCCATTGCGCTCGAACTCCCGCTCGACGTTGGCCTCGAAGGCCTTGGCCGTGCCAAAGTCATCGACCATGACCGAGTGGTCGATGACCAGATCGACGGGGGAGAGCGGATTGATCTTCTGCGGGTTGCCGCCGAGGTCCACCATGGCCGCGCGCATGGCGGCCAAGTCGACGACCGCCGGCACGCCAGTGAAATCCTGCATCAGCACGCGGGCCGGGCGATAGGCGATCTCCCGGTCCGAGCGGCGCTCTTTCAGCCAGGCGCCGAGTGCCTCGATATCGGCGACGGTGACGGAGCTGCCGTCCTCGTGGCGCAGCAGGTTCTCCAGCAGGACCTTCAGGCTGTAAGGCAGCTTGGAAAGATCGCCGAGGCGCTCTTCGGCGGCGGGCAGGGAGTAGTAGTCATAGCTCTGGCCGGCGGCTTCCAGGGTGCGGCGCGTGCCGAGGCTGTCTTGACCAAGGGACATGGGGTTTCCTCCTAGCGGTTAGACGGGTCTCTCGTGTCAGCGCCGCGGGCCGGTGGAGACCAGGCACGCGGTCAAAGATGGGGAAAGTCCCCATCCACCCCGTTGTTTAATCAGTCTCCAGCCTTAATCAAGGTATCAATGGACGCGGGGCAGCTCTGTCAGAGGCAGGTCGGGCTTTTCTCCTGCAGGGCTCCAGGGCTATCACGCCTGGTATGAGCCAAAGCAACTTCTCCCTTCCGCTGCCCGTGGTTCCAGCCGTCGCCGGCATGGAGCTTTCCGGCATCCACGATCTCTTCCTGCGCGGCCAAGGCCGGGCCGACCTCATCCCCTTGTGGGTGGGGGAAGGCGACCAGCCGACCCCGGCCTTTATCGCCGAGGCCGCTAAACAGGCGCTGGACGCCGGCCACACCGGCTATCCGCCCAAACGCGGCCTGCCGGTGCTCCGCCAAGCCATCGCCGCGTACGAAAGCCGCCTGCATGGCGCCGAGGTCCGGGCAGAGCAGATCTCCATCGTCGCCTCTGGCATGGCCGGGGTGGCGACCCTCATGCAGTGCTTCGTCGACCCTGGCGATGCGGTGGCCATCATCCTGCCGCTCTGGCCCAATGCCGCTGCCGCCGTGAAGCTGCGCGGCGGCCGGGTGCTGCCCATCGTGCTGCAGCAGGCCGAAGACGGCGGCTTCCATCTGGATCTCGACCAGGTGGAAGCAGTCTTGAAGCAAGGCGTGAAGGCCCTCTTCTGCGCCTCGCCGGGTAACCCCTCCGGCTGGGTCGCCAGCCGGGCGGAGCAGGAAGCACTGTTGCAGCTCTGCCGGGAGCACGGCGTCTGGCTGGTTGCGGACGAGGTCTATACCCGCCTCTACTATGGCGCCGATCCGGGGCCGGGCGGGGCTGCGCCCTCGCTCCTCACCATTGCACAGCCAGGCGATCCGCTGATCATCCTGCAGTCTTTCTCCAAGACCTGGGCGATGACCGGCTGGCGTATGGGCTGGCTGGTGCACCCGCCGGGCTTCGGCGACCTCATGGAGGTCTTGTTGGAGTATACAAACTCTGGCTCCTCCCACTTCTCTCAGTACGGCTGCCTGGCTGCCATCACCCAGGGCGAGGCCTTCGTGGCCGAGCAGGTGGCGCACTGCCGCCAGCAGCGCGACTTGGTGGTGCAGAGCCTGGCGAGCCTGCCCGGCGTCACCTTGAAGGCGCCGGAGGGGGCCTTCTATGCCCTCTTCCGGGTTGCGGGCATGAGCGACAGCCTGGCACGCGCGCAGGACATCTTGGAGAAAACCGGTGTCGGCCTGGCCCCTGGCAGCGCCTTCGGCGCCGGCGGTGAGGGGCATATGCGGCTCTGTTTCGCCGCCAGCCAGAAGACGGTGGCTGCCGGCCTTGAGCGCTTGGCCGACTACTTTTCAAGGGAGCCCTAAGCCCAATGGACATCAAGGCGCATGACCCTGGGAACCATGCTTTGCGGGACGCCATTCGCACTGGCCTCGACCAGGCCAACGCAGAGCGGATGCAAGAGGAGGGCCTGGACCCTGCCTGGCAGCAGCGCCACGAGCTGCTCTACAGCGTCGAGGACGCGGCGGGCGACCTGACTGGCGGCCTGATCGGCGACGTGAAGTGGGGCTGGCTCTATGTGGCTGTCCTCTGGGTCCGAGCCGACCAGCGCGGCACTGGCTTAGGCGGCAAGCTGCTGGCGCAGGCCGAGGCCGACGCAATCGCCTTGGGTGCACAGTGGGCCTATCTCAGCAGCATGACCATCGAGGCGCCGGACTACTATCCGCGCCACGGATACGAGGCCTTTACAGTCTTGGAGGACTTCCCGCCGGGCGGTCGGCGGCCGCAGAGCATCACCTTCCTGCGCAAGCGTCTCATTCCGGTAGGCGAAGCCGCGTGAGCGCAGCCAGCGCGGCCAGGGCGCAGAGTGAGACGGCCGTTGGTCCCCTGTGGCTGGGCTACAGCCTGGCCCTCGCCATCATGTGCCTTTGGACCGGCTGGATCATCGTCTCCCGCCACGGCGTTCAACAAACGCTGACCCTCTACGACATCACGGCGCTGCGTTGGGGTGTCGGCGGCCTCCTTGTCTTGCCTTTCGTGCTGCGCTGGGGGCTTGCCGGCCTAAAGTGGAGCCGTGCGGCTCTGCTGATCATTTTCTTCGGGCCACCTTATGCCCTGGTGATCTACACCGCCTTCCTCTATGCCCCCGCCGCCCATGCCGGCGTGTTGGTGAACGGCCTTCTGCCCTTCATCACCTTGGTCTTGGGCGCCATTCTGCTGGGGGAGCGTGCAACGCGGTCGCGCCTCTTCGGCGTGGCGCTGGTGCTCGTCGGCTCGCTCTTCATGGCGGGGGACGGCCTGCTGCTGGCACCGCCGGGGACTTGGATCGGCGATCTGCTCTTCGTCGTCACGGCGGTGATGCTGGCCAGCTACATGGTGGCCGCCCGGGTCTGGGGCGTCACCCAGCGCCAGGCGTTGGCCAGCGTGCTGGCCGGCGGCATGTTGGCCTATCTGCCGCTCTTCTTGCTTCTGCCGCTGCCCAGCACCTTGAAGAGCCTCCCTGTGGAGGCCTGGCCCTGGGCCGAGGTGCTGCTGCAAGGCGGCTATCAGGGCATTCTGGTCTCCATCGGCGGCGTCATGGGCTTCACCCTGGCGACCCGCATCCTTGGCGCGCCGACCATGGCCGCCTTCATGGCCGCCGTGCCGGCCGTCACCTTGTTAGTGGCCTGGCCGCTCTTGGGCGAGGTGCCCTCCGTCCTGGCGATTGCCGGCGTGGTCGTGGTGACCGGCGGGATTCTCTTCGCCTCCGGCCTACTGCCGCGGCGGCGTGGTTAACGAGGCGTGTTGATCAGCACGAGACGTGCCTTCTGAATGGTCTCGTTCCCATCAACCCGCACTCCCTCGTCTTGAGCAGCGAGCGAAAGCGAGCGACCGTCGAAAGGCGGGCCGTTAGCACCGAGCTTGGGGCCCGCCCTTCGACAGGTGCGGGCTTCGCCCGCTGCTCAGCCCTTCGACAAGCTCAGGAGAGGGGTGCGTAGACAGAAAAGCCCTTCAAAAACAAAACCTAAGGCTTCTTCGCTACACCAACGCGGGCGGCGCGGATGAGGCGGCCGTGCAGTTGCCAGCCAGGCTCCAGCACCTGCAGCACCGTGCCGGGCTCGGCCGCCTCGTCCGGGATCTCGAACATAGCCTCGTGCTGGTCGGGGTTGAGTGGCTCCCCCTTGGGATCGATCTTCACCACGCCGTGCTTGGTGAAGGCCGAGAGCAGCTCCTTCTCGGTCAAGGCTACGCCCTCGCGCAGCGCCTTGCCGGGGCCGGTCTCCCCCTCACCGTCGCCGGCGGCCTCCATGGCGCGGCCGATGTTGTCGGCGACCTTCACCAGGTCGCGCAGCAGCGGAATGGCGGCATACTTCAACGCATCGGACTTCTCCCGCTCAGCCCGGCGGCGGGTGTTCTCTGCCTCCGCCATGGCGCGCAGGGCGTGGTCGCGCTGGGTGGCGGCCTCGGCCTTCAGGGCCTCGACCTCGACCTCCAGGGCGGCGATCCGCTCGGCTTGAGGATCGGCAGCCTGCTCAGCGGCCTCCTCGGTCAAGGGCGCCTCAGCCTCACCTGCTGCCGCCTCGGTCGGTTCGTTCCCGTCGACGCCGGTCGGCTCTTGACCTGGGGGAGTCTGCTCGGGTTTCGCCTCGGCGGCCGTCTCCTCGGCGGGCTTCGGGGTCTCTGCCTTGTCCTGCTGCATGGCTGGCTCACTCGTCTCTAAGAAGAAAGGTCTAGGGGGGATCGCTAGCCCAAGAGGCGGCCGACGACCTTGGAGGTATAGTCGACCATCGGGATGATCCGGGCGTAGTTGATGCGGGTCGGGCCGATGACGCCGATGGCGCCGACGATCTGCCGCGAGGCGTTGGAATAGGGCGCCAAGACCAGGGAGCAGCCGGCCAGGCCGAAGAGCTCGTTCTCCGCGCCGATGAAGATCTGCACGCCCTCTGCCACATCGGTCAAGTCCAGCAGGCGCAGCAGCGATTCCTTGGTCTCCAGCGCTTGAAAGAGCGCCCGCACCCGCTCCAGGTCGGCCATGGCGGTGATGTCTTCCAAGAGCTGCGACTGGCCGCGCAGGATCAGCGCGCCGTCCCGGCCATTGTCGCCGGCCCAGACCGCCAGGCCGGCCTCAACCAGGCGTTGGGTCAGCGCGTTGAGCTCGCTCTTCTGCGTTTCCAGCTCTTGACGGATGGCGGCTTCTGCCTCGCTCAAGGTGCGGCCAACCAGGCGGGCCGCGAGGTAGTTGGAGGCTTCGACCAAGCTGCCGGCTGGCAGGCCGATCGGCAGGTCGATGATGCGGTTCTCCACCGTCCCCGACTCGCTGACCATGACCACCAGGGCACGGCCTGGGCCTAGAGCCACAAACTCGATATGCTTCAAGGGCTCTTCGCGCTTCGGCGCCAGCACCAGGCCGGCGCAGCGCGAGAGGCCGGAGAGTGCGCCCGTCGCCTCGTTCAGGATCTCCGCCGGGCTGCGGCCAGCCGCGGCACAGAGGCTGTCGATCTGGCTGCGCTCGTCTTGGGTGACGTTGCCTTGCTCTAGAATGCCGTCGACGAAGAGGCGCAGGCCCTGCTCGGTCGGCAAGCGCCCGGCTGAGGTGTGCGGGGCGAAGAGCAGGCCCAGGTCCTCTAGGTCGGCCATGACGTTGCGGATGGTGGCGGCAGAGAGACCCAGGCCGATGCGCCGGGAGAGCGTGCGCGAGCCCACCGGCGCGCCGGTTTCCACATAGGCGTCGACGATCGCGCGGAAGATGGTCCGCGAGCGCTCGTTCAAATCGGCAATGGTGCCGCCAGCGGGCGGCGGGTCTTTTTGCAACATCGTATCGGCTTGGGTGTTTGGCATCCTGACGGCTTACTGGAGGGCGGCACAGCCCCCTCGAATTCCGCGCGCAGCTTATGTAAGTAGGCTGCCGGTGAGCGTCAATTCAGGCTGGCGCGCGGAGACTGTGTCAGAAAGAACAAGGAGAGCGAGATGCGTCCCTCGGGCCGGAAGCCGGACGAACTGCGCACAGTGTCCATTGAGACCGATGTGAACCGCTACGCCGAGGGCTCCTGCCTCATCAGCAGTGGCCATACCAAGATGCTCTGCACCGCCTCGGTCGAGGAGCAGATCCCGCCTTGGCTGCGTGGTAGCGGCAAGGGCTGGGTGACGGCGGAGTACGGCATGCTGCCGCGCGCCACCCACACCCGTGGCGACCGCGAGGCCGCACGCGGCAAGCAGAGCGGGCGCACGCAAGAGATCCAGCGGCTGATCGGCCGTTCGCTCCGGGCTGTCACCAACCTCAAGGGCTTCGGCGAGCGGCAGGTGAAGGTGGACTGTGACGTGATCCAGGCCGATGGCGGCACGCGCACCGCGGCCATCACCGGCAGCTACGTGGCGCTGAACCTTGCCTTCCAGCACATGAAGGATCTGGGGGCGATCAAGGCCTTGCCGCTGACCGACCAGGTGGTTGCTGTCTCCTGCGGCCTGGTTAAGGGCGAAGCCTGCCTGGACTTGGACTATGACGAGGACTCCTCTGCCCAGGCCGACGCCAACTTTGTGCTGACCGGGCGCGGTGCAGTGATCGAGGTGCAGGCAACCGCCGAGCAGGCGCCCTTCTCCCGCGACCAGTTGAACCGGCTCTTGGACCTGGCTGAGGCGGGCTGCCAGCAACTGGCCGAGGCGCAACGCCAAGCACTCGCGGGGGCCGACTGACCGTTATGGCCTGGCCGAAGGAGCTGGTGATCGCCAGCCACAACCCCGGTAAGCTGCGGGAGATCGCCGAGCTGGTCCGGCCCTATGGTGTCACCGTCACCTCCGCCGGTGACCTGGGGCTAGCAGAGCCGGAAGAGACCGGCACCAGCTTCGAGGCCAATGCACTGCTGAAGGCGCGTGCCTCGGCAGAAGGCAGTGGCCGCCCGGCTTTGGCCGACGATTCCGGGCTTTGCGTCACCGCCCTTGGTGGGGATCCCGGCATCTACTCGGCGCGCTGGGCCGGACCCACCAAAGACTTCCGGCTTGCCACGCAAAAGGTCGAGGCCGCCTTAGATGGCAAAAGCGACCACTCTGCCGCTTTCGTCTGCGTGCTGGCTCTGGTCTGGCCGGAGGGGCAAGAGCTGGTCTTCGAGGGCCGGGTGGAGGGTCAGTTGGTCTTCCCGCCGCGCGGCGAGCGCGGGTTCGGTTATGACCCCATCTTCATCGCCGAGGGCCAGACCATCACCTTCGGCGAGATGGATCCGGCGGCCAAGCACGCCATGAGCCATCGGGCGCGTGCCTTCGCCCAGCTGCTGGCCGCCCTGGATGCCTAGGCCTTGAGCCCTCCCGATCTAGCGCTCTACGTCCACTGGCCGTTCTGCCTGGCCAAGTGCCCCTACTGCGACTTCAACAGCCATGTGCGCGAACGCGTGGATCAGGCGCGCTGGCGGACGGCACTGCTGCGCGAGTTAGAGACCTATGCCAGCGAACTGGGGCCATGCCGGCTGACCTCGATCTTCTTCGGCGGCGGCACCCCCTCCCTCATGCCGGGCGAGACGGTGGCGGCGGTGATCGAGGCCGCGGACAAGCGCTTTTCCCTGGCGCAGGACTGCGAGATCACGCTTGAGGCCAACCCCACCTCCGCCGAGGCAGCCAAGTTCACCGCCTACCACGCTGGCGGCGTGAACCGGCTGTCACTTGGCGTGCAGGCCTTGGATGACGCGGCCCTAAGCTTCCTGGGGCGCGAGCATTCGGTCGCAGAGGCGCTCTCCGCCTTGGATCTGGCACTTGCAACCTTCCCACGGGCGACCTTCGACCTGATCTATGCCCGCCCAGGGCAAAGCCTCGACGCCTGGGGGGCCGAGCTCAGCCGGGCCTTGGCCTTCGGCAGCGAGCACCTCTCGCTCTACCAGCTGACTTTGGAGGAGGGGACGCGCTTCCACGCCGCTGCACGACGTGGGGAGCTGACCCTACCTTCAGAAGAAGAGCAGGCCGCCCTCTTCGAGCTGACTCAGGCCGAGACGGCAGCGGCCGGTTTGCCGGCCTATGAGATCTCCAACCACGCCCGCCCTGGGGCGGAGTCGCGCCACAACCTGACCTATTGGCGCTATGGCGACTATCTGGGCATCGGCCCCGGTGCGCATTCCCGCCTGACCCAAGAAGGCGCGCGGCGGGCCCAGCGCCAGCACCGCGCACCGGAGGTCTGGCTGCAGCGCGTCGCGGACCAAGGCCAGGGTGAGCAGGCCCGCGAGACCTTGGCGCCGGCGCGTCAGCTGGAAGAGCTGGTGATGATGGGCCTGCGCCTCACCGAAGGCCTCTCCACCAGCCTGATCGAAGAGCGCCTGGGGCGGTCGATCACGGGCCTCTTGCCGGACTGGCGCCTCTCCGCACTGCGCGAGGAGGGCCTTTTGGACCCGAACGCGCTGCGTGCCACGCCAGCTGGTCTCGCCCGTCTGAACGGGGTCATCGACTTCCTTCTGGCTGAGGTGTGAGGCCGAGCCGAGCGCACTCACCGAAGCGTTAGATGCAGTGATCGGGACGCGATCCTACCTGTTTCACAGCGATAGACAGACCGGTCTATCTAACCCCTGCTTCCTGAAAGGATCACCCCGATGCTTCACCTCCTCCGCACCACCCTTGCCGCCTTAGGCCTCATGATGCTCGCTCTCGTACCGCTCAGCGCTGAGGCCAGCGAGACCATCGTCGGCCAAGGCAGCTTCACCGGTGCCAGCGATCATGTGACCTCCGGCAAGGTCACTGTCATCTCCACGCCTGAGGGCAACTTCGTCGTCCTGGGCGACGACTTCTTTCTCGACGGCGCGCCCGATCCGCATGTCGCCTTGGGCAAGGCCGGTAGCTACGATGCCGACACGCGCGCCGGTCTCCTGCAGAGCAACAGCGGCCCTGGCCGCTACAAGCTGCCCGACCACATCGACCCCGCCGACTTTGACGAGGTCTACATCTGGTGCGTGCGCTTCAACGTGCCCCTCGGCGTTGCTCAGCTGAACTAAGGGTCGCCCTCTGCCCTGCTCTCCTGGATAGGCTGGTGCTCCGCGCCAGCCTGTTGCGCCGGCATAGGTTCAGAAGACCAGTGACAGCCGCCGCTGGATCGGCTTACTTGCGGGCTCCAAGCAAAGACCACGACAGGCAGCGGAGAGACGCCCCATGACGGCCAACAAGAAGCTCTTGGTCCTTCCCGGTGACGGCATCGGTCCAGAGGTGATGGACGAGGTAAAGCGGGTCATCGACTGGCTGGACGGCCAGCGCCGTGTCACCTTCGACATCGACGAAGGCTTGGTCGGCGGCTCCGCCATCGACGCCGAGGGTGCGCCCTTGAGCGATGCGACCATGGCCAGGGCGCAGGCCGCCGACGCCACGCTCCTGGGCGCGGTCGGCGGCCCGAAGTGGGACGAGCTGCCCTTCGATCAGAAGCCGGAGCGCGGGCTCTTGCGGCTGCGCAAGGAGATGGAGCTCTTCGCCAATCTGCGGCCCGCTATCTGCTTTGACGCCCTGGTCGCGGCCTCCAGCCTGAAGCCGGAGATCGTCTCCGGCCTCGACATCCTGATCGTGCGGGAGCTGACCGGCGGCATCTACTTCGGCCAGCCGCGCGGGATTGAGGATCTGCCTGACGGCCAGCGCCGGGGCATCAACACCCAGGTCTACACCACAGAAGAGATCCGCCGCGTCGCCGCCGTGGCCTTCGACCTGGCCCGCAAGCGCGGCTCCAAGGTCTGCTCGTCGGAGAAGGCCAACGTGATGGAGTCCGGCGTGCTCTGGCGGCAAGAGGTCACCAAGCTGCACGAGGAGGGCGGCTATCAGGACATCGACCTCAGCCACATGTACGCCGACAACGCGGCCATGCAGCTGGTGCGCAATCCCAAGCAGTTCGACGTCATCGTCACCGACAACCTCTTCGGCGACATCCTCTCGGACGAGGCGGCCATGCTAACCGGATCCTTAGGCATGCTGCCCTCGGCCTCTCTAGGTGCGCCCGATTCCTCAGGCCGGCGCAAGGCCATGTATGAGCCGGTGCACGGCTCCGCCCCCGACATCGCTGGTCAGGCGAAGGCCAACCCCGTGGCCATGATCATGAGCTTCGCCATGTGCCTACGCTATTCCTTCGACCTGGACGAGGAAGCCGACCTGGTGGAGGCCGCCGTCCGCAAGGTCTTGGACCAGGGCCTACGCACCGGCGACATCGCAGCACCTGGCGACAAGGTGGTCACCACCAAGGAGATGGGCGAGGCCGTGCGCGGCGCGATGCAGGGCTTGGCGGCTTAAACATCAACGAACGGGCGTAGCCCCGAACATCCCGTCAAGCACTGACCTCATCTGCGAGCTTGTCGAAGGATGTGCCCCAAGCACTGTCTTCTCCTTGGCACATCCTTCGACAGGCTCAGGATGAGGGTTTTCATTTGGCTACTTACAGCGCAACACGACGCTCGAATACGATAGCGTCAAGAGGCACCAACTCCCGCTTCACACGTTGAAGCGGAAGTGGAAAACGTCGCCGTCGGCGACCTTGTAGTCTTTGCCTTCAGCCCGCAGTTTCCCGGCCTCGCGGGCCGCCGACTCACCACCGCAGGCCGCGAAATCGTCATAGGCGATGGTCTCGGCACGGATGAAGCCGCGCTCGAAGTCGGTGTGGATGACGCCCGCAGCCTCCGGCGCCTTGGCGCCACGGCGTACAGTCCAGGCCCGCGCTTCCTTCGGGCCCACGGTGAAGAAAGTTAGGAGGTCCAGCAGGTCGTAGCCGGCCTTGATGATGCGCGAGAGGCCAGTTTCAGACAGGCCCAGCGTGTCCAAGAATTCTTGCTTCTCTTCGGGGCTGCCCAGCTGCGCGACTTCCGCCTCGATGGCGGCGGAGATGACGACGAAACCGGCGCCTTCCGCCTCGGCGCGCGCCTTCACCTGGTCGGAGAGCGCATTGCCCTCGGCCGCCGCCTCCTCCTCGACATTGGCGACGTAGAGCAGCGGCTTGGCGGTCAGCAGGTTGAGCTGCTTGAAGAGGCCAAGCTCCTCCGGCGGGATCTCCACTGTGCGGGCGGGTTTGCCGTCTTGCAGGGCGGGCAGGACGCGCTCCAGCACGGCCAGCTTGGCCTGGGCTTCCTTGTCCTGCCCGCGCGCTTTCTTCACCGCCGCGTCGCGCTGGCGCTCCAGCGATTCCAGGTCGGCGATCAAGAGCTCGGTCTCAATGATCTCAGCATCGCGGAGGGGATCGACCGAGCCCTCGACGTGGGTCACCTCGCCCTGGAAGCAGCGCAGCACCTCGACGATGGCATCCGTCTCGCGGATGTTGGCCAGGAACTGATTGCCCAGGCCCTCACCCTTGGAGGCACCGCGCACCAGCCCAGCGATGTCGACGAACTCTAGCTGGGTAGGGATGGTCTTGGCCGACTTGGCCAAGCCGGACAGCAGGGTTAGGCGCGGATCGGGCACCGCCACCCGGCCGACATTGGGCTCGATGGTGCAGAAGGGGTAGTTCGCCGCCTCTGCCGCAGCCGTCTCGGTCAGCGCGTTGAAGAGGGTCGACTTGCCGACGTTCGGCAGCCCGACGATGCCGCAGTTGAAGCCCATGGCCTGGTGATCCCGTTACAGAATGGTGATGACGCGCGGTCCGTTTTCCGGATTTGCGGCGGGCTTGCGCGCCGGTTTACTTTGCGGTGCCGGCGCCAGATGCGACACGCGGGACATGAAGGCCTCGTGCCCCTGGGTCAGCAGGGTCCCGACCTCGCCAGCGACGGCATCCAGAAAGGGCGCTAGCCAGGTCTCTGCCTTAGCGAAGTCGGAGAGCACATGGCCCATGACCTTCGCCTTATCGCCCGGATGGCCGATGCCCAAGCGAACCCGCCAGTAGTCCTTGACGTAGTGCGAATCGATGGAGCGGATGCCGTTGTGCCCGCCGGCCCCACCGCCGCGCTTCACCCGAATGCGGCCCGGTGCCAAGTCCAGCTCGTCATAGAAGACCCACAGCGCCTCAGGCGGCAGCTTAAAGAAGCGGCCGGCCTCACCGACCGAGCGGCCGGAGTTGTTCATGAAGGTCTGCGGCTTCAGCGCCAGCACGCTCTCGCCGGCAATCCGCCCTTCTGCCGCCAGTCCTTGAAAGCGTTTGCGCCAAGGTTGGAAGCCATGCCGCTCGGCAATGCGGTCGAGCGCCATGAAGCCGATGTTATGACGGTTACCGGCATAGCGGCTGCCCGGATTGCCCAGACCGACCAAGAGGTGCATGGATCATGTATCCTCTTTGTTTGCAACGGCCCCTTTGGGAGCGTGTCAGCACCGGCCCTCTCCCCCTCCCGGTCACCCAACAGGAAGATGGCGGGGGTGAGGGCCGGTGCCGGGTGCGATGAGCAAAGCTCATCGCCGCAACAAACCTCGGCTCGCAAGCAGCCTTAGAAAGAGCAGGCCCTTGGCCTTACTCCTTCTCCTCGCCGCCTTCCTCTTCGCCCTCGGCCTCTGCTTCGCCCTCTTCACCCTCAGCCGCGTCCTCAGCCTCGGAGCGGACCGCCGACGGCACAGCGATGGTGGCGATGGTGAAGTCGCGGTCGGAGATCTCCGGCTCGGAGCCTTCCGGCAGGGTGACTGCGGAGATGTGAACGCTGTCGCCCAGCTGCAGGCCGGTCAGGTCGACCTCCAACGTGTCGGGCATGGCGTCGGCCGGGCAGACCAGGCCGATCTCGTGGCGCACCACGTTCAAGACGCCGCCTTCCTTCAGGCCGGGGGCGGCCTCTTCGTTGATGAAGGCGACCGGGACCTGAATGGTCACCGTCGCACCCTTGGCCACCCGCAGGAAGTCGACGTGAATCGGCACGTCCTTGACGGGGTCGAACTGCACCGCACGGGCCAGCACGCGCTCCTTCTTGGAGCCGACTTTAAGGTCATAGAGCGTGGTGTAGAAACCCGGCTTGTGCAGCTTCAGGAAAACCTCGTGATAGCTGAGGTTCACCGGCACGGGCGGGCGCTTGTCGCCATAGATCACGGCAGGCAGCAGACCGTCGCGGCGAGCAGCGCGGGCGGCCCCCTTCCCGGCCCGCTCTCTCGGCGTCACGGTCAAGGATACGGGATCAGACATCGTCTTTGTTTCAACCTCTTAGCACACACAAAACAGAAAAAGGACGCCGCTCCGGTCTCTCCCGGACGGGCGCCCGTTTTCCAAACTCATCCCTACCCGGACAACGGCCTCCAGGGGTGCCGCCCGTCCGCCCGCAGGGACACGGGGTTTTTCCAAGAGCCAGCGCTACTTGAAGAGGCTCGAGACCGAGCGTTCCTCAGAAATGCGGCTCATGGCATCGCCCAACAAGGGGGCGATGGTCAGCTGCTCGATCTTGCGCGAAATCCGAACGGCTTCCGTCGCTTGGATCGAGTCAGTAATCACCAGTTTCTCCAGCGGCGAGGATTCCACCTTTGCCACCGCCCCGCCGGACAAGACACCATGCGTGACATAGGCCGACACAGTATCGGCCTTGGCCCGCATCAAGGCCTCCGCAGCGTTGCAGAGCGTGCCCGCTGAATCGGCGATGTCGTCCACCAGGATGCAGCGCTTGCCGGCGACGTCGCCGATGATGTTCATCACCTCGCTGACGCCCGCGCGCTCGCGGCGTTTATCGATGATGGCGAGATCAGCGTCAAGCCGCCTGGCAATGCTCCGCGCACGGACCACACCACCAACATCGGGGGAGACGATGACCAGGTCGTCGCCGTTGTAACGCTCCATGATGTTGCGCACCAGGACCGGGGCGGCGACGAGGTTGTCGGTGGGGATATCGAAGAAGCCCTGAATCTGGCCGGCATGCAGGTCAAGGGTCAGCACCCGGTCGGCGCCGGCAATGGTGATCAGGTTGGCCACCAGCTTGGCGGAGATCGGCGAGCGCGGGCTGGATTTGCGGTCTTGGCGGGCATAGCCGTAGTAGGGGATGACGGCGGTGATGCGGCGGGCAGAGCCGCGCTTCAGCGCGTCTAGGGAGACCAAGAGCTCCATTAAATTGTCGTTGGCGGGGTAGGAGGTCGACTGCACGATGAAGACGTCCTCACCGCGCACATTCTCCTGGATCTCGACGAAGCACTCCATGTCGGAGAAGCGGCGGACGTTGGCCTTCGTCAGCTCAATACTCAAGGAAGCAGCAATGGCCTCAGCCAGGGGCCGATTGCTGTTGCCGGTCATGATTTTCATCGCCCGCCCCTAGGCAGCCTCAGCCCCATGCCCTCGTCCAAACCGGCCACTAAAGGCACAGCACCACGCAGTCGAACCGTCAGGAAACAGCATGTCGGACCGGCAGCTAGGGTGGATCACTCGGCGAAGGCGGGCGGACTGTAATCGTTCTGACTTCTGCTGTAAACGGGCTGCGGGTGAACAGAACGGGTGGTTTTTGCAGCGCTGCGCAAGCGCAGCGCGCAGCTCCGGCCCGCTCCCCCACCCTGCCACCCATGTAAGCATACTGTCGTTGGGTGGCCGGGTGGGGGAGCGGGCCGGTGCCGCTTCGTCACGAAATGACCGAGAAGCTCAAATCCGTCCACTGCGGCGAAGCAGGTCGGTGATCCCTTCTGCAGCTCCCATGGCGGCGAAGAGCGCGGTTTCTCCCCAGGGACCGTCCAAGCTTCCGCGCGGCACGTCGTTTGCCTGCTGCACATCGCCTAGGATGTCGCCGTCCAAGCCGTCCTTCACGATCCAAGTCAGCACCACCCGCTGCGCCCCCTCTGCAGGGGCCGACACCTCGATGGTGCCCTCGACCAGCAGAACGCCCGGCGCCGGCTCCCGGTGCATCCGGAAGCCCTGTTGGGCCAGCTGCAGGACCAAGGCCTCGCCCAGGCTGGTATCGCCATCACCCGGTGCGCCTTGAATCAGGCCGACGGCGATGCTGGGGACGGGCGGGCCGGCGTCGGCGGCCTCCTCCCCACCCGGCGCGGCAGAGGCAACGGCGGTACTTGGCCGTGCACTGGGATCGACGCCAGAGACCAGGGGCGCCAGCTGTGGTGCTGCGGCCCGTGCCGCCATCAAGAGGACCTCCGCCTCGCCGGCACCCCAGGCGCCCAGGGGTGCCACCACATCTTGCCGGGTTTCGCCGCGCAAGGCGCCGCTGGGCGAGAAGACGCGCCAGAAGATGGTCAAGCGCTCGCTGATTTGGTTCAGCGGGCTGCGGGCGACGGTGACCTCCACATCGGCGCCGATGGCGCTGCGGCTTTCGGCACTGGCGGGGATGCCGCCGTCGCTGAGGCCCGTCGCCAGCAGGCTGGCACCGCCATCGGGTAGGCCGGGCACCAAACCCAGCGGGCGCTGCACCAGCAGGTTCCCGCCCTCCGGCGGCAGCAGCAGCGGGTTGGCCAGCTTATCGCCTTGCTCGAAGGGTCGCGGCAGCTTCCCGCAGCCGCCGAGCAGCAGCAGACTGACGACGAGAAGGGCCAGCAGGGACCAGCCGCTTATCCCGAGGGAATGGCCAGCACGCAGGTCGCGAGCAGCCCGAGCAGACAGAGGGCTGCGAAGATCATGATATGCGGCATGGCGCACGGGCACTCCTTGTTCTCTGCAGCGCTGCTGGATCATCCGGTGATCAGGTCGAGCGTGCCACGCGACAGCGGCTCTGCGCCCGTGGCGCTTATGAGACTGGTGCGGCCCAAGGACATGGCCAGCCCACTGGCGTCATCAAAGAGGATCATGTGGCAGAAAAAGACCATGCCCGGCTCCACCAGCACTGGATTGCCGTGATAGAGCATCGGCCAATCCATCCAGTTGGGTGCGAAGACCGCACCTAAGGAGTATCCGCAGGCATTCATCCGCGCGTCCCCAAAGCCGGCGGCATCAATCACCCGGGCGTGCGCATCGAAGGCCGCGCCGACCGGCTGGCCCGGCGTCAGGGCCGCTTCCACCGCCAAGAGTGCGTCGCGCGCCACAGCGTGCAGGTTCTGCTGCACCGCAGGCAGGCTGCCGATCGGAATCGTGCGCATCATTGCGGCGTGGTAGTGGCGGTAGACTCCCGCCCACTCCAAGGTCAGCTGGTCTTGCGCGTCGAGATTGCGCCGGCCGCTGTAGTAGCGGCAGAGCAGGGCTTGCGGGCCGGAGCCGATGATGAACTCGTTGGCCGGATCATCGCCGCCACCGCGGATCACGGCACCCTGCATGGCGGCCAGGATTTCAGCTTCGCCGCCGCCCGGCTTGGCCAGCGGCAGGGCCGCGTCCAGCGCGTCGTCGGCGAGCGCGGCGGCCTGGCGGACAAAGGCGATCTCCGCCGGGCTCTTCACCAAACGCTGGCGAGTCACCAGCCAAGAGGCATCGGCCAGGGTGGCAAAGCCGGCCAGCGCCGCCTCAAGCCGTTTGCCGTTGCGCGCAGTCAAGCCATAGGCCTCGTACTCCACGCCAAGGCGGCTGCCGCGCAGGCCCAACTCCTCCAAGAGCGCGCGCAGCTGTAGGGCCGGATCGGCGTCGGGAGCATCGACCCAGACGCGGATATCCTCGACGGTCGAGGTGAGCTCTGCCTGGCGGCGATCCGGCGCCCGGGTCAGCAGAGCGGTCCGTCCGTCCGCCGTCATCACCAGGCACTGGAAGAAGACGTAGCCGAAGGTGTCATAGCCGGTCAGGTAGTACATGGACTCCTGACGGAACATCAGCAGGCCGTCCAACCCGGCGGCGGCCAGGCCCTTGGCCGTAGCAGTCCGGCGGCCGGCGTACTCGGCGTGATCGAAGTGCAAAGGCATGGCGGGTCTAGTCCTCAAGCAGGATGGCGGAGAGCAGACTGCCGAAAGGACCACCCCCCTGATGCATCGTACGGCGGTTGGAGAAGAAGCGTTCCGCATCGGCGCAGGTGTCGGCTTCCTCCACTGTGATCTCTGTCACCCCTGCTGCACGGAGGCGGGCGGCGACATAGCCTTTGAGGTCGAAGTGGTGGCGGTCGCCGGAGCCGGGCCGGAAGAAGCGGACGTTCTCGGCGTCGGCTCGCAGGAAGCGCTCCTTGAACTCTGGCCCCACCTCGTAGGAGGCCTGGGCGATGCAAGGGCCGATGGCGACGGCGATGCGCGTCAGCTCTGCGCCCTGGTCGGCCATGGCCTCCAAGGTTGCCTCAGCCACACCGTCCAGCGCGCCGCGCCAGCCGGCATGCGCGGCGCCGATGACACCGGCCTTGGCATCGGCGAAAAGCAGCGGCGCACAGTCGGCGGTGAGCACGCCCAGGGTCAGACCGGGCGTCTTGGTCACCAGGGCATCGGCCTCTGGGCGCGGGCCCTCAGGAAAGGGAGCCTCAAGGGTCACCACGCGGGGCGAGTGCACCTGCGCCACGCTCGCCAGAGGTGCGTCCTTGCGCGATAGCGTCTGCCGCGCGCGCCGGCGGTTTTCCGCCACGGCTTCGGCATCGTCCTTGCCGCCCAGACCGCAGTTCAGGCTGGCAAAGCGGCCCGCGCTGACGCCGCCCTGTCGGGTGAAGAAGGCGTGCTTCACCTGCGGTTGCTGGGCCAAGAGCGGGGAGGTCAGGGAGGGACAGACCATCATAAGTTCCCCTTTTAGTCACTTCGCCGCGGCGCCGCGAGAGACAAGCGGCTTGCGCTGCGAAGCCTCCCTGTGGATGGCTGGGGCATACACAAGAAACTCATGGGAAATTCCTTGTCATGTCCGTGGAAATCTGGCTGGCCTACACGCTGGCCGCCACCATTCTGCTCGCTATCCCCGGTCCCACCATCCTCCTGGTGGTGAGCCAGTCCTTGGGCCAGGGCCGCCGCGTTGTGCCTAGCGCCGTCGCTGGCGTGACCCTGGGCGACGCCACGGCAATGATTGTCTCGCTGTTGGGCTTGGGGGCCTTGCTGGCAACCTCGGCGACGCTCTTCCAGCTCTTCAAGTGGGTCGGCGTGGCCTATCTGATCTATCTGGCCTGGCGCATGTGGCAGGGGGCCCGGCATGTCAGCCTACCGACACTCGGCGGCGCCTCGCAGGCGCCGATCGCAAAGGCGAAGATCTTCCGCGATGCCTTCGTGGTGACCGCGCTCAATCCCAAGAGCATCGTCTTCTTCGTCGCCTTCCTGCCGCAGTTCGTCGATCCGGCGCAGGCCGCCTGGCCGCAGCTCTTGATCCTAGGCTCCACCTTCCTGGTGCTGGCTGCGATCAACACAGCGCTCTACGGTTACCTGGCCGGATGGCTGCGCCAACGGCTGAAGAGCCGCAGCCTGCTGGCCGGCGCGCAGCGCGTCGGCGCCGGGTTCCTCTTCTCGGCGGGCTTACTGACGGCGGCCTGGAGCCGGTCGAACTAGAGCATGTTCGTCTGGTCTGAGTATCCAACCACCCGCGTACCCCTCTCCTGAGCGTGTCGAAGGATGCGCCCCAAGCACGTTCTTCTCCATGGCACACGCTTCGACAGGCCCAGCATGAGGGGAGCGCTTGATGGGCGCTACCGAGCGCTCGATGGGCTGAGCTCTTTTTTCGCCGCAACACCAGTCTAGGGGCCTTGCGAAACAACTTGGCAGTCGCTCGCCCCCTTGTTTATCATTTGATCAAAGAGAGGGTGGTGAGCTGAAACTCTGCTCGAACGCCTGAAGACTATTGCGGCGATGAACAGGCTCATCGCTGCGGCACCGGCCCTCTCCCCCGCCCGGCCACCCACCGCGAGTATCCTGGACTGGGTGGCCGGGCGGGGGAGAGGGCCGGCGCTGCACGGTCACGCAAGTGACCGACGCAAAACCTATCATACAGGGCGGACGGCATGAGCGGGTACCTTTGCGGCATCGACATCGGTGGCACCTTTACCGACTGCGTGGTGATCGACGCTCAAGGCAAGGTCACCACGGCCAAGGCACCCTCCACACCGGGTGACTTCAGCCAGGGCATGATGGCGGCGCTGGGCGCGGCCTCCGACAAGCTGGGCATGGAGCTGGGCGATCTGGGCCGGCAGCTGCAGCTGCTCTCGCACGGCACCACGACCGGCACCAATGCGGTGATCCAGAAACGTGGGGCCAAGGTGGGGCTGATCACCACCAAGGGGCACAACGACGTCATCCACATCATGCGTGGCTCGCGCGGCCTTTCGGGCCGGGACGTGCGGCTGGTGGTGCATATCCCAGAGAGCAGCAAGCCCGATCCCATCGTGCCGAAACGCCTGATCCGCGGTGTCTCGGAGCGGGTTGATTGCTTCGGCCAAGTGGTGGTGTCGCTGAATGAGGAGGAGGCCCGCGCCGCCGTCGCCAGCCTGCTGGCAGAGGGCGTCGAGGCCATTGCCGTCTGCTTCCTCTGGTCCTTCCTGCACCGCGATCACGAGGCTCGGCTGCGCGCGATTGTCGAAGAGATGGCGCCCGGCCTGTTCGTCTCTTGCTCGCACGAGCTGGTGCCCAAGTGGGGCGAGTATGAGCGCACCGCCGCAGTGGCGCTCAACGCCTACATCGGCCCGATCACCGCGGCCTACCTGGAGAAAGTCGATCAGGACGTAGCGGCCACTGGCTACAGCGCGCCCTTGCAGATCACCCAGTGCGGCGGCGGTACCATCTCCGTCGCCAAGGCACGGCAGGCGCCGCTCTTGACCTTGGACTCTGGGCCGGTGGCGGGCGTCATGGGTTCGCAGTTTCTGGGCCGCGAGCTGGAGATGGAAAACGTCATCACCACCGACATGGGCGGGACCTCCTTCGACGTCGGGATCATCCACCAGGGGACGGCGGCGGCCTCCTATAAGGCGACGGTCAATCAGTACGACTACTTCCTGCCCAAGGTAGCGATCCAGGCGATCGGCAGCGGCGGCGGCAGCATGGCCTGGATCGACAAGGTCACCGGCAGCCTGAAGGTCGGCCCCGATAGCGCCGGCGCTCAGCCAGGACCGGTCTGCTACGGCCGCGGCGGCACAGTGCCGACGGTCACCGACGCCGACCTGGTGCTGGGCTATCTGGACCCTGACACCTTCGCTGGCGGTTCGATGAAGCTGGACAAGCCGGCAGCGGAGGCCGCTATCGGCGCACTGGGCGCGCAGCTGGGCATGGACGTGGAGGCTTGTGCCAGCGGCATCGCCAAGATCGTCGACTTCCAGATGGCCGACCTGATCCGCAAGGTGACCATTCAGAAGGGCTTCGACCCGCGCGACTTCACGCTCTTCGCCTTCGGTGGCGCCGGGCCAATGCACGCCGGGATCTTCGCCCGCGAGCTGGGCATCGCCAAGGTGGTGATCCCGCAGCGCGAGACGGCCTCGGTCTGGTGCGCCTTCGGCGCCGCGGCAGCCGACATCCTGCATGTCTACGAGCAGGTGGAGATCATGACCTCTCCCTTCGATGCGGGCCGCATCGACGGCCTGCTGCAGGGACTGAAGGCGCAAGGCCTGGCGCAGCTGGCGAAGGAAGGTGCCGCCGGCGCCGCGCCGCAGATCGCCTTCTCGCTGGACATGCGCCACAAGGGCCAGATCAACGAGGTGGAGGTGATGCTGGCGGGCGACAGCTTCGGTGAGGCCGATCTGGAGCGGTTGTCGGCCGACTTCGTCACACGCTACGAGCTGCTCTACGGCAAGGGCGCCGCCCTGCCAGGCGCGAAGCTGGAGGTCGTCACCCTGCGCTGCCGGGCCAGTGCCGTCACGCCGAAGCCACCGCTGGTCGCCGCCGAGACCTTGACCGAGGTCATCCCTGAGGCGGCGCAGCGGCCGGCGCGTTCCGTCTGGTGGGGCGATGGTGGCGGCTATCGGCCGACCCCGATCTACGACGGGTCTCTCTTTTTGCCGGGCAATGCCATCACCGGACCGGCGGTGGTCGAAACCTCCGCTACCTCGGTCGTATTGCACCCCGGCCAGCGGCTGGCGGTCGACCGCTACGGCAACTTCGAAATGACGCTCGCCTGAGCCAAGAGGAGCAACAAGACCATGCCCAAACTCAGCGAGATGACGGACACCTCCTTCGACGGCGTGACCTACGGCTATGTCCCGCCTAAGCAGCTGCGCATCTCGCCGAAGCTGAAGCTACACCGCGGAACCGAGACCGAGGTGGACCCGGTTACCTATGAGGTCATCCGCCACAACCTCTGGAACATCAATGAGGAGCATGGCGCGACGATCCAGCGGATCTCCGGCTCGCCGGTTGCCATGTACGCGCTGGACCTCAACCCCTCGATCCTGACCGAGGAGGCTGAGTTCGTCTATTTCGGCCCCTACATGCAGTACATGTCGGGCGTCACCGACACACAGGTGAAGTGGATCCTGGAGCACCGCAGCGACAATCCGGAGATCAAGCCGGGCGACATGTTCCTGGCCAACGACCCCTGGGTCGGCGCGGCGCATCAAATGGACGTCATGCTGATCTGCCCGATCTTTCAGGGCGACGAGCTCTTCTGCTGGATCACCAACTGCCTGCATCAGTACGACATCGGTGGGATCACGCCGGGCAGCTTCTGCCCCTCGGCTGAGAGCGCCTTCGAGGAAGGCATCCTACTGCCGCCGGTGAAGCTGATCGAAAGCAGCGTGGTGCGGAAGGATATCGAAGACATCTACCTGCGCTCCTCGCGCAAGCCGGAGATGGTGGCACTGGACCTGCGGGCGCAGATCGCCGGCAACATGACCGCCAAGGCGCGGATTGAGGCGCTTCTAGAGCGCTATGGCGCCGACACGGTGAAGGCGGTGATGCGCCAGGTGATCGCCAAGGCCGAGCTCTCCTTCCTCGACAAGATGCGCCGCCTGCCCGATGGGGTCTGGCAGGACCGCACCTATGTCGAGGCCTGCCGCCCCGGCGACCGCCGCACCCACCGCGTGGTGCTGACGGTACGCAAGGAGGGCACGCGCCTCATCTTCGAGAACGAGGGCACGGCGCCGCAGGATGGGGCGATGAACGCCACCTACTCCGGCTGGCGTGGGTCCTTGCTGGTGGCGATTAACGAGCTGCTTTGCTGGGATCAATTCTTCGCCGTCGGCGGTGCCTTGCGTCATATCGAATTCGACCCCACGCCGGGCACCTTCACCTGTGCGAACTTCCCGGCCTCGGTCTCCACGGCGCCGACCCAGTCGATGGAGATCTCGCTCTATCCGGCCTACAACGTCCTCTCCAAGATGATCCACCCGGACCCGGAGCTGCGCCGCGACATCATGTGCATCGGCGGCACCAGCCAGTGGCCGGCGACCATCTTTCGCGGCACCGACCAGTGGGGGGAGCGTTTCGGCTATCTGCTGGTCGATCCCATCGGCGGGGCCATTGGCGCCTTCAGCCATGCCGACGGCATCGACACCGGCGGCCAGGCCCGCACGCCCATCTGCCAGCTGCCCAACGTCGAGCATACCGAGCAGTCCTTCCCATTGCTCTTCCTCTACCGAAAGGAGGTGGCGGATTCCGGTGGCGCCGGCCGCTTCCGCGGCGGCATGGGCGCGGAGAGCTGCTTCATCGTCCACAATGTGGAACGCATGACCCACGACACGCTCTCCTCAGGCAACGCCACGCCCACCTCGACGGGCATGATGGCCGGCTATCCCTCGGCCACCAACGCTTACCGTTTTGTCACCCAGAGCGACATCCAAGAGCGCTTCGGCGAGGGCCGCATGCCGGAAGACGCCGAGGAGGTCGCCGGCAGCTTTGTCGAGCTGGGCCTTCGGGAGCAGGACTTCACCCAGACGCCCGACGACGTCTATGCGGTGCGCTGGACCGGCGGCGGCGGCTTCGGCGATCCCTTGGATCGCGACCCGCAGATGCTGCAGGAGGACCTGGACGGTCTGGCGGTGACGCCGAAAGCAGCCGAGAGCGTCTTCGGCGCCGTGCTCGATGGCGATGGCCGGGTCGATGCGGCCGCCACGGCGGAGAGCCGCAAGCGCCTGCGCGCTGCCATCGCGGCGGAGTGGCAAGGCGAGACGCCCAAGACCCTCACCGGGGAGCTATTGGTCGAGGCCAGCGAGACCTTGGCCGTGCGGGCCAACGGCGGCGAAGCGCACTGGTGCTGCCGGAGCTGCGGGGGCGACCTGGGCCCTGTGTCGAGTTCCTACAAGGCAGCCTGCCTGCGCCGCGATCGCCCGGTCAGCGTCAGCAACCCGCTGGTCGGTGACCCCAGCCGCTTCATCGACGAGACCGTCGTCTTCCGCCAGTTTCACTGCCCCTCCTGCGGCACATTGATTGAGAACGAGGTGGCGGTGGAGAGTGACCCGGTGCTAGTGGATATTGCAGTCACGCTCTGACAGAGATTCTACTCAAAGCTGATAGTGATCCCTTAACAAACACAAAGAATCTGTTATTTCGAAACATGAATCTGATTCTTGTCTCTGTCTGTCACAGCTGGTAGACCCTATCGTGACGATGGTGTCGCAGCGCATCTGCTCAAACAGCAGTCTAGACGAGTTGTCTTGTTGGTTACTGACGGGATTGGGATCGAGGCGGCAAGGACCAGCCAGGAACCTGGTGTTGGTTCATCAGCTAATGGGAGTGTGTTATGGCTTCTAGATATGGGACGGACAGTCGAGATTTTACGATACTCACCAGCGGCAGCGATGTCTTCTTCGCTTGGGGCGGTGATGATACTGTCGTTGGTTTGGATGGAAAAGACTATCTCCTGGGTTTTGATGGGAATGATCTCCTCTTTGGAGAAACAGGAGACGACTCGCTTAACGGCGGCAACGATAACGATACTCTAGCTGGTGTAGACGGCAACGATGCGCAACAGGGTGGGTCAGGAGTAGATACGCTTTTTGGCGGCGATGGCGCTGACACGCTCAATGGTCAGGCAGCTGTGGATACTGTGTTTGGGGAATCCGGTAACGATTCGCTACGTGGAGAGAATGGCCGAGACGTCCTGATTGGCGGTAGTGGCAACGATCAAATTGATGGTGGATTCGGCAATGACGAGCTTCGAGGGTATGATGGTGGCGACGGCATATTCGGCGGTGGTGGCAACGACACGATCCTCGGGGACTTTGTAAACGCGAACACTGGCGGTAATGATGTTCTTCTCGGAAGATCGGGCGTCGACATCATTTTCGGTGGTCCAGGACGTGACCGGATCTATGGGGACTCTGGGAATGACTTTCTCTACGGCGACAGCCTCCCAGGTCAAATGGGTGCTGCCGACAGCCTTTTTGGCGAAGAGGGGGTTGACTATCTCTTCGGCTTGAGCGGCACCGACAGTCTGTACGGCGGTGATAGCGATGACCGTCTGGACGGTGGCTCCGGGTCGGATTCACTCTTTGGTGGCCGGGGGCTGGACGTCTTCGTTGGGTCAGAAGGCGTCGACAAGGCCTACGGCGGAGCCGATAACGATGTTTTTTTGGATAACCCTGCTGCTCCCTTCGTGTCCGGCGACACTCTGCACGGCGGCGGAGGGACTGATGCCTTGCTCATTTCGGAGAGTCTCAGCGCTATGCCGAGACTCATTTCGATCGAAGTGTATGGCACTATCGAGCCTGATGGAGACATTCGCGCGCGTGGCAGCAGTGGCAATGATTCCTTCGCGGGCGGCTCTAGCAACGACACTATATTTGGCGAGAGCGGGAACGACACGTTTGACGGCCTTCTGGGCAACGATACCCTCTATGGCGCTTCTGGAGCTGACTTACTCTTGGGCAGCCAAGGCAAAGACCGCCTGGAAGGGGAAGATGGGGATGACACCCTTGCAGGAGGTGGCGGCAGTGATTTGGTCTATGGCGGCAGTGGCGAGGATGTCCTTGAGGGCTTAGGCGGCGCCGATAAGGTTTTTGGCGGCAGTGGCGATGACCTTTTCTTGCTTGACCCGACAGCGCCTTTGCAGGATGGGGACACCCTTGATGGTGGCCCAGGTAATGATGCCGTCTTGATTTTTGGGGCGCTGGACGCAAAGCCGAGCCTGATTTCTGTAGAAGTGTCGTATTTCCTCGGCCAAAACGGAAGTGTCACCGTCTTTGGCGGTGACGAAGATGATGTCTTCTATGGCGTCTTGGATGAAGATACGGTCTTCGGCGGATCAGGAAGCGACAGCCTGCTCGGTGCATTCGGCAATGACAGCCTGGTAGGGGGCAGCGGCGACGACTTTCTCACTGGTGACGAAGGTGACGATGACCTACGCGGCGGTCCTGGCCGAGACGCCACGCAGTTCGGTGGCTCAGGCGCTGACACCATCTCGGTGATGGCAGGCGACCTGGATGGTGTGGAGAGCATCTTCGGTGGCAGCGGTGAGGATACCCTCATCACCGACCTCTCCAACCTGGACGAGGTCGTTCTGGATGGGATCGAGATCACCATCGTCGCTGGCGTCACCTTCGGCGATACGATTGGCACCGATGGTGACGATAGTCTGACGGGCAGCAGCGGGGACGATTCGCTCTACGGTCTCTCCGGCAACGATAGCCTCTACGGGGTGGGCGGTGCCGACAGCCTCTACGGCGGCTCCGGTCGGGATTCGCTCTATGGCGCCGGCGGCAGCGATCTGCTGTTTGCCGGGGCTGCGGTGTCAGGCGAGGTCTTCGACGGCGGCGGCGGCGTGGATACGCTGGTCGCGGACGAGAGCCTGCCAAACGGTGTGACCTTGGCATCTATCGAAGTGCAAGTCATCGCAGGCGTGACGCTAGGCGAGACACTCAATGGCACCAGCGGAGATGACAGCCTGACTGGCAGCAGTAACGGTGATTGCCTGTCGGGTCTTTCCGGCGATGATCGCTTGATCGGGCTCAGCGGTGACGACCTCCTATTCGGCGGCGCCGGCGATGACCGGGCCGAGGGTGGGTCCGGTGACGACCGGCTCCTTGGCAGCATCGGCGAGGACGATCTGCGCGGGCAGTCGGGCAGTGATGATCTCTTGGGCGGCGCCGGCGACGACGAACTGCGCGGACTGGCGGGGGACGATCAACTGGCTGGGCAAGGCGGCGACGACTCGGCCTTTGGTGGTGAGGGCCGCGATAGCCTCGGTGGCGACGGCGGCGATGACCGGCTGATCGGTGGCAGCGGTGCCGATACGCTGACCGGCGGGAGCGGTCTGGACAGCCTGGACGGTGGCAGCGGTGCCGATACCTTCCTGATCGATCCGGCAGCGCCGGCAGAGGCGGGAGACGTCTTCGACGGTGGTGCCGGCTCCGATACGCTGATTTCCTCTGCACTCTTGCCGGCCGGTGTGGTGCTGACCTCAGTCGAGGTGGTGATCGCGGCCGGGATCACCGGCTTCGACAGCCTTATCGGCTCGAACAAAGCCGACGATCTCCGTGGCAGCAGCGGCCAGGACAGCATCTTCGGAGAAGGCGGCAATGATCAGCTGCGTGGCCAAGGCGGTCCCGACCTGCTCTATGGCGGCGGCAACCAGGATCGGATCTTTGGGGTCAGCGGCAACGATCTGATCTTCGGCGGCGCGGCCGACGACCGGCTGATCGGCGGCAACGACCGTGACGCCATCTACGGCGGCGACGGTGACGACAGCATCACCGCCGATCAAGGCAGCGACAGCCTCTTCGGCGACAGCGGCGCGGACATCTTGGATGGCGGCAGCGGTCCGGACCGTCTCTACGGCGGCTCCGGTGACGACCTCTTCATCGTCGATCAGACTGGCGACCGGGTCTTCGAGGCCGGCGACGGCGGCAGCGACCAGATCCGCGCCTTCATCACCACGCTTGCGCTGAGTGACGCGGCCGACCGGCAGATCGAGGATCTGGTGATCACCGACGTCAGCGGTGATGCGCGGCTGGATGGCAACGCATTGGATAACCGGATTGCTGCCGACTCCGGCGACGACCGGCTCTTCGGACGCGACGGCGATGACTTCCTGAACGGGCAGAGCGGCAGCGACATCCTGGCCGGCGGTACCGGCGACGATACCTTCGTGGTTGATACCGCTGGAGACCAGGTGCGGGAGTTCGCTGGGCGGGGCGACGATCTGGTGCGGGCCTCGGTGGACTTCACCTTGCCGGGCAGCGGCGGCGATCACTTCGTCGAAGACCTGATTTTGCTGGGCAGCGGCGATTTGGATGGCCGCGGCAACGGGCTGGACAATCGGGTCGACGGCAATGGCGGGGACAATCTGCTGATCGGCCGTGGAGGCGATGATAGCCTCTATGGTGGCAGCGGTGCTGATAGCCTGTCGGGCAATCTGGGTGACGATGTGCTCAGTGGCGGCAGTGGCCGGGATACGCTTGAGCTGAGCGAAGAGGAGACGGCCTTCGGCGGCGAGAATTGGGACTGGTTCCGCTTCGCTGGCGACGAGGGGACGGGCGGTGACCTGGTGATCGCCGACTTCGAGGGGCGCAACCTCAACGCCGGTGCCGCGATCGACCGCCTGGTTTTCGCCACCGGCTTGGAGACCGGAAGCTTCGCCTACGTCGGTCAGGCCGCCTTCGACGGGGCCGGCAACAGCCAGGCGCGCTTTGCCGGCAATGGGCGGGTTGAGGTGGACCAGGACGGCGACGGTGCAGCCGACCTGGGCTTCGAGATCACCGGCCTCAGTGCTGCCGGACAACTCACCGCGCTGGACTTCCTCTGGCTCTAGCCGCTCTAGAGACTGAGCAGCTATCTGCTGCTTAGTCTCTGACCGACCAGAACCCTGGCTCGCAGCTGGCCTTCTGTCGCGGGAGCAAGCAAAGCGGGCAGTCTTGCCTTTGTAAGGCGCTGCGGCCAAAGTGCCTACCGTTCGAGGTATGCGCCGGTCCGGGCGCTGGATGCCTCCACGCATCGCCAAGCCGGGAATGCCCCTCATGACGACAATCCTTGTCTATCCCGCGTTCGAGGATGCCCGCGCCTGCGCTGACTTTGCCGCCAGACTCTCCTGGCATTTGCGCCCCTATGAGGACGCGATCGCCAGCCTTGTCCTGTTTGGGCCGCAAGACGCGATAGACCTGCCCCAAACCGCGTCAACGGCAACCAAGATAGTGATCAAAGCAGCACCTGCTGCTGTGCAGGGCTGGGACGCGCTTCTTGGCGGGGCAGATCACGTCCTGGTCTGGAAGCAGACCGGCGACGTCGCCCTGCCGAAGGGTCCACGCACGACCGTCATCGATGGCGTGCAGTCAGACCTGGCCCGCTGGGCCTTTGGCCATTTCTCCAACACAGAAGATCTGCTTGCCGAAGGACGCGCGGCGCTCGCCGCTTTGCGCGAGACGGTAGCGCCAGAGCAAGGCTATCTCATTGGCGAGGGAGCCTCTGCGCGCCAAGCCAAGCTTTATGGCGTTCCGGCCGGTGCCAGTCTGCTCTGTGGTGATGCCACTGCTGATGCCCAGTTGATCGATGATCTGCAGCCGGTGGCGCTGGTCTTGGGCGATGCATCACGCCATGTTGGACCCTCAGCTGCTGCCGTCGCCTTTCGGGAGCGGCTGGCCCAGCAACTTCGTAAAGGCGCCTTCCCCCTCTTCGTCCCGCTCTACACTGTGCCACTCTACCGCGAAGCCTTGCCCCAAGATCTCCAGGCGCGGGTCCGCGGCGTACCATCGTTGGATGGCGAAGCAGACAGCTTGGACCTCACAGCCAAGTTCGCGGCACGACCCTTGAACGATGTCACGACCCATCTCGGCCTGCCGCTGGCAGCGACCCTGTTCAAAGATCTGGGGCTTTGCGGTCTAGACGGTACGAGCCCCAGCCACTTTTCAGCTTTCGAAGGCACGGCTCCCGCCACGAGAGAGCTTCCGCTGTCAGAGGCGGACTACGCGGACTACTGCAAAGACATGAAACGCCTGCTCCGCATTTTGGAGCAGCAGGGGCGTAGCCTGGTTGCGCTGACCCCCTCCTTCGTTCCAGCCTTGCGTGAGCGCGGTGCCGCCGAGCCGCTACTGCCGGCGCCGGAGGCGACCGCTGCGGCGGAGGCCTCGCCGGTCATCCTGTCGATAACGCCGGACCTGCGCGACCGCATTGGCCATTTCTGGAACTATGAGCTGCGCCTGGCGCCCAAGGTGGAATCCGGTGGTTATCCCTATTGGATCGCTGCCAATGCCGATTGGGCAGATAGCGAACCTGAGGTTTCCACCGATCAAGCAGCCAACGTTGACTGCAGCCTCCTGACCTTCTCCTGGACCCTTGCCAATAAGCCTGAGGAGTCGGAGGCCTACATCCATGCTATGAGCCAGCAGGTCATGGCTGAGTTCCGCCTGGCGATTGGCCGCGCCTTGGCAGCAACACCCGGCCGGCTACACGTCTACATGTACTGCGGCAGCTTGGAACACGCGGCCATCTTCTACGAACTTGCGCGCCAGGAACCGCGCCTCAGCGCGCATGTTAACCTCTTCTGGTTTCGAACCGCAGAGGCCTGGAAGCCGGACTTTCTGAAGGACTGGATGTGGCTGCTGCGCGCCGCTCACCAGGACCCGCAGCTCACCATCACCGCCATGACCGCTCACCAGAGCCGCCAGATCGAAGCCCGTGCCGGCATCCGCCTTGACGTTGCCGTGCACCCATCACCGCTGATTGGTGATAAGCAGGCCCTCGAGCTCTTCGCTAAGCCACGCCCAGCCCGGCCGCGTAAGCGGATCTTCTTCCCCTCGGCCAACCGCCCGGAGAAGGGGACGGGCCTCTTGTTCGACAGCGCTCGGCTGCTGGTTGAGCGGCTGGGCGACCAGGATCTGGAGCTACTCTTCCGCACCTCGCCCTTCGACCCCAAGAGCAAGCCCGAAGAGGATCCGCTCTTCCCCTACGTCACCCTGCTGGATGGGCACATCGAGGAGAGCGCCTTTATCGAGGCCATGCGCGGCAGCGATGCCATCGTCCTACCCTACCTACCGCCGGACTTCGCCGACCGCACCTCCGGCATCGTCATCGATGCACTCTACGCCGGCGCGCCGACCGTGGTGATGCGCGGTACCTTTCTGGCGGAGGTGGTCGAGACCTATGGCTGCGGCCGAATCATCGACGAAGGACGGCCGGAAGAGGTGGTTGCGGCGATCGCCGACATCCTGGAGGCAGAGGCGCAGGCCCCTCAGGATCTGCGCGAGGGCGCCAAGCGCTACTTCCGTGCCAACTCCTGGCAGCAAATGGCGCAGGAGGTAATCTCCAGTCTGCCATCCGCGTCCCTGCCTGCGTCGCAACCCAATGCTGGACTAATCCTCTTGGGCCAGTTGCCGCGCGCCCAGGGCGGCTTTTGTAATCCTGTGGCCGCCTGTCTCGAGCTCTTGGGTGATGATCCGGCCAAGGCTGCTGCCCTGCAGCGGCAAGAAGGTTTGGTCCTTCAGCTGCTGGAACAGGAGGGCCCGGGCCCAATCGTGGCTGCGACCTCCCGCGCAGCAGAGCTCGCAAAGACCCGGGCTGCGACGACGGACTTGCCGATTGCGGTCGTGGGCGCCGACCTTGTTGCTCAAACAAGAGCTCTGCGCAGAGTAGCTGATGGCAGTGCTCCCAAACTGCTGTTGGGCGGGGAGCCAGCGCAGGCGACGACGCTTGCGTCTTTAGCAAGCGATCTCAATGCATCAGCGGTTGTGCTACCGATTGACGGTGAGGTCGGCAGCGATTTTGCTGATGCCGCTGCCGCCCTGGCCAAGGCCGGCTACCAAGTGCTTTTCGCGGAAGACCACCCGCGGCTTCAAACCTTTGAGGTGCCGATTTTTCGGCGGTTGCTGTTCTACCCGCAGCTCTCTGATCTGCCCTGGGCGCGCGGCTCGCTGATCGCTTTGCGTTCCGCGCTTTCGCTTCCCGCAATCAGGGCGGCTGTCGTGAAGACGGGCAGACATCTGGCCTATCAGGCGAGCGTCGACCCGGTTGAAATCGGCGTGGAACTCCTGGCGGAGGCGTCGCCGGCTCACAAGGACACCACGATAGCCTCAGCTGGCGCGCCCAACGAAGCCTGGCAGCTCTATGGCTTCGACAAGGGCGAGAGCCTGGGTGCAGGGTTCACCCGTCTGACTGAAACCGAGACGCTGCGGGTGCACCGAACCGGGATCAGCTTCTCCAGCCGACCTGGCGAGCCACTGACCTTCGCGGTGGACCTGGTGGAGAAGGGACGACGGTTCCTGGTCTTGTGGCTGACCAACGACAAGAACCAGCCGCGGGCCGAGGCCGTCTTCGATCTACGCACTGGGAGGCTTCTGTCCTCACAGTGTTTTCTCTCCGACATCGAGCTGTTTGCCGTCGCTGTGCCTCTGAAGGAGACCTTTGAGGACGGACCTGTCTACCGGGCTTGGCTCTCCCTCGACCGCTACCCTGATGATGAGAAGCTGCAGGCGCAGCTGGTAACACGGATGAGCGCGGTCGGCAGCCTGCAGCATATCGGCGAGGCACACTGTGGCCTGCTGGCTCGACGCTTCCTCGTAGAGGCTAAGGCCACCCCTAGCCGCTATCCTGGTAGCTAGAGCAAATCCCGAGCCAGGTGACGCACCACGCGACGACGATTTGCTCCAACAACAAGAGGCTAGAGCCGGTGACGTGCGCCATCGCGAACGAAGGCCGGCGCTAGAGCCCCGGCTTCGGTGTGATGTGGTGACCGCTGTCGGCCAGGCGCCGCGGGGAAAGGTTGGTTGTTTCCACCCGCCATGCATGACTCTGGTTCGGGTCGTGGCTGCCGATAGGCCCTGGGACGTGGTCGATCCGCGTAAGCGAGCAGTTATCGACCGAGAGGCGCAACGCATGCTCTGGCTCTAAGCCCAGCGCCTCAGCCAAGGCAGCGCGGATGGTGCCGCCGTGGGTCACGGCGACGATGTCACGGCCAGTGTGCTTGGCATTCAAGTCATGGATCTTGGCGGAAACTCGGCGCATGAGATCGACGAAGGACTCGCCGTTGGGCGGCGCAGTCTCGGCCGGCGCCAGCCAGAAGCGGTGCCAATGCCCCAGATCGCCGCTCTTCACCTCGTCATAAGAGCGGCCTTGCCAGTCGCCGAAATGCTGTTCCATCAGCTCTGGATAGCGCTGTGCTTCGGGGAGGTCTGCCGTCATTCGCTGACGAATGGCATCGGCGGTCTGAACCGTGCGCAGCAAGGTCGAGGTCACCCAAACGGCGTCTTTCGGCATCAGCCGGGCCAAGGCCTCGAAGGTTGCCGGATCTTCCACATCGCAAGGGTGATCGCATTGACCATAGAGGCGGCCCTGGTTGGCGGTGACGGGCGCGTGGCGGATCCACCACCAACGGGTTTCAGTCATGGGTCTTAAAGGCTCCGAAAGCGGGGTTCAGGCGAGATAGGCGGCAGCCAAGAGCAGCAGGGCGATCTCGTTCACCTGTTGCAAGCCACCCAGCACGTCGCCGGTATAGCCGCCGATCTGCCGCTTTGTCAGCCACCTGAGAACTAGGAACATGAGCGAGAGGAGGCTGAGGACAAGCAAGCCCAAGACAAGCCTGTCATGCAGGCCCCAAGGCAGCAGGGCCAGGAGGACGAGCAAGCTAGCCAGGCCGACAGCCAGTGCAGCCAGCGCCACCTGACGCCTGGGCCGGCCGGCACTGCCCGACTGCCCGTCCTGGCGGGCCAGCGGTGTTGCCTGCATGAAGAAGGACAGCGGCGCGCGCGAGAGACCCTGCGCCATCACCAGGACCAGCGCGGCGGCCTCTGGCGTCGGCAGGCTGGCGAGTGCGCCGGCGCGCAAGGCCAGCGAGGTGATGAGGGCTGCCGCACCATAGGTGCCAAGCCGGCTGTCGCGCATGATCTCCAGCTTGCGTTCCCGGGTCCAGCCGCCGCCGAAGCCGTCAGCCATGTCGGCCAGGCCGTCTTCGTGCAGGCAGCCGGTGAGCAAGAGGCCGGTTGCGAGCGCCAGCACGGCAGCCAGCCAGGGCGAGAGAGCGAGCGCGCCGGCCAGCAGGAAAACAGCCGCGGCCAACGCTCCGATCAGGAAGCCGATCAGTGGAAAGCACCAGGTGGCGCGGGCTACGGCACCAGGCGGCGGGTCTTGCGGCAAGGTGAGCGGCAGGCGGGTCAGGAAGATGGCGGCCAGCTTTAGGTCCAAAAGAAGAGACCAGGTCTCCTTGCCCTCTGCCATGCTGCCTGCACTCACCCGGAAAAACCTCTCTAGGGCCTGAAGCTGTGACGGCTCTGTCGCTGGGGATCAAGCCGCTTTCCTTCCTGGGCTCATGAAGCTATGTCGAAGCGCACCCCCGTGCCGCGATTCCCGCGCCTTACCATCGGAAGGGATCCCCCATGTCCAGCGCCCCCGAAACGCCAGCCTCTCTGGATGAGATCCGCACCTTGCTGCGTGAGCTGCCGGGCGCCGATCTGGCGGCCAAGCGCACGGTGGAGAGCCGGCAGCTGGAGCTCTTGAAGCCGCCCGGTGCGCTTGGCCAGCTTGAGGAGCTGGCCGCCTGGCTGGCGGCCTGGCAGGCGCGTGAAGAGCCGCACATGGCCCGTCCCCGCATCGCCGTCTTCGCCGGCAACCACGGCGTCGCCGCGCAGGGTGTGTCGGCCTACCCGGCCTCAGTCACGGCCGAGATGGTGAAGGCCTTCGTCAACGGGCAGGCGGCGGTGAACCAGCTCTCGGCCTTGGCCGACGCCGACCTGCGGATCTATGAGCTGGCGCTGGACGAGCCGACGGCAGACATGTCTCTGGGTCCGGCCATGGCGGAGGCCGATGCCGTACGCGCCATCGCCTATGGCATGATGGCGGTGGAAAGCGGCTTTGACTGCATGGCCTTGGGGGAGATGGGGATCGCCAACACCACCGCCGCCGCAGCGCTTTCGGCGGCCCTCTTCGGCGGCAGTGGTGCCGACTGGGCCGGACCCGGAACCGGCCTGTCGGCTGAGGGCGTGGCTGGCAAGGCCGCGGTGATCGACCGGGCGCTGGCCGCTAATGCCGCGGCGCTGGACGATCCCCTGGAGGCCTTGGTGGCGCTCGGCGGCTTTGAGTTCTGCGCGATCCTGGGTGCCGTCATCGCCTGCCGCCTGGCGCGGATTCCGGTGATCCTAGACGGCTTTGCGACCACAGCTGCCGCAGCCCCGCTGGCAGCTATTCGGCCTGACCTCTTGGACCATTGCCTGGTGGCGCATATGTCCGCTGAGCCTGGGCACGCGCGCCTGCTGGCAGCTCTTGAGAAGCGGCCTTTGCTCGATCTGGGCATGCGGCTAGGAGAGGCCTCAGGTGCTGCATTAGTGCTGCCGATTTTGAAGGCAGCGGCTGCCTGCCACAACGGCATGGCCACTTTCGAAGAGGCTGGCATCGGTAGTTGATGGGCGGTTTAGCTCGGACGAAAGGACGCAGGTGGGTCCTTTTCCAACCTTGACCCACCGGCTGACGAGGGGAGGAATGCTCCTCTCTAAGAAGCGCGTTTTCGCGCAATCAACCTAGCATTAAATTCTTCATGTTGTTTGGGAATCTGGCGTAAAGGTCGGATTTTGGTTGCGGAGCGCGGCGATGGCCGACCGGCAGTGCTGCTCTAATGCAAAGACACGGTAGCGGTGCTTTCGCTGTGAAGAAGCCTCCAGCGAACTCCTTTGATTCTACACCAAGGTTATGCTTATGGTTTACGCGATCCTGCCGAAAAAGAAGGCAGATACGGAGTCGCTCTGCCCGCCGCGTAAGGCGGCCAGCGGCTTCGAGAAGAAAGACGTGTCAAACAAGACCGCGAAGGGAGGACAGCCTCATGCCCGAAGCCGCAACGCAGCTTCAACTCGATTCCTTGGTGGTGATCTTCACAGAGTTCTACTACTGGCTGACCGTGGCCTTGATGTTCCTCATTCATGTCGGCTTTTGCATGTATGAGGTTGGCGCCTCGCGGCAGAAGAACATGATGCATACCTTGATGAAGAACACCATGATCATCCCTTTGGTGACCGTGACCTTCTTCCTCTTCGGCTGGTGGATCTACTTTGCCTTCCCCAATGGCCCCTTCATCTACGAGGGCAAGGGCCTGATCGATGCGCCCAATGCCGTGCCCTGGTCAGAGTTGATGGGCGCGCATCTGGGTGGCCCTTCGATCAACGAGGCGACTGATCCTGAAACAAACGCTCTCTGGTCACGCCTCAATGGTGTCTTCTGGGCGGCCTTTTTGCTCTTCTCTTGGACGGCTGCCTCCATTGTCTCTGGCGCGGTAATCGAGCGGATCCGCTCCGGCGCCTTCTGGCTCATCGCTGTTCTGGTTGGTTCCTTCACCTGGATCATCGATGCCGCCTGGGGGTGGCACTATGACGGCTGGATGGTGAAGCTCTTGGGCTATCACGATGCCTATGCCTCCGGCGTCATCCACGCCATTGCCGGCGGCGCAGCACTCGGTGTTTTGGTGCATTTGGGCCCGCGCATCGGCAAGTTCCGCGCGGACGGCACGGCGCGCAACATCGTACCGCATAACCCCTGGCTGGTGACGATCGGCCTCTTCCTCATCTACACCGGCTTTTGGGGCTTCTATGTCGCCTGTAATGTACCGATCATCGACGCAGCCACAATTGGTATGCAGGGCGAGGGCTTTACCGCCACCAACATCTACCTGACGCCAACCACGCTCTCGGCCATCACCTTCAACTTCCTCATGTCCTTGGCGGGCGGGCTGATGGCGGGCTACCTGATCTCCAAGGGCGATGCCTTCTGGACCTACTCCGCGGGTCTCGCCGGGATCATCACTGCCTCGGCGGGCAATGATCTCTATCACCCCATCGAGGCCATGTTCGTCGCCGTCGTCGGCGTCTGGATCGCTTACCGCCTGCACTTCTGGGTCGAGCGCCGCTTCAAGATCGACGATGCCGTGGGGGCGGTCGCGGTGCACGGCTACGCCGGCTTCGCCGGCTTGGTGATTGCCGGTTTCCTCTTGTGGGGCCACCCATCCTCCGCCTTCGAGGGCTATGCCCCCATCACGCCGTGGGGGCAGTTCATCGGCGCCGTCATCATGTTCTGGGTCTTGGGTTTCCTTCCGACCTTCGTGCTGGCCGGCATCCTGAAGGCTCTCGGCGTCTTGCGGATCCCCGAGAAGCTTGAACTGGCTGGTCTCGACTTCGCCGACTACCACGACCGCTACCTCTCAGAAGAAGAGGTCGCGGCGGCAGAGCGCGAAGATGCACGCCGCCACGGGCTTCTGCGCTAAGAGAGAAGGAAAGGTCACTTTTATGAGCACCACCCCAGTCGAGAGCTGGGCCGTCGACATCAACAGCATCGGCCCTGTTTACCCCTTCGTCGGGATCGAAGGGATCCTGGTCATCGCTGCGCTGGTCTTCTGGGTCGGCTGGCACATTCTGCAGCTGCGTGCCGAGAGCCGGACCTATGAGGAGGATCTGCGCCTACTAGAAGATCCGGCGACCTTTGAACGGGTCTATGAGAAGGCGGAACGCCGTATTGAGCGCTGAAGCGTCAGCTTTGCCAAGGCATGGGATCTTTGGTTCAGTGGTGCGGCTCGCCAGTTTGCCGGGTAACTGCCACAGTTTGCTGTTATACTCTCTGTCTTGGCGTGGACGGCGGAGCCGCAACGCCAGTCAATAGGGGGCGCTTAGTCTCAAGCGGAGGCAGACCAGAAAATGGCGAACATCTTTGGCACCAATGGTCCAGATACCCTGACGGGCACCGAACTCGACGACTTCATTGCCGGGCTCTCAGGCAGCGATTCCCTGTTCGGCCTCTCGGCCGACGATCAGCTGCTGGGCGGGTCTGGCAGCGACGAGCTCTTCGGCGCCTCCGGCGACGATGAGCTGGACGGCGACGATGGCTACGATCAGCTCTACGGTGGCCACGGCGACGATTTGATCTTCGGTGGTTCGGGCAGTGACTACGGCGGTGGTGGCTCGGGCAACGACACCGTCTACCTGGGCTCTGCTGGCGAGTTCTTCTTCAACACAGGCTCCGGCGACGACACGCTCTTCGGTGGCTTCGGTATCGACGACTACATCACCGGTGGGCCGGGCAACGATTCCGTCTTCGGCGGGCCGGGCGGCGAGTTCATGCTCGACGGTGGTGCCGGCGACGATGCCGTCTACGGCGGCGACGGCGGTGACGGCTTTGCCTACGGCGGTGGCGGCAATGATCGCGTCTACGGTGACAGCGGCAACGACGATGTGGCTGGGGGCGTCGGCGATGACACCCTAACAGGGGGCTCTGGTATCGACGGCGCCTATGGCGGCACCGGTAATGACACCCTGCTGGTGAACCCCTTCGAAGTGACGGTCGTGAGTAGCAGTGTGCGGGATAGCTTCACTGGCGGTTCAGGGCTTGATACGCTCTTGGTTCGCTTTGACGCCACCTTGCCGGACAGCATCTTCACCAGCTCCGTTGAGCGCACCGTTCTGACCGGCACCAGCGGCAATGACAGCTTTGTCATGCGCACCGGCTTCGATTGGGGCATCGGCTTGGCGGGCAAAGACACGATCGATGGCGTTGCAACCAGCGACCGGATCTTCGGTGACCTTGGCGACGACACGCTGTCTGGACAATCCAGTACTGACCTCATCTATGGCGACAGCGGCGCAGACAGCCTCTTCGGCGGGTCGGGCGGTGACTTCATTGCCGGGGAGACCGGCAACGACAACGCGCGCGGCGACGATGGTGATGACTTCCTCTTCGGCGCCGAGGGTGACGACGCGCTGCGTGGCCAGGACGGCGACGATGATCTCTTCGGTGGTACCGGCCGCGATAGCCTCTTGGGCGCCAATGGCGATGACGACATCGTCGGTGCTTCTGGCAGCGACCGCCTGGCCGGCGGCAGCGGCTCGGACACGCTCATCGGTAATCAGGGCCGCGACCGGCTGAACGGGGGCAGTGGTAGCGACACGGCGAGCGGCGGGCAGGGCAATGATACCTTCATCGTCGATACCGCTAGCGATGTGCTCCAAGAGACTGCCGGTGGCGGCATCGAAGACGTGGTCCGCTCCAACGCCGGCGACTTCACCTTGCCAGGTGGCAGTGACGGGCACATCGAGCGCGCCAATATCAACACTGGCGTCGGGCCAGCCGATCTGCGCGGCAACGAGTTCGCCAACACGCTGCTCGGCAATAGCGAGGCCAACCGCCTCTTCGGGGCCAGTGGCGACGACATCCTGAACGGTCAGGGTGGCAGCGATATCATGACCTCAGGCTCCGGGAACGATACCTTCGTGGTGGATACGGCCACTGATCAGGTGCGCGACTTCGCCGGTCAGGGCACGGATCTGGTCCGTGCTGAGGTTGACTTCACCCTGCCCGATGGGGCTGCCAACGCCTTCATCGAAAACCTGCGTCTGCAGGGCGGCCAAGGCGATTTGGACGGGACCGGCAACAGTCTCGACAATACCATCCAAGGCAACAGCGGTGACAACCGACTGCAGGGCCTGGGCGGTGTCGACACCATCGAGGGCGGTGAGGGCAACGATCGGATCTTTGGCGGTGTCGACGGCGACCGTATGGAGGGCGAAAGCGGTGCCGACACCCTCTGGATGGCGACGGGCGACGTGGCCTTCGGTGGGTCCGGTGGCGACAGCTTCCGCTTCAACGGCGGCACGTTGGGAACCGCCGGCACTGGCGGTCCGGTGATCCGCGATTTCCAGGGCGAGCAGGTGAACGGTAACCTGGGCCAAGACAAGCTGGTCTTCGCAACGGGGCTAGAGGTCGGCAGCTTCGCCTACATTGGTGCTGCGGCCTTCAGCGGCGGCGGTGACAGCGAGGCACGCTTTGCCGGCACCCGGCAGATCCAGGTAGATCAGGACGGTGACGGCAACGTGGACCAGGCCTTCCTGGTCGACGGTGTCTCGTCAGCCGCTGCGCTCACCGCTACGGACTTCGTCTGGCTCTAGAGTTGGAGAGGAGGGCGACCGCCTCACTGGGGGCCCTCCTCTCCCCTGGTCTCAGGCGTCCAGGTCCAATCGCGTGTTGCCTCTTCGAGGGATCGCAAGGCCGCGTGGATCTTCAGGCCCCGCTCGGTCAAGCCATAGGTAACACTGGGCGGCACCGTGGGTTCGTAGTCGCGAAAGACAAGCGCCTCGCGCTCTAGCATTCGCAGGCGATCGGTCAGTACCTTTGAAGAAATACCGGCGACCAGTTTGCGCAACTGCCCGTGCCGCGTCGGCCCTTCGTGCCCGAGCGTCCAGATAATGTGCGTTGTCCACTCTCCAGACAAGCGTTTCATCAGGGCTGCGACCGGGCAGCCTTTGGCGTCCTGAGGATCAGAAGACGCGTCTATCATAACTGGTTCCTTACGTACCAAACGGTGCCTACTTTACAATCGACAAGCCCGTCATGATCTTGCCACTGCATCACTCTTTAGACGGTGGCGCGACGAAATCTTGATTTCTCCCCTGTCCGTAGAAAGTCGTGGAGACGCGGGTCATGACCGAGAAGCTTGTTCTTCTGAACCCCCAGAACTGTCAAGTCCTCTTTATCGATCACCAGCCGCAGATGGCCTTCGGCGTACAGTCGATCGACAAGCAAACGCTGAAGAACAACGTGGTCGCCTTGGCCAAGTCCGCCAAGATCTTCGACCTGCCGGTCACCATCACCACGGTGGAGACCGAGAGCTTTTCCGGCCACACCTACCCCGAGCTTCTGGCGGTCTACCCTGATCTGCCGATCCTGGAGCGGACCTCGATGAACTCCTGGGATGACCAGAAGGTGCGCGACGCTCTGGCAGCCAGCGGGCGGAAGAAGGTCATCGTCTCCGGCCTCTGGACCGAGGTCTGCAACAACGCCTTCGCCTTCTCCGCCATGCTGGAAGGCGGCTATGAGATCTACATGGTCGGCGATGCCTCCGGCGGCACCTCGGTGGATGCGCATAGCTACGCCATGGACCGTATGGTGCAGGCTGGCGTTGTGCCGGTCACCTGGCAGCAGGTGCTGCTCGAGCTCCAGCGTGACTGGGCACGGCGCGACACCTATGACGCGGTGATGGACGTGGTGCGCGAGCACTCAGGCGTCTATGGCATGGGCGTCGACTACAACTACACCCTGGTCCACAAGGCACCGGAGCGGGTGCAGCATGGCCCGCGCTTGGACCCCGTCGCGGCCGAGGACGCGCCCAAGGCGGCGGAGTAGCAGCACCTACGCGCCCTGCAGCGAAAATTCATGACTTCTGGAGTAGCCTTATGACCAGGCCAGACCCTTGGGGGCGCTTGCGCGCCCAGGCGTCGCTGACGCGGCGCCGTGCAATGACGGGTGCCGCCGCCTTCGGCTTGACGGCCTTGGTCGGGCCCACGGCCGGTCATGCAGAGAGTCATGCAGAAGAGGGGGGAGACCCGATGGCCGATACGATCCTGACCAATGGCCGCATCACCACCTTGGATCCTTCCCGCCCGGAGGTTCAGGCTTTGGCTGTGCGGGATGGCCTGGTGCTGGCGACCGGCAGTGCCGAGGAGATCATGCCCTTGGCCGACCGCAAGGCCGCTGTCATTGACCTGGGCGGGCGTCGGGTCATCCCGGGTCTCAACGACAGCCACACGCACCTGATCCGCGGCGGCCTGAACTACAACATGGAGCTTCGGTGGGAGGGCGTGCCCTCCCTGGCGGATGCCTTGCGGATGCTGAAGGACCAGGCCGACCGCACGCCGGCGCCCCAGTGGGTCCGGGTGGTCGGCGGCTGGTCCGAGTTTCAGTTCGCCGAAGGCCGCATGCCGACCCTGGAAGAGGTCAATCAGGTCGCTCCCGATACCCCCGTCTTCATCCTGCACCTCTATGCCCGGGCGCTGCTGAACCGGGCCGCCTTGAAGGCGCTCGGCATCACCAAGGAGACGGCCAACCCGCCAGGCGGGCTGATCGAACGCGATGCCAGCGGCGAGCCGACGGGCATGCTGATCGCCAAGCCCTCGGCCTTGATCCTCTATTCCACCTTGGCTCAGGGACCGACCTTGCCGCTGGAAGACCAGATCAACTCGACCAGGCACTACATGCGCGAGATGAACCGCTTGGGCATCACCAGCGTGATCGACGCCGGCGGTGGCGGGCAGAACTTCCCCGACGACTATGACGTCATCCAGCGCCTGCACGACGACGGGGATCTGACCGTGCGGGTCGCTTACAACCTCTTCGCTCAGAAGGCCGGCGAGGAGCTTAGCGACTATGAGCGCTGGGTGGCGATGACGGAGCCCGGTGCCGGGTCGGCCATGTTGCGGATGAATGGGGCGGGGGAGAACCTGACCTGGTCGGCGGCTGACTTCGAGAACTTCCTGGAGCCGCGGCCTGACCCCGGCCCGCATATGGAAGCGGAGCTGGAAGCCATCGTGGAACTCTTGGCCGAGAACCGCTGGCCCTTCCGCATTCACGCGACCTACGACGAGACAATCGACCGCTTCCTCACCGTCTTCGAGCGGGTGAACGGCCGCCAGCCCTTCCAAACCCGCTTCATCATCGACCATGCGGAGACCATCAGCCCGCGCAATATGGAGCGGATAGCCGCCATGGGCGGCGGGATCGCCACCCAGCACCGCATGGCCTTCCAGGGCGAGTACTTCGTCGCCCGCTACGGGGCCGAGGCCGCCAAGGCCACGCCGCCCATTGCCAAGATGCTGGAGATGGGCCTGCCGGTGGGTGGCGGCACGGACGCCACGCGCGTGGCCTCCTATGACCCTTGGGTCGCCCTCTACTGGCTGACCACCGGCAAGACCCTGGGTGGCCTGCCCCTCTATGATGAGGGGAATGTGCTGACCCGCGAGCAGGCCTTGCAGATCTGGACCGAGGGCTCGGCCTGGTTTTCCGGCGAGGCCGAGGTCAAGGGCCGCCTCAGCCCCGGTCTCTATGCCGATCTGGCGGTCCTCTCGGCGGACTACCTCTCGGTCCCACCGGAGGAGATCCGGCGGATCAACGCCGTCTTGACCATGACCGGCGGCCGCATCGTCTATGGCGAGGGCGACTATGCCGACCTGGCGCCGCCCTTGCCGCCGGCGTCGCCCTCCTGGAGCCCGGTGAACGCTGTACCCAGCCCGGCCCAGCGCGCTGAAAGCGGCCAGCAGCAGTTCGCCCGCGCCTGCCATGACGGCTGTGCCTCTGCCTGTGGGCTGCACGGCCACAATCATCAGATTGCTTGGAACAACCCCATCCCGGTGCGTGACAAGGGTGCCTTCTGGGGCGCGCTTGGCTGCTCCTGCTTCGCTGTTTAGGGCGATGATGTGCCCAAGGCTTCAGTCTGACCGCCTCCCATGCATCCCTCATCCTGAGCAGCGGGCTTCAGCCCGCGTCCGTCGAAGGATGTGCCCCACGCTCGGTGCCGGCCGCAGATCCTTCGACGGACGCTCGCTTGCGCTCGCTGCTCAGGATGAGGTCTGGGCTTTTGGAGCCATAGGTTTCTCCGCGGAGTGTTTTGCTAGCGGTAGGATGACACCATTGGTCGGTTACAGCGCATGACCGAACCGTCTCCAAAGGAAACAAGCGAGGTTTCCGCCTGGGCGCCCTTTGGCCGCTTGGCCTTCGCGGTGCTGTGGACGGCGACGGTGATCTCCAACGTCGGCACCTGGATGCACGACGTGGCCTCCGGCTGGCTGATGACCTCGCTCTCGCCCTCGCCGATGATGGTGGCCTTGGTTCAGGCGGCGACCACCCTGCCGGTCTTCCTCTTCGCCCTGCCGGCAGGTGCCTTGGCCGACCTGCTGGACCGCCGGCGGCTTCTTATCACGGTGATGAGCCTGCTGGCGCTCTCCACTGCTGGGCTCTGGCTTCTGGTGCAGCTGGATCAGGTCACAGCCTGGATCCTGCTGATCTTCACCTTTCTCTCCGGCGCCGGTGCTGCCTTCGTCGCGCCGGCCTGGCAGGCCATCGTGCCCAGCCTGGTGCCGCGCAAGGAGCTGGCGTCAGCGGTGGCGCTGAACTCCGTCGGCATTAACGTCTCGCGCGCGATCGGGCCCGCCTTGGCCGGGGTCATCATTGCCACCTTGGGCATTGCCTGGCCTTATCTGTTGAATGCCGTCACCTTTCTGATCGTTATCGCCGCCCTGATTTGGTGGACACCGCCGCCGGCCAAGCAGTCGACGCTGCCGGCGGAGCGCTTCTGGGCGGCCATCCGTACAGGCCTCCGCTATGCGCGGGCCAGCGGGCCTTTGCGTTCGACCCTGGTGCGGGCGGTGGCCTTCTTCCTCTTCGCCAGTGCTTACTGGGCCTTGTTGCCGCTCATCGCCCGGCAGGAGCTGGCGGGCGGGCCAGAACTCTATGGTCTGCTGTTGGGGGCTGTGGGTCTGGGCGCGGTCTCCGGTGCGCTGGTGCTGCCAAAGGTCAAGAAGCGGATGGGTGCCGATGCACTGGTGGCCGCTGGCACCGCTGGCACGGCGCTGGTGCTGCTGGTCTTCGCGCTGGTCCGGATCCCAGAGGTCGCGATCGCCGTCAGCCTCTTGGCGGGCGCGTCCTGGATCGCGGTGCTCTCCAGCCTCAACCTCTCCGCCCAGGTCGCCTTGCCTGACTGGGTGCGTGCGCGCGGGCTCTCGATCTTCATCACTGTCTTCTTTGGATCGATGACCCTCGGCAGCCTGGTCTGGGGGCAGGTGGCCTCTGAACTCGACGTGCCAACGGCGCTGCTGGTCGCGGCGGCCGGCGCGGTGGTCGCCGCCCTCCTCTCCTGGCCTTTCAAGCTGCAGCTGGGCTCGAAGCTGGACCTCTCGCCCTCCGCACACTGGCCGCAGCCGCTGGTGGCCGGCGAGGTGGAGCCCGACCGCGGCCCGGTCATGGTGACCATCGCCTATCGGATCGCCGAGGCACAGCGACCCGCCTTCTTGGAGACGATGAAGCCCCTCAGCGAGGCGCGGCGCCGCAATGGGGCCTATGCTTGGGGTCTCTTCGAAGACGTGGCAGAACCCGGACGCTATCTGGAGTACTTTATCGAGGAATCTTGGTTGGCCCACCTGCGCCATCACGACCGCGTGGCCGAGGCAGACAAGGCTGTGCAGGAGCGGCTGAAGACGCTTCTGCGCGAGGAACCGCAGATCACCCACTTCCTCGCGGCCGAGCAGGGCCCAGCGCCGGCATGAGGCTGCTGGCGCTTGGCCTGCTCGCCAGTCTGCTGACCGCCCAGCCGCTTTGGGCAGAGGAGACCAGCCGGGCTGCGCTGGATAAGTATCGCTGGAAAGAGGACTACAGCTATCTGGCCTTCCAGCCGGCAGATCAGGACCTCTACGATACCATCAAGCATCTGGACCTGAACGCCGATGGCTCCGCCTACCTCAGTCTCGGCGGCTCGCTTAGAGAGCGTTATGAATACGCCAGCAACCCGGTCTTCGGACAGGACCCGCAGGATCCAGGCGGCGCTTGGTTGCAGCGGGCCAATCTGCACCTCGATCTGCATTGGGGTCCGCATGTCCGGGTCTTTACGGAGCTCTCCAGCGCTCTGGTCGAGGGGCGCGCGGCTGGTCCGGGTCCCGTCGACCAGAACAAGCTGGACCTGCTGAACGCCTTCGCCGATCTCTCCCTGCCGCTCAGCGACGACTGGGGTGTCGCCCTGCGGTTGGGCCGGCAAGAGCTGGAGTATGGCTCTGGCCGTCTGGTGGATGTGCGTGAAGGCACCAACGTGCGCCGCAGCTTCAACGCCGTGCAGCCTGTCTTGACCTTGCCTGACTGGCGGGTCGCTGGCGTGGCGGCGCGCCCAGTGCGGAACGTGGACGGCGTTTTCGATGACGAGGCCAACGAGGGCGTCGCGCTCTGGGGCGTCTACGCCGTGGGCGGTGCCGACCTGCTCCCTGCAGGCAGCCTCGATCTTTACTACCTGGGTTTCCATGATGACGCCGGCAGTTTCGTGCAAGGGACAGCGGCGGAGACCCGCCACTCGCTGGGAACGCGTGTTTGGGGCGCGGAGGCCGGCTGGGACTGGAACTGGGAAGCCGTCTTCCAGTTCGGCACCTTCGGCGCTGGCAACATTCGTGCTTGGACCTTGGCCAGCGAGACCGGCTACACTTTCGACCGGGCCTTCTTGAGCCCAAGGCTGGCGCTGCGGGCGAACATCGCCAGTGGCGACAAGGATGAGAACAGTCCTGACCTGCAGACCTTCAACCCGCTCTTCCCGCGCGGCAACTACTTCAGCCAAGCTGCCGTCTTAGGCCCGCGCAACTTTTTCAACATCAACCCGCATCTGAACCTGCAGATCACCGACAGTCTCTCGATCAACGCTGACGTCAACTTCTACTGGCGGCTCTCGCGTCAGGACGGTGTCTATGCGCCCTCTGGCCAGATCATCCGCGCGCCAGGCGGCAGCCAAGCCCGCTACGTCGCCACAGGCATCTCGCTGGAGATCCCCTGGCAGATCACGCGGGAGCTCGACGTCGCGGCGATCTACACACATCTGGAGCCGGGCAGCTTCATCCGTCAGACCGGAAGCGACGACCCGATCGACTTCGTGGAACTGACGGCGCGGTTTCGGTTTTAGAGCATGTTGAGGGCGATGCGATTGCCCTCGCTGTCCTCGATCTCGGCAACGTAGCCGCCCTCGCCGATGTCTTTCTTCGGGTAGAGAATCGCAGCGCCCGCGGCTTCCGCCTTCTGCAGCACGGCGTCTATGTCCTCCACATCGAAGTAGACGAGCGATCCCTCTTTTGACGGTTTGTAGACATCGCCCTGCGCCAAGGCACCGCTGGCGCCCGGCTTGTCGTCCGCGCGCGGAAAGAAGGCCATCTGGTAGTCATCGACCACTTTGCGCTCGAAGGTGACGCCGAAGACGCTCTCGTAGAAGGCTACGGCACGGTCGAGGTCGGTAACGGGGATCTCAAAGTAGTAGACCGGATTGGCCATGGGGCTTGGGTCCTCGCCTAAGGGGGTCACGCCGGCCCCGCTCACTGGGGGCCGGCACAACCATAGCCTTAGTCCAGGTCGCCGGCCAGTGCGCCCCGCACCGGTTCCGGCATCACAACCATATGACCATACTCCGGATGGTCGATGCCCAGGACGACGCGGCAGCCCGGCTGCTTGAAGGCCGCAGCACCAGTCTCGTCCAGCGGGAAGTGGATGAACTGCACCGACGAGGCCTTGCCGTCGGCCGAGGTGCGGTCGACATCGGCTTCCGGCTTGCTGTCGTAGCGCTGGCCGTTCACCTCCAGGAACATGTGATCCTCAACGCCGCCCAGCTTGCCGAGGAAGGTGGCACGCCGCTGCGGCTCGTCGATCTCGAACATCACGGTGGCGACCAGCTCGCTGCCCTGCGGGATCAGCGGGTTATAGGCGCGCAGCTCATCCTCGATCTGCTCCTCGCCCCCCTTTTCGATGTAGAGCATCTCGTGGATCTGATGCCACATGGTCTCATAGTTCTCGAAATAGAAGGTTGCGACCGGGCCCACTTCCAGACGGCGCAGCTTCTTCTTCTGAACCAAGTCACGGCGCAGCGTTTTGCGCTCGTTCGCATAGTCGGCGATCGGAAGGATCTCAGAGCGCGTGATCTTACGCTTGGGCGTGGTGGCTGTTGTCATGGTGTATTCCTTTCGTCTTTTAGAACGCTGCCTGGCGATGACTTAAGGGCGCGCCTCTAATAGTCCAGCCCGTAGGCACGGGCGAAGAGTTCGATTGGATGTGGAGCTTCCACGAAGTCCGGCTTGCCATCCCCGTCCAGGGCGTCGATGCCCTGGCGGATGTGCTCGCCGGCTAGCGGGCATTCCGAAGAGAGGTAGGTCTTGGCCGGGACGTTCTTGCCGTCCGCGGCAGCGTTGGCGTTCTTCTTGGCTGTCGTCACCGCCTCTCGAAAGGCTGGCTTACCGACCTTGAGGGAGATGTCAAAGTTTTCCTTCATGATGCCCCAGGAGCCGCCATGGCCGGAGCAGCGCAAGATCTGCTTCACCGGCGTTTCCGGCACCAGCTTCATCATCTCGTTGGCCTTGTTGCCCATGTTCTGGGCGCGCGAATGGCAGGCGATGTGCAGCGCGACGCCGCCATCCAGCGGCTTCAGTCCTTCTGCCAGGCCCTCGTTCTTGGCGATGTCGACCACGTACTCGGTGATGTCGGAGGTCGCCTTGCTGAGCTTTGCCACAGCTTCGTCGTCCGGCAGCAGCAAGGGCCACTCGAACTTCAGCATCAGCGCGCAGGAGGGCGTGAGCGCCACCACGTCGTAGCCCTGGTCGATGTAGTCACCCAAGGCCTTGGACACGCTCTTCGCCCGCTCGGCAACGCGGGCGACATCGCCCTGCTCGAACTGTGGCATGCCGCAGCAGCCAGGGTAGGAGACGACCGTCTCGACCCCGTTCTTCGCCAACACCGCCTGCGCGGCGCGGCCGGTGGCGGGGTTGTTGAAGTTCACGAAGCAGGTGGCATAGAGCACCACCTTGCGGCCCTTTGCCGGCGCCTCGGCATTGACCGGCGGGCTGGAGCGCTTGGCCTCGGCGGTGAAGGTGCGGCCGTGGAACTTCGGCAGGCTGGCTCTGGCGTCGATGCCTGCGGTCTTCTCGATCAAGCCACGGGTGGTCTTGTTCTCCTTGCTCGTCGCCCAGTTGGCCAGGCCCGCGACCTTGCCGGCCAGCTTGCCGTTGCGGTCGGTCTCGGTCACCTGCTGGGTCCAGAAGTGCTTCTTGCCGGCCTTCAACTCGGCCGCCCGGTGACGCAGCATGAGGTGTGGGAAGTCAATGTTCCATTCGTGCGGCGGCACATAGGGGCATGTGACCATGAAGCAGAGGTCGCAGAGCGTACAGGCCTCCACCACCTTGCCGTAATCTTCCTTCTTCATGCCGTCGACCTCGCCGGTCGGTCCTTCGTCGATCATGTCGAAGAGGCGCGGGAAGGAATCGCAGAGATTAAAACAGCGGCGGCAGCCGTGGCAGAGGTCGAAGACCCGTTCCAGTTCCGCTTCCACCTTCTCCATGTCGTAGAAGTCGGGGTCGTTCCAGTCGATGGGGTGACGGACCGGTGCGTTCAGGCTGCCTTCGGCCATGGATGTACATTCCTCTTGGCAAGTGGGCGAGAGAGGGCGGGGAAAGGCGAGGTCATCCAGCCGAGGCGGGAGGCCCGCTACCCCCAGTCTTGAAACAGATCAGGGTCTTGAAACAGATCAGGGGCCGGTCCTGTCCGGTCCGGCCCCTGATTGTCTGTCGCTGGTGATCCGCCGTCTAGATCTGGCGGATCTCTTGACGAGCGGCCTTAGGCGTCGAGGGCGTCGAGGGCCTTCTGGAAACGGCCAGCGTGGCTCTTCTCGGCCTTGGCCAAGGTCTCAAACCAATCGGCGATCTCGTCAAAGCCCTCTTCGCGGGCAGTGCGGGCCATGCCGGGGTACATGTCGGTGTACTCGTGGGTCTCACCGGCGATGGCGGCCTTCAGGTTGTCGTCGGTCGAACCGATCGGCTCACCGGTCGCCGGGTCGCCAACCTCCTCCAGGAACTGCAGGTGGCCGTGCGCGTGGCCGGTCTCGCCCTCAGCGGTGGAACGGAAGACGGCGGCGACGTCGTTGTAGCCCTCAACGTCGGCCTTCTGAGCGAAATAGAGGTAGCGGCGGTTCGCCTGGCTCTCACCCGCGAAGGCTTCCTTCAAGTTGTCCTGCGTCTTGCTGCCCTTGAGCTCCATCGAACTCTCCTCTCCATTCGTTGTCGGTCAGCTGGACGGGCGGCAAAAGCGGCCGGTCCACTGCCTGATGATATCGGTTAGCGGCTCTGCGGGGGCCTTCTGGACGAACCCAACAAGGCATCGCGTCGCCACCCGAGACATGGGTAGGTTCAAAGGCTTGGTCAACAGTTTAGAATCGTTTGAGAATGCTTTTCATCTAGCGCCTGCCGCTGGGTGGCGCTAGCTGGACGGCTCTTCATCCTCAAGCCGGATGATGACATCCACCCGTGCCACGCGCCGTCCCGCCGGTGCTTGCGGCAGCTGGCCGAGAGCGATGGCCTCGCCCGGAATGTCCATCAACTCGCCGCGGCCCTCATCATAGAAATGATGGTGGTCGCCGGTGTTGGTATCGAAGTAGGAGCGACCGCTCTCCACGACGACCTCGCGCAGAAGGCCCGCCAGGCAGAACTGGTGCAGGCTGTTGTAGATGGTGGCCAGCGAGACCGGGATCATCTGCTCTTGCGCTTCCCGATGCAGGCTTTCCGCTGTGACGTGGCGGTTGCCGCCGGCGAAGAGCAGGCGCGCGAGGGCGAGGCGCTGGCGCGTGGGGCGCAGGCCAGCATGACGCAAGCGGTCCAGGGCAGGGGCAAAGCTACGTGTCTGTTGCATGTTTCAACAGGTGGTGTGCGGTTTTGGCCTTGTAAAGCGTCTCGCACTGGCGTGACGTCTCTTATTGGAATGATTTGAGGTCGCGTTTGCGAGCGATCGCGTGAGCCGACAGGCTATCTCTCTAGAGGCAGCGAGTCTTGCTTTCGCCGCGGCGGTGCATTAGTCAGCACCGCTGGTGTGGTGCATTGAGGCTAGTTTTTGTGCTGACGGCCCCGCTACACTCGTGCGATTCGAGACTTCAGAGATCCCGAATAGAGCTATGGCAGCAGGGTCCTGGTCCCAAGAGACCGCCCTGGAACAGCAAAGGGCCGCCTCACGGCAGGGGCCGACCGGCTGGAGGTGACAGTCACGTGAGCGACACCGCCGATCCAAGTGTCCAACGCAAGAACAGCTTCAGCTATGACGAGCTGATCGACTGCGCCCAAGGGCGCCTCTTCGGTCCCGGCAATGCGCAGCTGCCGATGCCGCCCATGCTGATGGTCGATCGGGTGACGGAGATCAGCGAGACCGGCGGATCCCTGGGCCGCGGTGCGGTGACGGCCGAATACGACATCACGCCGGAGCGCTGGTTCTATAAGTGCCACTTCGAGGGCGACCCGGTCATGCCTGGTTGCCTCGGGCTGGATGGCTTGTGGCAGATGACCGGCTTTTTCCTCGGCTGGTTGGGGCTTCCGGGCCGTGGCCGTGCGCTGGGGGTTGGCGAGGTCAGGCTGACCAACCAAATCCTGCCGACAGCCAAGAAGCTGGTCTACAAGCTTGACGTCAAGCGGGTGGTACGCGGCAAGCTGGTGCTGGGCATCACCGACGGGGCCATCACCGTCGATGGAGAGCCCGCCTATGAGGCGAAGAGCCTGCGGGTTGGCTTGTTCCAGACCGAGGCCGGCTAAGGCAGCAGTTTAAGCGGATCATCGAGCAAGCATGAGCGGGCGAGAATAAGAGATGCGGCGCGTCGTCGTCACCGGAATGGGTATCGTCTCCTCCATCGGCAACAACCGGGGCGAGGTGGCCGAAGCTCTGCGCGCCGGTCGCTCCGGCATTGAGCGCAATGAAGAGCAGGTGGAGATGGGGTTCCGCAGCCATGTGGCCGGCACCCTGAAGGTCGATATCGAGGCCCACGTCGACCGCAAGCTGCGCCGCTTCATGGGTGATGGTGCAGCCTACAACTACATCGCCATGAAGGAGGCGGTGCAGGATGCGGGCCTAGAGCCGGAGGAGATCTCCAACGAACGGGTCGGTCTGGTGGTCGGTGCCGGCGGGACCTCGACGCGCGACATGACGGCTGCCTATCAGATCGCCAAGGACCGCGGCGTGAAGCGGATCGGCCCCTTCATGGTGCCGCGCATCATGTCCAACACCAACTCCGCCACCTTGTCCGTGCCCTTCAAGATCAAGGGCGTGAGCTACACCATGAGCTCCGCCTGCTCGACCTCAGCGCACTGCATCGGCCACGGGATGGAGCTGATCCAACTGGGCAAGCAGGACATGATCTTCGCTGGCGGCGGGGAGGAGTTGGCTTGGACCGCCTCCATGCTCTTCGACGCCATGCCGGCGCTCTCCTCGCGCTTCAATGAGGAGCCGACAAAGGCCAGTCGGCCCTTCGACCGCGACCGCGACGGCTTTGTCATCTCCGGCGGCGGCGGCCTGGTGGTGCTGGAAGAGCTGGAGCACGCGCGCGCCCGCGGCGCCAAGATCTATGCAGAGCTGGTGGGTTACGGCGCCACCTCGGACGGCTACGACATGGTCCAGCCTTCGGGGGAGGGGGCGGAGCGCTGCATGCGGCTGGCGCTGCAGACCATCGGCAACACGCCGGTCGACTACATCAACACGCACGGCACCTCCACCCCGATCGGCGATGTGGCCGAGCTGAAGGCCATTCGGAACGTCTTCGGCGAAGCGCTGCCGAAGATCGCTTCGACTAAGTCCTTGACCGGCCACGCGCTGGGCGCAGCCGGGGTCAACGAGGCCATCTATTCCTTGATCATGATGGAGGAAGGCTTCCTGGCCGCCTCTGCCAACATCGACAACGCCGATCCAGAGGCCGAGGGCATGCCGCTCTTGCGGCAAAGCGAGAGCGGCCAGCAGATCAACTGCGTGCTGTCGAACTCTTTCGGCTTTGGCGGCACCAACGCCAGCCTGGCGTTCAAGCGTTTCGAAGCTTGAGCGGCCGCTTGGCCGCGAGACCCTAGAAGGCCGGCGAGCGGGCTTCGGGACAAGGGGCGTTGGACGCCCGGGACAGAGATGAGAGGGAGGCCGGCGCGTGCAGGCTCTCAAGGGCATGATGGCCGGAAAACGCGGCCTGGTGATGGGGGTGGCCAACGACCACTCCATCGCCTGGGGGATCGCAACGGCATTGCATGCCGCCGGCGCCGAGATGGCCTTCACCTATCAGGGCGAGCCCTTCGGCAAGCGGGTGAAGCCCTTGGCCCAGTCGATCGGCGTCACCCAGATGCTGCCTTGCGACGTGGATGATGAGACCTCGCTGACCGCCCTCTTCGACCATTTGCGCGAGACCTGGGGCAGTCTGGACTTCGTGGTCCACGCCATCGCCTATTCCGATAAGGAGGAGCTGAAGGGCCGCTATCTCGATACCTCGCGCGCCAACTTCCGCCGCACGCTCTTGGTCTCTTGCTACTCCTTCACCCAGATTGCCCGGATGGCAGCGCCGATGATGGCGCCCGGTGGCTCGCTGGTGACCCTCTCCTACATTGGGGCGGAGCGGGTGACGCCGAACTACAACGTCATGGGCGTGGCCAAGGCGGCATTGGAGGCCTCTGTGCGTTACCTGGCGACCGACCTGGGTTCCGACGGCATTCGAGTGAATTGCATCTCCGCCGGTCCGGTGCGGACCCTGGCCGGCTCTGCGATTGCCGATGCGCGCTTCACCTATGGTTGGACCCGCGACCAGTCGCCGATGCACCGCCCG
>JBCBSF010000017.1:0-66340 GCA_039819325.1 Pseudomonadota bacterium | reverse complement strand
CAGATACGATGCACCGAGGAGACCGCGATACCGCTGGCCTCGGCCATCATCGCTGCCGTCCAGTGCGTGACCTCGCCCGGCGGCGGACCCAGCGTCAGGGCCACCACCCGCTTGGCCACCTCCACTCCCAAGGGCGGAATGCGCGAGGGCCTAGTCTTGTCGCGCAGCAAGCCATCGACGCCTTCCTCGGCGAAACGTTCCTGCCAGCGCCACACGCAGGTCTTCGACGTGCCACTGCGGCGCATGATCTCCATGGTGCCGAGACCGTCGGCCGTGTGAAGGATGATGGCCGCCCGCCAGACATGCTTCTGAGGGCTGTTGCGGTCCTGAACCAGCGCCTCAAGCCGGCGGCGATCCTCGGGCGATACGGTGATCGATACTCCTGTGCGCATAACCAAGATTCGCACATCCCATCGAGCCGTGGAATCCCCTGCCGGACTCTTCCGTTAGGCGCCATCCACTAGAACAAGAACATCGTCGTTCACAACGTCGCAAGATACACTTTTCTACACATACACTCGGCATCCATAAGCCTACGCTGGCAAAGCCTTTACCCTACCCAATTTGGTACTTTAGACGTCTCTGGACAAAAGCTGGTTTCGAACCTTCGAGAATCTTGACAATTAGATGGTTCATTCTGGGGTTCTCGATAGAACCTGACTCGTACGAGAACTTACAACCTCCCGCTTTATCCAAAGACACATACAGGATTTGCTCCGCATCGGCTCCAACTGCAAGGTTCGGGTTGTGTGTCACTAGTATTACCTGACGATTTTTTTTCGCCTGCCTAATACATTGTGCCAAGACACTAAATATACTATCGTTATCCAAATTATCTTCAGGTTGATCAATAACTAGCGGCGTTTTCTCCTTGTCGAGATGGAGATAAAAAATGAGAAGTAGCAACCCTTTCTCTCCCGGCGAAAGCTGGTTGAGGTTCTTGCCGCCCAACCGCAACTCGTAGCGAGCTTCAAAGTACTCAAATGAGAAAAGAAGATCATAGAAACCCTTTACGTCACTAACTTGCTTACCCATGTTCTGGTTGCGGATAGACTCGATGATGCCAACAATCAAAGCAAAAACACTATCAACATTGTCCCAGTCTGTTTCTGACATGCGCGATTCAAGCTCTTCTTTCCCTTCGACCGTTCCGCGAAAAGGACCACTCGTGGCTTGATTCACAAAACTAAACAACTGCTTAGGGAACTCGTGAGACGGTACAAAGGACGCATCTATAGTCACGTCAAAATCCCTCGAGCGAACAGTTTCCAGGCGCTCCTCAACACTTAACTTTAGCGACTCGTAGAAATCTCGTACTTTCTTTTTCGCTTCATATATTGAGCGGGCAATTTCCTCACGAGACGCGTACCTCCGATTAATCTCATCCCTTAAATCACTGTCAATGTACCGGATACGACCCTCAATGTCTTTGATTGTGCCTGGCTGCGGATTTGAATCCTCCCCCATGACAGCAGTCATCTTCCCCTCCAAGTCAGACTTGGTCTCAACATAGCGCTGATAGCGACGCTGCGGTGCAGAGAGAGTTTCCTGCAATTTGCTAAGCTTCTCTGCAAAATACTGATGCGCCTGACGCAGATCGGGTATACTCTTCGGAGTTGGGAATGTTGACGAATCTGCATAAGAAACTTTGTTGTCTTGCTCAAGAAGCTTAATCATTCTAGAATTCTGCTCTATTGCAGAATCTAGTTGTGTAAGGTCAATGTTGTAGGTAATAATTTTGTCAATTTCTAGGCCTAAACGGGAACAAGGCACCCTCAATTCTTCCTTTGTGCTCTTTATCTGAGAACCAACTCGCATAATGGCTTCTTTTATATTGCTCAGACTGGCTACATCCGCCTTAAGCGATGAAAGTTTCGTAACAGCTTCCTTCTCACGAATCTCTAATTCAGACTGAAATTGTCTAACTTTGCTGATCTCATCAGAGACTTCTTTCTGATTTTCTGTCTCGCCATCTGGTTTTTCAACCTCTTGTGGCATCGACCGTTGTAGAACACGATACTCTTCTCTCTTTTGATTGAGCTCTTCGATAAGGGTGGCCCTTGTTGCCGGACTGGCTTGCTCTTCGAGCTCGACAATCCCTAAGTTCAGCTCGCGTAGTCGAACCTTCAATGAACTGATGTCACTCTTACTCTGTGCAGTCTTCAGATCTTCGAGTTCCCCAAAGCTGGATTTCCCCATACGATCAGATTCGTTGACATGTGAGAATACAACTTCCTGAATTTCTTCCCTAAACGCCTTAACTTCAATCTCATTCGTCAAACCTTCAAAGTAATTTTGAGGAAGATACTTAACTGCTTCGGGTTTTCCATGGTCGATGTCTTTGTCCAGCCTTCTCTCAGGCTTCACACCGCTTCCCCAGACTAAGGTACCAACAAAGTTCTCCGCATAGCCCTTTTGCCGAAACTTTCGATTCTGCTTTTTGGCAGAGAGAAACGAAAAGTGCTCTGACTGACGGGATTCGCCAAGGAGGCCAAGGATATCAGCGACGGCACTCTTACCGCTGCCCTTGTTCCCAACAATAGCGGTTAACTCAGGGTTGAAGGGTATGACAACACTGCTGAACCAGGACCCAGAGCCGCCTGCGTATCCTGGGACACTATCAACCTGAAGTTCGGCGATGAACCGTGTAGCGTCCTGCTTCTGTCGTTGCAGCACGGTCGGTTGATTGCCGATATGAACGCGCCCCTTCGGCTCGAACAGTGTTTGCCTTAGTCCGTGAAACGTAAGATCAGCCTTAATCCACGTCGGCTCGTAGCCCGGTTCGTCTCCGGACAACCTTGAAAGATCTTCGAAGGAGTGGGCATCAGACCCGGAAAAGACTGGTTTAGGCTCAGACCGCAGCCCACCATCGTATCGATCCCTCTGCAAATAGTATTTTGTATTCTTTGATGATCCAAAGAAGGCGTCGCTTGCCTTATCAATTTCATCTGAGATAGATACACTTCTTGGAGATTTTTTATCTACACCCCTGAGGCCATCATTGTTGGCGGCGGTCACAATGATGTAGTCGTCTCGTTTCGGGAAGACTGCGTCGAGCGCCTGGCACAAGTCTTTGATACTAACTGTTGCTCGCTCATAGTCAGTTGTTGATGATAGGTCTGCACACCGAAGCCGTGCTCCGTTTTCAGTGGATTGTGTCTGCAAATCACCGAGCAGCCTTTGTAGTTTCCCATCCTTTGCTGCTTCTGGGTCAATTAGGACATGGGTGTGCACGTTCCGCGCGGTCTTGCTTATGCTTTCAAGTAGGCGAAACTCTATATTTGGGATGAAGAGCTTTCGCCCGCCTGGATACAACGCTTGATACGCTGCCTTTACAGAAATGTAAGTGTCAAAAGAGAAATAGTCAGTGATTCCAAACACTTTGACATCTGAACATTCTAACTCTTTGAGATAAGCCGTCATCGTAGCATCGTCAGGCGTACCAAATCCGCTTGCCAACTTCGTGCCGGGCGCATGGATATGGAGATCCCAACGCCTCCAGATTGAACCCTTTTTTGATCTTGTAAGGTCCGTCATACACAAATCTCCGTTTTTGGAACGCCTCATGAGTTTCTCGTCTTCTCTAGGCTCTCGGCAGCAACACAGTCTTGTCCCTTAGACGGTGGGACTACCTCAGCCAAAGCCTTGATCTTGCGGTGCCCAGCGTCGTCGTTTCGTCCAGGCCCTTACTAGTCTTGGTAGATTCGTGTGAACGATCTATATCAATTAAGTCGTTCCAGTCTCCAGCCGTCATTAAGACGTTAGTTAGCATGTTTCTGGAGAAAGCTGCAGAGATCGTCTACCCTCACGTACTCCAAACCACCCCCCCCCCAGAGGCCCCCAAAATGCCCGACCCCTATGCCGATCTTGGCGCTCAGGAGACTGCACTCCAAGAGCGTATCGCTGATGCCATGGAAGCCCGCTGTCTGGAGCCGGCGCAGCGGGCCATTCGGGAGGCCTACCTTGGGTCCCTCGACCTGCCGGCGGGTGCGCGGGCCTTGGAGCTGGGGTCGGGGACGGGGCATGTGACCAAGGATCTGCTGGACCTGGCGGGGGCGGCCAGTGCGCAGGGGCTGGAGCCCTCGCCCGTGATGGTGGCCCGGGCGCAGAAGACCTTTGGGGAAGAGGCGCGGCTCAGCTTCAGCATCGGGAATGCGAAGAACAGCGGCTTTGAGGACGCCAGCTTCGATCTGGTGGTCATGCACACCCTGCTCTGCCATGTACCTGGACCCGAGGATGTGGTGCGGGAGGCCTTTCGCCTCTTGAAGCCGGGCGGGGTGCTGGCCGTCTGCGATGGGGACTATAGCACTGCAACCGCGCAGATCGGCGACTTCGACCCGCTGGATCAGCTGGTCCGCTTCATGATCAACCAGAATGTGACCAACCTCTGGATCATGCGCCAGATCGCCGGACTGCTGGCCGAGGCCGGCTTTCAGCTGGGCGCGCGCCAGGGCCACGGCTATGTGGCCGAAGGCGAGTCCTCCTACTTCCTCTCCGTCATCGACCGGGGGGCCGACCGCATGATTGAGGAGGGGCTGCTCTTCGTGGAAACGGCGGAGGCGCTGAAAGCGGAAGCGCGGCGCCGGGTGGAGGCCGATACCTTCTTCGGCTTCATGTCCTACGTCAGCCAGATCGCGACCAAGCCTTAAGGACGGCGATCCCTGCAGGGTTAGTGCTAACGGCCCGCCTTTCAACGGACGCTCGCTAGCGCTCGCTGCTCAACCCTTCGACAAGCTCAGGAAAGGGAGTGCTTGGGGAGAGAGTGCCTCGAGCTGAACTCTTCATGCTCTAACCGGGTGCCAGCCGTGGACATCTCCTCTGCTTGGCCCAGTTCAGGCGGCTGGAGAGCTTCCCGACAGGACAAGGGTGACGCCAGCATGCGCGCGCAGGCATTGCAGAGGGTGCAGGAATTTGCGCCGAAGATGGGCCGCCACTACGCCAGAGACCGCAACGTCGACAAGGGCCCTGGGCAGCATACGGCAGTCTCGGGTCTGTCGCCCTTCATCCGCCGGCGACTGGTGACGGAAGCGGAGCTGGTCTCGGTCGCTCTGGACCACCACGGTCCCGAAAACGCGGAGAAATTCATCCAAGAGGTCGTCTGGCGCAGCTACTTCAAGGGCTGGCTGGAGCGCCGGCCCGCCGTCTGGCAGGCCTACTGGGCAGGGCTCGCCGCCGACCTCGAGGCCGTGGAGGGAGACCGCCACCTGCGCAGCCGCCTGGACGCCGCGCTGGCCGGGGCCACACCCCTCGCCTGCTTCAACGCCTGGGTCGCGGAGCTGCTGGAGACAGGCTATCTGCACAACCATGCGCGCATGTGGTTTGCCTCGATCTGGATCTTCACCCTGGGCCTGCCCTGGCGGCTGGGCGCGGACTTCTTCTATCGCCACCTGCTTGACGGTGATCCGGCCTCCAACACGCTGGGCTGGCGCTGGGTCGCCGGCCTGCACACTCGGGGCAAGGCCTACGAGGCCAAGGCCTGGAACATCGCCAAGTTCACCAATCAGCGCTTTGCGCCCAAGGATGGCGAGCTGGCCCGCGATATCGAGCCGCTCGACGCCGAGGAGCCGGATGGCTTGCCGCCCCTTCAGCCCTTGCGCGCGGTGCGGCCGCCCGATCCTGCCCTCCCCACGGCGCTGCTGATCACGGAGGAAGACTGTTGTCTGGAGGCCTTTGAGCCGGGGCGCCTGCAGCTCTGCGGTGCGGCGACCTTGCAGGCGAGCGCTTTGCGCTCACCCCTGCCCGTCTCAGATCAGGTCGCGCAGTTCGAGGCCTCTGCGCTTGAGGATGCGGCCGCACGGCTTGACGTGACGCCGGTCCGGCTGTCGGCTGGCGATCCCGCGGACTTGCTGCGCTGGGTCGAGGAGAGCGGCGCCCGGCAGATCGCAATGGCCTACCTGCCGCAAGGGCCGCTCAGCGATTGGATGGAGAGGGCGGCCCCTCAGTTGGCCGCCAAAGGCGTGACCCTGGGTGAATGGCGCCGGGACTGGGACGCGACCATCTGGCCGCATGCGACGGCGGGCTTCTTCAAGGTAAAGCAGAAGATCTCGCAGATCCTGCAGACCTTGGAGAGCCCCTCATGACGCCAGACCGCACCCTCGTCATCGGCGCCGGCATGGCCGGCCTGGCCTGCGCGCGGGAACTCCATCGCGCCGGCCATGAGGTCCTGGTCTTGGACAAGGGGCGTGGCATCGGTGGCCGTTTGGCGACACGGCGCAGCGCCGACGGCTTTCAGTTCGACCACGGCGCGCAGTACGTGACAGCGCAAGGTGCGCGCTTCCGCGGGCTTCTGGCGCTCCTGCGTGAGGAGGGCGCGGCTGCATTCTGGGACGACGGCTCTGGCCGGGATCACCTGGTCGGCGTGCCGGGGATGAGCGCCCTGGGCAAGGTCCTGGGGCGCGGCCTCGCTGTGCACCAGAAGGTCCGGGTGACGGCGATCGAGGCGCTGGCCGATGGCTGGCGCCTGGTGGCCGACGGTGTGGCCTACGAGGGCAGGCGTGTCGTCGTCACGGCTCCAGCGCCCCAGGCCGCGGCTCTGCTCGGACCCGATAGCGCGATCACGCGCGCGCTTGCCCCGGTCCGCATGGCGCCTTGCCTGACCTTGATGGCCAGGTTCGAGAGCGATCAGCCCCCACCCTTCATCAGCCGGCGCGACCCAGAGGATCCTCTCTCCTGGATCGCCTACGACAGCGCGAAGCCGCAGCGGCCGGGGCCTGGCTGCTGGGTTGCGCAGGCTGGTCCCGACTGGAGCAGCCAGCACCTGGAAGAGGGGATGGAGGAGACGGCACGCGCCCTGCTGGCGCTGCTTTGTGATCGGCTGGGCACCGACCCGGCGACCGCGGTCCATGCCGCCGCGCACCGTTGGCGCTATGCGAACGTCGTCGCGCCCTTGGGCCAGCCCTTTCTGCGGGACGAGACGGGTAGCCTCTATACCGGCGGCGACTGGTGCCTCGGCGCGCGGGTCGAGGCCGCTTGGACCAGCGGGACCGCGATTGCCCAGTCGATCTTGGCGGGGTCATAGCTTCAGACCTTGCCCGGCGGGCAGAAGCGCCGATTTGCCACCCGCTCTCTGGCCTCCGGTTTCGTTGCCATCGCGCTGCGGCGCCCTAGCTCCTTCCCGACCAGCAAAGAAGGACGAAAGAGCGTGCGGAACGATCTCGCGATTCATGTTGCCCGACAGGCGGAGTGGAGCTGATGGAAACGGCCGCACTGTTGGTGACGGCGCTGCTGTTCGGCGGCATGGTCCTCTACGCCTTTGGCTTTGCCGCCTTTGTCTTCTCCGCCTTGCCGGCGGAGCTTGCCGGGCCGACGATCCGACGCGCCTTCCCGCACTTCTACCTCTTCGTTATGGCCGTGTCCGGTCTTGCGGCCCTGCTGTTGATCTCCATCGATCCCCTGTCGGCAGCAGTGCTCGCCGTGATCCTGCTGTCGACGATCCCCACGCGGCAGATCCTGATGCCGGCGATCAATGCCGCATCCGACAGCGGCAACAAACGGCGGTTCAAGCTGCTGCACAGCCTCTCCGTTCTGGTGACGGTGGGGCACATCCTAGGCAGCGCGTTTATCTTGGCGCGCTTCCTCTAGTCATTGTCCGCTCGGCGGCTGGAACATGATGGGTTTGGTTTCAATGCCCAACCACCCGCGTACCCCTCTCCTGAGCTTGTCGAAGGGTTGAGCAGCGGGCGCAAGCCCGCACCTGTCGAAAGGCGGGCCCGACGCTCGGTGCTAACGGCCCGCCTTTCGACGGACGCTCGCCTACGGCTCGCTGCTCAAGACGAGGGAGTGCTCGAGGAAGCGCTGCTTCTATCGGAACTGCAGGACCGAAGACCTACTCGGCGGCGACAGCGCTCCCGTAGGGCACGTTCTTGGAGCCGAAGCGGCGGACCCGGATGTTGCACTGCTCGGCATGCCCGACGAAGCCCTCCAGCATGCACAAGCGCGAGCCATAGGCCCCGATGGAGGCAGCGGCCTCATCGGTGGTCACCCGCTGATAAGAGTGGGTCTTCAAGTACTTGCCAACCCAGAGGCCGCCCGTGTAACGCCCGGCCTTCTTCGTCGGCAGCGTATGGTTGGTGCCGATCACCTTGTCCCCGTTCGCGACGTTGGTGCGCGGCCCCAGGAAGAGGGCGCCGTAGCAGGTCATCTTTTCCAAGAACCAGTCGTCGCGATCCGTCATGACCTGAACATGCTCTGAGGCGATGTCGTCGGCGACCGCCAGCATCTCGTCATAGCTGTCGCAGAGGATGACCTCGCCATAGTCCTCCCAGCTCTTGGTGGCGGTGTCGGCCGTGGGCAGGATCTCGAGAATCCGGTCGATGTGGGAGAGCGTGTCCTTGGCCAGCCTCTCGCTGTTGGTCACCAGCACACAAGGGGAGTTGTAGCCATGCTCCGCCTGGCCCAGCAGGTCGGTGGCGCAAAGCTCGCCATCGACGGTGCCGTCGGCGATCACCATGGTCTCGGTCGGTCCGGCAAAGAGGTCGATGCCGACGCGGCCGAAGAGCTGCCGCTTGGCCTCCGCGACGAAGGCGTTGCCAGGCCCGACCAACATGTGCACGGGATCGATGGTCTCCGTTCCGATTGCCATGGCGCCGATGGCCTGAATGCCGCCCAGGACGTAGATCTCATGCGCGCCGCCCAGGTGGATAGCTGCGATCACCGCGGGGTTGGGCTTCCCTTGGAAGGGGGGCGTGCAGGCAATGATCCGCGGCACGCCGGCGACGCTTGCCGTGGCAACGGACATGTGGGCCGAGGCCACCATCGGGAACTTGCCCCCGGGGATGTAGCAGCCAACCGACTGCACCGGGATGTTCTTGTGCCCCAGAATGACCCCGGGCAGGGTCTCGACCTCAATGTCTAGCATGGAGTCCCGCTGCGCTTGGGCGAAGCGGCGGACCTGGGCTTGGGCGAACTTGATGTCCTCCAGATCCTGCGGCGAGACTTGAGACATGAGGTCATCGATCTCGGCCTGGCTCAGGCGGAAGGCCGCGGGCTCGTAGTTATCGAACTTGCTGCTGAGCTCCCGCACCGCCGCGTCGCCGCGTGCCTCGATGTCAGCCAAGGTAGCTTCGACGATCGCGCGGACCTTTGAATCGTCGTCTGCGCGTTCCGCATCGGGCTTACCGCGCTTCAGATAGGTGACAGCCATGGTTTCTTCCTCCTAAGCGGAATTGAAGGGGGCGCAGCGCTCAACCACGCATGTTTCTGGCGAAGAGAGCCGCAGCTCCGATGATGATGACGCCCTTGATCACCAACTGCGCCTGGACCGGAAGGCCGATAATGATGACGATGTTGAAGAGGACGACCAGGATCAGCGCGCCCAGAACGGCGCCCAACAGGTTCCCCTTACCGCCGCTCAAGGCCACACCGCCGACGACAGCGGCGACGATGGAATCCAGCTCGTAGCCGCGGCCGACGAAGTTATCGACAGTGCCGACGAAGCCCACCAGCAAGAGACCCGCAAGACCGGCCATGATCGAGCAAATCATGTAGCAAGCGATCGTGACGTTACGCGCGTTCACGCCGACAAGATCAGCAGAGGTCGGATTGCCGCCGACCATGAAGATCTTCCGCCCAAAGACCGTCTTCTGCAGGACAAAGGTCAGCACCAAGAAGAGGATCAAGAAGCCGATCACATTGATCGGGATGCCCAGGAACTTGCCGGTACCGATGAAGCGAAAGCCCTCCGGCAGAACGCCCGCAGGCGCGCCTTGGGTGTAGTAGAAGCGCAAGCCCTGCAGCACGATCATCATCGCCAAGGTGGCTAAGAAGGGAGAGACGTTCCGCTTGGTGACCAGCCAGCCGTTGATGAAGCCGACAAAGGCGCAGAGCACGATCGCCGAGACGAAGATTACCGGGATCATGGCGTCGTCTTGCGTGTTGAAGGCCGTGGCCATGACCGCGACCGTGGCCATCAGCGAGGCAACGGACAGGTCCAGTCCGCGCACCAAGATGACAAAGGTCTGGCCAATCACCACGATCATCAGCGGTGCGGCTTGCGTCAGAATATCTTGCATATTGCTGACGGAGAGGAAGGAGGGCGAGATCGCCGTTGCGATCGCCAGCAGGCCCAGGAAGACGCCTGGCAGTGCCAGCTTCCGCGGCATGGCCCCGCCCAAACCAGAGCCGGCCGCGTCTTTTGCGCTCGATGCCGTGGTCATAGCTTCTTACTCCGATCCACATAGACGGCCACGGCGACGATGATGATCAGACCTTGGATGACCCACTGAATGAAGGTGGAGGTGTTCATGTAGTTCAGCAGGTTGTTGAGGAGCGAGATCATCACGACGCCCAGCAAGACGCCGATCACGGTGCCCCGTCCGCCGCCCAGCAAGCAGCCGCCAACGATGACAGGGGTGATGGAGGCCAAGGTGAAGGGGTCGCCGACGCGCGGATCGCCGATGCCGGTGCGGCTGACGAAGTAGACGCCTGCCAGCGCGGCAAAGAAGCCGGAGGCCGCATAGGCGAACATGACGATCCGGCTGTTGCGCACGCCGTTCAAACGCGCAGCCTCTGGATTGCCGCCGACAGCATAGATCGCCCGCCCCATCGCGCGGTACTTCAAGAACCAGCCAACGGCGATGAAACAGACGAGCATCACGATGCCGGCTATGGGAATGCCGAAGACCCGTCCGTAGGCGAACTCCTCAAACCAGAAGGGCACGCCGCCGGTGGGCTGCAGTGTGTAGAGCAGGACCAGGCCCTGCAGGACCGATGCGGTGCCCAAGGTCACGATCAGCGGATGCACCCCGGTGGAGACGGTGATCAGGCCGTTCATGAAGCCAAAGGCGGCGCCGAAGGCCAGCACGATGATGACGGCTGGGATCATCATGGCGTCATTGCCGTTCACCAGTCCGGCCAAGAGGACGTTGGAGGCGGTGACAACAGCGCCGACCGAGAGGTCGATGCCGCCGACCAAGACGGCAAAGGCCTGGCCTAAGGCGACGAAGCCGAGCGGGGCGGCCTGCTCAAAGAGGTTTAGGAAGTTACGACTTGTTCCGAAGCGCTCGTTGACGAAGAAGCCCACGGTGATGATCAGGATCGTCAATGCGATCACCATCATCACGACGGGCTCGTTGCGTCTGAATCGTATTGCCGATTCCCACATCTGTGATTGCCCTCCCTTAAGCGGCGTCTTGTAAGGTGGCAAGCCGCATTATTGCTTGTTCGTTGACGTTTTCGCCGACCAACTCGCCAGTCATCATGCCTTCACGCATGACCAATACACGTGAGCAAAGCCCGACGACTTCCGGCAATTCAGAACTGATCACCAGGATGGCGATCCCTTCATCCGCCAACTGTCGGATCATCTTGTAGATTTCGACCTTGGCGCCGATGTCGACGCCACGCGTCGGCTCGTCCAAGATCAGCACCCGGTGGCACACGCGGGCCCAGCGGGCGAAGAGGACCTTCTGCTGATTGCCGCCGGAGAGGTTCCAGACGCCCGAGCGCGGTCCTGGAACCGCGATGTCAAAGCGCTCGATCTCATTGCGGGCGATGGTGAACTCCTTCTCACGGTCGATGACCGTGTTGGTGGAGACTTCACCCAGACTGGGCGCTGAGATATTGGCGGCCGCATCCAAGAGCGGCAGCAGACCTTGGCCCTTCCGGTCTTCGGTCAGAAACCCAATCCCCAAGGCGATGGACTTCTTTGGTGTAGGCACGTTGTAGGGCGCGCCCATCACGGTGACGGAGCCAGCATCGCGTTTCATCGATCCGAAGATCGCATGCGCGATCTCTGAGCGACCGGAGCCCACCATGCCGGCCAAACCCACGATTTCGCCGGGGAAGAGATCGAAGCTGGCCGACTTGACCCGCGGAGCCATGCTGAGGTCCTGCACGGTTAGCATGGGAACCTCGTCGGCGCGTTTTGGCTTCTCCGGATAGATGTCGGAGAGCTCGCGCCCGACCATCATGCTGACCAAGCGGTCTTCATCGATGTCGGCGATCGCCCTGGTGCCGACGTACTGACCGTCCTTCAGCACGGTCACGCGGTCGGCGATCTCAAAGATCTCTTCCAGCCGGTGGGAGATGTAGATGATGCAGACACCCTGCTCTTTCAGCGTGTTCACACGCTCAAACAACAAGGCGGCTTCCCGTCCGGAAATGACCGCCGTGGGCTCGTCCAAGACCAGAAGCTTGGTGTCACCGACCAGCGCCTTGGCGATCTCGACCATCTGCTGATCGGCGACAGTCAGGTTCTTGACGGTCTCGTTCGGGTCGACCGCGTGTCCAAGCCGCGCAAGGATCTCCGCCGCCTTGCTCTTCATCGCCTTGTGGTCAATCTGGCCGAGCCACTTTCGCGGCTCTTCACCGATGAAGATGTTTTCGGCCACCGACAGCTCGGGAAAGAGCATCAGTTCTTGGTAGATGACGTGGATGCCCGCGTCTTTTGCCTGCTTCGGCGTTTCCCACTTACGGGGCTGACCATCGAAAACGATCTCGCCTTCTTCCGGCACATAGGCGCCGGCGATGGTCTTGATGAGCGTCGACTTGCCGGCGCCGTTCTCACCCAGCAAGGCGTGGATCTCGCCGGCCTTAGCCTCAAAGGTGACCTTGTCGAGGGACTTAACGCCCGGGAAGACCTTGGTGATGTTCTTCAGGTGTATCATCGCCGCGCTCCTGTCTCAGGCCAGACGCTGACCTTCCGCTTTTCGAAACGGACCGGCAGCCAAGCCAAACCGTTTGGAAAAGCCCCCAGAGTGTCTCTGGGGGAAGGTGGAGGGGGCCGCGCCATGCCGGGCGGCCCTCTCCGTCACAGGGGGGAGCTTATCGGGGGTAGGTGGCCTCGAAGTTCTTCGGGTCGTAGTCGCTGCCAATCCCGTGGCCCATGATGTAATCACCGGGCTGGTTGGGGTTGGCGTAGTCCTTCAGAGCCACCGTGCCCTTGATCGTCTTGGTGTCATGGCCCTCGGACACCACGATCGGCGCCGGCACAACGTACTGCTTGGGAACCGGCTTACCCTCGAGGATATCGATCGCCAGATCGACGGCGGACCCGCCAATGGCCGGCGTGTAGTCGACGCCGATGAAGGGGAAGCCGTGCTCAAGCGCCAGCAGATACATGCGGTTCAAGTCACCGCCAGTGTGCGGCGGGATCTCGTCAGAGGCGAAGCCGGCGTTGAGGAAGGCCTCAACCGAGCCGGAGCCCTGCAGTCCGCTGTCAGCCCAGACGCCCTGGATGTCCTTGCCGTGACGCTGCAGGATCGCCGACATGATCGCCTTGCCGTTGGCCGGGCTCCAGCCGGTGTACTGGACGTCGATGATCTCAATGTCCGGATACTGCGCAAAGATCTCCCGTGCGGTGTTCAGGCGGGTCTCGGCCGGGCTGGCACCGGCCTTACCGGGCAGCAGAACGATCTTGCCCTTGCCGTCCAGATGCTCGGCCAGCCAGGTCGCGCTGTGGCAAGCCAAGGAGGTGTCGGACGCGGTCGCGAAGGATACGAAGTTGTCGTCGGTCTTCACCCGGCGGGCAGCGCTGACGACGGGGATACCGCGGCGCATGACGCGACCGACGATGGGATCCAGCGCGTCTGCCGTGGCCGGGTTCACCAGCAGCAGGTCGATGTCTTGGTTCAGCAGGTCCTGGATGTCGGAGATCTGCTTGGTCGGATCGCCGTTGGCGTCGGTGATGATGAACTGATCCAGCTTGTCGGCGTGCTTCTCCGCCGCGTTTTCGACGGTGTGGAAGAAGGTCACCAGCCAACCGTCACCCTTCGCGGCATTGGCGAAGCCGATGCGATAGGGCGCATCCTTCTTGTACTCAGAGGTATCCATCATCTCAGAGGCGGCCGGCGCGCACTCTGGCGCAGCGGCAGTCGCTTCCTCGGCGGTCATCAGGGAGGTCACGGACAGAATGGCGCCTGCCGCGATCGAGGCCTTGAGGCCAAGTTTCCAGGGTGAGCTCTGCATTGGTCTTTCCTTCCTAGGTGTGTTGTTGGACGTTCTTGCTTTTGCGTGCCGGCCTTAGCCGACAGCGCCGGACGCTTCGACGATTTCGACGTTGGAGGTGTCGCGGCCCTGGTGCTGCTCAGCAGCAAAGCCAGCCGCGTAGTCTTGGCGGACAGCCTCCGGCGCGGTGGGAACCGGCGGGAAGTCCCACCATCCCACGACGTTGGAGGCAGCGATGGTGACGTCTCGCGTGATCGGCACCTCAACCAGGGCCGGACCGCCGGATGCGAGCGCTGCCTTGATCGTCGATCCGATCTCGTCGACGCGCTGAACCTGCGTTGCGAAGTCGAAGCCGAAGGACTTGGCAAGCGCAGGGAACTGCACGGAGTAGGGCTCGGCGTTCTTTCCGTGGGTAGAGAACTCAGAGATGATGTTCCGCCCCATCAAGGCGTCTTGCCCGTCGCGGATCGAGATGTAGCCAGAGTTGTTGAGCACCAAGAAGACGACCGGGATGTTGTAGGCCACGCAGGTCGCGAGTTCCTGCATGCACATCATGAAGTCGCCGTCGCCGATGATGCAGACGACAGGCGCATCGGGCTTGGCCAGCTTCGCGCCAATCGCCGCTGGCAAGGCAAAGCCCATCGGCGAGTAGCTGCCCGGCGTGATGTGCGTGCGCGGCTCGTAGATCGGGAAGTCTTGCTTGGTGGAGCTTTGCGGGTGTCCCGATCCCACGGTGACGATGCCGTGCCGCGGCAAGACCTTCCTAAGCTCGCGCAGGGCCGTCAGCATGGTGGTTGGAATGCTGCTATGGGAGCGCCGCGGCTCCATGATCTCGTTCCACTCGGCCCAGAGCGACGCCAGCCGATCGTGATGGGCAGAGCGCTTCTCGTAGGCTTTGCGCGCCTGCTCGGCAGAGATTCCGGCGTCGATGTCTTCCAGAACCAGCGAGATGTCGCCGACGATGCCGACCTCGACCGGGTAGTTCTTGCCGATCTCGCGCGGGTCGATGTCGACGTGGATCAGCTTTGAATCGGGGATCGAGAAGCTGACGCCCTTGCGCCAAGACGAGGCCGACCAGTCGGTGAACTTACAGCCCAGCGACATGACCACATCGGCCTGGCTGGCCAGGGTGTTGCCGGTCAAGGATCCGGGCCAGCCGACGGTGCCCGCGTTCATCGGGTGATCCTCCGGCAAGGCGCCCTTGCCGTTCCAGGTGAAGACGACCGGGATACCCAGACGCTCGACCAGACGCTTGAGCGCGGGAGAGGCGTTGGCGGTGATGGCGCCGCCTCCAGCGACGATGCAGGGCCGCTCAGCACTCAAGAGGAACTCAATCGCCGCTTCGATCGAGACAGAGTCGGCGCGGACCCGGCCTGTCGGCAGGCGCTTGGTCAGATCCTGAACGTCGATGTCCGTCTCGGCGGATTGGATGTCCAAGGGAATGTCGACATGCACCGGACCAGGACGGCCGGTCAGCATGGCACTGAAGGCCCGATGCAAGATGAAGGGCGCACTGTCGGCCGTGATCATGTCGAAGTTGCGCTTGGTCACATGGTCGGTGACCTTGGTGAAGTCGGGCGTGTTCTCGCGGTCGAGCTCCTGCATCACCCCATGACCGCGCATGTGCGTGGAGGCAGCACCCGTCAGCAGCAGCAGCGCCGTCGAATCGCAGTGCGCGTTGGCCAGGGCCATGACCGTGTTGGCAGCGCCGGGACCGATCGAGGTGCAGGCAGCGATCGGGCTCCCCGTCACGCGGTAGTGGGCGTCTGCGATGTGGACAGCGGCCTGCTCATGCATCGTCTGCACGACCGGGATATCAGAGCCCGGATCGTTGAAGGCATCCAAGAGGTTCCAGTTCCCGTGCCCGGGAAGCCCGGTGATGTAAGGAACGCCGTAGGCCTTCAAGGCCTTGCCGACAAGATGCCCCACAGTGAACGCCATGATGATCCTCCCTTGCTGTCTTTATGCAAATCTTGCTGCAATTTTGCACGGTTGTTTGCAAACGTCAAGCGGAATCTTGAAGGGTTCCGGCCGCTCCACCGGTAGGGGTCTGATAAGAAACTAGGGTGCCATATCAGTGACTTATAGAGCGCACGCATTTGTGTAAGCAGCGCGGGCTCTGCAAATCTCGAAAAATGTTGCAAGAATTGCAGCATCGTGGTCCTATGCCGCGCATGGTTCGCAAGCCGAAGACCACGCTCAAGCAGGTAGCGGAAGCGGCAGGGGTCTCGCAGTCCACAGCATCGCGCGCCTTGTCCGGAAGCCAGGCGATCGCTGCCGACACCGTCGCGCGGGTTGCTGCGACCGCGAAGGCGCTTAACTACGCCACTAAGCGAAAACCAGCCATCGACCGGCAGGAGGGCCGCAAGGGCGTGGTCGGCATGGTCGTCGCCGCCCTGCAGAACGCCTTCTACCCCTACCTCGTCGACCGCATTCACGACGAGCTGGACGCGCTGGGCTATGACATCGTCTTGATCATCGACGAGTTGTCGAACAGCAGCTCTAGCCGAAAGGTGCAGGGTTTGATCGACACCGCGCTGGACGGAGTGCTCTTCACCACGGCGAGTATTCATTCACCGGCCGTCGATCTCTTGGTGGAACGCGAGATCCCGACGGTCTTGGCGATCCGCTCAAACAAGCGCGGCAACGTGACGGTCGTGGAGAGCGACAACCGCATGGCCGGTCTCGATGCCGCGCGGCACCTCCTCGACCTGGGTCACCGCGAGGTCGGCTTCATCCAAGGCCCGCGCAACACCTCGACGGCGGTCGATCGCTTTGACGGCTTTCGGTCATACTATGAACGCCAAGGCCTGGTGCTGAGTGCAGAGGAGGTGATTTGGGGCGAGTACAATCATGAAGCCGGCTACTCAGGCTTCATGAAGCTGACCCAAGGACAAAGACCGCCAACCGCGATCTTCTGCGGCAACGATGTTATTGCTTTAGGAGCCTTGGACGCAGCGCACAAAGTCGGCATCGGCGTCCCGGACGAGGTCTCGATCATCGGGGTTGACGACATCCCCATGGCCAGCTGGTCGATGATCTCTCTAACGACGATCCGGCAATCCATCGAACAGATCGGCGTTCGCGCCGCCCGGCGGCTTGTCGACCATATCGAGTCCGGCTCGCTGACGCCGATCAGCAACGATATCCTCCCGACAAGCCTGGTCCGCCGATCAACAACGGCGCCGGCGCGGGCCTGAACGTCGCGTTTTGATTGACTTCGCTTGCGGCAGTGGCCAGCTGCAGAGGCGTGCCATTGGTATCGCGCCCTCTCGGGTCTCTGCTGCTCCAAATGGCCAAGAAGGCCTAGCGGCGGCGCGCTTGGGGGGAGACGGATGAAGACGGCAAGGGCTCTGCTCGGCACCTGGTCCCTCGTTACCTGGTACAATCAGACAGCGGATGGCCAGAAGACCTATCCCCTTGGCCGCGATGCCGGTGGCTACATCAGCTATACCGCCGACGGTTTCGTCTTCGTGCAGGTCGCTGCCAGCCACCGCGCGCTCTACGCCGTGAACAATCCCTTGGAAGGGACGACGGCTGAGGATTCCGCCGCGATGAAGTCCCTGATTAGCTACGCCGGGACCTATACGGTTTCTGGGAACCATGTGATCCACAGGGTCACCGAGGCCTCCTTCCCAAACTGGGTCGGGACAGAGCAAGTCCGCACCTTCGACATTACCGGCGACCGGCTGCGCTTGAGCGCGTCCGGCGTCGTCTTCCAAGGTCAGGAGGTCTCCTCCACCGTCGACTGGATACGCGCGCAAGCCTAGCGTTCAAGGGCAAGGTCGGTCTGCGCAAAATCCTCCCCGACGTACAGCAGGGCATAGCCTCTCTCTTTGGCAAGCGCATAGGCGAAACAGTCACCAAAGTTCAAGCCCGCGGCGTGGCGCCCCTTGCCCCAAAGATCGTAGGCCGCCGCGACCTGCCGTGCTCTGTCCGCAGTGACGGCTTCGACCTCAATCCCAAGTCCGGCAATCAAGTCCGCCATCTCTTCCCCTAGGCCACGGCGCCTGCTGACGATGAGCGCTTCGGCCAGCGTTCCTGCAGAGATCACCAGCGGGGCCCTGTCTTCCAGCACCGTGACGCAAGCCTCCGCGCCGGGCTCATCCAACAGAATTGCCATCAGGGCCGAGGTGTCGATGACGATCACTGCGGCAAGCCGTCCTCGTCGTAGAGATCATCCTGGCTGCGCGCAGCGGAGGGGCCGGACGATGCCTTTCCTCTGGCCCGTTCCCGGATGGCCGCCAAGACAGCGCGTTTCTTCTCCCGATCGACAGCCCGTGCGACAGGTACCAGTCGGACCGTTGGCTGGCCGTGGCGTGTCAGGATCACCTCCACCCCCTCCTCTGCGCGGCGGACGAGGTCTGTCAGCTGGCCCTTCGCGTCGGTCACGGAGATCTTCATAGAGCGCTCCTTTTAGCACACGACACTGATATGGACCAATTGATGGTCCAGAACAAGATGCTCTCTACAGGAGCGGCGTGAACGCCCTCTCAAGTGACCGCCACATAGTACTTTCGGACCGGCCCCTCCGCCCGCCAGCCGCAGTGCGTGCCCTTTGGGATGAAGAAGACGTCGCCCGCCTGGAACTGCTGCTCCTCGCCGTTCAGCTCGGTGATCGTCACCGCGCCTTCGATCAACTGCACGAACTCATGGACACCATAGGGCTGGGGCTGGCTGGCGAAGGCGCTGCTCTCCCACTCGCCGACGGTCAAGCTGCCGGCGTCGTTGGTGAAGATCACCCGCTCGCGCTGCTGGCCGCCACCGATCGGGTCGTCCACAGGGGTTAGGTCGGCGCCCGGCGTCGTGGGGTCGAGCACCAGAATGCCGCCGGCGGCCGTCTCAACCCGTGGCGGCGCCTCCGCCGGGTTCTGATAGAGCAGGAAGAGCTTGCGCAAGAATCCCTCTTGCTTCCAGCTGATCGGGATGCCGTTGCGTAGCACGAAGGTCTGGCCGGTCTCGATCGCGGTCTCCCCGCCATCGCCATCGACCATGACGACACGGCCTTCCAGCAGCAGCATGAACTCATCGCCGGGATAGGGGCCAAAGGCCTCTTGCATGTCGGTCGTCGTCCAGACGCCGACGCTGAGGCCAATCTCCGGCGCCTCATAGTAGAGGTGGATGTGCTGATCGGGCAGCGGCGACTGGAAGTCGGCCGGGTCCAGGGTCATGGGCGTCAAGCCGATAGCAGCCGGCCCGCCAGCCTCCAGTCTGATCACGCCTTCTGACTTCCCCATGCCGCTGCTCCCACGCTAGCCTGATCGATCCGGTGAGAGAGTGGAGAGAAGCGCATGCAAAGACCACCCGAAAGCGCGGCCCCAGCCCAGGCAGAGGGCGGCTGTATGTGCGGCGCGGTGCGCTACCGGACAGAAGGACCGCCGCTCTCCACCCTCTATTGCCACTGCCTCTCCTGCCGGCGCCATACCGGTGCGCCGGTGGTAACCCTGGCCGGCTATCGGCGTGATCAGGTGCGCTATACCAAGGGGCAGCCGAAGATCTTCCACTCCTCGCCCGGGGTCGGCCGCGCCTTCTGCGGCGACTGCGGCACGCCGCTCACCTGGGAGGGCGACGGCGGCGAAGAGGGACCGCTGGTCGAGATCCACATCAACACCTTCGACACGCCCGAAGCCTTCGCGCCCGCCTGCCACATCCACCACGGCGAGCGGCTTGGCTGGTTCGAAACGACGGATCGGCTGCCGCGCTACAAGGTCTGGCACGACGACGGCGAGGCGCCCTATCTGGATGGACCTGCCGCCCTCAAGGCAAGCTAGCTCTTGACGCGCCACGACCTCTACACTGGATCTCAATCGCTCTGACCTCATGCTGAGCTTGTCGAAGCATGTGCCTCAGAGGAGAACGAGCTTGGGGCACATGCTTCGACAAGCTCAGCATGAAGGGCGTGCTCGGTTGCTGCGTCCGAGTGGTGAGAGAGGAAGCGAAACCGCGGCTTAACACTTGGTGACGTCGCTCTACGGCAAACTGAGCTTTGCCATTCGACCCCCATCGACCGTGTAGACCTGCCCGGTGATGAAGGCCGCCTCCTCGGCTGCCAGGAAGGCGACCAGGGCCGCGACCTCCTCCGGCCGGCCGGTGCGGCCCAGGGGGTGGATGCGGCCAATGGCCTGGCGGAAGGCCTCAGGGTCCTCCATCGACTCGATGAAGTCGAGGTTCAGGTCGGTGTCGATCCAGCCCGGCGCCACGGCGTTGCAGCGAATCTGCTCCGGCCCGTGATCCACCGCCACGGCGCGCGTCAGCGCATGTAGACCGGCCTTAGAGGCGCAGTAGGCGGCATGGCCGGGGTTAGAGCCCAGCCCCTCGATCGAGCCGACGTTCACGATTGCGCCTTGCGAGCGGCGCAGCTGCGGCAAGGCAGCTTTGATCATGAGGAAGGGGGCGGTCAGGTTGACGGTGAGACTGCGCTGCCAGTCTTCCAGGCTCATCGCCTCGACCGAGGCCTCCTGCATCATGCCGGCATTGTTTACCAGCACATCCAGCTGCCCGGCGCGGGCCACGACCTGTTCCACGACCGCAGCCGGGCTGGCCGGATCGGTGAAGTCGGCGCTCAGCCCCTCGAAGTCGGGGTCGGCGCCCCGCTGGGCGGTGAAGACCCGCGCGCCCTCGCTGGCCAGGCGCTGGGCGATGGCCCGGCCGATGCCGCTGCGCCCGCCGGTGACCAAAGCGACCTTGCCGGCAAAGCGCGTCATCCGACCGGCTTCCCGCCATTGACCTCGACCAAGGCGCCGCAGAGGTAGCGCGCAGCGTCAGAGGCCAGGAAGAGCACCACCTCGGCGATGTCCTCCGGCTCGGCAATCCGGCCTAAGGGTACCGTCTTACCCAGGGCAGCGACGGCGCTGTCAGGATCGAAACCGCGCTTGGCGAAGCCGGAGCGCAGCATCGGCGTGTTGACTTCGTTCGGGCAGACGGCGTTCACCCGAATGCCCTCGCCAGCATGGTCCATCCCCATACACTGGGTCAGCGAAGCCAGCGCCGCCTTGGTCGCGCAGTAAAGGGCATGGCCCGGCCCCGGCGCCGTGCCGCCCCAGCAGGAGGCGGTGTTGACGATGGCGCCGCCGCCGGAGGCTGCCATCACAGGAATAGCCGCCCGGCAGATGCGGAAAGGCGCTTCCACATTCACTGCGAACGACAGGTTCCAATCGGCGTCCGAGGTTTCGGTCACCGTCCCGCGGGTGATGACGCCGGCGTTGTTGATCAGGATGTCCAGCCCGCCCAAGGCGTCTCGCGCCGCCCCGGGCAGGCCATCGCAGTAGCCGCCGTCGCGCAGATCGCCAGGCAGCTGGGCCTCGGCCTCCAGGCCGGCGACCTCCCGATCGGCGACGGCCACCGCAGCACCCTCGGCCCGCAGGCCGGTGACGATGGCTTGGCCGATGCCGCCGCCTGCGCCGGTGACCAGGGCCTTCTTGCCGTCAAAGCGCATCGCCGTCCTTTCTCCTTGCTTCTCATCGGACCCTAGAGGCTGTGCCGCCTCTGCTCTGCCGTGAAAGCGACCGCGCCCAGAAGGAACCACGCAAACGCCGCCTGCGTCATCCTGCCCCTCCCCTCCCGGAAGAGGCCGCTGCACTATCTGGAACAGATCACGAACAAAGAGGAGGAGGCGCATGGCGCAGTTGGACCGGGCGGCGAAGCTGGAGATCCTTGCCGATGCGGCGAAGTACGATGCCTCCTGCGCCTCCAGCGGCACCTCGAAACGCAATTCGCTTAAGGGCGGGCTGGGCTCGACCGAGGGTTCGGGCATCTGTCATGCCTATGCGCCGGACGGGCGCTGCATCTCGCTTCTGAAGATCCTACTGACCAACTACTGCGTCTACGACTGCGCCTACTGCGTGAACCGCCTCTCCTCCAACGTGCGCCGGGCGCGGTTCACGGCGGAGGAGGTGATCGACCTCACGCTCGACTTCTACAAGCGCAACTACATTGAGGGCCTCTTCCTCTCCTCCGGCATCATCCGCTCGCCCGACTACACCATGGAGCAGATCGTGCGGGTGGCGCGCGGGCTGCGGCAGGACCACGGCTTCCGCGGCTACATCCATCTGAAGACCATTCCTGAGGCGGCGCCCGAGCTGCTGGCAGAGGCTGGGCGCTATGCCGACCGCCTGTCGATCAATGTCGAACTGCCCTCAGCCAAGAGCCTCTCGCGCCTGGCGCCGGAGAAGTCCCTGCCCTCCATCCAAGGCTCCATGCAGCGCATGAGTGGCCGCATCGCCGAGGCCAAAGCAGAGCGCAAAGCCTCCAAGAAAGCGCCGCGCTTCGCCCCTGCCGGACAGTCGACCCAGGTCATCATCGGCGCCGACAGCGCCAAGGACACCGAGATCCTGGCGATGAGCGACCGGCTCTATGACCGCTACCGCTTACGCAGGGTCTACTACTCCGCCTTCTCGCCCATTCCCGACAGCAGCAAGGCCTTGCCGCTGGCCGCCCCGCCCCTGGTCCGCGAACACCGGCTCTATCAGGCCGACTGGCTGCTGCGCTTCTACGGCTTCTCCGTCGGGGAGATCGCAGCTGCCACGCCCAGCGGCATGTTCGATCCTGCGCTGGATCCCAAGTTGGCCTGGGCTCTGGCCAACCGCGGCCGCTTCCCGGTCGACGTGAATCGAGCCCCACGCGAGAGCCTGCTGCGGGTCCCAGGCCTGGGCACGCGGGCGACCGCGCGTATCCTGCAGAGCCGCCGGCACCAAAGGCTGCGGCTGGAGGATGTGGGGCGGCTCACCGCCTCGCTTGCCAAGGTTCGGCCCTTCATCACCGCGGCAGACTGGACGCCCGGCCCGCTCTTAGACTCTGCCGGCCTGACCGAGCGACTGCGGGTAAAGCCACGTCAGCTTGATCTCTTCGCGGCGTGATGCGCGAGATCGTCTTGGCAAGCCCGGACGACCGGGAGGGCTGGCGGCGGGCCGCGCGCGCGCTGGAGCAAGCAGGCGTGCCACCGGATCTGGTGACCTGGCGGGTGGCTGGTGAGGCCAGCGACCTCTTCGCCGAGCAGAGCCAGGCGGCGGCGGACTGCGCGCCAGGCCGTCCGCTGCCCAAGGCCTTCCTGTCACTCACCAATCAGATCCTGCTGCACCGCGACCCGCAGCGCTTTGCGCTGGCCTACCGCCTGCTGCTGCGTCTGCGCCGGGAGGCCGGTCTGCTGGCCTGCGCCGCCGATCCAGAGCTCGCCCGGGCCGAGGTCCTGGCCAAGGCGGTGCGGCGCGACCTTCACAAGATGAAGGCCTTCGTCCGCTTCCGCGCCGTCACCACAGCCGGCGCACCCGAAACCCTGGTCGCCTGGTTTGAGCCCGACCACCACATCCTGCATCCGGCCGCCGGCTTCTTCCAGCGCCGCTTCGCAGCCCTCACCTGGACCATCCTGACACCAGACGCCAGCGTGCACTGCGCCAAGGGAGAGCTGACCTTCGGCCCTGGCGCCAGCCGGGCTGAAGCACCGGATGAGGATGCCTTGGAGGAGCTTTGGCGCAGCTACTTCGCCGCCATCTTCAATCCCGCCCGGCTGAAGGTGAAGGCCATGACCGCGGAGATGCCGAAGAAGTACTGGCGCAACCTGCCGGAGGCCCAGCTGATCAAGCCCCTGATCGAAAGCGCCGAAGCCCGCGCCCGGACCATGGTCCAAGCAGCACCTACCCAGCCCTCGCCCGCCTTTGACTCTCGCCAGCGCCAGATGCAGGAGCGCGCTCCGGCCGACCTCAAGGAGCTGGTGCAGCAGGCCCGTGGCTGCCGCCTCTGCCCGCATGCCTGCCAAGCAACCCAGATGGTGCCGGGCGAAGGGCCAGTGGGCGCCCCTCTCTTCTTCCTAGGTGAGCAGCCAGGCGATCAGGAGGACCTTGCCGGCCGTCCCTTCGTAGGCCCCGCGGGTCAGCTGTTAGACAAAGCGCTTGAGCGCGTCGGCATCGCGCGCGAGGCGGCCTATGTCACCAATGCGGTGAAGCATTTCAAGTACCGGCCAAGCGGGAAGAAGCGCCTGCACCAGCGTCCCTCCTCCGCGGAGATCGATCACTGCCGCTGGTGGGTCAGCCAAGAGCGCCGCCTGGTCGGCCCTCGCTTGATCGTCGCCCTGGGCGCCACGGCAGCGGAGTCACTCTACGGCTCCCCGCAACGGGTCTCGGACCTGCGTGGCCAAGTGCGAAGGCTCCCCGACGGCGGCGCGCTGCTGGTGACCAACCACCCGGCCGCCTTGCTGCGGCTGCGGAACCAGGATGAGAAGCGGGAGGCGTGGCGGGCTTTTCTCGCCGACCTCTCTTTGGCGCGTGATTGGGTAGCGGAGGAAGCGGCCTAGGCTGATCAAGTCTAGTAAAGCTCGATCTTACAACAGGTTACGACCTCATCCTGAGCCTGTCGAAGGATGTGCCAAGGAGAAGAGCGCGCTTGGGGCACATCCTTCGACAAGCTCAGGATGAGGGGAGTGCCTGGTTGGGAAGCTTGTGCGTCAGACGGTTCCCGAGTCCGGAGTCCAACCCGCCTGCGAACACTGTCTAACCCCCCGGCTTCTCCGCAATCATCTCGCGGGGAGCCAGGAGGCCGCCAGTCACCGCAGCACGCAGGTTGCCCATCTTTTCCTTGAAGGTCTCGCCCATCACTGGCGCCAGGCTGGGGTCGGGGCCGGAGGCCTCGGCCTTGGCGCGCATGCGGGCGAAGAAGTCCAGGGTGAAGTCCCGACGGTCGCGCTCATGCAGGAGCGTTAGACCAGCGGCCTGCAGAGCCTGGCGATAGTCCTCCGGCGGCGCGGGGAAGGAGAAGTCGGGCTTGGACGACCAGGGCATGGGGTAGGTCAGAGCACCAGGGCCCGTGCGCATCAGGTCATAGATGGCGAAGAGCCCGCCGGGCCGCAGCACACGCGCTGCTTCGGCCGCCAGCCGGCCCTTGTCTTCGATGTTCATGCCGACGTGCAGCAGGGTGGCACAGTCGAAGGAGGCCTCATCGAAGGGCAGCTCTAGGCCGGAGCCGACGTGGAAGGTCAGCTGTTCCGTCAGGCCAACGCGCTCGGTCAGGCCGACGGCGGCGGCGACGAAGCCGGGCGTCAAGTCGATGCCGGTCACTTGGCAGCCCAGCCGCTCGGCGAAGAAGCGCGCCGGGCCGCCGACGCCACAGCCGATATCGAGCAGAGACCCAATCACCGCACCAGGACGCAGACGCTGGATCTCCGCCACCAGCGCCTCGCTGGCCTCCAGCCCGCCGACATGGAACTCATCGACCGGCGCCAGGTCGGCCGCCGTCAGGGTCTCCATGTCAACGCCGGCATCGCGCAGGACGCCGAGAAGCGCCGACTCGAGCCCGTCCGACTGGTAGTGCGCGATGACGCCGGCCTCGGTACTCATGCGCGCCTAGAAGAGGTGCTGGCCGCCGGTGACGAAGATCTCGGTCCCCGTCACATAGGCGAAGTCGGGGTTGCAGAGCTGGAAGACGGCGGCTGCGACTTCCTCCGGCGTACCCATGCGCTGTAGGGGGATCCGTGGAATGAGGCTCTCATACTCCTCCGAGATCATATCGGTCTCGATCTCGCCCGGGGCCACGGCGTTCACCGTCACGCCGATCTGCGCGAACTCCACCGCCAGCTCGCGGGTCAGCGCCGATAGGGCGGCCTTGGAGGTGGAATAGGCCGACCCGGCGAAGGGGTGGATGGCGTGGCCAGCGATCGAGGTGATGTTCACCACCGATCCCTTGGCCTTACCCAGCGCCGTTGCAAAGCCGCGTGCCAGGGCCAGGGGAGCGAAGAAGTTCAGCTCGAAGACCAGACGCCAGTCATCGAGATCGCCGTTCAGGCAGCCCAGCCGCTCCTTAAAGGGCGTCTTCGGGCTGACGGCGGCGTTGTTCACCAAGGCCTGCAGCGGGGCACCGGCCAGGATCTCGTTGGCCTGCTTGACGAAGGCGGCCAAGGACTCGCGATCGCCGAGATCGCAGGTGATGTGGTGCGTCCAGTTGCGGTCGGCGCGGCAGTGATCGGGAATGGCCTCGCGCGAGCAGGTGATGACCTGCCAGCCCTCGTCAGAGAAGCGCTTGACCGTCGCGTGGCCAATGCCGCGGCTGGAGCCAGTGAGGATAACGGTGGGCCGGCGCGGCTTGCCGCCTGCTGTCGGCTTGCTGTCGCTCCTGCGGGCAGGCGTTTGCGGGCCGGCCGCGTCTGTCTGTCGCTGCTCTTCCATAAGCCTCAACCTACACCAGCAGGGCCTGCTTGCCCTCATGTTTCTTTTGTGGCGGGCGCACGGCGGAAAGGGAACTTTTTTTCTGCGACCTCTTCGCAATGTGGCATGTCAAGGCTGGTCTTTGTCGTTACAAGGTAATAGGCTTGCGAGCGTGTCATCGACATCACAGGCTCTTACGACGGGGTTAGCTTTAATGCGATCTGTTAGTCTCCTTGCCGCGGGATTGCTGCTGTTGGCGGCCTGTGCCCCAACCGGCAGCCAGCAGCAGGTGCCGCTAACGGCGCTTGGCGAGACTCCAGCACAGCCGTCAACCGACCAAGTCGTCGGCGCGCTGCAGGCACGCCTGGACCGGGAGCCGGTGATGATCTGCCCCGGCCTGTCGCTGACCGCGTCCTGCGAGTGGATCGCACAAGGCGACCAAGGCGCTCTCTTTCCGCCAGAGAAAACCGTCCGGGTGGCCAGCCCGGTGCCGCTGGCCGGTCTGGAGCTGGATGCCAGCCCCAATACCTGGGAGATCTGCTACCGCTTGGAAGGCAGCGACACGCTCTATCTGACGCGGCTGACTGCGCAAGACCTGGGCATGCCGACCAATATCGCCAGCCGGCAGAACGTCGGCCTCTTCGAGCCGCTCTACCCCACCGTGCGCGTCTACCGCCTGGGCGAACCCGGCTACAATGCTGTCGCACACCGCTGCGACGGCGCGCTCTCGAACCGCGGGCAGCGCGCGACTGCCTGGTAGAGGGTCGAAGACGACAGTCGAGATGCCAGCAAATCCGCGAGCGAGGAGGACGCAGACGGGTGCTGCGTAACCGCTTTCGCTGGGTGATTGTCGCGCTGCTCTTTCACAAGCCCGACCGCGATCGCGAAGAGACGCCCTTAGCGGCCAGCTGATGCCACGACCTCGGCCAGACGGGTGAGATCAACGTTCGCCCCGCAGAGGAGGACGCCGACCCGTTCCGACGCAGCGGGGCGATAAGCCCCGCAGAGGAGCGCAGCCAGCGCCGCGGCCCCGCCGGGCTCAACCGCCAGCCGAAAGCGTCGCCACAGAAACGCCTGCGCCTCCAGGATCGCACTGTCGGGCACCAGAACCACCTGCTCGACGAAGCGCGCCGCCAGCGCATGGGTCAGCTGGCCGGCGCTCTTCGCACCCAGCGAGTCAGCGGCCACCGACTCCACCGCCACATCCACGGGAGCGCCGGCATCGAGAGCAGCCTTCAAGGCGGCCGATCCTTCCGGCTCCACGCCGATCAAGCGCTTGCGGCCCTGGAACCAAGCGGCGAGCCCGGCGATCAGGCCACCGCCACCGGCTGCGATCAGAAGCGTATCGAAGCTCTCGTCCTGTTGTTCCCACTCCAGACCCAGGGTCCCTTGTCCGGCGATGGTGGCGGCTGCGTCATAGGCGTGGATGCCGATAGCCCCGCTCTCCACTTGAAAGGCCTCGCAGAGTGCCAGCGCATCGGCATAGCGCTGGCCGGCGACCACAACCTCGGCCCCGGCAGCCCGAATCCGCTCCAGCTTGGCCGGGCTCGCGATCTCCGGCACGAAGATCCGCGCCGGAAGACCCAAGGTCTGGGCGGCATGTGCCACCGCCGCCCCGTGGTTGCCGCCCGAGGCCGCAGCAACGCCCGCAGGCGGCACGGCGGTTCTGAGAAGCGCATTGAAGGCGCCACGCACCTTAAAGGAACCGCTGTGCTGCAGACCCTCCAGCTTGAAGGTTAGGGGAAAGGGCAAAGCGGCCTCGTCCGGCTCAACCTCCATCAGCGGGGTCACCCGAATCTTGCCGGCAATGCGCTGGGCCGCCGCCCTTACCGCTTGCGGATCGGGTAGACTTGGATCGCTCGACATGGCATGCCGCTCCTGGGATGGGGTGGGATGGAGAGATAGAGACAGGGTGCTATGCCTCGACAGCTCTTAGCGCTAGCTCTGATAGCTTTGACCTTAGGCGCTTGCGGACATGCACGCGATGAGGTTCAGGCCGATCCGGGTGCATGGTCCTATGACATGCCGGAACTCTTGCGCCAGACGGCGGAGACCCGGGGGATGATCGCCTGCCGGACCCGATCGCGCGAGGCCATCGCGGGCCAAGCCTCCTGCGCGCCGCTCGCCCTGGCGCCGAGTGACGAGATCTATGTGACCACGGCGATCAAGCAGGAACGCCTGGATCCCGACGCCGGCTTTCAGCTGAACTTCTACCGGGACGTCTGGGCCTTCTGCTTCATCGTGGTGCGCGGCGATACCTCAGCCGAGTACATGGCGGATTTCCGCCGCGGCGTCGTCGGCCCCAGCCTGGAGGAACTGAACGAGGACAGGACCGACGAGCCGGCCCGCGTGCTTGTCAGCCTGGCGGACAACTATGTCGATCTGAACGCCAAGAACGGCTGCGACTGGCTCTGGCGCTTCACCGAGACGCCCCAAAAGGGCTAGCTATCCAGCGGCCGGACTGAGACGACCAGGAAGGTATAGAGCTCCTCGTCCATCTCCTTGATCGAGACGTACTCGCCCTGGCGAAAGACATGCGTCTCGAAGTGGAAGCCAGTCTCCTCCTCACCCTCAACCGACGTGTCGTCGTAGATGAAGGCCCAGGTGGCGCCGCCGACCCCGCCGGGGCGGTGCACCAGGTGGCCGTGCAGCTCTTCTTCACGGGCATGAAAGCGGCGCACGGTGCAGCGTTCGCGCGCGTCGCGCCAGGCCTCCAGGTCCAACTGCCCCATCACGTCCAAGGGTGCGACGAACTCATAGCCGTGGTGACGGTCGCCTTCGGGGTGGTCGGCCTCACGGGCCAGCTCCAAACGGATCAGGTGTAGGTTCTGCATCAAAGGGTACTTCCAACCAAAAGAAACTAGTGCGCCATCAGAAGGGCGAGATCGGCGGCCTTGAAGGCCTCTCGCGTCGCCCCGCCCAGGAAGACCTCGCGCACGCGGCTGTGGCCGTAGCCACCCATGACCAGCAAGCCGGCGCCGCTCTTGCGGGCCTCCTGGATCAGAGAGCGGGAAACGGGCCAATCCTCCGGCTGGTAGCGCCAGGTCTTGGCATTCATCCCGTGCTGATCCAGGAGCTCCGCCAGCGCGCTGGGCTGGGCCTCGGCAGCGGCCTTGTCGCTTTCGCCAGAGATGACGATGACCTCCTCTGCCTTGCGCAGCAGGGGCATGGCGAGCGCTACCGCACGGGCGGCCTCTGCCGAGCCATTCCAAGCCACCGCCATGCGGTTTGGGATCGCGGTCATGCCCTGCAGGGGCGCCAACAAGAGCGGCCGGCCGCTGTTGAAGAGCACCGCTTCGGCCGTCGGATTGCCTAAGGCTTCATCGGCGCCCGGGTGCGCCAGAACCGAGAGATCGGCAATACGTGCGCGGGCGATGGTGATCTCCTCCTCCAGACCCTGCGCCTGCTCGAAGCCGACGGAGAAACGCCCCGCAGGGGCGACCTCTTCGCTGCCGCGCAGAGTGATGCCTTGGTCCTGGCAGACCTCCTGCACCAGGGTCTCCGCTTGAATGCGCGCTGACTTGGCAAGCTGGGTCAGATCGGCCGATAGGCTGCTGGCCATGGCGCCGGTCATGCCTTCCCCCAAAAGCGGCAGGGCCTGGGCCGGGTCCAGGGCAACGTGCAGAATGCGCAGATCGGCTTCAAAAGCCTTGGCCAGGGTCAGGGCCGCCTGCAAGACGGCACGATCAGGCGACCCGCTCGCGTGGGCCTCCTGCCCTTCCCCTTTGATCTGCCCCAGAATGCGCGCGTAGCTCATGCTTGTTCCTTCTTGATCTTGAGCGACCCTCTTCTCCCGGACTATGGGACCGCAGCGGTTCCTAAACCATGACCTGCATCAAGGATAGAGGCGCTGGCGTTGCCAGGCCTGGTTGCCTCCAGCTTCGCTATCAGGGGTGTAGCGCACCCGGTCGTGCAGGCGGAAGGCACCGTCTTGCCAGAACTCGAAGGCAACCGGCACAACGCGGAAGCCCAACCAGTAGGGCGGCCGCGGCACGGCGCCGATGGCGTACTTGGCGGCATAGACCGCGACCCGCTTTTCCAGGGCCAGACGCCCCTCCAGCGGCCGCGACTGTTGGCTGGCCCAGGCGCCGATCTGGCTCTGGCGGGGGCGGCTGGCGAAGTAGGCGTCGGCTTCCTCGTCGCTGACCTTCTCCACCCTGCCTTCGACGCGAACCTGCCGGCGCAGGCTCTTCCAGTGGAACAGCAGGGCGGCCTTGGGATGTGTCAAGAGCTCGCCGCCTTTGCGGCTTTCGTAGTTGGTGTAGAAGACGAAGCCCTCGGGATCGGCGTGCTTCAGCAGCACCATGCGTTGTGAGGGCATCCCGTCTTCGCCGACGGTCGCGACCGCCATGGCGTTATGGTCGTTCACCTCGCTCTCTTTCGCCTCGGCCAGCCAGAGGTCGAAGAGCTGATAGGGATCGGGAAGGTCTTCGAAGGCGGCCATGGGGCGAGGTCTTTCTTGCGTAACGCGTTTGGGGCAGTGGGACAGGTCGGATTTGACCTAACAGTCGGATGACTGAACTATGTGAGTGTGCCATTCTTGCCAAGCAAGGCGGTGCCGAGCGGCACGCATTGGGGAGTTTCGACCAGATCATGGCAGAGGCTGTGAGCCAGGGTGCCAGATGGCGGCCGTCGCGACCGGTGAGACTGACGACGCTGCTGCTGGCGGTTGTGTTGGCGACCTCGGCCTGTGCCAGCGGTCAGGGCCGGCAGATCGGCACCGCCGTCGGGGCGCAGACCGGTGCCATCGCCGGTGCGGTCATCGGCTCGCAAGTCGGCGGCTCGACCGGCTGGCGCATCCTGGGCACCATCGTCGGCCTGGCCGCCGGTGCCATAGCCGGCAGCGTCATCGGCACCATCCTCGATCGTGAGGACCGCGAGGCGGCAGACGACGCTTACGACGAAGCCTACTTCGCGCCCGCTGGCGAAGCGGTCGAGTGGGAGAACGAGGAGAGCGGCAACAGCGGCGAGGTCCGGGCCGAGGGGACCTCCTTCATGCGCGATGGCCGCCCCTGCCGCACCTTCGAGCACTCTTACGTAGCCGACGGAGAGGTGCACAGCGACGAGGGCGTGGCCTGTCAGGAGCCGGATGGATCATGGCGGCTGTACTGAGGGCCATCACTCTTGTGGTGTGTCTGGCACTCTTATCCGCCTGTGCGAGCGATGGCCGCCCGATCGGCACGGTGGTGCAAGAGGCTCCCTTTATTGGGCAAGACATCTCCCGAGTCACACCGTCTTTCAATAGTGCCGGGGCGGTTGTTGCCTACATAGTCGTTGCCTTGGTCGTTCTGTTGATCATCGCCACCCTAAATGCCACCTTTGAAGGCGAGGAGATAGTGGGCATCTTGCCCGAGGACGACCAGGAGAAAGCGGGAGTTGCCTACACGAGAGGCTTGTTAGCCCCCAGCGGCACCATGCACCTGTGGTACAATCCAGAGAACGGAAATGGCGGCACGGTCACTGGTGTTAAGCCAGCCTTTATCGGTGACGACGCCGTCTGCCGGGAATTCCGCCACCAGTTCCACGCCGCCGGCCAGTTGCACAAGGAGATCGGCATCGCCTGCCGGGAGAACTCGGGACGTTGGCGGCTGATCGAGTCGCCAGAGTGACATCTGACCACGACGGGGAAATTCCCTTAGCCCTGCAAAGCCGCTAGTTTGTCGCCATGCGCGATCCCTATTCGATTGTCGGGCTAGACTCCTTTGCAAACCAAGCAGAGATCAAGCACGCCGTTAGGCTGCGCGCGAAGCTCTTGCATCCCGATGCCAACCCAGGCGATCCGGTCGCAGAGGCCGCCTTTGGCCCCTTGACGGAAGCCTACGGCGCGCCTGCAGGCGAAGCGGTCGAATGGGAGAAGGAGGAGAGCGGCAAGGGCGTGGCCTGCCAGGAGCCGGATGGATCATGGTGGCTCTACTGAGACTTCTCGTCCTGCTGACGCTCTGCAGCGCGCTCGCGGCTTGCGCCAGTGAGGGACGCCCGATCGGGACACAGTCCCACAGCCAGGCCTTCTTTGGCACCACCAGCAGCGGCGTGACCTTAGGCTTCAACAGCGACAACAGCCGCAACGGCGGCGGGGCCGCAGCGCTGGGCCTTGCCAGTGTCCTGGCGAGCCTGGCCGTTCTTGACGTCCTGCTGTCCGAAGACCGCCTGGTGCTGATCCTCTCCGCCCAGGATCGGCGCGAGGCAGAGGCGGCCTATTCCGCTGCCTTCTTGGCGCCCAGCGGTAGCGCGCATGAATGGTACAATCCGGCCAGCGGCAACGGCGGGACCGTGACAGCGTTGGAGCCGGCTTTTCGGGACGACGGCGCCGATTGCCGGGAGTTCCGCCACCAGTTCCAAGCGGCTGGTCGGCTGCACCAGGAGGCCGGTACCGCCTGCCGGGACTCCAACGGACGCTGGCTGCTCGTCTAGGCGGCAGCCCCGGCCCGCGAGAAAGCTGAGAGCCCGACAGAGGGAAATTCCCTTGGCCCGGCAAAGTCGCTAGTTTATCGCCATGCGCGACCCCTACTCGATTCTCGGGCTAGACCCCTCTGCCAGCCAAGCAGAGATCAAGCACGCCTTTAGGCTGCGCGCGAAGCTGTTGCATCCCGATGCCAACCCGGGCGATCCGGTCGCAGAGGCGGCCTTTCGCTCCTTGACGGAGGCCTATGCGACCTTGAGCGACCCCTTGCTCAAGTCCATGGTCGATGCCCATCTGCCGCCGGACGCAAAGGCCGACAGCGGCGAGGACGAGAGCGTCACAGCCAACCCCATCTTCGACTGGCCGGAGGAGGAGCAGGAGCCGGAGGATGGCGTTTGGCCCGCCCGAGAGGCGGCGCCTCTGCGCTTTGCCGATCCCGATTTTCCCTACAAGGAAGCCTGGGCGCAGGCCGCCAGGAACCGGGCCGGCAACCCGCCCGCCCCCAGCCACTGGCCGGAGGAGGCCTGGACGGCGATGGAAGACGCAGGCCTGAACCCAGAGCGCCAGGAAACCGCCACAGCCCCGGCTAGAGCGCGGGCACAACCCGATCTGGAGGGCGAACTGGACGAGATCGGCGCCGAGCCGGGCTTCGAACCCGATCTCTTCGACGAGCTCTATGCCAGCCCGGACCTGGGCCGCAAACGCAGCCCCAAGGCAAAGCCGCACGCAGCGCTGGACCAGCACTATTCCATCACCATCCCCTTCCTGCTGGCAGCCCGTGGCGGCACGCAGCGTCTGCTGCTCGGCGGCGACCACGATGTGGATCTGGCGATCCCGGCCGGTGTCGATGACGGGACCGTCCTGCGACTGCCGGGCCTCGGCTCCGCCAACCCCAGCGGCGGCGCTGCGGGTGCCGCCGTCTTCCGCCTGACGGTCGACAGCCATCCGCTCTTCCGCCGCACTGGGGCGGACGTGCTTCTGGCCCTGCCGATCGGCCTGGACGAGGCTGTTTTGGGTGGATCTCTTCAGGTCCCCACCTTGCGCGGCCTGGTGCGGGTGAAGCTGCCGCCCGGGCTTGGCGCCCAAGCCAAACTGCGGCTCACCGGCTATGGCCTGCCACGCATTGCCTCGATGGAGGATCCGGAAGGCCAGCAGGCCGAACGTGGAGACCAGATCTTGGAGTTGAGCCTGGCCCTGCCGGCGGAACCGGATCCGCGCCTCATGGAGTTCGTGGAGACCTGGCGGCCAGCGCGCTCCCCGCGCGAGGAGGCGGGCTATGAAGAGCTGCTGGAACGCCTGGGCGGTGGTCCGCAGGAGGCCCCGACCATCCAGGTCGAGCCGCAGGGAGACGGCAGTTGATGGCCTCACCAGCAGCGAAGGGCTGGCTGCTTTGCTTGCAGGCCCGGGGCTTTGGTGTAGGATGCCGCGCCTGTCGCCTCCGGCTGGCGGCAAGCAGATACGGCGCGGACAGCGTTCCCGGCGCAGCGCGAATCGGCACCCTCCTTACCCGGCAACATGCGGATCAGAGACAACAATGAACCAGGCAGCAGCAAGCCCAGCAGCAACCACTGGGGGCCTGATGGCCGGCAAGCGGGGTCTGGTCATGGGCGTTGCCAACGACCGCTCGATCGCCTGGGGCATCGCGTCGGCCGCCGCTGCACAGGGCGCGGAGTTGGCCTTCACCTTCCTGGGCGAGCCCTTGGAACGGCGCGTGCGTCCGCTGGCCGCCAGCCTGGGCTCCGAATTGGTGCTGCCCTGCGACGTGACGGACGAGGCCTCTTTGGACGAAGCCTTCGCCGCCTTGGGCAAGGAGTGGGACAACCTCGACTTCCTGGTGCATGCCATCGCCTTTGCCGACAAGGACGAGCTGAAAGGCAAGTACCTGGCGACCAGCCGGGAGAACTTCGCGCTGGCCCTGGACATCTCCTGCTACTCCTTCACCGCCGTGGCGCAGCGCGCAGTCCCGATGATGAAGCAAGGCGGCAGCCTGCTCACGCTGACCTACTACGGGGCAGAGCGGGTCATGCCCCACTACAACGTCATGGGCGTCGCCAAGGCGGCGCTAGAGGCCTCAGTCCGCTATCTGGCGGCCGACCTGGGCGACCAGAACATCCGGGTGAATGCGCTCTCCGCCGGGCCGATCAAGACCCTGGCAGCCAGCGGCATCGGCGACTTCCGCCACATCCTGAAGTGGAACGAGCTGAACGCGCCCTTGCGCAAGAACATGTCCCTGAAGGACATCGGCGGCGCCGGTCTCTACCTGCTCTCCGACCTTTCCGGCGGCGTGACGGGCGAGGTGCATCATGTGGACGGCGGCTATCACGTGGTCGGCATGATGGCGGTCGATCAGGCGAAAGAGCTCGCCCAGATGCTGAACGACTTCAAACCGCAAGGTGGTTGAGTCTTTGCGGCGATGAGCAAGCTCATCGCACCCGGCACCAGCCCTCACCCCCGCTTGGTGAAAAGGGCCCGGCCACCCAATAGGATACTGGCGTGGGTGGCCGGCCCCGATACGCCAAGAGGGGTGAGGGCTGGTGCCGCTGGTCACGTCAGTGACCACGACGAAAAGGGTTCGTTTCATGGCCGGGAATTCCTTCGGCGAGGCTTTCCGCTTCACCACCTGGGGTGAGAGTCACGGGCCCGCCCTGGGCTGCGTGATCGATGGCGTGCCGCCGCTGATCCCCCTCGACGAGAGCCGCATCCAGCCTTTCCTCGACAAACGCCGTCCGGGGCAGAGCCGCTACACCACCCAGCGGCGTGAGCCGGACCAGGTGGAAATCCTCTCCGGCACCTTCGAGGGCAAGACCACCGGCACGCCGCTCTTGCTGCAAATCCGCAATCAGGATCAGCGCAGCAAGGACTATGGCGAGATCGCCAGCAAGTTCCGCCCCGGCCACGCGGATTACACCTACTGGGCTAAGTATGGCATCCGCGACTACCGCGGCGGCGGGCGGTCCAGCGCGCGGGAGACGGCAGCACGGGTCGCCGCCGGCGCCGTGGCGCGTGCCGTGATCGACCAGCTGCTGGGCGCGGGCCAGGTGACCCTACGCGGCGCCTTGGTGCAGATGGGGCCGCATGGCGTCGATCGCGCCCGCTGGGATTGGGATCAGGTCGAGCAAAACCCCTTCTTCGCGCCCGATCCTAAGGCTGCCGAGACCTGGGCTGGCTATCTGGACGGGCTGCGCAAGTCCGGCACCTCCTGCGGCGCCGTCATCGAGGTGGTGGCCGAGGGGTTGCCGGCCGGATTGGGCGAGCCGATCTACGACAAGCTGGACGCCGACCTAGCCAAGGCAATGATGTCGATCAACGCGGTCAAGGGCGTGGAGATCGGTGCTGGCTTCGCCGCCGCAGCGCTGACCGGCGAGGTCAATGCCGACGAGATGCGGCGTGGCGAGGACGGCCAGCCGGTCTTCCTCTCCAACCAGGCCGGCGGCGTGCTGGGTGGCCTCTCCACCGGCCAGGACGTTGTGGTGCGCTTTGCGGTGAAACCCACCTCCTCCATCCTCACCCCGCGGCGGACGCTCAACACCGATATGGAAGAGACGGAGATCGTGACCAAGGGCCGGCACGACCCTTGCGTCGGCATCCGCGCCGTGCCTGTCGGGGAGGCGATGATGGCCCTCGTCATCGCCGACCACCTGCTGCGCCACCGCGGCCAAGTCGGCTAGGCCGCTCGGGCGATGGAGGCAGCCGTCGCCGCGCCTTGGTCGCTTGGCGGCCTTGTTCTCGTTGCCGCCGTCTTTCTGCTTGCAGGCGCCGTTAAAGGCCTGGTCGGCTTCGGCCTACCCACCGTCTCTCTGGCGCTTCTGACCGCCAGCCTGGGGCTGGAGGCCGCCTTGGCCTTGCTGCTGGTGCCCTCGCTGGTCACCAACCTCTGGCAAGCGGTAGATGGCGGTGCTGTCGGAGCCCTGGCGCGGCGGCTCTGGCGCTTCCTGCTACCGGCCACCTTGGCGATCCCGCTGGGTGGCCTGCTGCTAGCTGCGCTCTCGCCGGCGCTGGTGACGGCGGTCCTGGGGCTCTTGCTCATCGTCTATGCAGGTCTTGGCCTCGCCAAGCTGGCACTGCAGATCAACGCCCGGCGCGATCTCTGGGCCGGGCCCGTGGCAGGTCTGGCAAACGGCGTGCTGACCGGGATGACCGGGTCCTTCGTGGTGCCGGGGCTGCTCTATCTGCAGGCCCTCGGATTGCCGCGCGACCGTCTGGTGCAGGCCATGGGGCTGCTCTTCACCCTCTCCACCTTGGGTCTTGCCGTCTCGTTAGGCGGCTTGGGCCTGCTGGACGCTGAGCTCGGTCTGCTCTCCGCCTTGGCCGTCTTGCCCGCCCTGATAGGCATGCGACTGGGCGCGGCCTGGCGCCGCCGGATCAGCGAGACGGCTTTTCGCCGGGTCTTCTTCCTTGCCCTGCTGCCCCTCGGCGCGGCCTTGATCGTGAAGGGGCTCTAGAGCTTGCGTGCCAAGGTCAGCCCGTCGCCGATCGGCACCAGGGAGATATCGAAGCGCTGATCATCGCGCAGCTTCTCGTTCAGCGCCCGCACGCCCACCGTGCTCTCGCTCTGATCGCTCTCTTCGATCACCGCGCCGCTCCAGAGCACATTGTCCACCATCATCAGCCCGCCTGGCCGCAGCAGGTCATAGGCGGCATCGACATAGTTGGGCATGTTCTCCTTGTCCGCGTCGATGAAGCAGAGGTCGTAGCGCTCGCTGTGCCCCGCTTCCTTCAAGGCCTCCAAGGTCTCCAGAGCGGGCGCCAGGCGTAGGTCGATGCGGTCAGCAACGCCGGCGGATTCCCAGTGGCGCCGGCCGATCGCCGTCCACTCCTCCGAGACATCGCAGCAGGTGAGATTGAGCCCCGGCCGCGCCAAGGCCAAAGCCAGGGCGGAATAGCCGGTGAAGGTGCCGATCTCCAGGTAGCGCTCGGCGCCGATCAGGTTGGCCAGCAAGCCCATGAACTGACCCTGATCGCGGGAGATCTGCATGCCGTGAGAGGAAAGGCTCGCCGTCTCTTCGCGCAAGGCAGCCAGCTCCGGCGGCTCACGCAGGGTCATGTCGAGAATGTAGTCGTAGAGCGGCTCGGTGATCTCGGTGATGTTCTTGCCCACTGGCGGTGGTCCTTAGCCATGACGGGACAGCGGTCGTCGATTGGTAAGCGCTGTCCCCATGAGCCGGCCTATTGGAAGAGGAAGTCGGTGCTTGTCAACTGATCGGCTGCCGTAAGGCCGGTCAAGGTGAAGCTGAGATCGGCCGTGCCGTCGCCGTCCTGATCGAACTGGACGACGCCGCCTCCGGCGAAACGCGCCTCGCTGTTGTCGCTGCCGCCGGTGAAGGCACCGCTGCCGACAAAGGCGAAGACGCCGACCTGCAGCGTCGCGGCAAAGACCAACTTCTCGCCACTGCCGTTCATGCCGATGGAGTCATTGCCGAAGTCCGATATGACGGCGTTGTCGCCGGCCAAAACTATGCTTCCGTTTTCCGATCCAAAGAAAAAGAACGAGTCTTGGCCGGTCTCACCAAGCGCGGCATCGCCCGTGTTTAGGAAGACAGTGTCATCTCCGCTACCGCCAAAGATCACATCTGCTCCAGAGCCGCCGTTCAGCGTGTCGCCCGCTCCGCGGCCTCGTAACTCATCAAGGCCTGAGCCACCATAGAGCGTGTCGAAGCCACCTCCACCGAAGAGCGTGTCGTCGCCCAGGCTACCGTCGAGGATATCGTTGTCACCAACTCCATTCAGCAGGTCGTTGCCCGCCCCCCCCGAGGAGAAGGTCAAGACCCTCCGCCCCGAAGAGCATATCATTGTCGAGCTCACCACGCAGAGTGTCGTTCCCGGCACCGCCATTAAGAGAATCACCACCTGTTCCACCGTAGAGGAGATCAAGCCCAGTCCCACCCGCAAGCACATCATTGTCGAGCCCACCACGCAGGGTGTCGTTCCCGGAGCCACCATCAAGAGAATCGTCACCAGCGTCGCCGGTCAACAGATCTGCCTCAGTCTCCCCCAGCAACGTGTCTACGCCGGAGCCACCGTACAGCGTATCGACGCCGTCACGCCCGCGAAGTCCATCGACACCGGACCCGCCGAATGCCGTATCAGACTCGCCGCCGCCCCAAAGCGTGTCATCCCCGACCGATCCATCAAGCAGGTCCTTCCCTGCAAGGCCGTTGACAAAGTCATTGCCGCCTTGGCCACGAAGCACATCGTCACCTGCTAAACCATCGATCCTGTCATTGCCGCCGCCGCCGTAGACAGTGTCATTCCCATCGTCGCCATCGATCGTAACCGCGGAAAGGCCATTCACGACGACACGATCGTTGCCACTGCCACCACTGATCGAACCACTGCCTGTATCGGAGCTCAAGGTGTCTGCACCGGAGCCACCCGACAGTACAAAATTCGTGAGCGTGCTACCCGTTACTGCAGGATCGTCATAACTGTTGCGCAGCGTGTCGTTCCCGCTGCCGCCGAACAAAGTATCGCTTCCGCCTTCGCCGTCGCGGACGTAGTCATCTCCACTGGCACCAGAGAGCGTATTCCCAAACAAATTTCCAACAATGACATTGTCAAGTTCATTTCCCTCAACAATACTTCCTACACCAGCAGTCGCTAGGTGAATGTATTCAAAATTGTAAATTGACACATTAACCGGGGCAGTGAAATCGATCCAGCTTCGAATTGTATCCGTTCCGCCGATGCCTTCTGGTCCAACAACATCGTCAGAGTACTCAAAAAACATATCATTGATTGAATCAAGCAAGAAGGTGTCGTTACCAGCGCCACCGAAGGCCGCTGCAATACCGGCTCGTCCATCTAACCAATCATTCCCGTCATCGCCAGAAAGAGTGTTTATGCCGCTATTGCCCACCAAAAGATCGCGTGCGCCACTTCCACTAAGACTATCATTACCCGAACTGCCAAAAAGACTGTCCTTCTGTGCGCCACCAGTCACGGTATCAGCACCGAGACCACCAAAGAGCGTGTTCTTGCCTGAGAAACCGTTAACTACGTCATCTCCAGACGCGCCATAGAGTCTGTCGTTTCCACTGGCTACGCTCAGCGCGGTGTCAAGTGAGAAACTGTTCAGGACATCATTTCCAGACGCGCCGAAGAGTAGGTCATTTCCGCTGCCGGCGCTGAGGGTGTCATTGCCGGTCCCCCCGCGGACATCATCCTCCCCGGAACCTGCGCTCAGTTGATCAGCTTCCGTGCCGCCCCAAAGAAGGTCATCGCCGGCACCGCCGTAGAGCGTGTCGACTGAAGAGCCACCATAGAGAGTATCCGTGCCGCTATCGCCACTCAGTGTATCAATACCACTGTCACCGAAGAGCTGATCATTCCCGCTGTCTCCAGAGATCGAATCTCTCGTTGAGAACCCGCCCAGACTGTCATCGCCGCTGCTGCCGAGGAAATGGTAGCGATTTACGAGAATTGAGACCGTAGTATCGGTGGGCAGGGCCACACCAAAGGGCACGACGAGGATGTCAGAGCCCGCGCCTCCATCAAAGATCTCGTTGGACTGAACGTTGGTAGAAAGCAGTAGGGTATCAGCGTTGTTGCCGCCAAAAACCCTATCGACGCCAGAACCGCCTACCAGGAAGTCATTGCCGGACCCGCCGCTTAGGGTGTCATTACCCGAAAGACCATAGATAGTGTCGCTCGAGGTATTGCCTGACAGCATGTCATCGCCACCGTTGGTTCCAAAAACCGTTATGTGCTCGATGCTTGTTATGCTCGACGCCAAATGCAGATCAACATCCGCACCGACAATCAGGGTATCGCTCCCCGACCCGCCGTTCAGCAGGTTCCCCAGCGCGGTGCCGTCCAGAATCTCGATGGTATCATTTCCGGAACCGCCGTATAGACTGTTTGTTCCTGAACCGCTTTGAAACAGATCATCACCGGCAGTATCGTGAGCCACGTCAGCCCCGGACCCACCTGCAAGCGTGTCGTTCCCGGACCCGCCTTGGAGCGTGTCAGCGCCCTCACCGCCCTCAAGATCGTCATCGCCGGCGAGACCAGAAAGCGTATCGTTTCCTGAGAGACCAAAAAGCCGATCATTACCGTCGAGACCGGTGAGAACATCGTTCATATCCGTTCCCGAAAATATAAAGGTCTCAGTGTTTGTGACGGTAAAAAGGGCTGAAGGTGCGTAGGGCGCCCGCACAAGAAGAGCGTCAGTACCAAGCCCGCCGTCGATGGTTTCACCAGCCTCAAGGGCTGCGGTCAGTGTTATGCGGTCGCCTGCACCGCCCCCAAAGACTAGGTCGCGCCCTGGTCCAGACACCAGTTGATCTCTGCCATCGCCACCATAGAGCAGATCGTCGCCACCGGTACCGACAAGTCTGTCTTCGCCAGTCCGACCATACATGGTATCCGCGCCGTCGGACCCACTGAGAGTGTTATTGCCGCTGGTCCCAAGGAAGAGGTAGCTCTCAAACCCGGCGATGGCTGCCACACCCGGCAGAGCGACCCCGGAGCGAAGAACGAGAGTATCGCCGCTGCCCGCGCCACCATCCAAAGTCGCTGCGTTTCCCCCTCCACTCATGACAAAGACACGATCATTGCCGGACCCGCCGGAAACCGTATCGCTGCCCGCCCCGCCGTAGAGGCTGTCATCACCGTCGCCACCGAGAACTTGGTCTTTTCCACTGCTCCCGAACAAGGTGTCGTTTGCTGATCCGCCGTCTAGACTGTCGTCACCGCTAGCACCATGGAGGCTGTCGTCACCATCATCTCCAAAGAGAGAATCGTTACCCGTCTGGCCGAACAGACCGTCGTTCCCAGCGTAACCACTGAGTTGGTCGTTTCCACTGAGGCCATACAATGCGTCGTCGAAGGAACCGCCGGTCAGGACATCGGCACCGGTATCCCCATAGCGCAAGAAGCTCTCGAAGCCTGTGAGAATGGGCGCGGCCGGCAGGGTTACACCAGCGGGGAGGATGACCGTATCCTGGCCGCTACCGCCGTCGAGGCTATCGCCAGTGGTGGACTCACTTGAGAGGCGGACGCTATCGCTACCGGACCCACCAAAGACGCTGTCCGTCCCCACGCCTGGGTCCAGCGTGTCATCACCCGCCCCGCCTTCTAAGATGTCATTACCCGATAAGCCGTAGAGCAGATCATCCGTCGCGAAGCCGCCAAGGCTATCATTTCCTGACGAGCCGTTGATCTGATAGGCCTCGAAACTTGAGAGGAGGGAGGCGTCAGGAACACTGACGCCGGCCTCGACCACCAGTCGGTCCTGCCCAAAGCCACCGAAGAAGCTGTCTCCGCCGACGGCGTTGCTAGAGACGATGATGGCGTCATCACCGGCACCGCCGTAGACACGATCGGCACCGCTGCCGCCGTCCAGCGTGTCGCTGTCCGAACCGCCAATGAGGCGATCGAGACCGCTGTCTCCCTCTAGAGTATCATCGCCCGAACTGCCGAAGAGCGTATCGGTGCCGTTGTTGCCGACGAGGCTATCGTTTCCGCCGAACCCGTCGAGCGTGTTGATGCCTGGCTGGCCTGTCAGCGTGTCAGCACCGGAGGTCCCCTGGATGATGTAGACCTCGAAGTCCGCTACGGAGGCCGACTGGGGGAAGACCACTACCGTCTGCACAATCAGCGTGTCTTGTGAGGTGGAACCGCCGGACGGCGAGTCCTCTCCGCCGAAGAACGCGTCCTCCGTTGTTGTGCTCCCCCCAACCACAACGGTATCGCTACCGTGGTTTCCGTTCAGAACATCGATGTTAGGGCCATCGACCAGGAAATCGTCACCGGAGCCACCCGACACGTTGTCCTGGCCGGATTGCCCGTAGAGCCGATCATCACCTTCATTGCCCTGAAGCGTATCATTGCCGTGACCGCCAAACAGACGGTCTGTGCCGCTGTCGCCTACCAGTTGGTCAGCGACGCTTCCGCCGTAGAGAAAGTCTAGCCCAACACCAACATCTTCCCCTGACATGGTGTTAGCAACGGCTGACTTGCTATAGACAGTGTCCTTGCCACTGCCGCCTTCAAGGAAGTCGTTTCCCGCGCCGCCGAGCAGCGTGTCTAGGCCGTCTCCTCCGGATAGCCGGTCGAAGCTGGAACCACCCTCTAGTCGGTCGTCGCCAAGCCCGCCCGAAAGGACATCGCTCGATGAACCGCCATCAAGCACATCATTCCCGTTTTCACCGTAGATACGATCACTGGTAGCATAGCCGCCGACCGAATCAGCTGCACTCGAACCGCTGAAAGCATAGATCTCAAACCCAGAGAGTACTGCGCTGGCCGGTAGGGTCACGCCAGCCGGCACCAACAGACTATCGACCCCGTCACCGCCGTTGAGAGCTTCCCCCGTCGTTGAATCGATGGCAACCACGACAACGTCATCGCCACTCCCGCCGTTCGCGGAGTCGAGGCCGCTGCCGCCGTCAAGCGTGTCGCGGCCAGACCCTCCGGTCAGTACATCCTGTCCAGAGGCACCAAAGAGTCGGTCGTTTCCCTCTCCGCCGTCCAGCCCATCATTCCCGAGATCGCCATACTGCCGGTCGTTCCCTAACGCACCAAAGATGCTGTCATTGCCAGCCCCACCAAAGAGCGAGTCGTTTCCAGAGAGGCCAAGAAGACTATCGTCGGCGCTGAGGCCGTAGAGCCTATCGGCCGCACTGGTGCCCGTCAGGGTGTCCTTACCGCTCGTCCCTATGCTGATCGTCATCTGACTTGTCTCCTCCACAAGCTCGTGTCGTCGCATTGCGCACGGAAAGAGAGCGCTGCCACGGACCTCTCTTTGGCCTCAAGGCGCTGCTGTGCTGTGGGCGATGGTCCGGCGCACCAGAGGTCGCGCGATTGCACCCATGTCAGCAGCATCTGCGAGCAAGGGTTTCATCGAAGACAGGCCGCTTCAACGGAGGATTTGTGACAGCGAGTTGAAATTCAAGAATTGCCACACTTTGGGCGCGCAGCACGGAGGGAAGAGGAAAGATCAAGAAACTTGGGTATGGGGATCGTCAAGCGCGCTGAAACAGCAGGAAAGAATCACGCAAATTCAAGGCCTTCGCACGCTCGTCTATCTTGTAGCACGAGTTCTTAGTCATAGCCGCAGGGGCGCGCGAGATCCGCTGCGCCGACCAGAGCCTGAGGGCAGCCGCCGGATCCTATGCTGTCCGGTAGCCGCCCTCGCTCAAGAAGGCCCTAGACCTCGAAAAGGAAGTCGGTTGCCGTCAACTGGCCAGCGCTGGAGAGGTTGGAGATGCGGAAGGCGATGTCGGTCGAGCCGTCACCGTCGGTATCGACTTGCACCTGCTCTGGCCCGGCAAAGCGGGCTTGGCTGTTGCCGGCGGCGTCGAAGGTGGCGCTCTCGATGTAGCTGAAGGCACCGTTCAACAGGCCACGGTCGAAGACCAGCAGGTCCTGGCCGCTGCCGCCCTCGATGGAGCCGTTGCCGAAGTCGCCCAGCAGGGCGCCGCCGCTGCCGCTTCCGTCCCCGTCCTGTGCGCCGCCAAAGGTGAAGACGTCGTTACCGCTGCCGCCATAGAGGCTGTCTTGATCACCGACCCGGAAGGTGTCGTCCCCGTTGCCCGCCAGGAAGGTGTCGGAGGCACTGCCGTCACCGCGACCGTCGATGAAGTCGTTGCCGCCGCCGGCACGTCCGACATCCTGACCGGCCCGACCCCGCATCTCGTCATCCCCAGCCCCGCCGAAGAGGGCGTCAGCAGCGGCACCGCCGAAGAGCACATCGTCGTCGCTGTTGCCATAGAGCTGGTCGCGGCCGCCAAGTCCATTGGCAAAGTCGGCTGCGCTACCGCCGACCACGATGTCACCACCGTTCCCGCCGAAGAAGCTGTTCTGTCCACTGGTCAGGCTGCCCAGGGTATCGACGCCATCGCCGCCATAGGCCGAGAGGCCAATCGCACCACTGCGGGTGATCAAGATGTCGGTGCCACCGCCACCGAAGAGCAGCGCCTCGCCACGGAACGACTCCAAGAGATCGTTGCCGTCGGCCCCGAAGACCTCACTTAACGAGGCAACGCCGGCGAGCGTATCGGCATCGTCACCGCCGAAGAGGCTGACGTCACTGCCGAAGACAACCATCGTGTCGCTACCGTCATCGCCATAGAAGGAACCGGCCCCGGTGTTGACCCCTATGGAGTCATTGCCATCACCGCCATAGAAGGTGCCGTCGCCGTCCGGCCCGCCGAAGAGGAAGTCGTTGCCCGCCCCTCCAAAAAGCGTGTTGGTGGCGCTGTTTCCGACGAGCACGTTCACAAACTGATTGCCCTGCCCGATGACGGCGTCGCTGTCTTCGTCGAGGATTAGGTACTCGACAAAGACGTTGGCGCCGCTGGAAGGCAGCGAGAAGTCGATCTGGGTGACGATGCTGTCGACGCCCTCGCCCGCGGCTTCGAAGAGGCGATCGCCGCTGTTATCGACCAGCAGGGTATCGCTGCCCAGGCCGCCGTAGGCAGCGGCAACGCCCAAGAGGCCGTTCATCAAGTCGTCACCCGTGGCGCCGAATAGCAGATCCGTGCCCGAGCCCGCTGTCAGCCGGTCATCCCCATCCCCGCCGGAGAGCGTGTCGTCGCCGGTATTGCCGATCAGTTGGTCGTTTGCGCCGCCGCCATAGAGGCTGTCGTCGTCCTCCGCGCCGCGCAGGGTATCGCGTCCAGGCCCGCCGTAGAGCCGGTCGTTGCCCTGTAGCCCAAAGAGCTGGTCATCCCCGCTTAGTCCATAGATGCGGTCGAGGTTGGTCGTCCCTACCAGCGAGTCGTTACCACTGGTCCCAAAGATCACTGCCATCGGTCCTAACTCCCCTGCTACCGGGCCAACGAGCGCCCCTAGGCCACGCGCAGCCGCTTAAGTCCGCCGCTTTTGTCGCAGGTCGCCGGGGCCTGGGCAAGGGGTGCCGCAGCGCCAACGCCCTCGTAGAAGCACAACGCAGTTGCGGCCACCGGCCAACGAGAACGCCATGCACTAAGACACACTCTGCCGGGGGCGCTTCCTTAGGATCCTGACGAGGCCAGCAGCCCTCACTTGATCCGAAATCGGTTCCGCAGTGCGAGCAGCAAGAGAAACAGCAAAACCGCAGAAACCACCGTCTGCCCAGCAAAAAGCAGCTTCGTCCACCACGGTAGGGCCTGGAGCAGCTCCGCGCTGATATAGGCGCGGCTAAAGCCGAAGAATGCCACGAGATTGGAAGAGCTGATCGCCATGGCTTGTGGGAGGGTCAATGCACACGAGAACAGAGATGCCAAGCCTACAACCCAGACCATAATCAAAGCAGTGATTGGCCGCCAAAATGATTGACCGAAGTTACTAAGCACCCAGTAAATCCAGATCAAAGCAGCACGCTCACCACCGTCCCGCTTTGCCTTACAACGAAGTTCTAGCGAGAGAAAAAACAGCTCATCCTCTCCTCGCTTGAGACGATCCATCTCTAATTTAAGGCGCTCGTATGCGCGGACATAATGGGATGCCTCATCAGCAGTCGCAGGTGATGAAGGCCAAGACACAGATCGCCAGTCTGTGTCCTCATGCAAAATACTGCCCGCAAAATTTGGCGGGCGCCCCTGAAAAGTAGCCTCAAAAAAAGATGTACTCCCACCAAATTCAGTGTTTAGAAAGGATGCGTTTCCTAACACACTCATCTTCGAAAAAGATGCTTTTGCAGACACAACACAATTCTCCAGTGTCAAATCCTGCTCCAATACAGCACCATCTAAAGCGACATTCTTATTGATTTGGCCATGATTAATCTGAAGAGACTTCTGAAATTCTGAACCCTCCAGGTTGATATCTCCGACAACAACGACCTGAGAGAGATCTAACTCACCTTGAAAAATACATTTCTTTATGTAAAGAGAACCACTATTGAATCTACACTTTGAAAACCAAGCAAAATCTGAGAATCTGGACAATGTAAATCGGGCACCATACTCAAAAACAGATTTCGAAAAGTGGGCTGATTTGTAAAATATTGATGATCCAAAATCTACAAAATCTTCGAATAGAGCGTCCTTGAAGGAGGATACTGCACAAAATTTTGAGTCTGTAAACTCTGCTTTACTGGCGAATCGACTGCCCTCAAAACCTGTCGTCCATAAAAACCTAAAACCCCGGAAACACACAGGCTTCTCAAAATGGAATTTCGAAAAATAGCATGATTCAATTTTTGTCGGTAGTTCTGCCTCGACATCCTTACACCGAAGGCGAAAAGCTTTTAAAACCATTTCTATCTCGTCATCAGAGAAAGGCCTTATTTCTGATCGCGCTAGACTTCCGTTCTCGATTAGCCGGTTCATCGATGCCGGGCTTAGGCAAGAGTAGGCCCATCGATTCCAGAACTCTCGATTCTTTTCATGAAGATCGTAGTCGATATCCTCTTCATCTTGCTCTCCATAAATGGTTGCAAGACAGTATGCATAGTATCCTTTGTTGCCTAGTGAACCAGAATCCGAAATGTCGACCTCCTCAGAGTTTCGTCTGGTGCAGCGTCCATAGCGCGACACTCAAACTCGAACCGGGCATCCAACAGCGTTGCCAACCACAAGGTATGTCTATGCATCCCTCGGTCGATTTGTAGCAAGCGCAGCGGGCCTGGCATTTTCACGAGCACCAGCTAAGTTTCCACAATGATATCCGCCGATCAAATGGGTTGTAGGATCTCAAACCATTGCACAGTTTGATGATGGACCGCGCACATACGGACCAAAGCGAGGGCTATTGTGACTGATCTGTCCCTCAATAGACCTTCGGAAGGTGCGCGCCCCTACGCGGCCGCCTACTTCGCGCTCTCGCTGGCCTATGCCGTGCTGCTGGTCGCCGGGGCCCTCATCGGCGATCTGGGACTGCTGCTGGTCGTCCTGGGTGTGACAGTCGCCACCGCCGTCTTCGACCGGGTGCTGCCGGAGACGCTTCGTAATGCCGATCTGGAGAATCCCGGAAGTTCGCTCGTTTGGCACGATCGCCTCTTGGCGCTTTGGGTGGTGCTGCAGCTGGGGCTGATCTATGGCGCCATTGCCTATGTCGCCTGGACGGATCGGGTCGATACGCTGGAGGCCATCGCGCTGATGCTTTGCGTGGGCATCGGCACCGGCACCTTCGGCGTGGTCTATGCGCATGAGTTGATGCACCGGCGTGACCGCTGGTCGAAGGCGCTGGCGGAGACCCTGCTGGGGACGGTGCTCTACGGGCACTTCATCACTGAGCATCTGAAAATCCACCACCCCTACGTCGGCACGCCGCGGGACAACGTCACAGCCCGCTACCGGGAATCGCTCTATGCCTTCTTGGCGCGCGCTATCCCGGGCAGTCTAGCCTCGGCCTGGCGGGTCGAGCGCAACCGGCTGCGGCTACGCGGTAAGCCGCTCTATGCACTGGCCAATCCTTTCTGGCGCTATGCCGGGGCCGGGGTGCTGGCCATGGTGCTGGCGCTTGCCATTGGGGGCTGGTTCGGGTTGCTGCTCTTTCTGGTACAGGCAGCAACGGCGATCTTCCTGACCGAGACGATCAACTACATCCAGCACTATGGCCTCACCCGGCGGTATCTGGGTCAGGGCAAGTACGAGCGGGTGCAGGCCAAGCACTCCTGGAACGCCTTCAAGCCGGTGACCAGCTGGCTCTTGATCAATCTGCAGCGGCACAGCGATCACCACGCCTTCCCGGCCCGCCCCTACCCGCTGCTGCAGGCCTATGAGAAGGGCCAAGCGCCGCGGATGCCCTTTGGCTATCCGGTGATGTTTTGCGCTGCCATGGTGCCGCCACTCTGGCGGCGTCTGATGGATTGGCGCGTTCGGCGCTGGCGTAAGCAGCATTATCCGGATATCGAGGACTGGTCCGACTACAATCGGCAGAGCCTGCCCCCACCACGCTAGGACCCTTCATGCCCGCTTCCAGCCAACCCGCAATGAGAGAGACCGCGCGGGTTCGTCGGCGGCATGTCTGCTATCTGCACGGCTTCGACCCGCGCGGGCCGGCGGCCTATCACCGCCTCTTCCAGGAGGAGGCGCAGCGCCAAGCCCAGGTCGATGGCGTGGCCGTCACCGTCGGCCCGCGGCGCAACGAAGGAACCCTCGCCGCCTTCTGGGACGTGGTGTCCGACTATCCCGAGGGCCGCGTCACCACGACCTATGAGACGCTGCGCTGGGACGACATGGTGCGGCAGAACTGGCCGAAGCGGCTGCCGGCACTGATCCTGCTCTGCCTGCGTTACCTCTGGTCCTTCCTGCGCGCCGGCTTCCTGCACAATCTGGCAAAGCGGGCCTGGCCCTCCTTCATCGCCATCCTCTTCCCGCCGGCGACCTTCCTCGCCTTCGGGCTGCTGCTGCTGCTGGTCGCCCTGCTGGTCTGGCAGCTGGGCCTGCTTCTGGGTCTGGCCTCTTGGCTCGCCCTCTCGCTCGCGGCCATCGCTGCCATAGCGGCCTCCTTCCTCTGGAAGCGGCTGGAGGCCTGGATGAACCCCTGTTGGCTGGCGCGAGTCTTCGGCTTCCTGGCCAGCTGGGGCTCCGACCGGATCTCCGGGCTGGCGGAGCGGCGCCACCGCTTCGCCGAGCGCCTGGAGGCCCGCTTGCGCGACCCAGAGCTGGACGAGATCCTGATCGTCGGCCACAGCATCGGCGCCCAGCACGCGATCGGCGCGTTGGCCGATCTCTATCGCAAGGACCCCAGCCTCTTCGACGGCGGCCGCGCCTCCTTCCTATCACTAGGGCAATGCCTGCCGCTTTTGGGTGCCCTGCGCGGAGCCGAGGAGTTTCGCCGCGACCTGGCTGTGGTGGCGCTGGAGATGACGCAGGTGCCTTGGATCGACGTGACCTCCCCCTCCGACCCGGCCTCCTCCTGCGCCATCGATCCGCTGGCGCCCACCGGGCTGGCACGGCCGGAGGGCCAGGCGAAGCGGCCGCTGCAGGTCTCCCCGCGCTTTCACGCCATCCTGACGCCGGAGACCTTTCGCCTGATTCGCCGTGAGCCACTGCGCTTCCACTTCCAGTACCTCATGGCGAGCGAGCTGCCAGGGCGTTACAACTTCTTCCGCCTCACCTGCGGGCCAGAGCGGCTGACCGCACCGGGGGAGCCGGTCGACTGGACCTGGAGCAAGGGCGGCCCCTCCACCTGGTCCATCCGGCGGGCTGGCTGAGATGGAGGAGCATCTGATCCCGCCCAAGCCGGTCTCCGGCAAGGCCTCGCCGCTGCGCCGCCTGCGCGATGCGATGAAGCCGGGGAGTGAGGGCTCAAAAGTCGGCTACAAGACCCTGGTCGTGCGCCACAAGCTGCCGCGTATCCCGGGTCTGAGGCAGCGCTACACCTATTCGATCCGCGATCCCGCCGTGGCCCGGACGGTGCTGGTGGAGCGCGCCGCCGACTTCCCCAAGAGCCGCATCATGTACGCCATGCTCTCGCCCTTGGTCGGCAACAGTGTCTTCGTCTCCAACGGCGAGACCTGGCGGAAACAGCGCGTCGTCATGGATCGCGCCTTCGAGGCCGCACGCCTGCGCGACGCCTTCCCGAAGATGCTGGAGGCCAGCCAGTCCCTGGTAGAGCGCCTGGAAGAACCAGCCGCCCAAGGCGCCCTGGTGCCGATCGAGAGCGAAGCCACCCACGCCGCCGCCGACATCATCTTCCGCACCATCTTCTCCGAGCCCATCGACGGGGAGTCGGCAGAGGCGCTCTTTCAGGCCTTCACCGGCTTTCAGCGCCTGGCCTATGTGCAGGACATCATCTCGCTGACCGGCTTGCCGCTCTGGAGCATGCCGGGCCGCCTGCGCTCCTGGCGGCGCGCGCGGAAGATACGGGCGGCGCTGGGCAAGCTGCTCGACCGGCGCCTGGCAGCGGTCGCGGCTGGCGACGCGGTCCCAGAGGACGACATCCTGGCGAACCTGCTGAAGAGCAAGGACCCCGACAGCGGCGCGCCGTTGGACCGCGGGTACCTCTTGAACGAGATCGCTACCCTCTTCCTGGCCGGCCATGAGTCCTCCGCCGCCGCTATGGGCTGGAGCCTCTACCTGCTCGCCCGCAGCCCGGAGGCGCAGGAGCGCGCCCGCGCCGAGGTGCGCGCAGTCCTGGGCGAGCGGGAGCCCACCTTCGCCGACATGAGCAAGCTCACCTTCCTGCGCGATGTCTTCCGCGAGACCCTGCGGCTCTACCCGCCGGTCGCCAACGTGGCCCGCGACACCACCAAGGAGGAGCAGCTGGGCAAGTGGAGCCTCGGCCCCGGCGCCCCGGTCTTCGTGCGCACCTGGCAGCTGCAGCGCCACCCAGAGATCTGGCCAGAGGCCGACCGCTTCGACCCTGACCGCTGGCAGTGCCCCTATGCCAAGAAGGCGCAGAAGCAGGCCTATTTCCCTTTCAGCGCCGGCCCCCGCGTCTGCTCCGGCGCCGCCTTCGCCATGCTGGAGGCCGCGCTGGTTCTTGCTCTCTTGCTCCGCCGCTACCGCTTCCTGCCGCCAGAGGGCGCCGCCCCACCGCAGCCGACGGTGCGGCTGACCCTGCGTTCCGCCAAGGGGATCGATTTGCGGGTGGAGGCTTTGGGGGACTGAGAGTCGGTCCAAAAGTCACTCTGCCCCTTTTGCGCTGGACCTTGGGCCGGCGATGGCGCTAACAGACGCGCCTGGCTCGTGATAGTCTTTGGTCATCCGGGGCGTAGCTCAGCTTGGTAGAGCGCGTGCTTTGGGAGCACGAAGCCGGAGGTTCGAATCCTCTCGCCCCGACCAGTTCGGATTGCGCGCCCCCTGACGGGACCGACGGCACCAGCCCGCGCCCCCTCCCGGCCACCCAGTTCAGGATACTCCCTTGGGTGGCCGGGAGGGGGCGCGGGCTGGTGCCGCAAGAGCGAGCCTCCCCATCGCCGCAAAAGGCCGCGCACCTGCCCCTTCGCTTGGCGATGCCGGCGCAGCGTGCTAACTGCTTTTCAGCAGTGATTTGACCCGACCCGAGAGGACCAGGGACATGCAAGCAAGGCTTTTTCAACCGGCGAAGACGGCCATGCAGCAAGGGCGCGGCAAGATCCAGCGCTGGCTTCTGGAGTTCGAGCCGGAAGAGGCAAGACGCATCGAGCCGCTGATGGGCTGGACCTCCTCGGGCGACACCAAACAACAGCTGCGGCTCTGGTTCGAGAGCCGTGAAGAAGGCGAGGCCTATTGCCAGCGCCACGGCATCATGGTGATCGTCGAAGAGACCCAAGAGCGCAGCGTGAAGCCCAAGGCCTACGCCGACAACTTTCTCTACAATCGCGCTTTTCCGTGGACTCACTAGAGCTGGCTTCGTGTGGAGGCGGGAAGGACGGCCGGATCGCTCGGACGCATGCCAAAAACACTGACCTCATCCTGAGCCTGTCGAAGGATCTGCCATGGAGAAGATCGCGCTTGTGGCACATCCTTCGACAGGCTCAGGATGAGGGCGTGGAGAGCGGAGCCACGGCGTTAGAGTTTCTTGCAACAGACCAGCAAGAAGGAACGGTTCACCCGACGGCCCCTTAGCTCAACTGGATAGAGCGCGAGCCTTCTAAGCTTGAGGTTGCAGGTTCAAGTCCTGCAGGGGTCGCCATCGCTCTCGCTGAGGTTTCTTGCAGCGATGAGCAAGCTCATCGCACCCGGCACCGGCCCGCTCCCCCGCCCGGCCCCCCAACGAGAGTATCCTGGACTGGGTGGCCGGGCCCGATACGCCAAGGGGGGAGCGGGCCCCACGAATTCAAAGGTGGGCCGGATGGTCCCGACAGGGACCGCGCAACAAACCTTGGAGGCAGCGATGGCCGAAGCGAGTACTGCGGGCACAGACTACGAAAAGCTCAGCGTCGACGAGGCTCTCGCAGCGCTGAAGAGCGACCAGGCTGCAGGGCTCTCGGCTGAGGAAGCGGCCAGCCGGCTCTCCACCAACGGCCCAAACGCGCTACCGGAAGAGAAGACCAGCCTGGCCAAACAGCTCTTCGGCTACTTCTGGGGACCGATCCCCTGGATGATCGAGGCAGCCGCGCTGCTGTCGCTGCTGGCCGGCGATATCAAAGACCTGATCATCATCCTCGTCATGCTCTGCCTCAACGCCGCCATCGGCTTTTGGCAGGAACACCAGGCGAGCTCCGCATTGGCGGCGCTGAAGAACCAACTGGCCCTAACGGCCAGGGTGCGCCGCGGCGGGGCCTGGCAAGAGGTGCCGGCCGCAGATCTGGTGCCAGGCGACATCGTCCACCTGCGCCTGGGCGATGTGATCCCGGCCGACGTGAAGCTGGTCTCCGGCGCCTTCCTCTCCGTCGATCAGGCGGCGCTTACCGGCGAGTCCCTCCCGGTCAGCAAGGCCGTCGGCGACGTCGCCTACTCGGGCTCTCTGGCCAAGCAGGGGGAGATGGATGCCCTGGTGACGGCGACCGGCACGGAGACCTTCTTCGGCAAGACGGCGCAGCTGGTGGCCACGGCCGGCGCGCGCTCGCACTTTCAGCAGGCGGTCATGCGGGTGGGCGACTTCCTGATCTTTGCCTCGCTGGCCCTGGCAGTGGTGCTGGTGGCACACGAGCTCTTGGCCGGCGTGCCCTACCTGGAGCTCTTGCAGTTCGTGCTGATCCTGGTGGTGGCCTCCATCCCCGTCGCCATGCCGGCCGTGCTGTCGGTCACCATGGCGCTGGGCGCCTTGGCGCTGTCGAAGCAGAAAGCCATCGTCTCCCGCCTGCAGTCGATCGAGGAGATGGCGGGGGTCGATACCCTCTGCTCCGACAAGACCGGCACCTTGACCGAAAACCGCCTGACCCTGGGCGAGCCCTGCCCGCTGGGCGAGGCCGACGGACAGGCGCTGCTGCTGGCCGCCGCTCTGGCCTCCAGCGCCGACAACGATGATCCCATCGACTTGGCGGTTATCGCCGGGCTTGGCGATCAGAGCCTGCTGAAGGACTACCGGCAGACCAGCTACACCCCCTTCGACCCCGTCTCCAAACGCGCCAGCGCCGAGGTGGCGCACCAGGGTCAGACGATCAAGGTCGCCAAGGGCGCCCCGCAGGCGATCCTGGACCTGGTGCAGCCAGAGGCCGATCTGGTCAGCGCCGCGCAGGCAGAGGTCGACGCCCTGGCCGCCAAAGGCTACCGCGCGCTGGGCGTGGCGGAGGACCGGGGCCAGGGCTGGCAGCTCTTGGGCATCCTCTCGCTCTACGACCCGCCGCGCGCCGATTCGGCGCCAACCATTGCCGAGGCGCGCGAACACGGCATCGCGGTGAAGATGGTGACCGGCGACGACGTGGCCATCGGCCGCCAGATCGCCGGCCAGCTTGGCATCGGTGAGAAGATCCAGCCGGCCACCGACCTCTTCGACCCGGCGCACGAAAAGAGCCCGGAAGAGCTGGCGCGGACCATCGACCAGGCCGACGGCTTCGCCCGCGTCTTTCCGGAGCATAAGTACCGCATCGTCAAGACGCTGCAGGACGACGGCCACCTGGTGGCGATGACCGGCGATGGGGTGAACGACGCCCCAGCCCTAAAGCAGGCCGATGTCGGCATTGCCGTCTCCGGCGCCACGGACGCCGCCCGGGCCGCGGCTGCGCTGATCCTGACCGAACCGGGGCTCAGTACCATTGTGCGGGCGGTGGACGAGGCGCGGCGCATCTTCGAGCGGATGCTGAGCTACACCATCTACCGCGTGGCCATGACCATCGACATCATGGTCTTCGTGGTGCTGGCGACCATCCTGATGGACTTCCGCCCGCTAACCGCGGTGATGATCATCCTGCTGGCGCTCTTGGACGACATCCCCATCATGGCCATTGCCTATGATCGGGCCGCGGTGGCGAAGAAACCCGTGGTCTGGAACATGCGCCGAACCCTCGGCATCGCTAGCTTCCTGGGCCTCCTGTCGGTGGTGGAGAGTTTCGGCCTGCTCTACATCGGCCGCGAGTTCTGGCAGCTGGGCACCGAGGAGCTGCAGTCGATCATGTTCCTGCAGCTAGTCGCCGGCGGTCACCTCTTGCTGCTTTCCGCCCGCACCCGGGATTTCTTCTTCAAACCGCCCTACCCGGCGCCGGTCCTGCTAGCAGCCATCTTCGGCACCCAGGTGGTGGCCATCATCATCTGCGCGGTAGGCTGGCCGGTGGCGGCGCTGGATGCCGAGACCATTGCGCTGGTCTGGCTCTACAACCTCGCATGGCTGCCGGTCTTGGACGCCCTCAAGGTGGGCGCCTATCGTTTCCTCGACCGCGCCCCGGAGAGGGACTTGGGCAAGCACCTTGCGCATTAGCCGATAAGGCACGACCTGCAGGGCTTAGCCGCGTTTGGCCCAAGGGCCAAACGCGGCACCGGCCCGCCCCCCCCTTGGCGTATCGGGGCCGGCCACCCAATGAGAGTATCCTGGACTGGGTGGCCGGGCGGGGGTGCGGGCCGGTGCCGCTTCTTGCTGAAAGCAAAGACAAAGGACACCATCATGATTGCGAACGACCGCCTGGATCTCTGGGATCGCGAGAACTTCTTCCATCCCTCCACCCATCTGGGTCAGTTCGCACGCGGCGAGGCGCCGGGCCGGATCGTCGAGACCGCCAAGGGCTCCACCATCGTCGACCGGGAAGGCAAGGAGCTCCTGGACGGCTTCGCCGGGCTATACTGCGTCAACGTCGGCTACGGCCGGCAGGAGATCGCCGAGGCCATCGCCGAGCAGGCGCGCAAGCTGGCCTACTATCATGCCTATGTCGGCCACAGCACCGAGGCCTCGATCACGCTTTCCAAGATGATCCTGGACCGGGCGCCGGATCACATGGCGCGGGTCTACTTCGGGCTGGGCGGATCGGACGCCAACGAGACCAATGTGAAGCTGGTCTGGCACTACAACAACATCCTGGGCCGGCCGGAGAAGAAGAAGATCATCTCCCGCATGCGCGGCTATCACGGCTCTGGCCTGATGACCGGCTCGCTGACCGGCCTGCACCTCTTCCACAAGACCTTCGACCTGCCGCTCGACCGCATCCTGCATACGGAAAGCCCTTACTACTACCGCCGCCCCGATGCCGGCATGAGTGAGAGCGCCTTCTCCGCCTGGTGCGCGGAGCAGCTGGAGGCGATGATCCTGAAGGAAGGCCCGGAGACCGTGGCCGCCTTTATCGGAGAGCCGGTCTTGGGTACCGGCGGCCTGGTGCCACCGCCGGAGGGCTATTGGACCGCCATCCAGGCCGTGCTGCAGAAGTACGACATCCTGCTGATCACCGACGAGGTGGTGACCGGTTTCGGACGGCTGGGCACAATGTTCGCCTCTGATTACTACGACCTGAAGCCCGACCTCATCACCATCGCCAAGGGCCTGACCTCGGCCTACGCACCGCTCTCCGGCTCCATCGTCTCGCAGCGCATGTGGGAGGTGCTGATGCGCGGCAGTGACGAGATGGGGCCGATCGGCCATGGCTGGACCTATTCCGCCCATCCGATCTCCGCCGCCGCTGGTGTCGCCAACCTGAACCTGCTGGACGAGCTGGGCTTGGTGGAGCGGGTGCGCCAGGTCGGCCCGCGGCTGATCTCCGGCCTGAAAGAGGCGCTCGGCGACCACGCCCACGTCGGCGAGGTCCGCGGGGTCGGCCTGCTGGCCGCCGTCGAGCTGGTAGAAGACCGGGCCGAGCGCCGCTTCTTCGATCCGGAGAAGAAGATCGGCGCCAAGGCCGTCGGTGCCATGGCCAAGCGTGGTGTCATCGCCCGGGCCATGCCGCAGGGCGACATCATCGGCTTCGCCCCGCCCTTCTGCCTGACGGATGCGGAGGCCGACCGCATTGTCGAAGTGACCAAAGCCGCCGTTGAGGAGGTCTTGGGCTAGGGGTCCAGGCCAACTTTCTTTATCGATGCAGCTATTGCATCGCGGCCTGCACAGAAATCCCGGCCTTGACAGCAGAGGAACGTTGCGTCTAGCCAGCCGCTGCGGCAGGGTGCCGCCGCCTGCGCTAGACGGACATTCCATTCCTCGCGAGGCTGGTCCGCAGCGGGACCGGCCTTGTGCTCCCTTGGGCGCTGTCTTGCGCCCTCTCCCTGCCCCGCTGCATCACCAGACAAGAACTCACTTCGGAACGGTGACCCATGACCATTGATCTCCCCCCGGTACCCGAACTCTTTGTGCCCGCCGATCAGGCCGAGGCCTTGAAGCATGAGGCCGGTGCCTACCCCTCTTGGGATCTGCTGCCCCGCCAGATCTGCGATCTGGAGCTCTTGATGAACGGCGGCTTTGCACCGCTGAAGGGCTTCCTGACCCAGGCCGACTACGACTCGGTCGTCGACAACATGCGCCTGGCCGACGGCAGCCTCTGGCCTATGCCGATCATGCTGGAGGTGTCGGAGGACTTCGCCGCCAAGGTGGAGACCGGCGGCAAGGTCGCGCTGCGCGACGGTGAGGGTGTGATCCTGGCGGTCCTGGAGGTCACCGACAAGTGGAGCCCGGATAAGGCGCGCGAGGCCGAGAAGGTCTTCGGCACCACCTCTACCGAGCATCCGGCCGTCAACTACCTGATGAACAGCGCCGGTCCGGTCTATCTGGGCGGCCCCATCACCGGCTTACAGGCGCCGATCCACTATGACTACCGCGCGCGCCGCGACACGCCGAACGAGCTGCGCGCCTACTTCCGCAAGATGGGCTGGGGCAAGGTCGTGGCCTTCCAGACCCGTAACCCCTTGCACCGCGCCCATCAGGAGCTGACCTTCCGCGCCGCCAAAGAGGCGCAGGCCAACCTTCTGATCCACCCGGTGGTCGGCATGACCAAGCCCGGCGACATCGATCACTTCACCCGGGTGCGCTGCTACGAGGCGGTGCTGCATGAGTACCCCACCGGCACCACGCACCTCTCGCTGCTCAATCTGGCAATGCGCATGGGCGGCCCGCGCGAGGCCGTCTGGCATGGCCTGATCCGCAAGAACCACGGCTGTTCGCACCTGATCATCGGCCGCGATCACGCTGGCCCCGGCAGCGATTCCAGCGGCAAGCCCTTCTATGGCCCCTACGACGCGCAGGACCTCTTCAAGCAGCACCAGGACGAGATCGGCATCACCATGGTCGATTTCAAAAAGATGGTCTACGTGCAGGAGCGTGCCGAGTACCAGCCCGCCGATGAGGTGGAAGACGGCATGACGGTGCTGGACATCTCCGGCACCGAGCTGCGCCGCCGCCTGGCAGAGGGTCGCGAGATCCCGGAGTGGTTCTCCTTCCCCGACGTGGTGGCGGAGCTGCGCCGGACCAAGCCGCCGCGCTCCCAGCAGGGCTTCACTGTCTTCTTTACCGGGCTTTCCGGCTCCGGCAAGTCGACCATCGCCAACGCGCTGATGGTGAAGCTGATGGAGATGGGCGGCCGCCCGGTTTCCATGCTGGACGGTGACCTGGTGCGCAAGCACCTGAGCTCGGAGCTTGGCTTCTCCAAGGAGCACCGCGACATCAACATCCGCCGCATCGGCTATGTCGCCTCGGAGATCACCAAGAACGGCGGCATCGCCATCTGCGCGCCGATCGCGCCCTATGAGGCCACCCGCAAGGCGGTGCGCGACATGATCGAGCCCTTCGGCGTCTTCATTGAGGTGCACGTCGCCACCTCGGTCGAGGAGTGCGAGAAGCGCGACCGCAAGGGCCTCTACAAGCTGGCCCGCGCCGGCAAGATCAAAGAGTTCACCGGCATCTCCGACCCCTACGAGATCCCGGAGAAGCCGGAATTGCGCGTCGACACGGTCGATACCGACCCCGACGGCTGCGCGCACCAAGTGATCCTGACCCTCGAGGCGCACGGCTTGTTTGGTTAGGTTTGGACGGGGCTGACGCCCCGCAAGAGGCGGCACCGGCCCACTCCCCCTCCCGGCCACCCAATAGGATACTGGCGTGGGTGGCCGGCCCGTTGCGCCATTGGGGGGAGAGGGCCGGTGCCGCCGCCTCCGCTGCGGAGGCGCAGTAACCCCACGATCACGATCCCGCCACGGCGGCTTTCCCTTTTTGCCGCAGCCCGCTACATCTTTCGCTGAAACGCCTGTCACAGCGAAGAAGCCTGGTTCATGCGCGCCCTTTTGGCTGCTTTTCTTCTCTTCTGTTTCACCGGCCCGGCCTGGGCCGCAGCCTCCGACCCGGCGGGGACGGAACGGGTTCAAGTCCGCTTCCTCAGCGACGTTGCCGCCGTCTCACCAGGCGAGACCTTCACCTTGGCGCTGGAACAGCGCATCATCCCCAAGTGGCACACCTATTGGCTCAATCCGGGTGACAGCGGTCTGCCGACGGAGATCGACTGGACCCTGCCGGCCGGCGCTACCGCCGGGGCGATTCAATGGCCCTATCCGGAGCGTTTCGACGTCGGGCCCATCACCAACTACGGCTACAGCGATCAGGTTGTCCTCTTAAACCAGATCACCGTTCCGGCCGACCTGCAGCCGGGCGACAGCTTCCCGATCCGCGCGCATGTGCGCTGGCTGGTCTGTGAAGAGATTTGCATCCCCGAAGAGACCAACCTCTCCATGGTCTTGCCAGTGGCTGCCCCACCGGCGCCCAGCGACTATCATGAGAGCCTTGAGGCCACCCGCGCCCTCCTGCCGGTCGCCAGCCCCTGGGAGAGCCAGGTTGCGCTCAACGGCCAAGAGCTGACCTTGACCTTGGCCCTGCCGGAGGCGGCGCAGGACCAGGTGGTGAGCGCCCAGTTCTTCCCCGACGCCTGGGGACAGGTGATCCACAGCGGCAAGCAGGAGGTTTTCCGCGGCGCCCAGGGCCTCAGCCTGGTGATGGAGCCGGAGGTTGGCTTCGACCCTATCCAGCAGCCCTTGAGCGGCGTCCTGGTCCTGACCGACAGCCTCGACGACGGCCAGACTGTCACCCGAGCCTTGAGCCTTGAGGTGCTGGCCGACGCCAGTGGGGCTGCTGTGGCCCCGGCGGGTGGTGGTTCAGCTGGCGGTGTGGGCATCAGCCTGGCCGGCGACGCAGGTGCCGCCTTTGCCGAGATTGGCTTCTTCACGGCCCTGCTCTTCGCCTTCCTGGGCGGGCTGATCTTGAACCTCATGCCCTGCGTCTTCCCGGTGCTATCAATCAAGATCCTCTCGCTGGCCCAGCAGGTCGGCGGGGAGCGGCGGGTGATGCGCCACCACGGCCTGGTCTATACCGCCGGCGTGCTGGTGAGCTTCGCTGCACTGGCTGGGCTCCTGCTGGTGCTGCGAGCGGGTGGTGAGGCGCTAGGTTGGGGCTTCCAGTTCCAGTCGCCGACCTTCGTGCTGCTGATGGCACTGCTCTTCTTCGCGCTAGGCCTCATGTTGTCGGGCGCCTTCACCTTCGGCGCCTCCTGGATCGGCGTCGGCGACCGCTTGACCCAAAAGCCGGGTATGGGCGGCAGCTTCTTCACCGGCGTCCTGGCGACCTTGGCCGCCACGCCCTGCACGGCCCCCTTCATGGGCGCCGCTGTAGGCTTTGCCGTGGCCGCGAGCGGCGTTACGGCCATCGCCGTCTTCCTGGCCTTGGGCCTCGGCTTGGCCACGCCCTATCTGCTGCTGACGCTCTTCCCGGGCGCGCTCTCTTGGCTGCCCAAGCCCGGCGTCTGGATGGACCGGCTGAAGCAGGCCATGGCCTTCCCCCTCTATGCAGCGGCCATTTGGCTGGTCTGGGTCCTGGCGCAGCAGAGCGGTGCCCAGGGTGTGCTGGCCGTGCTGGCCGCCATGCTGCTGTTGGCCTTCGCTGCCTGGCTCTTCCAGACCACCCGCGCCCTGGGGCGTGGCGGGCGGATGGTGGCCACGGTCAGCGTGGTGCTGGTCCTGGCGGCCTCCGTCCTTGCCGCACCGCGCCTCCTGCCCTCTGCCAGCGCCGGCGGGCCGATCACCGCCCTCAAGGACGGCCTGGTGCCGAGCGAACCCTTCAGTCCCGCCCGTCTGGCCGAGCTGCGTGATGAGGGGCGTACGGTCTTCGTCAACTTCACCGCCGCCTGGTGCATCACCTGCCTGGTGAACGAGGAGGTGGCCTTCACCGATCCGGCTGTCGCCAAGGCCTTCAAGGCCGGCAACGTCGTCTATCTGAAGGCCGACTGGACCAACCGCGATCCCGTCATCACCGAAGCCCTGGCCGCCCAAGGCCGCTCCGGCGTCCCGCTCTACCTGCTCTATCCCCGCGATGGCGGGTCGCCGGAGGTGCTGCCGCAAATCCTCACCGCCGGCAGCGTTATCCAGGCCTTGACCGCCGTCACGCAGACCAGCCAATCCGCCGAGTTAGACACCCAGTAAACCCATGTTTTGGAAGGAGATCGCTTCATGTCCGTCTTGAGCCGTATCGCGACCGTGGCCCTTGTCTCCCTCACCACTGCCGGCCTCGCGCAGGCCGCCCCCGTGGTCGATCAGCCGGCCCCCGACTTCACCGGCGTGACCGCCAAGGGCGAGACCGTCAACCTGGAGGACTTGCGCGGCAAGACCGTGGTGCTGGAGTGGACCAACCACCGCTGCCCCTTCGTCGCCAAGCACTACAACTCCGGCAATATGCAGGCGCTGCAGCAGGAGACCCAGGCCGAGGGCGATGTGGTCTGGCTGCAGGTCATCTCCTCTGGCCCCGGCCGCTCCGGCCATGTGACCGGTGAGAAGGCCCAGGCGCTGAACGCCGACCGTGAGGCCCTGCCCGCCGACACTCTGCTGGACGAGTCGGGCGCCATCGGCCAGGCCTACGCCGCGCGCGTGACCCCACATATGTACATCATCGATGAGGCCGGCCTGCTGCGCTATCAGGGCGGCATCGACTCCATCGCCTCGGCCAACCCTGCCGATATCCCCAAGGCCACCAACTACGTGCGCGAGGCCATGGCGGCGCTGGGAGCCGGCGAGGCGGTGCCGAACCCGGTCACCCGCGCCTACGGCTGCTCCATCCGCTACGCCCCGGCTTCCTAAGCCCGCCTCGATCTGGCTAGATCGAGGTTGCCGGCCCTGAGCTCTGAAGTGATGATGACCTCCAGGTTCGCTGCCCCTGCGAGGTCGTCATCATGACAGTCGAGATTGAGTGCCTTGCTGAAAGCCAGGACGGGCTCGGCGAGGCGCCCCTTTGGGTGGAGGAAGAGCAAGCCCTCTACTGGTCGGATCATGTGAACTACAAGATGCGGCGCTGGTCGGCAGAGGAGGGCCAGCTGCAGGTCTGGGATACGCCCGGACCGATCGGCTCCTTCGCGCTGAGGCGCGGTGGCGGCATGGTGGGTGCCTCGGCTGAGGGCTTCCTCAGCTTCGACCTGGAGAGCCAGAGCTTTACTAAGCGCATCGACCCGGAGGCCGATCGACCGGAGAACCGCTTCAACGACGGCAAGTGCGATCGTCAGGGCCGTTTCTGGTGCGGCAGCATGAACAAGACGATCTCGGCCGAGACCGGCGCGATCTACTGTCTCGCCGCCGATTGGAGCGTCAGCCGCCACGCTGCAGACTTCCACTTCAAGGTCAGCAACGGCACGGCCTTCAGCCCGGATGGGCGCACCCTGTACTTCTCCGACACACTAGGAAATCAAGTCTGGCGCTTCGACGTCGATACGGACACGGGGCAGCTATCGAACCGCCGCCCCTTCTTCTCCACCGCCGATCGCCCCGGCATGGTCGACGGCGCCACGGTCGATGCCGAGGGCTGTTATTGGTGCGCCCTGGTCGCCGGCGGGCAGGTGGTGCGGCTCGACCCAGAGGGCCAGGTCATGCTGGAGATCGACATGCCGGTGCCGCGCCCGACCTGTCCGACCTTCGGCGGGCCCAACCACGACCGCCTCTTCGTCACCTCACAGCGCCTCTTCATGACGGAGGAGGAACTGGCGACCTATCCGCAAGCCGGCAACCTCTTCGTGATCGACGGCCTGGGCGTCAAGGGCCTCCCGGAAGAGAGGTTTGCTGGTTAGCTGGAGCGGCTGAACAAGAGCTGCTGACCGGCGGCGCGTCCCTGCTGGTCCAGCCGCGCCGCGACTTCCAACTGTGCTGGTTCCCAAGCACTCAGGGCAGCACTGAGATCCTCCGGGAATTGGGTCAGCGCCTCGGCGAGCGCCAGTGCATTGGCGGCAGCCTTTGCCGTGCTGGCCGCCGTGTGCGGCCTGGGGATCGAGGCGGCATCGCCTAAGAGCAAGATACGCCCCTTGACCATGCAAGAGACCGTTAGATCGCGGATGGCTTGGGCGAAGGGCTCCTCAGTGGCCAGCACGGCATCGCGGAACCCAGGCGGAAGCAGGCGGGCCGCGTCAGCGCGCAGCAGCTCCTTTGAGGCGGGGGCGAGCGTCCCTTCCGGCAAGGAGAAGCCGCGGCTCCGGCCGGTGGCGTCGGTCATGATGCGCTGAAGCTGCTCTGCATCCGCGGTTCGGTACCAAACCCAGTTGTAGAGCCGATGGCCCGGCCTGACGTCGTTTCCGGGACCTGGCACCAGGTAGCCGAGCATGTGAGAGCCCTGGTTGCTGGCAAAGGCGAAGTCGCCATGCAAATCGGCACGCGCGCGATCCGGCATGTCCGCCTCAGGCAAGAGACCACGCCAAGCAAAATAGCCGGCATAGCTGGGCTCTGCGCCTGGCCACAGAAGCGACCTGACCGTGGAGCCATTACCATCGGCACCGATCAAGAGGTCACCCGTCACCTTGCTTCCTTCCGCAAAGCTGGCGGTCACCAGGCCCCGCGCGTCGTCTTGCGAAAGGTCAACCAGGGTCTGGCCGCGGTGATAATGGGTCTCGCCGAAGGCCGACTTCAGGGTCGTGTAGATGAGGGACCAAGAGGTCTGCGTCTGCGAGACCGGCTGATGGCTGATCAGGCTGCCATCGGGTGCATAGACAATACGGGTTGCGGAGCGCACCCCCAAAGCCGAGAGCGGCAAGGTCACACCGATTTTCCGGAAGAGCGACATGACCGAAGGTTGGAGCACGATGCCGCCGCCGCGGCTGTCCAGGTCATGACGGGATCGTTCGAAGACCTCCACCGACCAGCCGGCCGTCTTCAGCATGGTGGCTGCGAAGAGGCCGCCCAAGGAGCCGCCGATCACCACGGCGCGGGGTCTGTCTGCGTCGCTAGCCGTCTTCATCCTATCTCTCCTGCTTGCGTGACAAGGGGGATGTGACGCCGGGCCAACGTTGCGAGAAGCTTCGTCAATAGGAGATCACTATTGCGCTGATCGCAACAGCGCGCCTCAGCCTGCGATGTCCCAGTAGGGGGGATCGCCATAGCGCTGCCGGAGGAAATCGACGAAGGCGCCGATCTTCTTCGAGCCGCGGCGGTTGCTGAGTGTCACCGCCGAGATCGCCCCCTCGGCACCGTCCGGCCCAGCCTGCCATGCAGTCAGAAGGGGCTGCAAACGCCCCGCCTTGAGATCATCGCCCACCAGCCAGGTCGGCAGAACGACGAGGCCTGCCCCGCAGAGCGCGGCCTGGTGCAGGACTTCACTGTTGTCGGCACAGAGGCTCCCGCCGACACGCACCGTCTGCACCTCATCGCCCTGGATGAAGTGCCAGAGCCGGGCGGGCCGGTCCCCGCCCAAGGTCAGGCAGTTGTGGGTAGCCAGGTCGTCCAGGCCCTTCGGCACGCCCTGCCGATCCAGATAGGCCGGGCTGGCGCAGAGCACGCGCCGGTGCGGTGCCAAGCGTCTGGCAAGCAAGCGCGACGGCGGCAAGACGCCTAGCCGCACCGCCAGATCCAAGCGCTCATCGACAAGATCGACAAGGCGGTCGCTCAGACGCAGATCCACCTCAATAGCGGGATAGCGCTCGAGGAAGGCCGCCAGATAGGGCGCGATGTGCAGCCGCGCGAAGGCGACGGGCGCCGCCACGCGCAACTGGCCGCGCGGCGGTCCGTCCGCTTCGCCGACACTCTCGTCAGCGCTCTCGAGATCGTCCAGGATCTCCAGAACTTGGCGACGGTAGTGCACGCCGGCAGCGGTCAAGGTCACTTGCCGAGTGGAACGGTTGAAGAGCCGCACCGCCAGATGCCGCTCCAAACCATCCACCTGACGCGTCAGTGACGAGGTGGCGACCCCGGCCCGGCGTGCTGCCTTGGCGAAGCCGCCCGCCTCTGCAACGGCGAGGAAGGCCCTTATGGCAGCGAGCTGATCCACGGCGCCATCTTACGACGGCCGCCCTCACGTATCCTTCATCTTCAAGGCCGCGATGAAGGCCGTCTGCGGGATCTCCACGCTGCCGAACTGGCGCATGCGCTTCTTGCCTTCCTTCTGCTTGTCCAGAAGCTTGCGCTTGCGGCTGATGTCGCCGCCGTAGCACTTGGCGGTAACGTCCTTGCGCATGGCCGACACGGTCTCCCGCGCGATGACCCGGCCACCGATGGCGGCCTGGATGGCGATCTTGAAGAGCTGGCGCGGGATCAAGTCCTTCAGCCGCTCGCAGAGCTGACGGCCACGCGACTCCGACTGGCTGCGATGCACGATCATCGAGAGCGCATCCACCGGCTCTTGGTTCACCAGGATTGCCACCTTTACCAGGTCGCCCTCGCGATAGGTCTCGATGTGATAGTCGAAGGAGGCATAGCCGCGGGTCGCCGACTTCAAGCGGTCGTAGAAGTCGAAGACCACCTCGTTCAGCGGCAGCAGGTAGGTCACCATGGCCCGGCTGCCTACATAGGTCAGCTCGATCTGCTCGCCGCGCCGGTCTTCGCAGAGTTTCAGAACCGCGCCCAGGTAGTCGTCCGGCACCAGGATGGTGGCCTTGATCCAGGGCTCCTCGATGGTGTCGATCTTCACCGGGTCCGGCAGGTCGGCGGGATTGTGGATCTGCAGCAGCTCGCCGTCGTTCATGTGCACGCGGTAGACCACCGAGGGGGCCGTGGTCACCAGGTCCAAGTCGAACTCCCGCTCTAGACGCTCCTGCACGATCTCCAGGTGCAGAAGGCCCAGGAAGCCGCAGCGGAAGCCGAAGCCCAGCGCGGCCGAGGTCTCGGCCTCGAACTGGAAGGAGGAGTCGTTGAGCGCCAGCTTCTCCAGGGAGTCGCGCAGGTCCTCATAGGCTGAGGCATCGGCGGGGAAGAGGCCGCAGAAGACCACGGGGATGGAGGGCTTAAAGCCCGGCAAGGCGGTCTCGGCCGGCTTGCGGTCGTCGGTGATGGTATCGCCGATCTTGGTCTCGTGGATGGTCTTGATGCCGGAGACCAGATAGCCGATCTCGCCGGGACCCAAGGCCTTCTGCGCCACCTTGCGCGGGGTCAAGAGGCCGACCTCCTGCGCCTCATGCGCTGCCCCGGTGCCCATCAGGCGGAACTTGGCGCCCTTGCGCAGGGTGCCGTTCACCACGCGGGTCAGGATCACCACGCCCAGATAGGGGTCGTACCAGGAATCCATCAGCAGGGCCTGCAGCGGTGCCTCGGCGTTGCCCTTGGGCGGCGGGAGGCGCTGGATCAGCGCCTCCAGCACCTCGATAACCCCCTTGCCGGTCTTGGCGGAGATCTCCAGCGCATCGGTCGCGTCCAGGCCGATGACTTCCTCGATCTGCTCCTTCACCCGGTCGGGCTCGGCCGCCGGCAGGTCGATCTTGTTCAAGCCATCGACGATCTCGTGGTCATTGTCGATGGCTTGATAGACGTTGGCCAGGGTCTGCGCCTCCACCCCCTGGCTGGCATCGACCAGCAGCAGCGAGCCCTCGCAGGCGGCAAGCGAACGGCTGACCTCGTAAGCGAAGTCCACGTGGCCGGGCGTGTCGATCAGGTGCAGGTGGTATTCCTTGCCGTCCTTGGCGGTGTAGGTCAGCCGCACGGCCTGGGCCTTGATGGTGATGCCGCGTTCGCGCTCCAGCTCCATGGAGTCCAGCACCTGCTCCTTCATCTCCCGTTCAGAGAGGCCGCCGCAGAATTGGATGATGCGATCGGCCAGGGTCGACTTGCCGTGGTCGATGTGGGCGATGATGGAGAAGTTGCGGATGTGACTAAGGTCGGTCATGGAACCCTGGTTCGCAAAAAGCTGGTTACGGTGCAAGAGCTTGGCTGACGCGCATCACGGGGCAAGCGCGATGCCTTCGTTTTTTTGATGCGATGAGCAAGCTCATCGCTGCGGCGCCAGCCCGCTCCCCCGCCCGGCCACCCAGTCCAGGATACTCGCGTTGGGTGGCCGGGCGGGGGAGCGG
>JBCBSF010000016.1:0-66560 GCA_039819325.1 Pseudomonadota bacterium | reverse complement strand
GCGGGCCGTTAGCACCGAGCCCTGGGGCCCGCCTTTCGACGGGCGCTCACCTTCGGCTCGCTGCTCAAGACGAGGAAGGGCTCTTGGCAAAGACTGTTCACACCAAGACTCATCACGCTCTAGTAAGCCAACTCCGTAAAGGCAGGCTCGACCGAGCCCTCCCAGCGGCCGTGGTAGGCCTCAAGCGCGCGTTCGGCCGGGGTCTGGCCGCTTTCCGCGATCTCCTTCAAGGGCGCGATGAAATGACTCTCGTCGCTCAAGAGGTTCAAGACCTTGGCACGGGCCTTCAGACCGGCCTCGGAGATTTCCAGCACCTGCTTGGCGAGATCAGCGACGGTTCCGCCGCGGAAGGCTGCGGCAAGCGCCTGACGCGGCACCGCCTCGCGGAGGGCTTCGTGCTCGGCCGGCGTCCAGTCCTTGACCAAATCCCAAGCGGCATCCAGCGCGCCTTGGTCGTAAAGCAGCCCGACCCAGAGCGCCGGCAGCGCACAGATGCGCCACCAGGGGCCGCCGTCGGCGCCGCGCATCTCCAGAAAGCGCTTCATCCGCACCTCCGGGAAGAGGGTCGTCAGGTGATCGACCCAGTCGCTCATCAGCGGCTTTTCGCCCGGCAGGGCCGGCAAACGGCCCTCAAGGAAATCGCGGAAGGACTGGCCGCTGGCGTCGATGTACTCACCGTTGCGGTGCACGAAGTACATGGGCACGTCGAGCACATGGTCGACATAGCGCTCGAAGCCCATGCCCTCTTCAAAGACGAAGGGAAGGATGCCGCAGCGATCGGGATCGGTGTCGGTCCAGACGTGGCTGCGATAAGACAAAAAGCCGTTGGGTTTGCCTTCCTTGAAGGGCGAATTGGCGAAGAGGGCTGTGGCCACGGGCTGCAAGGCCAGGCTGGTGCGGAATTTCTTCACCATGTCGGCTTCGCTGGAGAAATCCAGGTTCACCTGAATGGTGCAGCTGCGCAGCATCATATCCAGGCCCAGACTGCCCTTGGTCGGCATGTAGGCGCGCATGATCTTGTAGCGCCCCTTGGGCATCCAGGGCGTGTCCTCCCGGCCCCAGCGCGGGCGGAAACCCATGCCCAGCATGCCGATGCCCAGCGGCTCGGCCACATGCTTCACCTCACTCAGGTGGCGGTGCACTTCGGCGCAGGTTTCCTGCACGGTGCGCAAGGGCGCGCCGGAGAGTTCAAACTGCCCGCCCGGTTCGAGCGTGATGGAGCAGCCTTCCTTCGTCAGCGCGATGGGGTTGCCCTTCTCGCTGACCGCGTCCCAGCCGAAGTTGCGGGCAAGACCCTCCAGAAGCGCGCGGATGCTGGCCGGGCCGTCATAGGGCAGCGGGCGGGTGTCGCCCCAGGTGAAGCCGAACTTCTCGTGCTCGGTGCCGATACGCCAGTCTTCCGGCGGCTTGTTGCCGCCCTCCAAGTAGGCAACCAGTTGAGCCTTGGTCTCGATCGGCTCGGCTGCCGTCTCGCTGGGGGGTGCTGCCACGGGTGGAGATATCCTTGTTGACGGGGGAGTGCCGGCTAGGCCTCTTCATCAGAACCGGCGAGCGGACCATGCGACACGCGGCCAGCGACGGCGCGGCGTACCTCAGGGCGCTCCTTAGCGTCCCCGCGAAGCGCTTGCCAACAGGAAAGCGCCGCCAAAGCCGCCGTGTCGGCACGCAGGATGCGTGGCCCCAAACCGACCGGCTTAACGAAGGGCAAGGCGGTCAGCGCGTCAAGTTCCGTGGCGGCAAAACCGCCTTCAGGTCCAGTCAGCAATGCCTGCGCCGGCCAGGGCTCCGGCTGGCCCAAGGCCTCCGCGATTGGTAGGGCGTCGCCGGCCTCGGCGCAGAAGAGTAGCTCGCGTTCCTGCGGCCAGCTCTGCAGTAAGGCGGAGAGGGAGACAGGCTCCAGCACGTCGGGCAGGGTCAGACGCTCGCACTGCTCGGCCGCCTCGCGCACGGTGGCGGCCAGACGGGTCAAGTTCACGCGATCGACGATGGTGTGGCGGGTGATGACCGGCTGCAGGCGGGCGACGCCCAGTTCCGTTGCCTTCTCGACCAGGAAGTCGAGCCGCGCCCGCTTGATCGGCGCGAAGCAGAGCCAGATATCAGGCTCGCTGCGCTGGGGGGTCATCAGCGCCTCCACCGCGAGCGAGGCCCAGCCCTTGCCGAGCGCCTCAATCCGGGCCGTCCAGGCGCCGTCACGGCCGTTGAAGAGCGCCAGCCGCGCGCCGGGATGCAGCCGCAAGACGCTGCGCAGGTAGTGCGCACGCGGCGAGTCCAGGCCGACCACCTGACCGGCGGCCAGATCCTCCTCGACAAACAAGCGCGTTTCGATGCGGCTGGTCATGAAGGCTCCTTTGCTGGAAGAGCAAGCTAGCCAGTCGGCGCAGCGGCGACCAGGCATCTCGCTCAGCTTTCCGCCCTCTGCTATCAGGGAGCGGTCATGAGCGACCAGACAGCCTCCGACATCCGCCGGGACCATTGGCTCTACCGCGTATTGCCCAGCGCCTCTTGGCCCTACCTCAGCCTGATCCGCGCCGACCGGCCGATCGGAACCTGGCTTCTGTTCCTACCCTGCCTCTGGTCGCTGCTGATGGCGCCTTTGACAGAGGGGGCTTGGCCGGAGTGGTGGCTGCTGCCGCTCTTCGCGCTGGGTGCCTTCGTCATGCGCGGGGCCGGCTGCACGGTAAACGACATCGTCGACCGCGACTTCGATGCCCAGGTCGCGCGTACCGCCGGGCGGCCCCTGCCCAGCGGTCAGGTCAGTCTGCGCCAAGCCTTGGTGTTTCTGGTCTTCCTGTTGCTCGTCGGCTTCTGCGTGCTGATCTCGCTCACCTGGACGGCGATCTGGCTGGGCGTGGCCTCGCTGGCCTTGGTCTTCACCTATCCCTTCATGAAGCGGATCACCTATTGGCCGCAGGCCTTCCTGGGCCTCACCTTCAACTGGGGCGCGCTACTGGCCTGGGCGGCGGTGACCAACGACCTGGCCTGGCCGGCGGTGGCCCTCTATGTCGGCGGCTTCTTCTGGACCCTGGGCTATGACACCATCTACGCCCATCAGGACCGCGAGGACGATGCGCTGATCGGGGTCAAGTCGACGGCGCTGAAGTTCGGGGAGTCGACCAAAGTCTGGGTCGGTGCTTTCTATGCACTGGCGGTGGTTTGCTGGGGTCTTGCCGGCTGGCTTGCCGCCATGCCGTGGGTCTATGCCTTGGGACTGCTAGCAGTGGCCGTGCAGTTCGCCCGCCAGGTCATCACCTTGGACATCGACGACGGCGCCGGCTGTCTGGAGCGCTTCAAGTCCAACCAGCGCGCCGGGCTGCTGCTGGCCGCCGGCATTCTGGGCAGCTACGCCGTCACGCCCGGTCTTGGCGGATGACGGTAAAGGCAGATCCGGAAGGCTTCATCGCGCAGAACACCCTGGTTGAAGCCCCGCGCTTGGTGCCGGAGGTCCGCCTCCACCTGGCCAGCGAACTGCTGCCCATCTGGCAGGCCAGTGAGGCCTGGCTGGAGGAAAGCGGGATCGCGCCGCCCTTCTGGGCCTTCGCCTGGGCCGGCGGGCAGGCGCTGGCGCGCTACCTGCTGGATAATCCTGCACTCTGCCAGGGTCAAAGGGTCCTAGACTTCGCCGCAGGATCGGGCCTGCAGGGCCTGGCCGCCAAGCTGGCCGGCGCGGCGCAGGTGGAGGCAGTGGAGATCGATCCCTTGGCCTGTGCCGCCGCCCGCCTCAACGCCCGCCTGAACGGCCTGGAGATTGCGGTGCGGGAGGAGAACCTGATCGGCCAGGACGAGGGCTGGCCGCTCGTTCTCGCCGGCGACGTTTGCTACGAGCAGCCGCTGGCCGACCGCATCATCGCCTGGCTGCGCAGCCTCGCTGTCCGCGGCGCCTTGGTGCTGCTGGGCGACCCCTCGCGCACCTACCTACCGCGCGAAGGCCTCACCCGTCTGGCCCACTATCCGGTGCCGACGACCCGCGAGATCGAAGACAGCGACTTGCGCAACGCAGCAGTTTGGCAGGTGCTTCCCCGATAAACCCCTTGGCCTAGGGCGGAAACTGCGCAAAGCTGTTCGCTTATGCACCAAAGACAAGAAGCGCGGGCTGAAAGAGGCCCGGGGGAAGCGCCACTCTCGCTAGGACCGCTGAGCAAGGAGGGTGAACGAAGACTATGGATACCTTAGCCACTGAGGGCATGACGAGCCTCGTCGATCATCCCTTGACCCCACTCACCAAGGAGGAACTGGAGCAGGCCGCCACGCTGGTGCGCGCCGCCCTCTCCGGCAAGGGCGACATTCGCTTCGAAGTCATAGAGCTGCTAGAGCCGGAGAAGAGCGTTGTACGCAGCTTCACCCCCGGTCAGGCGATCGAGCGCAAGGCCCGGGTCAATGCCTATCCCTGCAGCAGGGTGGGTGTCTGGCGCTGCAAGGTCTCGCTGACCGGCAACGCGGTCATCGCAGTGGAGCATCTGCCCGCTGCCTGTCCGATGATTCAGCTGGAAGAGTTCGCGGAGATCGAGAACGCGCTGAAGGCCGATCCGGGCTTCATCGCGGCCTGTGCAAAGCGCGGCATCACCGACATGGACCTGGTCTGCGTCGACCCCTGGTCCGGCGGCAACTTCGGACGCGAAGACGAGGCCGGGCGGCATCTGAGCCACACCTTCGCCTGGGTCCGCTCCCGCGAGGACGACAACCTCTATGCCCACCCCATCGAGGGCCTGAACGCGCTGGTGGACGTGAAGACCGGAGAGGTCATCCGCATCGACGACCATGGCGGCGCCGCAGTGCCAAAGGGGGAGGTCAACTACGCCGCCGCCTTCCAGAGCGAGACCCGCGACGACCTGAAACCCATCGACGTGGTGCAGCCCGAGGGCGTCAGCTTCGCCCTCTCCGGCCATTGCCTGACCTGGCACGACTGGTCGGTCCGCATCGGCTTCAACGCGCGTGAAGGCCTAACTCTGCACGACATCCGCATCAAGGACCGGCCGGTGATCTACCGCGCCTCGCTCTCGGAGATGGTGGTGCCCTACGGCAGCCCGGAGGCTGGGCACTACCGCAAGAACGTCTTCGACATCGGCGAGTACGGCCTTGGCAAGCTGGCCAACTCCCTGGCGCTGGGCTGCGACTGTCTGGGCTCCATCCAGTACATGGATGCTGAGCTGAACGACATGGACGGCAAGGCCTACACCATCAAGAACGCCATCTGCATTCATGAAGAGGACTACGGCATCCTCTGGAAGCACTGGGACTTCCGCACCGAGAAGACGGAGGTGCGCCGCGCCCGGCGTCTGGTGGTCTCCTCCATCTCCACCGTTGGCAACTACGAGTACGGCTCCTACTGGTACTTCTATCTCGACGGCACGGTGGAATTCGAGATGAAGGCCACCGGCATCATCAACACCGTCGCCATCGAACCGGGCCAGCCCTCCAAGTACACGGTCGAGGTGGCGCCCGGTGTCGGCGGGCAGATCCACCAGCACCTCTTCTGCGCGCGCCTGGACATGGCGGTGGATGGCGAGGCCAACCGTCTGGTGGAGTGCAACACCAAGGCCGTGCCGATGGGCCCCGACAATCCCTACGGCAATGCCTTCTACGTCGAGGAGACCACGCTCGCGCGCGAGAGCGAGGCCCAGCGGCGGGTGGAGCCGGCCACGCAGCGCTATTGGAAGTTCACCTCGGCCGAGGCCACCAATGGGCTGGGCAAACCCACCGCCTACAAGCTGGAGCCCAGCCACACGGTGACCCCCTTCCTCGACCCGGCCGGGCCCTCGGGCAGGCGCTCCAGCTTCATCTACAACCACCTCTGGACCACGGCCTACGACCCGGAGGAGCGCTTTGCCGCCGGGGAGTACGTGAACCACTCCGACGGCAGCGACGGCGTGGCCGCCTATGCCGCGAAGGACCGCGACCTGGACGGCCAGGATCTGGTCGCCTGGCATGTCTTCGGCCTGCATCACCAGCCGCGGATCGAGGACTTCCCGGTTCAGTCCTGCATCGCCAGCGGCTTCAAGCTGATGCCCAGCGGCTTCTTCGACGGCGCCATCACCATGGACCTGCCGCCGTCTGACAATAAGGCAAGCAAGCTGGTGGAGGGCTGCTGCCCCTCCAGCTAGGTCCTCTCCGGGACCGGCTTTCGGCGCTTGAACGGCCGCGCACGCGTTCGTTCAAGCGCCCCCTTCTCTTCACCTAAGTGACAGCATTAAAGTTTTGTGGCAGCGTCACCGCCAAAGAACCGGCGTTGACCTTGGCCCTTGCAAGTAATGGCTGATGAACGCCTGAGCGACCTGGAAACACGGCGACTTGGGGAGGGCCAAAGATGGCAAGCATTACCGGCACCAACGGGCCAGACAGTCTGAACGGCACGTCCTTGGACGATCGCATCTTCGGCTTGAGCGGGAACGACACGGTCTTCGGCTTTCAAGCGAACGACACGCTTTATGGCGGACAGGGTGATGACACCCTCAATGGCGACGCGCCCAGTGCCCTCCTCACCGCTGGCGACGACACACTCTACGGCGGCTCAGGGAAGGACCGCCTGGATGGTGATTCTGGCGATGACCTGGTTCTGGGCGGCTCTGGCGCCGACACCTTCCTCTTCGGCTCGTTCGGAAACGATCGTATCAGCGGCGATGACGGCGACGACGTCGGTCTCTACGGCCAGGCAGGGAACGATAGCATCTTCGGCGGCCCAGGAGCCGACAGCATCTTGCAGGGTCGCAGTGGAGACGACATCATTCTCGCCAGCAGCGGCGCCGATGTAAACCTCCGCGGCGATACGGGCGACGACCGTATCTATTCCGGGTCTGGAAACGATGCCAATCTGCGCGGGGACAGCGGCAGAGACAGCCTCTACGGCGGTGGTGGGATCGACACGCTCCTCTTCGGCGGCAGCGGCGACGATGTCGTCGAAAGCGGTAGTGGCAACGACTATCAGCTCTTCGGCGACGATGGTGACGATGTGCTGCGCGGCGGGTCTGGCGAGGACACGCGGCTCGAGGGTCGCTCTGGCGTGGATACCATCGTCGGCGGCTCCGGGGATGATCGCAATCTCTGGGGCGGCAGCGGCGACGATACGGTCGCAGGATCGGACGGCGAAGACAGCAATCTGGCAGGTCGGGAGGGCGACGACACGGTCTTCGGCGGTCGGGGAAATGACGACAATTTCACGGGCAGCTATGGAGACGATTCTCTCTTTGCACGGCAAGGCGACGACAGCTTCTTGTCCGGGCAGTCCGGCGACGATGTGATTGCAGGCGAAGACGGCGACGACTACTACCTCTCCGGCGGCAGCGGCGCAGACACTATCTACGGCGGGGATGGTAACGACGACCGCCTGCCTGGCGCCGAGGGAGACGACCTGATCTTCGGTGGGTCAGGAGATGATCTCCGGCTTTGGGGCTACAGCGGCAGCGATCGGCTCTATGGCGATAGCGGTAACGATAGCCTCGAGGGCTTTTCCGGGGATGACACCCTGCGCGGCGGCGACGGTGATGACACCCTGCGGGGTGTTGAGGGCCGCGACACGCTTCTGGGCGCCGACGGCGTCGATACCGGCTCTGGTGGATCCGGGCGTGACCGCATCGGCGGCGGGTCGGGGGCCGACCTCCTCTATGGGGGTAGCGGCAATGACCGAGTGAATGGCGGCAGCGGTGTCGACAGCCTGCTCCCCGGTCTTGGCAACGATACGATTATCGTCGATACCAGGGCCGATTGGGTGCGGGAGTTCTCGGGCGGCGGTGCGGACGTCATCCGTTCCAACGCGGCCGCCTTCACCTTGGCCAGCGGTTCCGACGGCTTCATCGAGCGGGTGAACCTCAACCCGGACGCTGGCGCCGGCGATGTTTTCGGCAACGATATCGCCAACACTTTGCTGGGGAACGCCTTCGACAACCGCCTCTTTGGCCGGGATGGCGATGACATCTTGAACGGCAACAGCGGCAGCGACCAGCTGATCGGCAACCTGGGCGACGACACCTTTGTCGTCGACACCAGCGGCGATCGGGTACGCGACAACGCCAATCAAGGCACCGATCTGGTGCGCGCCGAGGTCAGCTTCACCCTGCCGGATGGCACCGCCACGGCCTTCATCGAAAACCTGCGCCTGCAAGGCGGCTTCGGAAACCTCGACGGGACCGGCAACAGTCAGGACAACAGCCTGCAGGGCAACACAGGCGATAACCGTCTGGTTGGACTGGGCGGGGAGGACACCATCGAAGGCCGCGATGGCGACGACGTGATCCAAGGCGGCGGCAGTGCCGACAGGCTTTACGGCGGTAGCGGCGCCGATACCTTGACTATGGGCCGCAATGACCGGGCAAGCGGCGGTTCCGGTGCCGATTGGTTCCTCTTCGGCGCTAGTGTCGGCAGCGGCAGCCAGGTGATCGAGGACTTCGACGGTGTCAGCCTCAACGCCGCCAACGGGGAAGACAAGCTGGTCTTCGCCACCGGCCTGGAGGTCGGCAGCTTCGACTACATCAAGGCGCAGAGCTTCTCCGCCAGCGGCAACAGCGAGGCCCGCCACGCCGGCAGCGGCAACATCCAGGTCGACCAGGACGGCGACGGCTCGACGGACATCGCCTTCCGTCTGCTCGGCCAGTCCCAGGCCGGGCAGCTGACAGCCAGCGACTTCCTTTGGCTCTAACGCGTTATTGGTCTGCTCAAAAACTTCTGAATTGGGCATTTTGATCAGACCGCTTGCCGGCTAGCATGATGGGGTTCGCCAAAAGGAGACCCTGCCATGAGCCCGCCCGACGCCGCCGTCTTGGAGAGCGAGACTCGCCCTTCTGTCTGCCCGCTTGACTGCCCGGATACCTGCAGTCTGGAGGTCACCGTCAAAGGCAGCACGCTGACTGAGGTTCGGGGCTCTAACGCGAACCCCTATACCGAGGGCGTGGTCTGCAACAAGGTCGTGCGCTCTTACCCAGAGTTCGTGCACGGCGCCACGCGGCTCACCCGGCCGATGAAGCGCAGCGGCCCGCGCGGGTCCGACGCCTTCGAGCCGGTGTCTTGGGACGAGGCCTTGGACCTGGTCTATGAAGGTTTCTCCAAAGCCATCGCTGCCAAGGGGCCGCAGGCGGTGATGCCGCTGAACTATGCCGGCCCGCATGGGGAGCTGGCCGGCGGCTCGATGGATCGCCGCTTCTTCCACAAGCTGGGCGCGACCCTGCTGAACCGCGGCCCGCTTTGCGGGGCTGTCCGGGGTACGGCCTACACCAGCCTCTTCGGCGGGGCGCCTGGCATGCCCCCGGAACAGGCGGCCGAGGCCGACCTGATCGTGGTCTGGGGCAATAACGTCACCGTCTCCAACCTGCACCTGATCCGCGTGATCAACCGGGCGAAGGAAAAGGGTGGCAAGCTGGTGGTGATCGACCCCAAGCGCACCAAGGTGGCCGAGCAAGCCGACCTATTCTTACAGATCCGGCCCGGCACCGACGTGGTCTTGGGCCTGGGCATGGCCGCTGCCTTGGATGCACGCGGAGCCTTGGACCGGGACTTCATCGCCCAGTGGACCCTGGGCGCCGAAGCCTATCTGGAGGCCGCCAAGGCCACCACCCTTGAGGAGGTGGAGCGCCGCTGCACCCTCACCCGGGCGGAGATTGAGGCCTTCATCGCGCTCTATCAATCTGCCAAGACCGTCGCCGTCTCGGTCGGTAATGGTATTGAGCGCGGCAAGAGCGGTGGGTCTGGCCTGCGGGCGGCCATGGCGCTGCAGGCCTTGACCGGCAACCACGGACGGCGCGGTGCCGGCGTGATCGCCAAGCCCGGCCTGATCGCGCCTAAGACCACGGCCAAGCTGCAGCGGCCGGACCTGATTCCTGAGGGCACGCGGACCTTCAACATCGTCGATGTGGCGGAGAAGCTGCTGGACCCGGATCTGGACCCGCCAGTGCTGGCAGCGATGATCTACAACCACAATCCCGTCTGCACCCACCCCGATCAGGCAGCGATGATCCGTGCCCTCTCGCGACCCGACCTCTTTCTGGTGGGCTCTGACGTGGTGATGACCGACTCTCTCCTCTACTGCGACGTCCTACTGCCCGCGGCCAGCCACTTCGAGTATGCCGACGTCTATGGCGCCTATGGCCAGAACTACGTCCAGCGGGCGGAGCCAGTGATCCCTTGCGTCGGCGAGAGCCTGCCCAATACCGAGATCTTCCGCCGTCTGGCCGCGCGCTTCGGCTTTACCGAGGCCTGCTTTCAGGACGACGATGCGGCCTTAATGGACGCCGCCTTCGACGGTAACGACCCGCGCCTGCAGGGCTATCGGCCAAGCGAGATCCCCCTGGATCAAGCCCTCGACCTGCGCCTAACGGACGGAGAGGAGGCGATCATGTGCAAGACGCTCCTGCCGGCCACGCCTTCGGGCAAGATCGAGCTCTTCAGCCAGGATCTGGAGGAGCGCTTCGGCTATGGCCTGCCGCGCTATGAAGAAGTACCGCGCGACCGGCCCTTCGTGCTGATCTCCCCCTCCTCGGCCAAGCGGACCAACGCCACCTTCGGCGGCTGTTCCCAGTCCGACGGCTTGGAGGTGGTGGAGATCAACCCGGCGGATGCGGAGCATCTGGGCATCCAGAAGGGCGACCGGCTGCGCCTGGAAAACCAAGGCGGTTCCGTCTTTCTGCTAGCGGAGGTGACCGAGGCGGTGAAGCCGGGCGTACTCTACAGCCCCAAAGGCACCTGGCTGAAGACCAGCGCCACCGGCCAGACGGTTAATGCCTTGATCCCAGCTGATATCCGTACCGATATCGAATCCGGGGCTTGCTACAATGAGACCTTTGTCTCGGTGGAGCGGGCTCCTGTCTAGCGCGCAGGGGCATTGAGGAGCGGATCCCGAGTGGAGTGAAGGCCTCCACTCGGGCCTAGCCCTGCGGGGCCGTGCTCCCTGGCACCGCGAAGAAAGGGTGTGACGGAGCCACAGCGATAGTTGACCCTGGCGCGGCGGCGGGATGGGCCTAAGATCGTCCCGCTGTTCCTGCTTGAGAAAAAAATGGTCACGCGTGACACCCGCTACTTCCTGCTGCTGAACATCGGGCATTTCCTCGACCACTACCTGATGCTGATCTTCGCCGCTGTAGCAGCACTGGCGCTCAGCAGCGAGTGGGGCATGAGCTATGCCGCGCTGCTGCCCTATGGCGTTCCCGGGTTCACCGCCTTCGCCCTTTGTGCCCTGCCGATGGGCATCCTGGCCGACCGCTATGGGCGCGATGCCATGATGGTCGTCTTCTTCCTGGGCATGGGGCTTGCCTGCATCCTGACCGGCTTCGCGCAGACACCCTTGCAGCTGGGCGCAGGGCTTCTGCTGATCGGGGTCTTTGGCGCGATTTACCACCCGGTCGGCCTGGGGATCGTCACCGCCCGATGGAAGAGGACGGGCATGCGCCTGGCGGTGAACGGCATCTGGGGCAATCTGGGTGTTGGCGCTGCCGCGCTGGGGAGCGGTCTCTTGATCGACCTCGCCGGCTGGCGCGCCGCCTTCTTCGTGCCGGGCCTGGTCTGCATGGCCATGGCCCTGCCCTATTGGCGCGTCTCGCGGCGCATCCAGCAGGAGGGCGTGGTCCCGGTGGGAGGTGCTGCCAAACCCCTGCTGACCAGCGGGCCCGCACCGCTGCTGGTTCTGGCCTGTGTCTACCTGACCGCGATGGTCGGCAGCATTGTCTTTCAATCGACAACGGTGGCCCTGCCCGAGATCTTTGAGGAGCGTTTGGCGGGCCTCGCGCAAGAGATCCTGGCGTTCTTGAGCTGGGCTCAGCTGCAATCGGCGTCGGTTCTGGGTGCGTTGGCTTTTTTGGTGCTTGCCGCCGCCTCCTTGGCGCAGTTGGTGACGGGCTTCATGCTGGACCGCTATGGCGCGCGTCCGACCCTGTCCCTGGTCGCAGCGCTGCAGGTCGTCGCCTTCATCGCGATGCTTGGGCAAAGTGGCCTGGCCGCCTTCCTCATCGCACTGGTCTTCATGCTGGGCGTTTTCGGGCAAGTCCCGGTGACGGACTTCCTGGTCAGCACGACCTCGTCGGTGAAGGCGCGCTCCCGTGCGCTCGGCCTGCGCTACATGGTGAGTTTTCTCGCCTTCTCCGCCGCGCTACCGCTGATCGCCGTGGTTCAATCGAACTTCGGCTTCGATGGGCTCTTTCTGGTCCTCATGGGCTGCGCGGCGCTAATCTTTCTTGGCGCGCGCGTACTGCTGCCGCGCGAAACCAGACAGCCGCTCGCTGACCTCGGTGCGAAGACTTAAGGGCGCTCTAGAGTTAAGCGGCTGGACGGGCACGATCCTCGATCATCGGGGCCTCCTCCGCCGCAGCTACCACCGCGGGGCGGTGCTTCTTGCTGTGCGCTGGCTTCTTCTGCCGCGTTAAGCGCGGGCGCCAGACGCCCAGCACGAAGTTGGCGATGGAGAGCACCATGACGGCCGCCAAGGTGTACCACTCGTAGAGCAGCAGCCCGTCCAGCGCGCTGGCCGGCACTTCACCGCTGGCGACCTTGGCGGAGACGGAGGTAGCATAGTCCGCCTTGGCGCTGATGATGGTCAGCACGCCCTTGAACATGAGAATGCCCAGCGCCGCCTTCACCCAAACCCAGGCTTTCTCGATGTAAGGCTTGTGCACGACCATGGCGAGCAGCCCTGTCACCAGCGCGATGCCCAGCGAGGGCAGCAGCAGATAGTTGCTGATCGCCGAAATCGAGGCGCGCAGGTCTGCATAGGCCTCGATCGACGCGGGATTGGCTCCGACTAGAATGACCATGTAGGCCGCCATCCCGCCGACCAAGCCAGCCGAGGAGACGGTGTGGAGGAACTTCATTGTCTTGCGCATGGATCGCGGCTCCCTGCTGTGCGCCTGACCTGTTACAGCGCCTGGGTTCTCCCTGAGTTAGCTCTTGAGGTAGAGGCGGAAAGCCATTCCGGCAATGCTCCGGCCGTCCAAGCGCAGAACCTGAGCCCACCCCCTTGCCGTCCCCACCCCTCGCTCAACAGACGAACAGCCACTCAAGAGAAGCGGGACGTCTATCAGAATTGCATACAATATGCACTAGTGATCTAGGTCGTTGGGGCGTGAGCGCAGCAGTGCGGCAGTGGCGACGCGTGGGAAAGGCGTCTTGGCAATTCAGACCAGTTCAGCGCGCTTGGCTGCGCTGTGCTGCCAAGACGCCTCTGGTGAGCAGTAGACCGGCGACAAGAGCGGCCAGGAAGGTCAAGACCTCCGCGCGGCCGGTGGCGAGGGCGGGAAGCGCACCGCCGGGGCAGAAGCCGGCGATGCCCCAGCCAATACCGAAGAGGGCCGCACCGCCGATCAGCCGCCTGTCGATGGCCGTCGCATTGGGCAGATGGAACAGCGCGTCCGCCAGGGGCTTGGCCTGGCGGAAGAGGAGGCGGTAGCCCAAAAAGGTCACGGCCAGTGCTCCGCCCATGACGAAGGCCAGGCTGGGGTCCCAGCTGCCGGCAAAGTCGAAGAAGTTCAGCACCTTGGCGGGGTTGGCCATGCCTGAGAGTGCAATGCCGGCACCGAAGAGGAGCCCGGCCAGAAAACCCCAGAAGAGACGCATGGGCTTCAGCTCCCGATCAAGTGGCGCAGCAGGAAAACGGTCAGCGCCGTCGTCCCCATGAAGGTCAGCACCGCCACCAGTGAGCGCCGCGACAGCCGCGCAAGACCGCAGACACCGTGACCTGAAGTGCAGCCCGCGCCCAAGGTCACGCCGATGCCGACCAGCAGGCCGCCCACAACCAGAGCCCCTGTGGAGACCGGAACCTGGATGGTCAGCGAGGACCCGGTCGCGAGCGCCAGCGCCAGGGGTCCGGTGACCATCCCCACCAAGACAGCGATCCGCCAGCCCCACTGGTCCAACGAGCCCGGCAGCAGCGCGCCGGCCAAGATGCCGGTGGCGCCCATAACCCGGCCCAGCGTGGCCATCAGCAAGACGGCCGCCGTCCCGATCAAGGCCCCGCCGGCGAGCGATGCGACAGGGGTGAAGGCTGTTTCCATGAGCATCCCTCCTGGTTCGCGAGGGCAGCACCTGCCCAAGCCTGTCGACCAAAGGCCACAGTCTGTGGCCTCCGCCAGCTATGCTCCCGAAAACACCCCCCTATCAGTGACCATGTCACGAAGATCCGAGGCCTTTTTCCGCTGGCTAAGCGCTGCCGGCTAAGGCCTCCAGCCGCGTCGGATCGCTCAAGGTGATCTGCCCGCGCGTTTGGGTGACCAGATCGCGCTTTTGGAAGTCCTGTAGCACGCGCGTCACCACCTCCCTAGCTGTGCCGAGTTCAGCAGCGAGTTGTTGGTGGGTGGTTTTCACGACCGCCCCCTCTCCGGCCAGGCTCAGCAGGCGCCCGGCCAAGCGGACGTCGATGCGCCCGAAGGCCACGTCATCCACCACGCGCAAGAGGTCAATCAGCCGGCGCGAGTAGGCAGCAAAGACAAAGCGGCGGAAGACCGCTTCCTCAGCCACCAAGAGATCGAAGGCGCTCCGCGGCAGGGCGACAGCGACCAGATCGGTCTCGGCCAGGCCCTCGGCGTTGTAGGCCTCCTCCGCCAGCATGCAGGCGGTGGTGAGCACGCAGCTCTGTCCGGCCTCGACACGGTAGAGCACGATCTCCCGCCCCGATTCAGAGGTCTGGGCGACCCGGATCACGCCATCGACCAAGAAGAGCAGCGTATCGGGCACCTTGTCTGGCCCGAAGACCAGCTGCCCCTTGGCAAAGCGCAAGACCGAAGCCAGGCCTAAGAGCCGGTCGCGCAGCGCGCGTGGCAGCTGGCGGGTCCCCTGAAACAGCTCCGTCCAATCGCCAACGCTCTGCATGCACGTCGCCCTCTGAACCACCGCGCGCCTGCGGCAAAACCTACAGTTCAAGTATATTTCTGACTGCTCGTGACAATGTCACTGAAGCGCGCAGCCCCGCCTGTCTAGCTCTCCACCAAAGCCCAACGTGAAGACGCAGACAGGAGAGAAACCATGAAACGCACACTTCTTGGTCTGGTGGCTGCCCTGGCGCTCGGCAGTGCGGCGGTAGCGGACGACAAACCGGACCTGGTGACCATCCTGACGGCGGAGGAGCCGCAGACCCAGCTGATGAGCATGGTGTTGACCATGCAGTCGATCCAGCAGGGTGCTAAGGCCTACATCCTGCTCTGCGGCCCAGCCGGCGATCTGGCGCTGAAGGAGGCGCCAGCTGCGGCAACCGCGCCGCAAGAGCCCCGGGGCATGAGCCCGCAAGGCCTGATGCAGAAGATCATGACCAGCGGCGGCCAGGTCGAGGTCTGTGCGATCTATCTGCCGAACAAGGGTGTTGGAGCCGAGGCGCTAATCGACGGCGTGACTGAGGCCAAGCCGCCGGCCATGGCCGCCCGCCTGCTGGCCGCCAACGCCCGCATCATGTCTTTCTAGGGGAGGCTGACATGCTCCGCAGCCTTGCCACAGCAGCGCTCCTTGGCCTTCTGACCGCGCCGGCGCTAGCAGCACCCGAGCCGAAAGACCCGGCGCAGCAGACACCCTGGGGCCTCTACCTAACGGCCGAAGAGGCCTATGAGATGAAGCAGGCGGAGGGCGACCAGGTGCTCTTCGTCGATGTGCGCGAGCCGGTGGAGATCATGTTCACTGGCTTCACCGATGTGGTGGACGTCAACGTGCCCTTTCTTCTGGTGAACCCGGCCAAATGGAACCCGAAGAAGCCGGTCTTGGCGATGGAGCCCAATCCCGATTTCGCCGCCGGTGTCATGGCGGCGCTGGAAGCGCGGGGCCTTGACCGCGCCACGCCGGTCCTCCTCATGTGCCGGTCAGGCGGGACGCGAGGTGCTCCCTCGGCTCGCGCGCTGCAGGGGCTGGGGCTGGAGCATGTCTATGTCGTTGTCGACGGCTTCGAAGGTGCAACCTCCAAGGACGACCCAGCTGGTCCTTGGCGCCGCGAGAACGGCTGGAAGAACGCCGGCCTGCCTTGGGGCTATGCGCTCAACCCCGACAAGGTCCATCTGCGGAGCTTTGACTAACGCGTGATAGGGACCGGGTGAAGAACCTTCCACCCACGTAAACCCTCATCCTGAGCAGCGGGCGAAGCCCACACCTGTCGAAGGATCGGCCCTACGCTCGGTGCTAACGGCCCGCCTTTCGAGGGTCGCTCGCTAGCGCTCGCTGCTCAACCCTTCGACAAGCTCAGGAGAGGGAGTGCTTGGGAAGGAAGCCGACCTTGGAACAGTTCCTTCGGCCCGGGACATCAAAGCCAAACTGCACTGCGCTCGACCCAGGAGCCGTGCAAACCAAGCGGCACGCGGCGCGGCAGGCTGATCCGAGCGACGGGCGGGCGGGTCAGATCCTGAGCGTCCAGGATCAAGAAGTCGCTGCTGTCTTGCTGCAGGTTATAGAGGAAGAGGGCCAGGTAGCCCTCGCCCTCTGCCGTCCGGCCAGGCTTGGGGACGAAGGCAGCCTCGCCGACGGCGCAGCCGGGGAAGCTCTGCAGCTGGCTCTCGCCGGTCTCGGCGTCGATGCGCAGGAGGCTGTCGAAGCTGGCACCGGCCGGCGCGCGGCTTGGTTTCCGCATGGTCGGGCTGAAGATGACGCGCGTCGGCAGGCTCTCGAAGCCCTGATCGCTGCGCGGGAACTCCGCCGGCAGCTTGGAGAGGCAAGTCTCCTGCACCGCGCCGCCGTTGGCCGGCAGACGCATGCGGTGGTGTCGCGGCGGACTTGCCTTCACTTTGGGATCGCCACCGAAGCTGAAGCTCTCGTAGCGGACGTAGTCCAGCACCACCTCCCCGCCGCGCTCGAAGGCATTGGTCAGGTGGAAGGAGAAGCTGGCCGGCGCCTCCAGCCAGCGCTCCGGTCCGCCGTCGAGCGGGATGAGGCCGATGCGGGTCCCCATTTCAGGTCGCCACTGCAGCAGAGCACCGCCTTGCATTGCGGCCACGATGTCAAAGATGACCGGCCCGCAGAAAAGCACCAGGTGCCGCTCCGTCAGGGCGAAATCGTGCAGCATGGTGGGCGCTGCGAGGCCGACCGTGCGCGTGTGCTGCAGCCGCCCTTGGGCGTCGATACGGTGCAGGGAGGCCTCTGGCGCATTGATGCTGTAGGCGATGGCGAAGAGGTCGCCGGTCTTGGGATGCCGGCGGGTGTGCGCGCCCATGGTGAGCGGCGTCTCGCTCTCCGCCAGCCACTCGCCCTTGGTCTCCAGATCCCAGGTCATCTCATAGGCGCTGGAGACCTCGTAAGGCGCCAGCAGGCGTCCGGCATGGGCCAGGATGTGGATGAAGGCGCCGTTCTTGATCGGGCCTGGATCGTCTTCCGGCCGGATAATGTCGGGCTGCGGCAGAGCGGGCGCCATCAGCCCGCCGTAGAGCGCGCGGCCCTCCCGCCGCTCCGCCTGCAAGCCGCGGGTCTCGACATAGCGGTTGCGGTAGCGCGCCTTCCCGCCCGAGAGATAGACCGCGTGCACCATCCCGTCCCCGTCGAAGGGGTAGGTGTAGCTCAAGGGCTCGAAGAGCGGATTGGAGCCGTTGCGGAAGTAGGCGCCATCCAGGTCCTCTGGAATGGCGCCTTCGGCGACCGCGAGATCGCTCTCGTCCAGGCAGTCGAAGACCGGCGCGAAGGGGCCCGAAAGGTGCGGGTTCTCAGACGTCCAGGTCATTGCCCTACTGTTGTGTCGTTAGTTGAGACTCGGCGGCCTTCTCGATCCAATCGGCCCGGCTCTCCTTAGCCGCCTGCGCGGCAGCCTCAATCTTGCTCAAGACCTCCGGATTGAAGGGGACCTGGACCAGGATGCGCGCACCCGGCGGCAGGGTCTCCTTGGCGATCTGGCTCTGCAGCTTGGCGATGAAGCTGGCCAGGAACTGGTGGCGGCTCTCATCGTCGATGCTGGTGTCATCGGCTAGGATCGGGCAGTAGGCCGCGGCCACGCTGTCCACCAGCTCAGCGCTGCCGATGTTCGGGTGGTTGCGCCTGATCTGGGCCAGGATGATGCCGACGCGGTTGCCGACCTCAGCCGGGGTCGCGTGCTTCATCAGGTTCAAGGTCGGCGGCTTGATATCCAGGTTGCCGGGGACCGGGCACTCAAAAGCGGCGGTCGGGCGGGCGCTGCCATCGGCCCCGGGTACGTTCAGCTTGGCCCGGATGGAGGCCGCCAGATCGGCCGTGGCGTTGGCCGGGGCGAAGTTGCCCCAGTTATTGCGCACATAGTTGGCGACGTCGGCGACCTCTTGATCGCTCAGCTTACCGGCGAAGCTGGGCATGGCGCCGTAGCTGCCGCCGCCCGGCAGGCCGCCCAGCACCACCGAGATGACGTTGTCGGACTGCGGGCCCAGGATCGCCTCGTTGCCGGCCAGGTTCGGGATCGCGCCTTTGATGCCGTCGCCGTTGGACTGGTGACAGGCCACACAGTTGTTCAGGTAGACCAAGCCGCCCGCGCGCTTGTCCAGGTCGGGCTGGTTGTCGACGGCCTCGTTGCGCGCCGGGGTCACCTTCAGATAGGCGGCGATCGCCTCGATATCCCCGTCCGGCAGCTTGGAGAGGGAGTTATGCACCACCTCTTGCATCGGGCCGAAGACGGTGCCTTTGCCTTTGGCAGCCCCGGTGCGCAAGTAGTGGACGACCTCCTCCTTCGACCAGCCGCCGATACCGCTGGAGAGGCTGGCCGAGATGTTGGGCGCGAACCAAGAGTCCACATCGCCGCCGGCCAGGGAGTCATCCGTCTCCGTCCCGCCCAGCGCATCGCGCGGGCTGTGGCACTCGCCGCAGTGGCCCAGGCCCTCTACCAGATAGGCGCCGCGCGCCACCTCGTCCGACCAGGAGGGGTCGGGGCGGAAAGTGCCCTGATCGAAGTAGAGCTGACGCCAGACCAGCAGGCCGGCGCGGATGTTGAAGGGGAAGGACATGTCGCTGGATTTGCGCGGCGCGTCGATCGGCTCCAGCGACTGCAGATAGGCCCAAATGGCCTTCACGTCGGCCTCTCGTACCTTGGTGAAGGAGGTGTAGGGAAAGACGGGATAAAGGTAGGCACCGTCGCGGCGAATGCCCTTGTGCATGGCGGTGTAGAAGTCGGACTCGGTCCACTCTCCCAGTCCAGTCTTCTTATCCGGCGTAATGTTGGGGGTGGAGAGCGTGCCGAAGGGGGTGTTCATCTCTAGCCCACCGGCAAACTCCTTGCCGTTGGGGGCGGTGTGGCAGGAGACGCAGTCGCCGGCGATGGTCAGCTGCTCGCCGCGTTTCACCAGGTCGGCCTGGCTCTCCTCTGCCATGGCCGGCAGCGCCAGGCCCAGACTTAAGAGACCACCAGCGACCAGCGCCGCTTTCATACTGCGCCCGGCGGCGCCCTTCAGTGCCTCTGCTCTCACCACGCGTCTCCCCATCCCCTTGGTGTGACCGGCGTGCCTCTAAGGCCTCTCAAGGCTATGTGCGCCGGCTCTACGACGTCTCGCTAACAGGACGATAATCGCTGGCCCGCCCACTGCCATCCCAGCAATGCGTCGCACCGGTTGACGGTAAATCCAGAAAGACTCGCCGCTTAGCGCGCCGCATCGCTCCTCTGCCCTTCGGACAGGAGGAAGGCGCGGAAGGCGGTGAGCTTTGGATCCGCCGCCCGGCTCGGCGGATAGACGAGGTAGTAGCCACTGTCACCTGCGAGGCTGCCGGCCAATGGACGGATCAAGCGGCCGCTCTCCAAGGCCTCACCAGCGAGGCTTGGTGTTAGCAAAGCAACGCCCTGTCCTTGCAGTGCCGACTGGATCAAGGCGTTTTCGTCGTCGAAGATCAGACCGCGTAAGGCCAGGTCGGGGTTCATACCGGCGACCAAGAGCCACTCGCGCCACTCGCTCTGGTCCTCATCGTGCAGCAAGGTCACACGGGCCAAATCGGCTGGCGTCTCCAGCCTCTCTTTCTCCACGAACTCCGGGCTCGCCATGGGAACCAGGGGCGCGTCGATGATGAGATCCGCCTTCAGGTCCGGCCAGTCGCCGTCGCCCCAGCGGATGGCCGCCAGGATGCCCTCGCGCTCCAGGTCTAGGACGCGCGTGGTGTGGCGCACGGTCACCTCCCAATCGGGATGGGCGGTGGCGAAGCGCCCCAGGCGCGGTGCCAGCCAGCGCGCGCCAAAACCGGGCGTGGTGGTGACCGCCAGCTGCCGGTCGCCGCGCCGCACCTCCGCCACCGCCGTTTCCAGCTGGGTGAAGGCGGAGGTTGCCGCCGGCAAGAGCCGCGCGCCGACCGGGGTCAGCGCCACCTTGCGGGTGGTGCGGCGCAGGAGCGGTTGGCCCAGCTGCGCCTCCAGCTGGCGTACCTGATGGCTGACCGCGGCCTGGGTCACCGAGAGCTCCTCCGCCGCTGCCGTGAAGGAGCCTAGCCGCCCCACCGCCTCAAAGGCGCGGAGCGCGGTCAGGGATGGGAGCGCTGGCATAATTCATAAACTCTGCTCATGAATAGAGCGAAGTCTTCTCGTTTGTCTGAAGGCTGTTGAGGCTTTAATTTACAGCACAAGGACGTTGCAGAGGGCAACGTCTGATCTGTCACTAAGAGGAAACAATGTTTAACTTACTGCTGTCCGCACTGACCGCACGGGCAGAGGCTTACCGGATGATCTTCGAGCTGCCGACGGGCCTGGTAACCCTTCCCAACCGCGAAGCCAACCAGCTGCTGCGCGACGCCGACGCGCGCCCCCAAGGTCAAGACGATCGCTGTCCTGGCGCCAGGGGCTCTCTCGCCTAGAAGACATCACAGCTAAGAGCTTGTGATTTGGGGGTCGGCCTCCCACACTGCGCGCCGCTTGTCCAACGAGGCAAGCGGCGCTGGCAGTTCTGGGGAGAGAGACGGCTATGACGAACGAGAGCGATCTGACGCCGGAGGTGGACGAGACAGATCTTTGGGTCGTCCCGGAAGCGCCAACGATCAGCGAGGATCCAGCCGGGCCATCGGCGACGCTGTTCCGCATCAGCGTTATCCTGACCGGCGGCACCATCTCCAAGACCTATGACCAGCGCACTGCCGTGTTGGCGAATGAAGAGCCGGTCGCCAAACGCCTGATCCAGGGGCTTCATATCAACGGTGCCAAGATCAAGCTGCGCGAGCTCCTGAACAAGGACTCCCTCGAGCTGACCGAAGAGGACAGCGCGCTGATCGTGAAGACGGTCGCTCTCTCAGCCCGCCGCAACGACGCCGTGGTGGTGGTGCACGGCACCGACCGTATGAGCGAGACGGCCGACCACCTGGTCGAGGCGCTGCCTGACTTGAGCGTGCCCGTCATCCTGACCGGCGCCATGACGCCGGCAGTGATCGAGGGCAGCGACGGGCGTCAGAACCTGACTGAGGCCCTCTTCGCCGCCCGTTTGCTGACGCCGGGCGTCTACATCGTCTTCCACGGCCAGGCTTTGCGCTGTCCGGGGGTGGAGAAAGACCCAGAGGCGATGACGTTCCGGCGTGCTCTGGGCTAAAGCCGCGTCCAGTGATCTAGGAAGCCGTCGAGCCAGCGCTCGGTGATGGGGTCTAGCTCCGGAGCGAGCGCCAGCTGCTCCTCCGCGGCCTGCGCGCCGGGACGGGTCAGTGCGTCGGGCACCTCTTGAATCCAATAGCGATACTGCTCGGCGCCGACCTCCGGGTGGAACTGCAGGCCGTAGGCCTTGCCCCGCCGGATCGCCTGGTTGGGGAAGTCAGGGCCGGTGGCGATGCGATCGACGCCGTCGGGCAGAGAGAAGCCCTCTTGATGCCATTGGTACATAGCCAGCGGCTCCGGCAGGAACTCGCGGCCTGTGGCCGTGGCCTCTATCTCATAATAGCCGATCTGATTGATGCCCTCTGGATGCGGCCCCACCGCGCCGCCGAGGGCTAAGGACATGATCTGCCCGCCCAGGCAGAAGCCGAGGAAGGGCTTTTCGCTGGCCAGCCAGCCGGCAACGTAGTCGACCTCTTGGCGCAGATACGCCTTGTCCGGCTGATCCAGATCGGTCGAGAGCATCTCCGCACCGCCGTAGACGATGAGCCCCTCGAAGCCCTTGGGATCCGGCAGCGTCTCGCCACGGCCAGGGCAGCACCAGGTGAGATCCCGGCCAATAGCCTTCAGATGGGCCGAGGCCCGATCCCGCCGTTCGCTCACGGGATGATCGATCAAGAGCAGTTTTTGCATGAAACTCGCCGGTTTAACTTGGTCTCTTACCCACCACGAAAGGCACGCATGTGAAAGGCGGCCTGGGGGCCAGCATAGGCGAGACCGGGGGCCACCGGGCAAGCCCGGCGTGCCAAACAGCCGCCTTCCATACAGTCGCGCCCCTCCGGCGTGGCCAGGTGTGCCCGGCAACGCGCCACGTCATAGCCGGCGGCGCTGAAAGCCTCGACCGGACAGGCCGACAGGCAGGGGCTGTCCGCGCAAGTCTCGCAGGGGCGCGGTGTAGGCGTTGCGGGCTGCCAATCCGCCGGCGCGGCGGTGAAGGCCAGCGCACCGCGGTAGGCGTGCCAGAGGCCATGGTGCGGGTGGATCAGCATGCCGATGGGCGAGGACTCCAAGCGCTCTGCCGCCCGCGCCCAGCGTAGAAAGGGGCGGTAGGGCGGCCCGCCGAAGGGGAAGAGGGCCCAGCCGCCCAAGTCTTCGGCAAGGCCGGAGATGATGCGCAGAGACCAGCGGTCAAGTGGATCGCGTGCCTCGTCTGCCAGTTCGGGGGAGAGCGAAAAGCTGGGCCAAAGAGAACCGCCGACACCACCTAGCAGCAGCAGCCAACGGGCCTCGCCTGGCAAATCGGCATCGTTGCGGTCCCGATCATCCAGCATGAGCGCCCCGCGCGGCGTGAGGCCCTCCGCCTGAACAGCGGCGGCCAGATCGGCAAAGCGGCGCGGCTGATGCATGAGAAACGCTCCCTGTCTTGAGGCCTGCCGACGGTCTGAGCCCTTGGCGATCAAGCCCTTTTGACAACCCACAGCTCTTGTCCCTTGCCACAAGCGAGAGGCTATGCCTAGCCTCGCAGCCTGCTGTTGAGGCCCGCCTCAGAAAAAGGTTCCATCACAAGGTCACGATTGTCCCCTCATGCCCGCGCCGACCCGCAGCACTGATAGCCTCGATACGCCGGAGCGCTTCGGCTTCCTGCTCCTGCCCGAATACTCGACCATGTCGCTCAGCTCTATGCTGGAGCCGCTGCGTGCCGCCAACCGCTTGAGCCAACGCAGCCTCTACGATTGGACGATCCTGACCGAGGACGGGCAGCCGATTGAGGCCTCCAGTGCAGTCACCATCATGGCCGACCAGGCGCTGGACGAGGCTGGCCGGCTGGATGTGCTGGTGGTCATTGCCGGACTACACCCGCAGAACTATTGCGACAAGCCGCTGATGGCGGTACTGCGCCGGCTGGCGCGCCAAGGCTGCCGTCTGGGGGCGCTTTCGACCGGCAGCTACGTCTTGGCGCGCGCCGGCCTCTTGGACGGCTATCGCTGTACCATCCACTGGGAACACATCGCCGGCTTTCAGGAGGCCTTTCCTGATCTGGACGTGACCGACGAGCTCTTCGAGATCGACCGCAACCGCTTCACCTGCTCCGGCGGCACGGCGGCGATCGACCTGGTGCTCTCCCTGGTCGCTGCCGATCACGGCCGCGACCTGGCAACCGCGGTGGCCGAGCAGTTCATTCACGAGCGTATCCGCGATCGCCACGACCCCCAGCGCATGGCCTTGCGCGCCCGGGTCGGCGTTTCGCATCCCAAGCTCCTGAAGGTGATCGAGCTGATGGAGGCCTCGCTGGAGGAGCCTTTGCTGCGCAGCGACTTGGCCAAGCGAACCGGCTTATCGACCCGGCAGCTGGAGCGCCTCTTCCGCAAGTACCTGGGCCGCACGCCGACGCGCTACTACCTAGAGCTCCGTCTGCAGAAGGCTCGCTCGCTGCTGATGCAGACCTCCATGTCGGTCTTGGATGTGGCGCTCGCCTGCGGCTTCGTTTCCGCCTCGCACTTCTCCAAGTGCTACCGCGAATACTATGCCAAGACGCCGCGCCAGGAGCGGCAGGTAGAGGCACAGCCGGTCACGGCCTAAAGCGGCCATTGCTGGTCCGGCCAGCCTTCTGGGAGCCCTTGCCGCTGGACCCTCGTTGAGGAGTGCGATGAAACGCCTGCAGGTCATCATCAACCGCCGGGCCGGGACCGTTTTGACCCTGGGCGAGCTGCAGGCTGAACGCGCCGTGCGGGCGGGCCTGGCCCAGGCAAGCCTGGACTATCGCATCACCTTCGTCGCTCCGCAGGACCTCGCAGCGGCTGTCTGCGAGGCGCGGGACGTTGGCTTCGATGTGGTGGCCGTGGGCGGTGGTGACGGTACGCTGCGAACGGCGGCGGAGCTGCTGCTGGGCAGTGAGATGACCCTGGCGATCCTGCCGCTTGGCACCTTGAATCTTCTCTCCAAGGACCTGCGCATCCCTCAAGACCTGGAGGAAGCAGCCCGGACCATTGCAGAGGGCATCATCCAAGACCGCCGGCAGCCGGTCGACGTTGGCACCCTGCAGGGTGAGATCTTCCTGGTGAAGGCGATGATCAGCAAGGTCAACGCGACGGTTCGCGCGCGTGAGCGCGTGCGCAGCCGCTTCAATCCTTGGAGCTGGCTAAAGATCCTCTGGCGTGCGGGCCGGCGGCTGTTGCAGAGCCGACGGCGCCGCTACCGCATCGCCTTTGAGCCGGAAGGGGACTCTGCAGAGACACGGACGGTCCACACCACCATGCTGACCGTCGCGGTGAACCGCATCACGGGCGCGCTCGACAATCCCTTCGCACGGCCGGATCTGGCTGGCGGAAAGCTCGCGGTCTATCGCTTCCCGGAACTCTTCGGCGCGCCGGACAGCGATCCGCCCAATACGTTGGGCCCTGGCAACTCCCTGACCGACGGTTATCTCATCGGACAGGCTGGCGTGATCGAGATCACAACGCGCCGGCCGCGGGTCTATGCCTCGCTGGACGGCGAACTGCTGCTGCTGCGCACACCTTTGCGCTTCCAGGTCAGGCCCAAGGCACTCACCATGATCGGGGGTTAGCCATCATCGTTCGCCTGGCTCACCTTTCCGACCTGCACTTCGGGCGCATCGACCAGGCGCCGCTGCAAGGCCTGCTGCAGGACCTGCGCGCCGCCAAACCGGATCTGGCCATCGTCTCCGGTGACTTGACGCAGCGCGCACGCCGTTCGGAGTTCGAGGCAGCGCGGAGCTTTCTCGATCACCTTCCCTGCGATTGGCTGGCGGTGCCGGGCAACCACGACATCCCGGCCTACGATTTGGTGGCGCGCTTTGTCGGGCCCTATCGCCGCTATAAACGCTGGATCATGTCCAGCCTGATGCCGGTCTGGCGCCACCAGGGCGTGGTGGTGGTCGGTGTCAACTCCGCCCGGCGGGTCGGCAGCACTTTCAACTGGGCCGATGGCCGGGTGTCGGTCGAGCAGATGGAGGCTGCCGCCCGCCAGCTCGGCCCGCCGGAGGAGAGCACGCACCGCATCCTGGTCGCCCACCATCCTTTCCTGAAGCTGGATGGCATGGAGGAGGTCACGCAAGGCCTGGTCGGCCGGCATGAGATGGCAACCAAGGCGCTGCACAAGGCTCAGGTGGACCTGATCCTCGCCGGCCACCTGCACCGCAGCTATCACGGCCAATTGGACATAGACGAAGACGGCAGCCGTCTCTTCGTCGTCCAGGCTGGCACCGCGACCTCCACCCGTCTGCGCGGTCAAGCCAACGCCTATCACCTCCTAGACCTGGACCCTGGCCGCATCGCCATCCAGTCACGCGCCTGGATCAAGGGCCGCTTCCGCCCGGACGAGCAGCTGCGGCTGGCGCAGGGCAACGACCGGCAATGGCGCGTCGTCGAGGGCGAGGGTCCGCCGAAGGTGCAGCCTGCTTGAGCTAGGGGTCTTGCTGCCCCTCGGCGCCAGTCCTGGCCGCAAGCTCGTTGCTAGCAGTTCGCAGATAGGCGTCCAGGCTGGCGCTGAGACGGCGTGCCATGAAGGCGTCGAAGGCCGCCCCATCGCCACCGCTCTGGCGGCTTTCCAGCGCGTCGATGTAGTCGGGCTTGTCTTCCGGCAGGATCACCACCGGCGGATAACCGCCCTTGATCAACAGCAGGTTCATAAAGAGCCGCGCGGTGCGTCCGTTGCCGTCGGTGAAGGGGTGGATCGACACCAGCCTTGCATGCGCCTCGAAGGCATTCTGTGGTGATAGATCAAGGCCGGCCAGCCACTGGCCAAAGGCCTCCATCAGTGCCGGCACCTCGAGTGGCGGCGGAAATTGCACGTTCGACCCTTGGATGAAGCGTTGATAGCGGCTGTAGCGGCCAGCTTCCTCCTTGTTCGAGCGGGCGAGCACCAGTGCGTGGATCGCCTTGACGTCGCCCTCCCGGATCGGCCCGTCCTGGGCGGCCAGCAAACGAACGTAGTCTAGAGCCTCCTTGTGGTCGACGATCTCCAAGTGGTCTGAGAGGCGCTTGCCACGGACTGTCAGACCCTTTTCCAGCACCAGCGCGGTCTCGCTGCGGGTCAGCGTGTTGCCTTCCAGCGCATTCGATGTGTAGGTCAGCTCAACATCGTACCAAGCGTCCAGGGCAGCCAAGGAGCGCGGCGTCAGCGGCCGCAGCCGATCCAAGGCAGCCTTCTTCTCAGCGATCTCTTGCCAGACCGTCATTGTCCGTCGCTCGTCATCTCTGCAGTGCTATCAGAAATGAAAGGCGCCGGTCTCCTGGCGTTGACCGAGCAGGAAGGCATCGGCCACCAGGCGCTGTGGTGCGATGTCCAGATCGCTCTTGCCCGCGCGGACAAGGTCGGCGAAGTGCTGGTAGACCCCGGCATACTCTTCATTCGCTTGGGCCAGGCCTTGGACGCCATCCAGGTCCAGGCGGCTGCCGCCTTCCTCCAGAACCAGGGGGCCTTCTTCCGTCTCGACTGCGATCTGCCAGGTTTGCGGCCCGGTTTGGCGCCAGTCGAAGGCTGCGGTGACCGGTAGGCCGCTATCGTCTTCCATCTGCAGATCGGCGGTGATGGGCGCTTGGCGATTGGCCGGGACCGTCAAGCGGCTGGCGATCAGGCGCAGGGACCGGGGCAGGATCTCAGTCAAGATTGACAGTGCGTTGATACCGGGGTCGAAGACGCCCAGGCCGCCGGGCTCCCAGATCCACTCCTGGCCCGGGTGCCAGCGGCGTACGTCCTCCTTCCAGTCGATGGTGACCGACAGCAGGCGGCGCGCGGCCAGGATCTGCTTGGCCCGCGCGACCTCGGCGGCGTGGCGCGAATGCCAAGAGGCGTTGAGCGTGACCCCAGCGGTCTCGGCAGCTTGGCGCAGCAGATCCACCTCGCTCAGGCTTGCGCCGGGTGGCTTCTCTAGAAGTACCGCCTTGCCGGCAGAGATAGCCGTCAAAGCGGCAGAGAAGCGGGCTTGCGGGGGCATGCAGAGCGAGACGGCATCGACCTCGGGCCCCTCGGCCAGCAGTGCCTCCAGGGTCTTGAAGCAAGGGATGCCGTCCACCGTGGCATTACGGCTGGCTGCGGCGACCAGGGTGAAGTCCGGACTGGCGGCCAGCACCGGCAGGTGCTGGTCTCGCACGATCTTGCCGACGCCGACGATCGCCAGGCGGAGGGGCGTGGCTGCCACGGCCCGTCCCTCAGGCCTCGGCCACTGCCGGCTCCAACGCCTTGGCGATCAGCGCACGGCTTTCCGCCAGGCCGTAGAGCGCGAAGAAGGAGCCCAGGCGCGGCCCCTGCTGCTGACCCAAGAGGATCTCGTAGAGCGCCTTGAACCAGGCCCGGAGGTCGGCGAAGGGGTGGCGCTTGCCGACCTCGTAGACCTGCTCTTGGATCGCCTCGGCAGTGGCGCCCTCGTCCAGGCCCTCCAGGGCGGACAAGAGATCGGCCAGAGCCTCGCGTTCCATCGCCGTCGGTTGGCGGTAGGACTTCGCTGGCTTCACCCGGTCCTGATAGTAGCGCACGGCGCAGCCGACCAGGCTGTCCAGGAAGGGGTAACGGCTAGGCTCCGCATCCGGCTGATAGCGCGAGATGAAGCCCCAGAGGATCTCCGGAGCCTCCGCATTGCAGACGTTGGCCAGGTTCAGCAGCAGGCTGTAGCTGATCGGCGAGCTTTCCGCCGGCGGTTGGCTCGCATGAATGTGCCAGACCGGGTTCTCCAGCTCCTTAGCCGGCTCTTGTCCCAGGAAGGCCTGGATCTGGGAGATGTAGTCGTCGACCGCGCGCGGAATGACGTCGAAGGTCAGGCGCTTGGCTGCCCGCGGCTTGCCGTACATGAAGAGCGACAGGCTCTCCGGCGGGCCATAAGCCAGCCACTCCTCCACCGAGAGGCCGTTGCCTTTGGACTTGGAGATCTTGCGGCCCTCCTGGTCCAGGAAGAGCTCGTAGTTGAAGCCCTCCGGCGGCGTGGCGTCCAGCGCGCGCACGATGGCGCTGGCCAGCTTCACGCTGTCGATCAGGTCCTTGCCCGACATCTCGTAGTCGACACCTAGCGCGTACCAGCGCATGCCCCAGTCAGGCTTCCATTGCAGCTTGCAGTGCCCACCGGTCACCGGCAGCTCGGTCAGGCTGCCATCCTCGTCGCGGAAGACGATGGTGCCGCTGTCGGGACGCGTTTCTTCGAGCGGCACCTGCAGCACGCGGCCGGTCTTGGGCGAGATCGGCAAGAAGGGGCTGTAGGTCGCCTGCCGTTCCGGCCCGAGGCTGGGCAGCATGATGGCCATGACCTTGTCATAGGCTGTCAGCACAGCGCGCAGCGCCTGGTCGAAGCGGCCGGAAAAGTACCAGTCGGTCGAGGACTGGAATTCATACTCGAAGCCGAAGTCGTCGAGAAAGGCCTTGAGGCGGGCATTGTTGTGCGCGCCGAAGGAGTCATGCGTGCCGAAGGGATCGGGCACCCGGGTCAGGGGCTTACCCAGATTGGCGGCCAAGAGCTCCTGGTTCGGCACGTTGTCCGGCACCTTGCGCAGGCCGTCCATGTCGTCGGAGAAGCAGAAAAGCCGGGTGGGAATGTCGGAGAGGCTTTGAAAGGCCCGGCGCACCATGGAGGTCCTTACAACCTCGCCAAAGGTGCCGATGTGCGGCAGGCCCGAGGGGCCATAACCGGTCTCGAAGAGCACATAGCCTTTGGCCGGCGGCGCCTTGGCATAGCGGTCCACCAGCTTGCGGGCCTCTTCGAAGGGCCAGGCACGCGCGGCCTCGGCCAGCGCTCTCTCGTCAGTCATCTCGTCTGCTGCTCTCGTGCTGATCGGCGGCACCGACAGCGGCTCTGCCGGCACCAAGAGGTCTTGTGATAGGGCAGGATGGCAGAAAGGGAAAGAGAGGCTGGCTGCCTAGCCGCTCTGCGCCGTCTGCACCTGAGGATCCGGGCTGAAGAGCCGGCGCAAGAAACTGTTGTCGGTCTCCAGCTCTTGCAGAAAGGCCTCCCGCGCTGCGGGCTGCAGGCCGTGGGTGAAGTCGTAGAGCCGCGAAATGATCGAGATGAAGAAGTCGATCCGGCCTGTATCGCGTTCCACCAACCCCAGTTTCAGATCGCCGCCGTTGAAGTTCGGCTCCTTCAGCACGGAGGCCAGCATGGCGCCCCAGTCTTTGCCTTGCGTTTCATGGGCGCGGAAGCGGTCGACCACCGAGTTGCGGATGGAGAGCAGCTCCATCTGCTGCGCGTCGCTCAGGCTCAAACGCTCCCCCAGTTGAGTGATCAGCGCGTTGCCGCGCAGCGGCGCATCCTCGTCCGACCCGATGAGCGCACCGACGATCAGCGAAACGTTGAGCGCCAAGGAGAGCGCCAGCAAAATCCACAAGAAACTGGGCCGCTTCTTCCCGCTGCTGGCCGGTGCCGCCGCCATGCTAGAAAGCCGGCTCTGGCTCAAAAGGCAGGTCGGTGAGCGTGGCCGTCAGCGCGATGGAGGGCGACTGCGGCGCATAGCCTTGCTGGCCGAGCTCGAAGCCGCCGAACATCACAGCAAGGAACAGCAGGGCCGCAGCGCTCCAGCCAAAAGTTCCCAGGCGGGGTTCACTGGCAAGGGCGCCCAGCAGGCGATCCCAGAGGCCGATTGAGGGTGCAGGCGCCGGTCCAGCCGGCTCAGCCAGCTTAGCCGCGCGCTCCAGGACCTGCGGGGGTACTGTCTCGCGCAGGCCTTGCGCGTCGCCGGCGTCAAGCCAGATCTGCCGCAGCTCTTCTGAGGCGGCCAGGCGCTGTTCCAGATTGGATGCAAGCTCCGGCGCGGCCTTGCCGTCAAGGTAAGCAGAGACTGCCAGCAGATCGGATCCAGCAATCTCGGCGCCGCGCGTTTGCCAGGTCGCGGTGGCCTGGCTGATCAGCCCGCGATCCAAGTCTAAGGCCTCTGCGGCCGTCTGCTTGTCCTTACCCACGTGCCTTACTCTCGCCCCAAGTCCATGCCCCTATGCTGCGCAGCGGGTCCCCAGTGGTACATCCCGTCCCAAATGTATCCGGTGGTATATCACCTGCCGCGCGTGCTCGCAGTTTTGTACGAAGGTGTCTTGGGCGTCATCCCTGGCGAGAGGGTGAAGAGCCCCCTGTTTCTTTTTTTCCTCCTGCCTGTGGCCAAAAGGACAAAGTGGTCCTGGGACTGGCACGAAGTGTCCTATTTCCCTTCGTCTGCGAGGCGCGCGCGCAGTCGCTGCAGCGCCTTGTGATGCATAGAACGCACGGTCTGAGCATCGATACCCAGTTTCTCGCCGACCTCCGTCGCGGTCATGTCGTGTTGATAGAGCAGCTGAATCACCAGCGCCTGGCGCGGCGACAGCAGGCCTTCGGGAATGGTGACCCAGGCCGGCTCCTTAGAGGGGATGGAGAGATGCTGTTCGCCGACATCGTCGATGGAGGTCATCTTGCGCGCGGTGCGGCGCAGATGGTCGATGCTGGTGGAACTGGCGATGACCGTGAGCCAGGTGGTGAGCCGCGCCTTCTCAGGGTCGAAACGCCGAAGCAAGGTGAAGTCCCGCGCGCAGAGCTTCACGAAGACCTCTTGCGCCACATCCTCGACGTCGCCCTCGCGCCCGGCCGAGACCAGGCGCTTGCGCACGGCGGCATAGATGACCGGCGCATAGCGCTCGACAAAGGCCCGCCAGGCACCCGACCGGCCAGAGAGCAGGTCGTCGATGTCGGCTTGGTCGCTCACGCTCCTGCCTCCTTGGGGAGGTCTCTTTCCTGGGCCTCTCGGGACTGGGTCACCTGCCTGCCCTAAAGCCAATCCATGAGGAGGCCGACCAGCGGCACGTCCGCCGGCGGCAGGGGATAGTCGCGCAGGGCCTGCTTGCGCACCCAGGCGAGGGCCTGACCTTCCCGGCCTTGCGGCTGACCCTGCCAGACTCGGCAGACAAAGAGCGGCATCAGCAGGTGAAAGTCGGCATAACTGTGCGAGGCGAAGGTGAGCGGCGCCAGGCAGCTCTGCGCGGTGTCGATTGCCAGCTCCTCGCGCAGCTCGCGGACCAGGGCAGCCTCCGGTGTCTCACCGGGATCGACCTTGCCGCCGGGAAACTCCCACAAGCCGGCCATAGCCTTGCCGTCCGGGCGCTGCGCTAAGAGCACCCGGCCGTCGCTATCGATCAAGGCGCAGGCTGCGACCAGGACGATACGGACAGGTCCGCCTTCCTTGTCCGGCTGCCAACAGCCATCGCGTTCAGCAAGGCTCATGACCGGCTGCCTTAGCTCCGGTAGTCCGCGTTGATGTCGATGTAGCCGTGGGTCAGATCGCAGGTCCAGACCCGCGCCTGGCCCTCGCCGACACCAACATCGATGGCGATCTCGATCTCGCGGCCCTGCATGTGGGCGGCCACCGGTGCCTCGTCATAGTCGGCGACGCGCTCTCCATCGCGGGCCACGGCGATGCCGCCGATGCTGACGGCCATGCGGTCGCGGTCGGCAGCCTCGCCCGCCTTACCCACGGCCATGACGATGCGGCCCCAGTTTGCATCCGACCCGGCAATCGCCGTTTTCACCAGTGGTGAGTTGGCGACCGAAAGCCCGATCCGGCGGGCTGCTGCATTGTCGGCCGCGCCAGCGACGCTGATCGCGATCAGCTTCTCCGCCCCTTCGCCGTCGCGCACCACCAGCAGGGCCAACTCCAGCAGCAGCTCGTTCAGGGCCGTGCGGAAGGGCCCCACCTCCGGGTCGTCGGCCTTACTCAAGGGCGGGTGGTCGGCCATACCGCTGGCGATCAGCACCAGGCTGTCGCTGGTCGAGGTATCGCTGTCGACGGTGATGGCGTTGAAGCTCTGGTCGCAGCCCTCGCTCAGCAGCGTGGACAGCAGTGCCGGCTCGATCTTCGCGTCGGTAGCGACGAAGGCCAGCATGGTCGCCAAATCCGGCGCGATCATGCCGCTGCCCTTGGCGATACCGGTCAGAGTGACGGTGGTGCCCGCGATCTCGACCTGGCGGCTGGCTGCTTTCGGGAAGGTATCGGTGGTGCGAATCGCCTCGGCCGCCATCTGCCAGGCTTGCGCCGTGTGCGACTGGCCTGCCGCCAGGCCGGAGAGATAGGGCAAGAGCCGCTCGGCCTCCAAAGGCTCGCCGATGACGCCGGTCGAGGCCTGCAGGATCTGGTTCTTCGGGCACTCGCAGAGTTCCGCCAAGGCGGCGCTCAAGGCCAGCACGGCATCCGCCCCGCGCTGACCGGTGAAGGCGTTGGCGGTGCCGGCGTTGACGATCAGGGCAGAGATGGCGCCACCGCCGGAGGCCAGCGCCTCGCGCGACCAGAGCACCGGCGCGCCGGCGGTGAGCGAGCGGGTGAAGACGCCGGCGGCCTGGCTGCCCGCCTCGAAGGTCATCAACAAGAGGTCAGGACGGCCCTTGTAGCGATAGCCGCTGGCGGCTGAGGCCAGCCGCACGCCGGGCACCGGCAAGAGCTTCGCCGCATCGCTGGGCGCCAAGGGAGAAAGAGGAAGCTGCACCGGTCAAAAAATCTCCAAGAGGGGGGGCCGCTTTGCGCCGATCCGGCCCTAGCGGGTGGGATAGATCTGGATCGGAGTGCCTTCGCGAAGCTGCGCCAGCAAGCGATCCAAGGCAAGGCGGGACATCTCTTCACGCACCTCTATCCGCCTTTGCACATCGCCGCGTACCGTGCCGTCGGAGAGGGCGCGCACGCGGGTCTCCACCGCCTGGGGCGTCACCACGCCGGCCAGGTAGTCCTCGACATAGGAATCGCGGATCAGGTCGGCCTCATAGCGGCGGACCGCCTCGCGGATCTCCGGCCGGCCGGCATAGCCCTGCTGGCGGGCGGCGTCGGAGAGCAGCTGGCGATCGACCAGACGCGACAGGAGGATGGAGAAGAGCGGCCCCACCTGGGCCTGCTGCTCCGGCGGCAAAGCGGCGGCGGAGTAGATCACGTCGTTCCAGCGGATCTGGGTCGCACCGACAGTACCAACGACGGGATTGTCAGTCCGCAGCAGAGCCTGCAGGGCCGGCGGCAGCGGCTCTTGCGCGGCTGTCGGCATCGACAGCAGCGTCGCCACCGCAGCCACTGCTATCGCACAGCGGGCGCGGCTGAGCGCGACGGCTAAACTCATCCCAGACATGACTTTCCAGACGCGTGATCCAAAAGGGACGGGCTGAGATGGCAGTGCTGGAGCCGGATTGTGGCCTTCGCATGACAAATGCGAAGGCCGTTCCGGAGCTGCCAAGGAGAGCCCCACCCCGAGTGTTACGGTTCGTAACATGGGGAGACTGTCCGGTCAGTACCAGACGCTTTGCGTGACGGGCGCAGGGTCAGGCCGGAGCAGCGGGCGGGAGCGGCTGTCGAATTGACACTGCCCCCAGCCCCGCTTATCTACCTGACGTCTGCCGGACCGCTTTCTTTTGTCCCCGCCGCTGGTGCGTTTGACGCGCTGCAGCCGGCATCTGGTCCCGGCCCGCTTTTGACCAACAGACCCTCGAGGCCAACCACCAATTATGCTGGGCAAGATCGCCAAGCGGCTCTTCGGGTCCGCGAACGACCGTACCGTCAAGGGCCTGAACCGCGAGGTCCAGGCGGTGAACGCGCTGGAATCCAAGATGCAGGGGCTGAGCGACGCCGAGCTCGCTGCCCAGACCGAGGCCTTTCGTGCGCGCTTGGCAGAGGGCGCCAAGCTGGACAGCCTGCTGCCGGAGGCCTTCGCCACCGTGCGCGAGGCCGCTAAGCGCACCCTGGGCCAGCGGCACTACGACGTGCAGATCATGGGCGGCGTCGTCCTGCATCGCGGCATGATCGCCGAGATGAAGACCGGTGAAGGTAAGACCTTGGTCGCGACCTTGGCGGTGTATCTCAACGCTTTGGAAGGCAAGGGCGTCCACGTCGTCACCGTGAACGACTACCTGGCCCGGCGCGACAGCCAGTGGATGGGCCAGATCTATAACTTCCTAGGCCTCAGCGTCGGCTGCATCGTACCTGGCATCGACGAGAACGCCCGGCGCGATGCTTACGGCGCCGACATCACCTATGGCACCAACAACGAGTTCGGCTTCGACTATCTGCGCGATAACATGAAGCGCCAGCTGACCCAGCTGGTGCAGCGCGACTTCAACTTCGCCATCGTGGACGAGGTGGACTCGATCCTGATCGACGAGGCGCGCACGCCGCTGATCATCTCCGGGCCGGCCTCGGACTCCTCAGAACTCTACCAGCGCATCGACGCCATCATCCCGAAGCTGGAGCCGGAGCACTACGAGTCGGACGAGAAGCAGAAAACCATCACCCTGACGGAAGAGGGCAACCAGCGGGTCGAAGAGCTCTTGGCCGAAAGCGGGCTGATGAAGGAAGGCTCCCTCTACGACGTCAACAACATCAACCTGGTCCATCACATCAACGTGGCCCTGCGCGCGCATAAAATGTTCGAGCGCGACCGTGACTACATCGTGAAGGACAACAAGGTCATCATCATCGACGAGTTCACCGGCCGCATGATGGAGGGCCGGCGTTTCTCCGATGGCCTGCACCAGGCGCTGGAGGCCAAGGAAAGGGCCGAGATCCAGCAGGAAAACCAGACCCTGGCCTCGATCACCTTTCAGAACTACTTCCGCCTCTACCCCAAGCTCGCCGGCATGACCGGCACGGCGATGACCGAGGCCGGCGAGTTCCAGGACATCTACAAGCTGGAAGTCGCCGAGATGCCGACCAACGTGGCGGTGAAGCGCGTGGACCAGGATGACGAGGTCTACCGCACGGTCGAGGAGAAGGAAGACGCCATCGTTGCCAAGATCAAGGACTGCATCGAACGCAAGCAGCCGGTCCTGGTCGGCACCGTCTCCATCGAGAAGTCCGAGATTCTGAGCCGGCGTCTGAAGAAGGACAAGGTCCCGCACAACGTCCTGAACGCCCGCTATCACCAGCAGGAAGCCATGATCATCGCCCAGGCCGGCGCGCCGGGGGCGGTCACCATCGCCACCAACATGGCCGGCCGCGGCACCGACATCCAGCTGGGCGGCAACGTCGAGATGCGCGTCGGCCAAGAGCTGGCGGAGATCGAGGAGGAAGCCGCGCGGACGGCCCGCGAGGCCGAGATCCGGGCCGAGGTGGAGGCCAACCGCGAGATCGTGCTGAAGGCCGGCGGCCTCTTCGTGCTGGGTACCGAGCGGCACGAGAGCCGGCGCATCGACAACCAGCTGCGCGGCCGCTCCGGTCGTCAGGGCGATCCCGGCGGATCGCTCTTCTACCTCTCCCTGCAAGACGACCTGATGCGCATCTTCGGCTCTGAGCGGCTGGACGGCATGCTGCAGCGCCTGGGCCTGAAGGAGGGCGAGGCCATCGTCCACCCCTGGGTCAACAAGGCACTGGCCAAGGCGCAGCAGAAGGTCGAGGCGCGCAACTACGAGATCCGCAAGAACCTGCTGCAGTTCGACGACGTGATGAACGACCAGCGTAAGGTGGTCTTCGAGCAGCGCGTCGACCTCATGCGCAGCGAAGACGTGCACGACACCATCAAGGAGATGCGCGAGACCGTCATCGCCGACCTGGTCGCCACCTGCATCCCCAAGGGCGCCTTCGCCGAACAGTGGGAGATCGGCACCTTGCACGAGGAGTGCCGGCGCCTGCTCCACCTGGACCTGCCGCTCACGACCTGGGCGGAGGAAGAGGGTATTGCCGACGAGGAGATCGAGGAGCGCATCACCGAGGCGCACGAGCGCCTGATGGCCGAGCGCACCGCCCGCTTCACGCCGGCCATCATGCGCGCGCTAGAGCGTGAGGTGCTCTTGGCCGTGGTCGACAAGCAGTGGAAGGACCATCTGCTCTCGCTCGACCATCTGCGCCACGGCATCTCGCTGCGTGCCTATGCCCAGCGCGATCCCTTGATCGAGTACAAGCGCGAGGCCTTCGAGCTCTTTGAGAGCATGCTGGTCGAGGTGCGCCAGGAGGTGACGCAGATCCTCTCCATGGTGGAGATCCAGGCCCAAGAGGTGCCGCCGCCGGAGGCCATCAACGCTGGCGAGATGCCGCAAGAAGAGAAGATCCAGGAAACCCGCCGCGACCCGGCCCTGGTGGGCGCAGAAGCCGCCGGTTACGGCAACGACCCGCTGGGCCTGCAGAGCCCGCCGGAGCCCGCCCCACCGCCGCAGCGCAGCCCAGTCCGCAACGCGCCAGCGGTGGCCTTAGACCCCAACGACCCCAGCACCTGGGGCAAAGTCGCCCGCAACGCCCCTTGCCCCTGCGGCAGCGGCAAGAAGTACAAGCACTGCCACGGGAAGATTTCTTAGCGAGCCGTTAGCGACGTGTTTCCATGGGGCGGGTGAGCAGAGTTGCGCCGGATCGCGGCGGCTTGTCGTCGCCCAGACGATAACCATCGCCAGGTGAGAAACTGAAGAGACTCTCTTTGGGGTGATACAGTTTGAAGTCGTAGCCGTTGTCTTCCAAAATAGTTCGCCAGAGTGAGTTGCTGTTGTAGGTTGGCTGAGACTCGTAGAATTGCTGCTCAGTACTACCAAGGCGTTGTGGCGATCCGCTTGGAAGAACGCGATACTCGTATTTTCTATCATACTTGGCTGCAGTGCGAGCGAGACGTTTCCAAGTCTGTTCTACGGTAAGGCCCTTGATAGGTGGAAGTTCAACCCATGTAGAACGGTCTTCTTCACCAGGCCCCCCGACTGACAAGCGATCTCTAACGCCGTCTGTGTAGGTAACCTCTTCAACCGTGACGCCCATGGGCCCGCCGAGAATCCAATCAGTCGGGTGTCCGTGTATCTCTTCCCGCACCCGGCCCCTTGGGTCTACCAACATAATGTAATTGTGCTTGCCTACTCCAAAGGTTTTCGGAACGCTTTTCTGCCCAGATACCAACTTCCATCCGCGCCTTCTTTGTACATCCGACATGCTCTTCTCCTTTTTTTGGGTGCAGGGATAGGTGGAACCAAAATGAGTGTTCTTTCCGAAGAGAGAACGTAGAGAACTTGAGTTTCGTTAATGACTAAGGGGTTCTTCTATAAAGTAATGAATGGGATCAATCAGCTATCACAGAAGTTCACCGAGTTCACACGGCGATATAGGGGTCAGTTGTAGATTTACTGACGTTCATAAACAGGATCGGGTGCATGCAGGCGGAACCAATAGGATCATATGGAAGCCTGTTCGTGAGTCTCATGAGACACTGTAAAGTTGTTTTAGTGCAGTGCTGTAAAAAAGATGATTTCAGTCAAAATTGGAATAAAAAAGGGGAATGATTCTGGTTGCTTTTTTGCCTGTTTATCTAGTCTAACACTCTATTTCTTCAACAAAGCCGCTGAAGGCTGCAGGCTCATCATAGGGTGATGTCTCCCTAACAATCCAAGCAAAGCAATGCGTTGGGTCGCGTCCGAGGGTGCCCCATGGTGAGAAGGATGCGGGGTAGTAGGGTCTATCAGCCCGACACGACAAATGGGGAACGCTCTCGCAGTCGAATGCTTGTGATTCTAGGAAGGCTCGTGCGTCAGCCCGGCTCAGTTCTCGCTCCGTGACCGAGCGAGCGTAGTCAGCAATAGCGGGCTGCGCCGCGCTTAAGCGCTGTTCTGCCCGTTCTTCGGGACTCATGTTGGTGTTGGCCCAAAAGACAGAGAGTTCCTTAGATCCAATGTCTCGAAGGTTAAGAGCGTAAGATCGCTCGTAGCTGTAGAACGTCCTATGTGTACAGCCAGAAACAATCAAAAGGAACAGTAGGATGCACGTTGTTCTCCAGTAACGCATCAAGGCTGCCTCGTCGGCTAAAGCTGCAAAGCTCGCTAGGTTATGGTTGGGGTTCCTGTTAACCGAACTGTTTGCTCGTCACCACTGATCCGCTGTGAAGACAGAAAGAGAAGGACGATACATGGTTTAGCGTGTCGTCCCTAGTTAGCTTTTGTAAGCGATGCTCACTTATCTCAGCTTGCATTTTCTGCATACCCACCTTCTCTTAAAGGTGTCAAGCGTGTACGATAGAACACGAAAAAGAGGATGTGCTGGCAGCGTTTAGCAGGGTGCTGCCTTTAGGATTACCAAACAAGGTTTGCTCTACCCAGCCAGCATCTTGGTTCACCTTCTCCATCGCACCGAAATCCTATTCTGGATCAGACGCGTGTCATCCCGTACCAGCCCTGTGAATCGGTCAAACAGTCAGTGTGTCTATCCTGGCGGGCAAGGAGACTCCTTCACCGAGCCAGACAGCCCGCCAGTTCCAGCAGGGCTTATGCGCCCTGCGATCGTCCATTCCAGACAATAGAGCGGGTCTAGCCCTAGTTCGCCAGTTGGAGGCAGTGGAACTCCGAAGTAGGGACGCAGCGCTATGCACTCAACTCGCGGGCGATTGACGCAAGTAAACCCTCTCTTCTCAAGACTGTTACGTATGTCGTCGTCAGAAAGAGACTTCCTCAGTAACTCTTCCACCATGTCATCAACAACAGTCTTTCCAGCCTGCACACGCTCTATGCGGGGATCTCCACGTGTCAGGTTGGGTACCTGCGTTTCTTCATCGAATGTAAAGCGCTGAAGATCCAACAGTGCCATTGTGTAAGCGATATCGTAGTCATAGATTTTTCTGAAACAGCCATATAAAGAAAGTAAGACAGCCGCTAGGAGGATATAGTAGATAGCACCTCTTATTCGTTTTGTCACCGCGAGTTCTAGCTGATATGAACTGCTGTTGGATCTCGGAATCTCAGTCACCGGCACGCGGCCTCCTCCACAAAGACAGTGATCGCAACCGGATCGCGCGACGCGCCTTCCTGGCGGGCGACCCAGGTCAGGCAGTAGGCGGGATCGACGCCGTAGGTTCCCAGCGGTGACTTCGTCGGTGGATAGAAGGTCTGGTCGGAGCGGCAGGTTATCGAGGCGTCAGATGCGCAGTCGAAGCTGTAGTACGCGAGATGGGCAAGGGCTTCCTCCGCTTGGAACCCGCGCGCCGTGACCTCGGCGGCGAAGCGCTCTGCTGCTGGGATTGCAGCTGCCAGGCGTTCGGCGCGCAGCCTCTCCTCATAGGCCGTCATGTCCGAAATGATGAGGACTCCTGCGAAGCCCCCGTTTGCCTTGTCACGTTCAGCGTGTCGAGCCACCTTCAGAGCCTCCAAGTTCTGCAGAAAGTAGGTCTCATAGGGCGGCGCGATCCGGTGGGAACAGCCGCTCACCAGCAGTGCGGTGAGGAGCAGCCCCAAAGACATCAGCCATAGGGAGTTTGGCTTCGACACGACGCTCTCCCCAAGATGCAACCATTGCGTCATTCCGTGCCCCCACTTCGCGCATTACGCAACAGCAGCTATTCGGTGTCAAGAGAGTTCGATCACTCGTTTAACGAGAAGCCTTCAATCCGCATGGGGATGCCCGGGCGCAGGCCGATCTCGGACAGGCGGCGTGCTGAGAGATGCCGCCGCCGGCGCGTTTGACCGGGTAGAGCAGAAACCTGACAGAGTCCGAGAGGCCGAAGGCTTTGCCCTGGCTAGAGCCCGGGCCGGAAGGAGAGGATACCGCCATCGGCGACGAGGGAGAGGTGGAGCTGCCCATCGCTCAGCCTGTAGCCACGGATGTCTCCCAGATGCTCCGCCAGTCTCGGAAAGGGATCGTCCTGACAGAGCGCGAGGGTGGTGGCGACCCGATCGATCATCAGCGACCCACCGCTGGACCCGGAGGGCTTGGCCTCCCATCCGCCACGACCGACGTTGCAGTCGAACCGCACGAAGACGGCGCCATGGGCGTCGAACTGCAGCGTATGGCGGCCAGGGTCCTCCAGCACCTGGGTCCCGGTAGCCGCGTCCAGAGACTGAAACTGCACCAGCTCCCAGCGTCTTCCGGCCAAGGCCGCGCCGCCGGGAACCAGCACGCAGTCGGCAAGCTCAGCTGCACTGCTCCAGTCCAGCTGATCCCCCTTGCCCTGCAGGAGGCCAAGCGCGCCTTCGTAGCGCATGCCAGAGGCTGCCGGCTCAGCCGTCAGGCTGCCGGAGAGCGTGACAGTGACCTGATCGCCGGAGAAGTCAGCTCGCAGGCTGACACCGTCAGGGCAGGCATAGAGGGCCGGTGCTGGCTCCTCGGCAAGCAAGGTGGTCGTTGAGCCGAACACAAGGACGGCACCGGCCATCGCCAATACACGCATGCTCATGGATCACGCCCCTCCCCGACGATGACACCTTCCTGCGCTACAACTGCGTCTCTTGCACCATCACCTCGACGGTCAGCGCGCCGCGCCGGTTCGGGTAAGGCCGGCGCGTTTCGAAGCTGCGCGTGCCCGCTGGTGGGAGCGACAAGACCCCAACGCGGAAGCGCCACTGCGTGATCTCTACCCCGTCCGGCCCCAGCACGCGGGCGATCAAGGTGGGGATCGGCCGGGTGGAGCCGGTGACATTCCGCAGGACACCGCTCACTACCAAAGTGGGCTCGCCCTCTAGGGTCTCTTCCCTCCAGGCCAGATCCTCGATCTCCAGGCTTTGCGCCTTGTCCGGCTGCACGTCTATCCCGACAAGAGCGTAAAGGCGTGAGGCCTCTGGGATTGCCGCAACGATGGAGTCCCGAAAGTACCAGCCGCCAGCAATGGCGGCCGCTAGCAAACCGATGACCAGGATCCAGCCTACCACCAAGGGCGCGGTGGAACTTCCGACTGGCGGCATCGGCTGTGGCGGCGGCGCGGTTTTCGGCGCGTCCATTGGATCGGCGCGCAGGCGGCCGATTTGGCGGGACCTGGCTTCCAGCACCGGCTGGTCCGCCGCATCCGTTGTGCGGGAAATGTCGGCCGTTTCGCCGCCAGAGGAGCTATCGGACGCTTCAAGGGCTTCAGTCAGCAGATCGCGGTCCTGCGCGATCTCGTCAGGCTGGGCGAGCCAGGGTTCCGGGCCTGCGCTGGTCGGCGCGGGCTTCTCAGGCGGGGGCTTCTCAGGCGGGGGCGTTGGTAGGTCCATGCCGGGCAGGGCGTCGCCGGCCTCGGGGCTATCAGCTAATGGTCGCGGAACCTCATCGGCTGCCGCTTGCGGCTCAACCTCGCTGGTCGGTAGCGTTGGTGCTTGGTGCCAACGGTGTCCGCACTGTCCGCAGCGCAAGCGCCGCCCCTGTGGACCCAGCGCCCCTTCCTCCAGCCGAAATCGGGCACCGCAGGCAGGACAAGGAATAATCATCGCTGTTCGGGAACCGTTGCCTCTTTGAGGTAGCATTTCACTTATAGAAGCGGCCTTGACGCCGCGCAAGGGATCGGGCCTCTCTATGGGCAACCCGCTTGGACGGACGCCAATGCCGTGGCGGCGCCTCACCTATCCGGCGCGGGGGCAAAAAGCGGTTTTCTTGGAGGGCGATGCAATCGTGGTCCGGCTTGAACGGGTGTCGCTGCGCTACGGCGACGGCCCCTATGTCCTGCGCAACCTCAGTTTTTCCCTCGATCCGGGCAGCTTTCACTATGTCACCGGTGCCTCGGGCGCCGGCAAGACCAGCCTCTTGCGGCTCATCACCTTGGCGCAGCAGCCGACCTCTGGCCGCTTCACCATCTTCGGGCGCGACGGGGCCAGCTTGAACCGGCACGAGCGGGCGGAGACCCGCCGGCGAATCGGCATCGTCTTTCAGGAGTTCCGCCTGCTGGACCACCTGAGCGTCCTGGACAACGTGATGCTGCCGATGAAGCTGATCGGGCATACCGGGCCGAATGTGGAGCACCATGTGCGCGAGCTTCTGGCCTGGGTCGGGCTTGGCGACTGGATCGATGCGCTACCAGCCACGCTGTCTGGCGGGCAGAAACAGCGCGTTGCTATCGCCCGTGCCGTCATCGGTCGGCCCAACCTGCTGCTGGCCGACGAGCCGACCGGCAACGTCGACGACCAGATCGCCGAGCGCTTGCTCTACCTCTTCGAAGAGCTGAACCGCCTGGGCACCACGGTGCTGATCGCCACCCACAACGAGTACCTGACAGAGCGCTTCCCCCACGAGATCATCCACCTGGATCCGGTCGAGCAGGCACCGCCACCAGCTGCGGCTGCGCAGGCGCAACCAGCAGCCGGCAGCGACCAGGCGACGCCGGCCAAGGCTGCGGAGCGCGGCCAGGCAAGCCAAAAGAAGGCTGGCCAGCGCAAACACGATCAGAACAATCCCGGCGGCAGTGCTGTCAACTGAGAGATCTGCATGCTCTTTTCCCGTCCCGATATCCCGCTCGATCAAGACTCCTCGGCCCGCTTCTTGCCGTGGCTGATCGCCTTCATGGTCTTCCTCGCCAGCCTGGCGCTTGCCAGCTTGCTTGTCGTGGACGCTCTAGTGCAGCGTTGGGATCAGGGCCTGCGTGCCGAGTTGACGGTCCAGGTGCCGCCGCCGGCCAGCTTTGAAGACCAAGCGCGCTTCGATCAGGAGCGGGCTGCAAACCTGGAGGCTGTCGTCGCGGTCTTGGCCCGCACGCCGACGATCGAAGAAGCACAGGTCCTATCGCAAGAAGCGATCGGCGGCCTGGTGGAACCTTGGCTCGGCCCCGATTCCGACGCGCTGGGGGTCTTCATTCCCAGTCTGATCGCTGTCCGCGTGGATCAGACGGCGGCGCTGGACATGGGGGCTCTGCAGCAAGCCTTGGATGGCGCGGTCCCTGGGACACAAATCGACGCCCATCAGCGCTGGCTGGGCGCGCTTATCCGTTTGGCCCGCTCGGTTGAAATCGGCGCGATCATAGTGCTGGGCCTGGTGGCCCTGGCAGCCATTGCCACCATTGTCTTCGTCACCCGGGCCAGCCTGTCGATCCACCGCCCGGTCATTGAACTCTTGCATCTCATGGGGGCTGAGGACCGCTACATCGCCAAGCAGTTCCAGGCGCATGCTTTGCGCTTCAGCCTGCGTGGCGGCTTGATCGGCTTCATTGCCGCGGCCGCGTTGCTGGGCTTCTTCGGCTATGCAGGCGCGCAAGACCCGGAAGGACTGCTCCCGCGGATTGAATTGGCGATCCTAGACTGGGTGATCCTGGCGGTCGTGCTGGTCTTCACTGCGCTTATTGCCATGCTTACGGCACGATTGACCGTCACAAGGACACTTGGTCAACTTCGTTAGTCCTTGATCCGACGCCAGGGAGTGCGGAGCTTTAGGTGCTCCGCCGGGCAGGGCGGATGACAGGGATGATGTAAGCGCTAGCCGATGAAGCGGACGCTCTTGGTTCTCTTGGTCTTGGTCGCGGCTCTAGGCACGGGCTTTCTCTACTTTGCGGAAAGCCTGCCGGACGAGCCCAGCGCCGACACGCGCCGGACTGACGCCATCGTCGTGTTGACCGGTGGCGCTCAGCGCGTGGCCGAAGGGCTGCGCCTGCTGGCCGACGAGCGCGCCGACCACCTGCTGATCTCCGGCGTGCATCCGGACACGACCTTGGAGTCTCTTCTGGCGCTGGCGCCGGACGTGACCCGCGACCTCTCCGAGCGCATCCATCTGGACCGCGAAGCTGCCGACACGCTGGGCAACGCGCGCGAGACGGCGGCCTGGGCCAAGGCGGCGGGCGTCGAAAGCCTGCGGGTTGTGACAGCCGGATATCACATGCCGCGCAGCCTGCTTGAGCTGCAGCGCGCCTTGCCGGATGTCGAACTGATCGCCCACCCGGTCTTTCCAGAGAGCGTATCGCAGGTCCCCTGGTGGCAGTCGGCGGACACCACAGGGCTCTTCTTGCGGGAGTACCTGAAGTACCTCGTGGTGCTGGTCTCAGCCTCCGATAGCGAAAACAGAACATCCTAACCGTCGCTTGCCGCGGCAAGGCCAATCCCCCATGTGGGATGGCAGAATAGACTCGGCAGACCGGGCTTGGCCGAGCTTCCAGCCACGACGAGGATGAGGATGATCCGGGTGCTATCGCTGACGCGCGCTGACGCCGGCCCTCCGAGCGAGAGCTGCCTGTGATGTTCAATGCAACCCCCTTGCTCAAGCTCTATGCCAAACGCCGGCTCGCAAAGATTGAGCAGGCCGACCCGCTGGCCGATCAGCGCCGCACCCTGGCCGAGCTGCTGCGCCGCGCAGCAGACACGCGCTTCGGCAAGGACCATCGCTTTGCCGCACTCGATGGCGTCGAGGCCTTCCAGGAGCGAGTGCCGCTGCGCCGCTTCGAGGATTTTTGGGAGGGCTATTGGAAGCGCGACTTCCCGAAGGTCACCAATGCCTCCTGGCCCGGCACGGTGCCTTACTTCGCCAAGACCTCCGGCACGACGTCAGGCACCAGCAAGTACATCCCCGTGACCAAGGGGATCCTGGAGGGCAACAACCGGGCGATCCTGGACCTGCTGTGCTTTCACCTGCGCGTGAAACCGGACAGCCGCGTCCTGGGCGGGCGCACCTTCATGCTAGGCGGCAGCACCGCGCTGGAGGAGCTGGCCCCAGACATTCTAGCCGGTGATATGTCCGGCATCTCGGCGCGTGAAGTCCCCGGCTGGGCGCGGCGCTTCTACTATCCGCCGCTGGAGATCGCTCAGATGAGCGATTGGGAAGCGAAGATGGCCAGGCTGGCCGAGGATTCTCCAGGGCGGGACATCCGCCTCATTGGCGGCACCTCGAGCTGGCTGCTGCTCTTCCTGCAATCCCTAGCGGAAGGCCGGCCCGGCGGTCTGGGCGACTGCTATCCCAACCTCGATCTTCTGATCTACGGTGGGGTCGCCTTCGCGCCCTACCGGAAACAGTACGATGCGCTGCTCAAGGGGCTCTCCGTCGATCTGCGCGAAGTCTATCCAGCCAGCGAGGGCTTCTTGGCGCTGGCTGATCGCGGTGTCGGTGAAGGCTTGCGCCTGCAAAGTGCCGGCGGGCTCTTCTTTGAATTCGTGCCTGTGGAGGAATTGGATGCGGAGCGGCCAACGCGTCACTGGCTCGGCACCGCCCAGACCGGCATCAACTACGCAATCGCGCTCAGCAGTCCAGCCGGTGCCTTCGCCTATCTGCTCGGCGACACGGTCCGCTTTGTCTCCACGGCACCGCCGCGAATCTTGATCACCGGGCGCACGGCGACCTCGCTCTCCGCCTTTGGCGAGCATTTGATTGAGGAAGAGATCCAGCGCGCAGTCTCCACCGCTGCCGGCCGGCAAGACCTGACCGTCGCCGACTTCTCCGTCGGGCCGGTCTTCCCCGATGCGCAAGAGCGGCGCGGGCATCATGTCTACGTGATCGAGTTTGCCGGGCGCCAGCCCTCTCAAGACGAGATGCCTGGCCTCGCCGCAGCGATCGATCAGCTCTTGTGCCAGGACAACGACGACTATCGCGATCACCGCGAGGGCGATCTGCAAATGCAGGCACCGCGCATCCAGCTGGCGCCGCCGGGCACCTTCTTCGAGTGGATGAAGGCACGCGGGCGCTTAGGCGGTCAGAACAAGGTGCCCCGCGTGATGAATGACCCGTCCCTGCTGGACAGCCTGCTGGTGGCAGCCGGCGGTCAACCACAGACGCGCGAGCGTGCCTAGCGCCACTTTTGGCGCTCGGGCTGGTACGACCCCACTTGAGTGAGATATCTTCACGACCTGACGCCACTGGTCGCCTGAAGGGGTTTAATCAACAATGCATAGCTCCCTGCCGCGCGCGCTGCTTGTCGCCTTGAGCCTAGCCTTCTTCTTCGCCCCGTCACCGAAGGCTACGGCCGACATGACCACCCTAGGCCCAGCCATCATGGTGAATGACCAGGTCATCTCCGCACTGGAGCTGGAGATGCGGGTCAAGCTCGCGCTGGCGTCGGCTGGCTTGCAGGACCGCCCGGAAACGCGGGCTTTTCTAGAGCCGCAGATCGAGCAGACCCTGATCGATGAGGAGCTGCAGCAGCAGGAGGCCGCGCGCCTGGGTGTCGTTGCCGACGAAGAGGAGATCGATACGACCTTCGATCAGGTCGCGACCAGCAACGGCCTCACGCCCGAACAGCTGCGCCAGCGCCTGGAGGGAGCAGGCATTCTGCCTGCTTATCTGCGCGATCAGATCGCCGCGCAGATCCTCTGGCGCACGGTTCTGCGTCAGCAAGTGCTGCCCAACGTTCTGGTGACGGACGAGGATGTTGCAGACGCCTTGGCCCGCATCGAGGCGCGCGCCGGCCAGCCACAGCGTCTGCTTGCCGAGATCTTTCTGCCGATCGACAACGCTGGCCAAACGCAGCGCGTCGTCGCCAGCGCTCAGGACATTCTCGAGCAAATTCGCGGTGGGGCCGGTTTCCAGGCCTTAGCCAGAGAGGTCTCTCAATCGCCGACGGCCGCCGACGGTGGCGACATGGGTTGGGTCGATCCCGGCACCTTGCCTGACGAGGTGGAGAGCGTGCTGGAAGGCATGCAGGTGAACGAGCTGAGCCAGCCCATCGCCACCACGACCGGCGTCTACATCATGCTGTTGCGCGACGAGCGGCCCTCGCCAGACCGCAACGTCACCATCTCGGTGAAGATGCTGACCTTTCCCGTGAGCAACTTCGAAAACCGCTCTGCCGTCAATCAGGCCGCCGGCCGGGCAGTGCGTGCGCAAGAAGCCCTGACCTGCGAGGCGACGGAAAGCGTGGCCAGCCGCTTCAATGGCCGCGTTGAGCCATTGCCGGAGACCCTGGATGTTGCCCGCCTGCCAGCCGGCCTGCGCGCTGCGACCAATGGCCTGCCGATCAACCAGCCAAGTGAGCTCTTCCGCGCGCCTGACGGGGTTGGCTTGGCGATCGTCTGCGGCCGGGAGGATGCCGGCATCGACCGTGAACGGGTGCGCGAGCGCCTGATCACCGAGGAGCTGGAGCGGCTGAGCCGCCGCTATCTGCAGGACCTGCGCCGCCTCGCCACCATCGAGATGCGCAGCTAGCCGCTTGCCGCTTTCCTCTTCAGACGACGGCAACCAGGGGCTGGATCTTTCCGCCCTGCCACCGCTCAGCGCAGTCATACAGGCGCACGGCCTGGATGCGCGCAAGGCGCTGGGCCAGCACTTCCTGCTCGACCCCTCAATCACCCGCCGCATCGCCGCCGCTGCCGGGCTGCTTGCTGGGCATGAGGTGATCGAGATCGGCCCGGGTCCGGGCGGTCTCACCCGCGCCTTGCTCGAACAGCCCTTGCGGCGGCTGCAGGCGGTCGAGACCGACCCGCGGTGCCTGCTTGCCCTGCGGGAGTTGGCGGCCGTGTCTGAGGGCCGTCTGGTGCTGACCGCCGGCGATGCCTTGAGCCTCCCGACCTGGCGTCTAGGCGAGGCGCCGCGCAAGCTGGTCGCCAATTTGCCCTACAACGTCGGCACGCCGCTGCTGATCGGCTGGCTGCAGGCCCTGGTGCGCGAGCCCGGCTGCCTGGAAAGCCTCACCCTCATGTTCCAGCGGGAAGTGGCGGAACGGCTCTGGGCAGAGCCGCGTAGCTCTGCCTATGGCCGCCTCAGCGTGCTGGCTCAGGCGGTCTGCCGGGTGGAGCCCTGCTTCGACCTGCCGCCTGGCGCCTTCCGCCCCCCGCCAAAGGTCGTCTCCAGCGTAGTGCAGCTAACGCCCTTGGCTAATCTGCCAAGCCCCGACCTCCTGGCGCAGCTAGAGCGGGTCACAGGTGCTGCTTTCGGACAGCGGCGCAAGATGCTGCGCCAGAGTCTGAAGGGCTTGGGCGGCGACCCGCGCCCCCTCTTGCAGGCAGTCGGCATCGACGAGACCGCACGGGCTGAAACGCTGAGTGTCGGTGACTTTCTGCGCCTAGCCGCGGCCTCCGCAGCGGCCTGAAGACTTGCCAGCTCTGCCGGCAAGCCCGACACTCTAGGGAAGACGAGCGATCAAGCGGGAGATCAGACTATGCCCAGCTACGACAGCAAGCGCCTCGGCGCGATCCACCGGGAGCTGCACAGCCACCTGCCGTCTGACTCGGCCTTGCGCGTGAAGGCCATCGAAAGCCTGCTGGTGGAGAAGGGCCTGCTGGACAAGGGCGCGGTCGATGCTTGGGTCGAGATCTACTGCGACCAGGTGGGGCCGAAGAACGGCGCCGCCGTGGTCGCCAAGGCCTGGAGCGACCCGGCTTTCAAAGAGCGCCTGCTGGCCGATGGCAACAAGGCGGTGGCCGAGTTCGCCTTCACCGGCCGCCACAATGCGCAGCTGATCGCGGTTGAGAATACGGCAGAGGTGCACAACCTGGTCGTCTGCACGCTATGCTCCTGCTACCCGCTGGCGCTCTTAGGCGTGCCGCCGGCCTGGTACAAGGCCAATGAGTACCGCGCCCGCGCCGTGCGGGAACCCCGCGCGGTGCTAGAGGAGTTCGGCGTTGCCCTCGCGCCCGGCCAGAAGGTGCGTGTTTGGGATTCGACCTCGGAGGCGCGCTACTTCGTCCTGCCGCAACGTCCCGCCGGTACTGAGGATCTGGACGAGGCGGCCTTGGCGGCCTTGGTCACCCGCAACGCTATGATCGGCACCGCCTTAGTCGCGGCGCCGGACCAGCAGGAGGCCGCCTGATGGACAGCATTCACGATCTGGGCGGGGTCGAGGGCTTCGGCCCCGTCGACTACGACAATCCAGGCCACAAGGGAGAAGCCTTCAAGCCCTTCCATGCCGATTGGGAAGCCCGGATGTTCTCCATCGCAGCCGCCATGACCCGCCCGCCAGGCTGGAGCATCGACTACTTCCGCCACACGCGGGAGTGCATCACGCCTGAGGACTATCTAACCCGGAACTATTTCGACCAGTGGTGCCAGACCTACGGCGCCATGCTCATCGACGCCGGCCTGGTGACCGTCGACGAACTGGCGTCCGGCAAGGCCGAAGGCGCGGTGACCCCGCCGAAGGAAGAACCGGTCAAGGCCGAGGCCATCCGTAACACCGCCCACTACCCGCCCAGTCCACTGGTGCCGGGCGGGCCGGAGCCTGCCTTCAAGGTTGGGGATGCGGTGATGACACGGACCGCCGGTGCGCCTGGGCACACGCGCCTGCCGCGCTATGCCCGTGGCAAGCCGGGCGTGGTCGAGTGCTACTACGGCAATCAGATTCTCCCCGACGCGGCGGCCAAGGGCGAGGAGCGGGGCGAGCCGCTCTACGTCATCCGCTTCCAGGCCAAGGACCTCTGGGCCGAGGCCGCCGACAGCCCCGACGAGGTCTGCATCGACCTCTGGGAGAGCTACCTTGAGCCGGCCTAACCCGGCCGGCAGCCTGCCCGCGCGCGACGGCGACCCGCTCTTCGCCGAGGCCTGGGAGGCAGAGGTCATCGGCCTGGCCTTCTCCCTGATTGAGGCTGGCCGCTTCACCAACGCCGCCTGGTCGGAGGCCTTGGGCGCCGCTATTGCCGCCCGCGCCACGGCCGGCCTGCCAGACGATGCTGAGGGCTACTACCTGGCCGCTCTCGACGCGCTGGAGGGTCTCTTAGCCAAGAGCGATCTGGCAGCACCGGAGGAGGTCGCCGCCCGCAAGGCGGATTGGGTGGCGGCCTACGAGGCAACGCCGCACGGGCAGCCGGTCAGTCTTGCAAACAAGGTGCCACTAACTCAGCCCAGTATCAGTCTGTCCAAGAGCACTCCCTCGTCTTGAGCAGCGAGCGCTAGCGAGCGACCGTCGAAAGGCGGGCCGTTAGCACCGAGCCTGGGGCCCGCCCTTCGAGGGGTTCGGGCTTACGCCCGCTGCTCAGCCCTTCGACAAGCTCAGGAGAGGGAAGCGTGGGAGGATGGATTCTTTGGTTCAGAGCTCAACAAAACGCTAAACCAGGCTGACAATCCTGAGCGCATCGTGGATCGCTGCGTGAATGTTCCGGCTGGAAACCGCGTCGCCGATCCGCACCAGGTCGAAGGCCGCCTCGGGCCGCTTCTGCGGGAAGGGTGGCTTGCGGGCGATGAGCGCGCGCTGGTCGACCTCTCCGCCGTTGCGCGACAAGGGCTTCAGTTGGAAGTAGAGGTCGTCTAGCGGCAGGGTGCCATGCTCGACCACCACTTGGCGGGCCGGGCGTTCCACGCTTTCCTTGCTGTAGTCGTTCGTGAAGCTGGCAATCAGGCCGTTGCCGTCACGGCTGATGGCCTCCAGCCGTTCGAAGAGGCGGATATCCGCCTTGCCCTTGGAGAGCGCGCGGACATAGGCCGGATAGTTGGTGCCACCGACGTCCGGGGCCAGGCTACGTTCCGGCGTGACGAAAGTGAGCGCCACGCCGCGGTCGAGCAGGAACTCGGCGCAGGTTAGCGCGTTGTGGCCGGCGTGATCGTCATAGAGCAGAACCTCCTCCGCCGGCGCCACCTGGCCCGAGAGGATATCCCAAGTGGAAACCGCCAGGTCTTCGCCGGCCTGCAAGAAGCTGGTGTTGGGCAGGCCGCCGGCGGCGACCACCACCAGGTCCGGCGCTTCGGCTTCCACGTCCTCCACCTCGGCCCAGGCGTTGCAACGCAAGTCGACGCCCAGCTGCTCGCACTCCGCCAGGCGCCAGTCGACGATGCCAATCAGCTCCCGCCGGCGCTTCAGGCTGGCGGCCAGACGGATCTGCCCGCCTGGCTGGTCCTGCGCCTCAAAGAGCGTCACCTTGTGGCCGCGCTCGGCCGCCACTCGTGCCGCCTCCAACCCAGCCGGACCGGCTCCGACCACGACGACTGAACGCGCTTGCGCTGCCTTGGTCACCACATGCGGCAGAACGGCCTCGCGGCCCGTCGCCGGGTTGTGGATGCAGAGCGCGGAGCCAGCCTCATAAATGCGGTCGATGCAGTAGCCGGCACCGACGCAGGGGCGGACCCGCTCCTCCTCACCGCGCGCCACCTTGGCGGCAATGTGCGGGTCGGCCAGGTGCGGGCGGGTCATGCCGACCAGGTCCAAGAGGCCGTTGGCGACGGCATGGCGGGCCGTGGCGACATCGGTGATGCGAGCTGCGTGGAAGGTCGGCACGCCGATCTGCGAGCGGATGGAGCCAGCGAAATCCAGATGCGGGGCAGAGGCGGTGCCCATGTTGGGGATCACCTGCGTCATGGCCACGTCGGTGTGGATGCGCCCGCGGATCACGTTGATGAAGTCGATGTGCCCGCTGGCCGCCAGACGCCGGGCGATCTCCAGGCCATCGGCACGGCTGAGGCCGCTGGCGTCATCCTCGTCGCAGACCATGCGCAGACCGACGATGGGGTCGGGGCCCAGGCGGTCGCGGATGGCCTGCAGTACCTCCAGACTGAAGCGCAGCCGGTTGTCGATGGTTTGCGCTCCATAGTCGTCGTCGCGCTGATTGGTGGCGGGTGACCAGAAGGCATCGAAGAGGTGGCCATAGGCCTCGATCTCCACCCCGTCCAGGCCGCCGGCGATGCAGCGCTCGGCCCCGTCGGCATAGGCTGCAGCGACACGGGTGAAGTCGAAGTCCTCCATCTCCTTGGGGAAGGCGCGGTGAGCAGGCTCGCGCAGGGGCGAGGGCGCCAGGATCGGCAGCCAGTCGCCGGTGTTCCAGTTGGTGCGGCGGCCCAGGTGGGTGATCTGACACATAACGGCAGCACCAGCCTCGTGCACGGCATCGGCCAGCGCCTGGAAGTGCGGGACGATGGCATCGTCATAGAGATGCAGATTGCCGAAGGCCGGCGGTGAGTCTTCAGCGACGATGGCCGAGCCGCCGATCATGGTGAGCCCGATCCCGCCCTTGGCCTTTTCCTGATGATAGAGGCGATAGCGTTCCTGCGGCAGGCCATCCTGGCTGTAATCAGGCTCGTGCGCGGTGCTGAGGAAGCGGTTGCGCAGGGTCAGGTGCTTCAGCTGGTAGGGCTGCAGGAGAGGATCGTTACCGGCCATAGGGGTGTCTTGCTGTCCGTCAGGTCTATTCTTGCTCAAAGCATGCTGGCGGCCTGGCGGTGCGCTTGGCAAGAGCGGCAGAGTTCTCTGCACCCACTGGTCCTGCGCGTCTGGGTCCCCTGGCGGCCTTGTGGGCTTTGCGCCTAGGGTGCCCGCCGGGTTTGGGGCCAGAGGGCGCGATGGAGAACAAGACCCAGCAGAGCGAAAGACCGCGTCACAGGGATGACGGCATCTACTATGGCCTGGCCATCATGGTGGGCCTCTTGGCCGGTGCCATCGGTGCTGTCTTTCACATGCTGGTCGACCTCTTCCTAGGCCTGCACCGCGGCCTGAAGGATGACATCGACAGTCTGGCGGTCGAGCTGCTGGTCTTCGCGGCGATTTCCATGGCCCTGGTGGCCGTCGCCCTCTTCTTGACCCGCCGCTATGCGCCGGAAGCCGGCGGCAGCGGCGTGCAGGAGATTGAAGGCGCGCTGGAGGGCCTGCGGCAGGTGCGCTGGCTCCGGGTCTTGCTGGTGAAGTTCTTTGCAGGCGTCGCAGCCCTCTCCTCAGGTCTGGTGCTGGGGCGCGAGGGACCGACCATCCACATGGGGGCCGCCGTCGGTGCTGCCACGGCGCAGACCGTCCGCATCGACGATACCGAGCGCAAGGGCCTGATCGCCGCCGGGGCCGCCGCCGGTCTGGCCGCCGCCTTCAATGCGCCCTTGGCCGCCGTCCTCTTCATCATCGAGGAAACGCGCCGCCAGTTTCCCTACACGCTCAAGACCTACACTGCGGTCATTCTGGCCTCCGCCTTCTCCGGCTTCATGACGGAGGTCATCGCCGGCGTGGGCCCCGATCTGAAGATGGTCGTCAGCAGCCCACCGCTTTGGCACTACCCCATCTTCATGGTCTTGGGCCTACTGCTCGGTGGCTTCGGTGTGCTCTTCAACCGCATCCTCTTGGGCTGCCTCAACGGTACCGACGGCTTGACCCAGCGCCAGCCCTACCTCTTCCCGCTGCTCTTCGCTGCCCTGGTCGGTGTCTTGCTGGTGCTGCTGCCCGAAGCGACCGGCGGCGGCGACCGCTTCGTCTACAGGCTGCTGCATGGGCATGACTATGCGCTTGGCATGCTGCTGCTGATCTTCGTTGTGCGCTCCATCACCACCTTCGGCAGCTACACCTGCCGCATCCCCGGCGGCATCTTCGCACCCATGCTGGCGCTCGCGACCTTGACCGGCCTGATCATCGGTACGGTCATCTCTCTGCTGGTGCCCGACGGCTCGGAACTGGACGCGGTTGCCATGGCGATCGCTGCTATGGGCGGCCTCTTCACCGCTACGGTGCGCGCGCCCTTGGTGGGCGTCGTGCTCGTGATGGAACTGACGGGTTCCTATGACTTGATGCTGCCGGTCATCCTGACCTGCGTGATCGCCAATCTGACGGCCCACCACCTGCGCGGCGAGCCGATATACGAGCTCTTGCTGGAGCGCACCTTGCGGCAAGCCCGGCAGTCCGTGCCCGACAGCACCACCGAGGAAGCGCGCGTGCCTGTGGAGCTGGGGATCGGCAAGGAAAGCGAAGACAAGAAAGGGTCGAAGGGCGACTAGCGCCGGCTGATTTGCTCATGCTAAAGGCGCACAATGACACAAGATGGGACCCATAACGCCGTCACCTCGGCACTGGCCGCGACCTTGCTGGTGATGCTGGCCTCCATCGGCTTCGGCAGCGTGCCCTTCTTCGCCAAGACTCTCTCCGATGCCGGGATGGCGCCGGCGGCCGTGGCGGCCTCCCGCTACTTCCTGACCGCGCTCTTCCTCTTACCCTTCGTGAACCTCACGCGCGCTGGACGCTCGGCCACGGGCTGGGCCGTCTTGTCGGGGGCGCTGGTCGGGCTGGGCTGGATCTCCTTCGTCGAGGCCCTGAAGATCATGCCGGTGGCCTCGGCCGGCTTGATCTACATGACCTATCCCGTTTTCACCCTGCTGATCGTCTGGCTCTGGCTGCGCCAAACGCCGGCCCTGCGCGCGATCATCGCCGCGCTGATGATCCTGGCGGCTGCCGCGGCGATTATCGGACCCAAGGCGCAGACGGGCTTTTCCGCCTATGCCTTGCTAATGGCGCTGACAGCGCCTTTCACCTTCGGCTTTGCGGTCGCGGTCTTGACCAACAAGCTGGGTCCCTTGAAGCCCATGTCGCGCATCGCCGCCTTCGCTCTCGGCTGCCTGCTGGGCCTGATCCCGCTGCTAGTCAATCTGGAGGCGACCGCCATCTGGCCCAGCGGGCCGGAGGTTTGGCTGTCAGTCTTGGCGATCGCTCTGCTCACAGCCCTGCTGCCGCAGCTGCTCTACGCCACCTACGCGCCGCGGATCGGTGCTGCAAAGAGCGCCATGGCCGGCAGTGTCGAGTTGCCGACCATGCTGGCGATCGGTTGGCTGCTCTTCGGCGAACCGCTGGGCCCTTGGGAGCTGGCGGCCTGCCTGGTCGTCCTGACCGCGATCCTGATCACGCCGGTCCGGCCCGCGCGAACCCCTACCAGTTAGGACGCCGTCTGTGCGGCCCGACTAGCTGGCGGGAAGGCGGGCCGCGCCCGCGGTGGCAGTGGCCTGGGCGCCGGCGGTACGGCGACCAGGTTGTGCGCCTTGGAGGGGTAGCGGATGTCCGGCTTCATCTCCCCCTGGAAGAAGAGGTAGAGTGCCGCAATCAGTGCGCAGTCCTCGCTCGCACCATGCTTGCGGCCCTCGCGGTTGAAGCCCAGTCGGGTCAAGCAGGCATCCAGTTCGGGGCTGGCATTGGGCCAGCGGCGCTTTGCAGCCTCACGTGTGCAGAAGCCGCGCGGCGCTATGGGGGACAAGGCTGCGCGCTCAAACTCCTGGTTCATGAAGCGCATCTTGCGCGGCAAGTGATGGCCTATGACCAGCGGTGCCGTCAGGAGCATTCTTCGCAGCTGGGCGGCATACGCGGAAAAACGCGGCTGATGGCGCAGCTGCCAGTCGTCGAGGCCGTGACGCTGCAGCGCCTCAGGCTCGCTTGGCTGCTGCGGGTCGAAGTAGAGGTAGAGCTGCCCGCCGGGTTGCACGCGGCCATCCACCAGGGCGATGAGGGCGAGGCTGCAAATCCGGTCCTCGCGCGGATCACTGCCGGTGGTTTCGAGATCGATCACGATGCCGTTGCGGCTCACCTTATCGTCCCCCCTAGCGCTTTTCGTCGCTATTCTGGCCGCCCGCACCAAGCCTGGAACAGCCGGGCCTAACAAGCCAGATGCGCAGCCAGCGATCAAGGCTTTGCGCGGCCCCGCTGCCGCCGCATACTGGGCCTATGCCTGAGTCCATCAATACCAACCCTTGGGTGCGCAGCACCTGCCCGCACGACTGTCCCTCGACCTGCGCTTTGGAGATCGAACGGCTCGACTCCCGACATATCGGCAAGGTGCGTGGCGACAAGGCCAACCGCTACACCGCCGGCGTAATCTGCGCCAAGGTTGCCCGCTATGCCGAGCGGGTGCACCACCCTGACCGCTTGATGCAGCCGCTTCTGCGGACCGGCGACAAGGGTGTGGGACGCAGCGCTTTCCATCCCATCTCCTGGGAGGAAGCCTTGGACCGCACTGCCGAGGGCTTGCTGGCCGCAGAGGCGCGGCACGGGGCAGAGGCCGTTTGGCCCTACTACTACGCTGGCACCATGGGGCATGTGCAGCGCGACGGCATCAACCGCTTGCGCCATGTGAAGGGCTATTCCGGCCAGCTGAACACCATCTGCACCATGCTGGCGGAATCCGGCTGGCTGGCCGGCGTGGGTGAGAAGGCCGGCGCGGACGCCATGGAGATCGCGCAGTCGGACCTGATCGTCGTCTGGGGCGGCAACCCGGTCTCCACCCAAGTCAACCTCATGGCCCATATCACCCATGCGCGAAAAGAGCGTCGCGCCAAGCTGGTGGTCGTCGATCCCTACCGCACCCCCACCGCGCAGCAGGCCGACCATCACTTGATGGTGAAGCCCGGCAGCGACGGCGCGCTGGCCGCCGCCGTCATGCATGTGCTGCTGCGCGACGGTCTGGCCGACCGTGCCTACATGGCCCGCCTGACCGACTGGGACGCGGAGGTCGAGGCCCATATCAAAGGCTGCACGCCGGACTGGGCAGCCGCCATCACCGGGCTGGACGCCGCCGAGATCACCGCCTTCGCCCAGCTCTACGGCGCCAGCAAAGCGAGCTACATCCGGGTGGGCTATGGCATGTCGCGCGCCCGCAATGGCGCCAGCGGCATCCATGCCGTGAGCTGCCTGCCGGCCATGACCGGCGCCTGGGAGGCCGTGGGCGGCGGCGCGCTCTGGGGTCACGGTGCGATCTACGGCCTGGACAAGACCCGGATCGAGGGCCTGGACCGCATCGACCCCAGTGTTCGCGTTCTGGACCAGTCCCGCTTCGGCCCGGTGATGACCGGCGACCCTCAGGACCTGGGCGAGGGACCGCCGGTCACTGCGCTCTTCATCCAGAACACCAATCCGGCGGTCGTCTGCCCGGAGAGTGACAAGTGCATAGCCGGTCTGGCGCGCGACGACCTCTTCACCGTGGTGCACGAGCAGTTCATGACCGACACCACGTCCTATGCCGACATCGTCCTGCCGGCCACCAGCTTCCTGGAGCACGACGACTTCTACACAGCCTCGGCGCACACGGTTCTGCAGGTCGCCAAGCAGGTGATCGAGGCTCCGGGGGAGTGCCGCTCCAACCACGAGGTCCTCTGTGCACTAGCCAAACGGCTGGGTGCCGAAGATCCAGGTTTCGAGATGACGGCTTGGGAATTGGTGGATGACTGCTTCCAAGCCTCTGGCCACGGCAGTGCAGAGGCCGCCTTTGCCGCCGGCGGCCGCGACTGCGGCCGGCCTTTCGAGGAAGCACATTTTCTGAAGGGCTTCCCGCAGCCCGATGGCCGCTTCCGCTTCAAGCCCAACTGGCAGCAGATGGGTCCGCTGGGCGCCCAGATGCCGAGCCTGCCCGGGCATTGGGAGAAGATGGATGCAGGCACCGCGGACAAGCCCTTCCGCCTGGTGGCGGCGCCTGCGCGTTCCTTCCTCAATTCCTCCTTCACCGAGACCCCGGGCAGCCGCAAGCGCGAGGGTGCGCCCTGCCTTTTGATGCACCCTGAGGCCTGCGCGCGTCTGGGCCTGGCCGAGGGGGATCTTGTGCGTATGGGCAACGATCTCGGCGAGATCCTGATAGCGGTTAAGCCCTTCGACGGACTCCAGAGCGATGTGGTGGTCTGTGAATCAATCTGGCCCAACCCGGACTTCCCCGGCGGCCGCGGCGTCAATGTCCTGATATCCGCCGAGGCTGCCTTTCCCCGGGGCGGGGCAGTGATACACGACACAGCGGTCTGGATAGCCCCGGCATGATGCACGACGACGAGATCAAACGCGCCAGCGAAGACCAGCGGCACCTCTACGGCAAGCAGCCCTACGTCATCGTTTTCGGCAATGAGAAGGGTGGGTCCGGCAAGTCGACCTCGGCGCTGCACGTCATGGTCTCGCTGCTGCGGCAAGGCAAGACGGTCGGCAGCCTGGATATCGACGCCCGCCAAGGCACCCTGTCGCGCTATCTTGAAAACCGCACGACCTTCACCCGCGAGACCGGCATCCCGCTGCCCATGCCGGAGAACCGGCGGCTCTATCGCTCGGAAGCCGACAGCCGGGCGCAGGCGGAGGCGGAGGATCGCGCCGCCCTTGCAGCGGCCTTCGACGCCTTTTCCGATAAGGAGTTCGTGGTGATCGACACGCCGGGTGCCGACACCTACCTCTCGCGACTGGCCCATCAGCATGCCGATACCCTGATCACGCCGATGAACGATTCCTTCATCGATCTGGATCTCTTGGGCAAGGTGGACCGTGCTGGCCGCAAGATCCTGGGCCTCAGCGTCTATAGCGAGATGGTCTGGCAGCAGCGCCAGCGGCGTGCCCAGGCCGGAGGCCGGCCGATCGACTGGATCGTCATGCGCAACCGGATGTCGCACCTGGACGCCCGTAACAAGCGGGAAATCGCCAGCTTGCTTAAGCTGCTGTCCAAGCGGGTCGGCTTTCGCCTGGCGCCGGGCTTTGCCGAGCGGGTCATCTTTCGCGAGCTTTTTGCTAAGGGGCTGACCTTGCTGGACCTGAAGCAGAGCCAGACCGCGATGACCATGAGCCACATCGCTGCCCGCAACGAGGTGCGCAGCCTTTTGGAGGTCATGGCCCTGCCAGGTGTCGCTGAAATGGAGCCTGCGGCTCGGCCCGCGCTGACCCCTGGCGAGCGGCTGCCTTCCGCTCCACATTAGGGCTATCCGGAGCCTCGGTAGGAGGCGGCGACAAGAGCGAGCCCTATGGCAAAGGCGGTAACGCGGCGGGATGGCCGCCCGATCAACACCAGTGACGAGAGCGAGGTCGAGGCCTTTCTCTCACAAATCAAAGCGCGCGGCGGCAGCGGCGGCGGCGGTGGTCGGCTGATCTTCGCGCTGGACGCAACGGCCAGCCGCCAGCCGTCCTGGGACCAAGCCAGCCACCTGCAGGCGGAGATGTTCTCAGCCGCCCACGGTCTGGGTGGGCTCTCAGTCCAGCTGATCTTCTACCGCGGCTACCGCGAGTGTAAGGCCAGCCCCTGGCTGAACGATTCCAACGAGCTGCTGCGGCGCATGACCTCGGTCACCTGCCGCGCCGGCCACACCCAGATCGAACGTATCCTCCGTCACGCCGCTAAGGAGGCTCGCAAGGCTAAGGTGGACGCTCTGGTCTTCGTGGGCGACTCACTCGAGGAAGCTATCGACGATCTGGGCGATGCCGCCGGTGAGCTCGGCCTGCTGGGCCTGCCCTGCTTCATGTTCCATGAGGGCGGTAACCAGATGGCCCGCCAGGCCTTTGAGGAAGTGGCCAAGCTGTCGGGCGGGGCCTGCTGCAGCTTCGACGCCTCCTCCGCCCAGCAGCTGCGCGACCTTCTGGGCGCGGTTGCGGCCTATGCCGCCGGTGGGCGGCGGGCGCTGGTCGACTATGGCGCCAAGCGCGGTGGACCGGTGGCCCTCCTGACCAAGCAGGTGCGCTAATGCCCTATCTGCTGCTGGGCTTGGCTCTGCTGATCGGCGGGCTGCTGGTGGCTGCCTGGTATGTGAAGGCCGATCCCAAACAGGTTGCAAAGACCCTGAAGTGGACGGCGCTGGGCTTCGGCGCGGCGGCCATCATCTACTTCGCGATCGCCGGACGCGCCCAGCTGCTGGCCGCCCTGCCGCTCTTGCTGATGTTCGGCTGGCGCTTCTGGCCCATGCTGGCGCGCATGTTCAAGCGCGCCGCGCGCGGCGGTGAGCAGCCCAAGTCCCGCGTCCGCACCCGCTTCTTCGCCATGCGCATGGACCACGAGAGCGGGCATGTCGATGGAGAGGTGCTGCAAGGCGCCTTCGCCGGTCGTCTGCTCTCCGACCTCAGCCTCGCTGAGCTGCAGGCCTTGCGCGCGGACGTCTCCGGCGATCCCCAGTCCCTGGCCTTGATCGAGGCCTATCTGGACCGCCGCGATGACACCTGGCGCGGCAATGCCGGCGAAGCACCGGGCAGCCGGGCAAGCTCCGGTCCCATGACCCACGAAGATGCGCTCAACATTCTAGGGTTGGAGCCGGGCGCCACGCCGGCAGAGATCCGCCAGGCGCATCGCCGCTTGATGCAGAAAATGCACCCGGACGCCGGCGGTTCGGATTACCTTGCAGCACAGCTCAACGCCGCCAAGGACCTGCTGCTGGGAGATTGAACCACGGACGCCGTCCTGCCCTCCGCACCGCTGTCAGACAGTCGGCAGCGGCTGCTCGGCCTGGTCCGCGCCAACGACCTGCGCGGGCCCCTAGGTCCCCGCTTTCTGGAAGAAGACGCCGAGACCCTCGGCCTCTGCCTTGCAGCGGAGGCTCGCCGGCGCGGCATCGCTCGCGTCGCGCTTTGCTACGATGGGCGCCTGTCTTCGCCAAACCTGGCGGAGCAGCTATCCCGGGGTCTGCGGGCCGGCGGTGTTCCCGTCGCTTGGCTCGGCCTCGGACCAACCCCTTTGCTCTACTTCGCCTGCGCGCGGGAGCCGCGCATGGGCGGAGTCATGGTCACCGCTTCGCACAGCCCTGCCGACCACAACGGCTTCAAGCTGGTGTTGCAGGGGCAGCGCCTGCGCCGGCGAGCCTTGCGTGCCCTGTTCGCTGAAGAACCGTCGGGCCTCCGACCAGCGGGAGATCTGGAACGGGCCGATCTGCGGCCTGCCTACCTCACCCATCTCGCGCTGGAAGGCCTTGCCGCCCCAGCCCTCCGGGTTGGCTGGGATCCGGGCAACGGCGCCGCGGCCGCGCTGCTGTCGGCCCTGCTGCGCCGCCTCCCGGGCGAGCATCACGTTATCAATGGTGAGGTGGATGGCCGCTTCCCTGCTCATCACCCCGACCCCAGCCGGGCGGTCAATCTGCGCCAGCTCCGCGAACTGGTGTTGGAACGCCGGCTGGACCTAGGCTTTGCCTTCGATGGCGACGGGGACCGGCTGGGTGCCGTGGACGGCCAAGGCCGCATCCTCTGGGGCGACGACCTCCTGGCCTTGTTGGCCCGCGATCTGCTTCGCCGCCGACCGGGTGCCACCATTGTCGCCGACGTGAAGGCCAGCCAGCGCCTCTTCGACCAGGTGCGGGCCTGGGGCGGCCGCGCGGTCATGAGCCGCACGGGCCACGGCTACGTCCTGGAGACCCTGCAAGCCGAAGGGGCGGCGCTCGGCGGCGAGGTCAGCGCGCACTTCTTCTTCCAAGACCGCGGTTACGGCTATGATGACGGCTTGCTGGCCGCGGTGAAGGTCTTGGCGGCCCTCGGTCGATCCGGTGAGAGCTTGGCCACGTTCTTGGACAGCCTGCCCCCGACCGCCACCAGCCCGACCTTGCGTATCTTCTGCCCTGATGCCGACAAGGCGGACGCCATGCGCGCTTTGGAAGACCTGCTGGTGAGCGACGGCCAGGAGGTCAAGCGTTTGGATGGTCTGCGGGTCGCCGAGCGCGACGGCTGGTGGCTCTTGCGCCCCTCCAACACAGAGCCCTGCCTGGTCCTGCGCTGCGAGGCCAAGACCCAGGCCGCCTGCACCCTGCTGCTGGCCCGGATCTCCGCTGCGCTCTCGAGCCTCGGTCTACCGCAGCCGGAGGCTTAGAGCGGCTTGCTCTCCCGGCGCGGGAGACCTAGCCTGTCGCCAGTCCGCGTTATCGGGGAGACAGCAGCATGACGACGATCTGGAAGAGCGGCCTGGTGATCCTGACCGGTGCCGTGATCGGCGCCTCCAGCGCCTGGGCCGGTAAGGACAGCGTGACCATGGGCCTGGTGCTGGAGCCGCCGCACCTGGACCCCACCGCCGGCGCCGCCGGTGCCATCGACGACGTGACCTACGGCAACATCTTCGAAGGTCTGACCCGCATCGATGAGACCGGTGCCGTGCGTCCCGCTTTGGCGCGCACCTGGAGCATCTCCGACGACGGTCTGACCTATACCTTCACGCTGGCCGATGGCGTCACCTTCCACGACGGCGCCTCTTTTGAGGCCGAGGATGTGGTCTTCTCCTTGAACCGCGCCATGGCGGAAGACAGCGTCAATGCGCAGAAGGCGCTCTTTAGCGCCATCGATACGGTAAGTGCGCCGGACGACAAGACGGTGGTCATCACCTTGAAGCAGCCCGCCGGTAACCTGCTGTTCAACCTGGGCTGGGGCGACGCAGTGATCGTCGATCCCGCCTCTGCCGAGACCAACAAGCAAAGCCCGGTCGGCACCGGCCCCTTCAAGCTGGACCGCTGGGTCAGCGGCGACCGGGTCGAGCTGGTGCGCAACCCGGACTACTGGGGCGAGCCGGTGGCGCTGCAAAGTGCTACGATGAAGTTCATTCCCGATCCAGCGGCGGCCGCGGCGGCCTTGCTGTCCGGCGATGTTGACGGCTTCGCCAACTTCCCCGCCGCTGAGCTGGTCCCGCAGTTCGAGGCCGATCCGCGCTTTCAGGTGGTGATCGGCTCGACTGAGGGCGAGACCCTCCTCTCGACCAACAATGCGGCCGAGCCCTTCAACGATCCGCGGGTGCGCCAAGCCATCGCCCATGCGCTGAACCGGCAGGACATCATCGACGGCCTCTTCGGCTATGGCACGCCGATCGGCACGCACTTCGCCCCGCACCATCCGGCCTACGTCGATCTGGTCGAGCTCTACCCCCACGATCCGGAGCGGGCGAAGGCGCTGCTGGCGGAAGCTGGCTATCCAGAGGGCTTCGAGGCGACCTTGAAGCTGCCGCCGCCGTCTTACGCCCGCCGTGGCGGAGAGATCGTCGCCGCACAGCTGGCCGATGTCGGCATTGAGGTGGAGATCATTCCGGTAGAGTGGGCGCAGTGGCTGGATCAGGTCTTCCGCAACACCGACTATGACCTCACCATCGTCTCTCACACCGAGCCGATGGACATCGGGATCTACGGCCGCGACAGCTACTACTTCAACTACGATAGCCCCGCCTTCAAGGCACTGGTCGAAGAGCTCAACCGGGCCACGGACGAGGATGCGCGCTACACCATCATGCGCCAGATGCAGCAGCTGATCGCCGAGGACGCGGTCAACGGCTACATGTTCCAGCTGGCCAAGCTAGGAATCTGGAACAAGGATCTGCAGGGGCTCTGGCACAACTCGCCGGTCCAGCAGAACGTGCTGACCGGCGCCTCCTGGGCGGAGTAGCAACCACGCACCAGCAGCGGTCATGAGCGTTTTCCTGGCGAAACGCGGCCTGGCGCTGCTGGCGACCCTCTTCGTCGCCTCCCTCATCATCTTCCTGGTGATGGAGGTCCTGCCCGGCGACCCGGCACTGATTATCCTAGGCACCGGCGCGCAGGACGACACTCTGGCCGCCTTGCGTGAGCAGTTGGGCCTGAACGAGCCGCTGCTGACCCGCTACTTCGCCTGGATCGGCGGCTTGCTGACCGGGGATCTCGGCGAAAGCTATACCTATGGCCGCCCGGTGGGCGAGCTGATCGGCGAGCGGGTGCTGGTCTCCCTGCCCTTAGCGGTCATGGCGATCCTGCTCTCCACCGCCATTGCCCTGCCGTTGGGTGTGGCCTCTGCAGCCAGGCGGGGCGAGCCCTCCGACCTGGCGATCATGGGTTTCGTGCAGCTGGGTGTGGCCGTGCCGAACTTCTGGTTCGCCATGCTCTTGATCCTGCTCTTCGCTGTGAACCTGGGCTGGGTGCCCGCCGGCGGCTTCGCTGGTTGGGAGGAAGGGGTTGGGACCGCGCTCTTGTCCCTGCTGCTGCCGGCGATCGCGCTAGCCTTGCCACAGGCGGCGATCCTGGCCCGGGTCACCCGCTCTAGCGTGCTGGAGGTCTTGCAGGAGGACTACATCCGCACCGCCCGGGCGCGTGGGCTGACGCGCAGCCAGGCGCTTTGGCGGCATGGTGTGCGCAACGCGCTGATCCCGGTGGTCACCATCATGGGCCTGCAGTTCTCCTTCCTGCTGGCCGGAACCATCATCATCGAGAATGTCTTCTACCTCCCAGGTCTAGGGCGGCTGATCTTCCAGGCCATCTCGCAGCGCGATCTGGTGGTGGTGAAGGATCTGGTGGTGCTGCTGGCCGCTGCGGTCATCATCGTGAACTTCTTGGTGGACCTCAGTTACGCGCTTCTGGACCCCCGACTGCGGGTGGGCGGCGATGCCCACTAGCTTGACCGCGCTGCTGGCGAGCGGCCTTACCAACCGCACCTTCGTCATCGGCGGCCTGCTATCTGCCTTCTTTGTGCTGATCGCGCTCATGGCGCTGGTTTGGACGCCGCACTCGGTCTTTGAGATGGCGATCCGCGACCGCATGCAGGGGCCCAGCTGGGCGCACCCTCTGGGTACCGATCAGTTCGGCCGCGATCTTCTCTCCATGCTGATGGTGGGGGCCAGCAATTCCATCGGGGTCGCCGTGGTCGCGGTCGGCATCGGCCTGGTCTTCGGCGTGCCCTTGGGCGCGCTGGCGGCTGCCAAGCGTGGTTGGGTGGACGAGGTGGTGATGCGCTTCAACGACTTCGCCTTCGCCTTCCCGGCCTTGCTCTCGGCGGTGATGATCACGGCGGTCTTCGGGCCGGGCGGCGTCAACTCCATCATCGCCATCGGTATCTTCAACATCCCCGTCTTCGCCCGGGTGACGCGCGGTGGCGCCTTGGCACTCTGGCAGCGGGAGTACGTGCTGGCGGCGCGGGTGGCCGGCAAGGGCGGCGTGCGGATTACGATCGAGCACATCCTGCCCAACATCGCTTCGCTTTTGATCGTGCAGGGGACCATCCAGTTCGCGCTGGGTATCCTGGCCGAGGCAGGCCTTAGCTATCTGGGCCTCGGCACCCAGCCGCCGCTGCCCAGCTGGGGCAAGATGCTGGCTGAGGCGCAGACTATGCTCTTCCTCGCCCCGCAGCTGGCCATCCTACCCGGCCTGGCCATTGTGCTCGCCGTCTTGGGTTTGAACCTCTTGGGCGACGGCCTGCGCGACCTCTTGGATCCGCGCGTGCGGCGGGCGCGGTGACGGCCATGGCGCTTCTAGAGATCGAGGAGCTGACGGTCTCCATCGACACGCCCGAGGGCCCGGCGCCGATCCTGGAGGGCCTGGACATCACCTTGGAGCGGGGCCGCAGCCTGGGCCTGGTGGGCGAGTCCGGCTGCGGTAAGTCGATGACGGCGCTGGCGATCATGGGCCTGCTGCCCACCGCCGCGCGGGCCGGCGGTGCCATCCGGCTGGACGGTCAAGACCTGCTGCAGCTCTCCGAAGCGGCGCTCTGCGGCCTGCGCGGCCGGCGCATGGCGATGATCTTCCAAGAGCCGATGACCGCGCTGAACCCTGTCACCTCCATCGGCCAGCAGGTGGCGGAGGGTCTGCGCCGGCATCTGGGCCAGACCCGCGCCCAGGCCTGGGAGGCCGCGGCCAGCCTGCTGGACCGGGTCGGGCTGCCGCCGGCGCGCTTCCCCTTAGGCCTCTATCCGCATCAGCTTTCCGGCGGACAGCGCCAAAGGGTGATGATCGCGGCCGCCATGGCTTGCAGTCCGGACCTTCTGATCGCCGACGAGCCCACCACCGCGCTGGATGTGACCATTCAGGCGCAGGTGTTGGAGCTGATTGCCGATCTGGTGGAGAGCGAGGGCCTGGCCTTGCTGTTGATCACCCACGATCTGGGCGTGGTGGCAGAAATGGCTGACCAGGTGGCTGTCATGTATTCTGGCCGCATCGTCGAGGCCGGACCGGCGACAGCCGTCTTTGGACGGATGGCTCATCCCTACGCACGCGGTCTTTTCGCCGCCATGCCGGCCGCTGCCGCCGGCACCGAGGCTGCCTCCGCGCGCCTCCCCACCATTCCTGGCCGTGTGCCCGACCCCAGGGAGCGCCCACCCGGCTGTGCCTTTGCCCCGCGCTGCGCGCTCGCTTTGCCAAGCTGCGCGGCAACGCCGCCCGTCGAAGAGCTGCCGGACGGCCACTGGGTACGCTGCTTTCGGCCGCAAGGTGGGGAGGCGGCATGAAGGCCCCGCTGCTGCAAACCAAAGGCCTCTGCAAGGACTACCTGCTGCCGCGCCAGCGGCTTACCAGCCCAGGCCCGCGTTTGCGCGCAGTGATCGACGTCTCGGTGACCCTCGAGGCCGGCCAGAGCCTGGGCATCGTCGGGGAATCCGGCTGTGGCAAGTCCACACTCGCGCGCCTGGTAACGGCTCTGGATAGGCCGACGGCAGGCTCGGTGCACTTCGACGGCGAGGACCTCTTCGCGCTTGCACCAGAGGCCTTGCGGCGTCTGCGCCGGCGCTTTCAGATGGTCTTCCAAGACCCCTACGGCTCGCTCGACCCGCGCCACCGCATCGGCCGCTCCATCGCCGAGCCACTGACCACCTTGGAGGCGCCAGGAAGCCGTGCCGAGACCAATGAACGGGTCGCTGGGGTCTTGGAGGATGTCGGCCTCAAAGCCAGCGACGCCTCCCGCTATCCGCATGAGTTCTCCGGCGGCCAACGCCAACGCATCGCCATCGCGCGCGCCATCATCACCCACCCCGGCCTGGTGGTGGCGGACGAGGCGGTCTCTGCCCTGGACGTTTCGGTGCAGGCGCAGGTCCTGAACCTCTTCCTGGATCTGCAGGAGCGTCAGGGCCTCACCTACCTCTTCATCAGCCACGACCTGGCTGTGGTGCGCCACATCGCCCAGCAGGTCTGCGTCATGTACCGCGGCCGCGTGGTCGAGTCCGGCCCCACCGCCACCGTCTTCACCCAGCCGGCGCACCCCTATAGCCGTGCCCTACTGGATGCCGTGCCCCATCCTGACCCGGCCCGTCGGCGCCGTGGCGGCAAGCGGGCAGCGCCCGCGCAGATCCTCGACGATCCCCTGACCCTCCCCTTGGGCTGCGCCTATGCTTCGCGTTGCCCGCGCGCGCTGCCGCGCTGTCGTGAGGCGGTGCCCGAGTTGACGGCAGCCGCACCCGGCCAGAGGGTAGCCTGTTTCAATCCGCTCTAGGGAGTGATGGAGTCTGCTGGCGAGGAGGGTTCCGCCGCGAGAGCATGATGAGTTCAGATAGAAACAAGGTTTCCACAAGCACACCCTCTCCTGAGCTTGTCGAAGGGTTGAGCAGCGAGCGCTAGCGAGCGACCTCTAAAGGCGGGCCGTTAGCACCGAGCCT
>JBCBSF010000015.1:0-70348 GCA_039819325.1 Pseudomonadota bacterium | reverse complement strand
GGGGCCGCCGCCCGCGCGATTACGAAGGCCAGAGGGTGGCGCCAGATAAGGCCGCTGGCGGATGCCATCGCCACGACCAGATAGACGAAAAGCGCCATCCAGGCCGAGGGCACGTGCACGTACATAATGCGTACGGTGTCGCCCTGCTGATAGTCCTCAGGGGCCGCAACCAAGCCCATGTAGAGGCCGACGCCGAGCAATAGGACGGCCAGTCCCGTGATCCACGGAAGCAGCCTATCGGAGATGCGGACAAATCTCCCTGGGTTTGCGAGAAAATGCATGAAGCTGAATTTAGGGGCAACGGCGGCTAATCCAAAGCCTGTCGCAACGCCGCAGGTGCGGCAAAGGCTGCCAGTGGAAGGAAGACCAGCAGCAAGGCCCCCATCAAAAGCAGGTGAGGCCGCCAGGCCAAGTTCAGTCCCAGGGCTTGCACCGCCAGAACGCCGAGGATGAGGATCGGCACCGCCAAGGGCAGAACCAGCAGCGGCACCAGCAGAGCACCGCGCCTGGCGCCCAAGGTGAGTGCTGAGGCGATGACGCCTAAGAGGCTGAGGCTGGCCGTCCCGAGCACCAGGCTGGCGAGCAGCAGCCAGAGCTGGTTCAGCGGCAAGCCGTAGGTGAGCGAGACCAGCGGCGCGGCCAAGGTCACCACCATGCCGGTGGTTAGCCAATGCACTAAGGCCTTCAGTAAGACCTGGACCGCCAGCGGCAGCGGCGAGAGCGCCAACTGCTCAAGGCTGCCGTCCTCATAGTCCGCCTGGAAGATCCGCTCCAAGGTCAAGACCAGCGCGAAGAGGGCGGAGACCCAGAGGATGCCGGGCGCCAAACGCGCCAGCAGCACCGGGTCTGGCCCGATGGCGAAGGGGTAGAGGCTGGCAGTCAGCAGGAAGAAGGCAATAGAGAGCAGCACCTGCCCGCGCTGCCGCCAGGCCAGGCCCAGATCGCGCGCCACGAAGAGGCGCGCGAGGCTGAAGGACGAGGCGCTCATGCGGCGGGCTCGAAGGTCAGAACCTGACAGCCTTCCAGCGGCACGTCGCTGTGGGTGGCGATCACCATCCGCGCGCCCTCGCTCAAGCGCTGGGCACAGAGCCGCCAAAGAGCCGCCTCGCTGGCACTGTCCAGCGCGGTCGCCGGCTCATCCAAGAGCCAGAGCTCGGGCGCACCTGCCTCCAGGCTACCGAGGCCCAGGCGCGCCAAGGCGACGCGGCGGCGCTGACCGGCGGAGAGGTTCTTGATCGCCAGATCCGCCAGGGACTGCAGGTCCAAGCTGTCCAGGGCCTGATCCACCGCTGCGGTAGGCAGCCCACGCAGACCCGCCTCGAAACGCAGGCTTTCCCGTGGCGTGAGATCGCCCTTCAGGCCCGGGCGGTGGCCGATGTAGGCCACCTTGCGGCGATAGACCTCTGCCAGCTCCGCCACCGGGTGGCCGCCCCAGGTGAGGCTACCAGCCAGCGGTTGCGTGAGGCCGGCTAGAATGCGCAGCAAGGTCGTCTTGCCGCTGCCGTTGGCGCCGCGCAGCAGCAGCACGCCGCCTGCCTCCAACGAGAAGGCAAGCTGCTTGAACAGCAAGCGCTCGCCGCGCAGCACGGCGAGACCTTGGCCGGTAAAAGGCTGGGTTTGGGCTTCAGACATCAGGCGCGACGCTATAGCAGGATCAGCGTCATCGACAGTACGCCTTTGTGCGCTTTCAACCCTCAGTCACGACCCTGAACCTCGGCTTGTGCCGCTTTACTCCAACGACCTTTGTATTTGGTCTCGATGTATCCGTTAGAAACGCCCTCATCCTGAGCTTGTCGAAGGATGTGCCCCAAGCGCGTTCTTCTCATTGGCACATGCTTCGACAAGCTCAGCATGAGGGGAGTGCTCTACGGCGACTGGAGAGTACAGCATTGCTGCATGGGCGAAGGGCATCGGCTCCCTAGAGAAGCGCGCTGACGAAGGTCTTTCTTTTGCGACCGTGCAAGAGCGTCTTCACACGGCATGATAACTACCAGCCCATAGGAAGCATGAAGAAAACCGACGATGGCCTGTGAACGAACCCCCAAAAAACGAGGCGGCGGCCAGCGAGATCGGGATCGCTGGCCGCCCAATTCCAGCCTGAGGGGGGCATCGGGGTGAGGTCGGCTGGAATTACCTCGGACAGAGAGGGGAAGTCTCCGTGCGAAAAACGCTAGGCCTGGATCGTGTCCCAACCTTGCCTCGAATATGGCGGAAATATGATTTGTGCCACAGGCAAGCGAAAAAATGAGACTCTTCGAAAACTGAAACACCTGTGACAGAATTGGAACAGTGAGAACGTTTTCCTACGATCTTAGATTGTTCACCTCTTCGCCGAGCCAAACGAAAAGCCTAACCGCGTTTGGTAAGTCGCAGTCGGGTACCACCCTAGGCGCTGACTGGAGCGGCAGTCAGCCGTGCGTACGAAGTAGATGATTGACAAGCATGCGCGCGGCACCGTTCTGAGGTGCGTTGGCCGGCCACTCGGCATACACTTCCAGCGGCTCGAGGTGCCAACCGGGAAGACAATCCTCTAGTGTCATCACGCTGTCTTCACCTTCTGCAAGAAAGTCCGGCAATATCGCGATACCGGCACCAGCCTTGACCAGCTGAAAGACCGCGAAAGCACTGTTAGCGCTGATCTGTGGCTTTGGCCTTAGTTCCACCGCCGCTTCTCCCTCTTTGTGCAGTCGGGTCGTCACGTGGCGTGCCGGAGAGAACTCAATCCACTGGCAGGCCCTTAGATCCTCGGGAACGGTGATCGCTCCGCAGCTGGTCAGGTACTCACGCGATACCACAAGGACACGACCGGCCTTGAAGAGCCTGCGACGAGAAGACCCTCGCTTGCGCTGCGGCCCCATGCGAATGCCAAGATCATAGCCATCCCTCACGAGATTCTTCCGCTCGTCGGTGCATTCGAGAAGGAGTCTAAGCTCCGGGTGAACGGAGGCGAAAAGCGCTATGTCGTTCAGCAAGCGGGCATGAGCCAACACCAAAGGCAGCGTGATCCGAAGCGTGCCATGCAGGCGCCCCGACTTGCCACGCAGGTCATTCAACCCGCTTTCCACCGCGTCCAGCATTGCATGCGCTGACGCGAGCAGTCGGTCACCTTCTCGCGTGAGCGTCAGACGCCGCGTTGAGCGGTAGATCAAGGGCACGCCGAGCTTCTCTTCCAGCTGCGCGATATGGTGACTTACGACAGAAGGCGAGAGCCTCAGAGCCGCCGCCGCAGCCCTGAAAGAGCCGTGATCAACAGCCTTGGCAAAGATGGCAATCTGCCTGAGATCGTCGATCATTGTTCCATCCAATCGAATAGTGAGATTTATTTCTGTTACATTGTGCGATAAGCGGCGACCCGTTAGCAAGAAGATGGTCGCGCTCAGAGGGCGATCCTCACTTCTTCTTTGCGGAGCCATTGCCATGTCCAGCATCAAGACCCTCCTAACCTCCGGGGCTTTCGGCCTTGTCATGCTCGGATCAGTCGCCCACGCGGATGATCTGAGTGCGGTTCGGATCTTTTATGATCTCTTGAGCGATCCAGGATCGGCGGAACTAACGGAAGCCTTTCTAAAGAACTCCAAAGACACCTGGGAGAGCATCGGAGACTACTCTGGCGTAAACGAGAGCCGCGACGCCTTCGTCGCTCAGATGAGTGGCTTCGCGCAGCTGATCCCCGATCTGAACTGGTCGGTGCAAGCCATGCACCAGGATGGCGCCTTCGTGACCGTGCGCAGCCGGGCTACGGGCACACCTGTAGCTCCGCTGTTCGGTGCCGGCGGACAGGGGCAGAGTTTCGACATCATGACCATCGACATTCATGAGATTGAAGATGGCAAGATAGCTCGTAGCTATCACGTTGAAGACTGGGCTGGCGCTTTGCGGCAGCTAAGCAGCGAATAGCCGCTGCAAGTGCGGTGAGAGGAGAACGGCTGAACTGTCGCTTGCCAGTTCTCCTCAGCCCACGCAACACTGCCCTTTTGCCGTTGGGTGGTCCGTAAGGGACTTGAATGGCTAGTTCTATCCCCGAGCGTAAGCCTCAAACCGCAGACAGGCCGCCATCCAAGGTCAAGCTGTGGCCGGTCATGAAGCTGTTCTCGGGCGCACAGGCCCAGAGCATGGCTTGGACGACCTCGGCCGGCTCGGCGAAGCGGCGCATGGGCATGTTGGCAACCACGCGGGCACGGGCTTCTTCCGGGGTGCCGCGCATCCCTACCATGAAGCCGGTGACCATGTCGGTGTCCGCAAAGGCCGGGCAGAGGCAGTTGATGCGGATGCCCTTGCGGCCGTACTCGCCGGCGGCTGACTTGGTGAGCCCCACCACGCCATGCTTGGTGGCGCCATAGACGGACAAGAGCGGCGCGCCCACCAGGCCAGCGACCGAGGCAACATTCAAGATAACCCCGCCTTGACCGCTCTCGGCAAACTGTGCCTCCATCACCGGGATCTGCGCCTTCATCGCCAGGAAGACGCCCAGCAGGTTCACCGACAGCACACGCTGCGCCTCCTCCACCGGCACCTCCGGCAGCTTGCGCAGCTGGCCGGCAATCCCGGCATTGTTGATGGCGACGTCCAGCCGGCCGTAGAGGTCGCAAGCGCGGCTGACCAAGGCCTCTGCGGTCTCCCACTGGGAGACGTCGCCGGCCAGAGTCTCAACGGCAAAGCCTTCCGCGCGCAAGGGAGCGGCAACCCCCTCCAGCCGCTCGGGCGAGAGATCGCAGAGCAGCAGCTTGGCCCCTTCTTCGGCGAAGCGGCGGGCGGCCAGCCTGCCGAAGCCGCCGGCGGCCCCGGTGATGAGGACGCTGGCGTCCTTAAAGCGCTGGCTCACCCTTCCTGCTCCACGATGTCAATCGCCATGCGGGCCAGGACGGGCACGGCCTCACCCATCTTCAAGCCGCGCTCAGGGTTGGAGGCATTGCCGTCCAACGCGCGCTTCAAGACGCCCTGCAGGATCGCAGCCAGGCGGAAGAAGCTGAAGGCCAGGCAGAAGGTCCAGGTCTCGATCCGCGCGATGCCGGTACGCTGGCAATAGGCGGCGACATAATCGGCCTCGTTGGGCAGGCCATGGCCACGGCGGTCCAGATCGCCCAGACCGCGGAAGACGCCTTCGTTCGGCAGGCGCCACTGCATGCACTGATAGGCCAGGTCCGACCAGGGATGCCCCAGGGTCGAAAGCTCCCAATCCAGCACGCCCAGGATCGACGGTCCCTCGTTCGCGAAGATCATGTTGTCCAGGCGGAAGTCGCCATGCACCAGCGAGACCCGGCCATCGTCATCCGGCATGTTCGCTTCCAGCCAGGCGATCAGGCGATCCATGTCGGGAAGGTTCTGCGTTTCCGATAGCTGGTACTGCTTGGACCAGCGCGAGACCTGGCGGGAGAAGTAACTCCCTGGCCGGCCGAAGTCGGAAAGCCCTGCAGCCTCGATATCCACCAGGTGGAGGGCGGCGAGCGCGGCGTTCATCGCACCGAAGATGGGCCCGCGCTGATCCTGCTCCAGCTCCGGCAGGGCCGGATCCCAGAAGATGCGACCCTCCAGGAACTCCATGACGAAAAAGACGGAGCCGATGACCGCTTCATCCTCGCAAAGGTGCAGCATGCGCGGCACCGGCACCGCGGTGCCGGCCAACGCCGTCATCACCCGGTACTCGCGATCGACGGCATGGGCCGACTTCAAGAGCTCGCCCGGCGGCTTGCGGCGCAACACCGCGCGCCCCTCGCTGCCGGTCAGCAGGAAGGTGGGATTGGACTGGCCGCCAGCGAACTTCTTGGCCTCCAGCAGGCGGCCCAAACTGGGGACCTTGGTCGGCAAGTAGGCGGCCAGGGCGGCCTCGTCCAACTGTGCAGCCTCGTTGCTCATGGTTTCTTGTCTCTTAGCTGTAGGTGATGAGGTGACGCTGTGCCGGCTGTTCCAGGTGCGGCGCCCCGTTGAAGCTGTGCAGGTAGAGCGCGCGCCCGGTGAAGATGAGACGGGTGATGCTGGTGTTCTTGGTCTGCAGGTTCAAACGGACCGCGACCTCCGTCGTCAAGCCCAGCACCTGGGCCAGCATCATCGACAAGGTCCCGCCGGAGGTGATCGCCAAGACCCGTTCTCCCTTGGCCGGATCGGTCAGCTGGGCCAGCGCGTCGGCAATGCGGCCGGTGAAGTCCGTCCAGGATTCCTTCAGGTGGTCCGCCGGCAGCTCGCCACGTGACCAGGCCAGGAGCGCCTTGCGCAGGGTCTGAAAGAAGACCCGCCGGTCCTGGTCGAAGTCCGCCGGCTTGGGATGCCCCACGAAGTAGGCCTGCGCCAGGTTGGCGAAGTCATACTCGTTCAGACCCGGCAGGACCTCGGCCTCCGGCAGTTTCGGAAGGCTGCTCCCCAACGCCTCCAAGGTGAGGGCATGGCGCTGCAGGCTGCCGCGGGCGACGCGGTCGAAGGACTGCTCTTCCTTAGCGAGGAAGGCACCCAAGACCTGCGACTGCTCACGGCCGAGGTCGGAGACCGTGTCATAGGCGCCCGCCAGCTTGCCGGCCTGGGCATGACGGACGAACCAGAGCTCAGGCATTGCTGTAGGCGCGTAGCTCCTTGCGGGCGATCTGGCGGCGGTGCACCGCGTCGGGACCGTCGGCCAGACGCAGGGTGCGCAGATGCGTCCACATGTGCGCGAGCGGCAGATCCTGGCTGATCCCTTGGCCGCCGTGCATCTGCATGGCCTCGTCGGTGACCTTCAGGGCCATCCGCGGCGCCACGACCTTGATCTTGCTGATCCAGGGTGCGGCCTCGCGCGGGCTCACCGTATCCATCATGTAGGCCGCCTTCAGGCACAGCAGGCGGGCCATCTCGATCTCCATCCGGCACTCGGCGATGATGTCGTGGTTCGCACCCAGATCGGCCAGGCGCTTGCCAAAGGCCTCACGGCTGACCGCCCGCCGGCACATGAGCTCCAAGGCCCGCTCGGCCTGGCCGATGGCGCGCATGCAGTGATGGATGCGCCCGGGACCCAAGCGGCCTTGCGCGATCTCGAAGCCACGGCCGGGGCCGAGGATCAGGTTCTCCGCCGGCACCCGCACATCGGTGAAGCGAATGTGCATATGCCCGTGCGGCGCGTCGTCGTGGCCGAAGACCTGCATCGGCCGCAGAACCTCGATCCCCTTTGTCCCGGCCGGGACCAGGATCTGGCTGTGGCGCTTGTGCTTCTCAGCCTCCGGCTCGGTCACGCACATGACGATGTAGACCTTACAGCGCGGATCGCCGGCGCCGGAGGCCCACCACTTCTCGCCGTTCAGCACATAGTCGCTGCCGTCGCGCGTGGCCGACAGCGAGATGTTGGTGGCATCGGAGGAAGCCACCTGCGGCTCGGTCATCAGGTAGGCTGAACGGATCTTGCCGTCGAGCAGATCGCCCAACCAGGCCTCCTTCTGCGCCTCACTGCCGAAGCGCTCCAGCACCTCCATGTTGCCGGTATCGGGGGCGGAGCAGTTGAAGGTCTCGGCTGCGAGACGCGAACGCCCCATTTCCTCGGCCAGATAGGCGTACTCCACCGTGGTCAGGCCGTAGCCGCGGCCAGAGGCGGTCAGCCAGAAATTCCAGAGGCCCCGCTCGCGCGCCGTGGCCTTCAGGGTCTCCAGGATCTCCATCTGCCGCTCGGTGTAGGAAAAGCGGTCGCCCTTGGCGATCTCGGCGTCATAGGCCTCCTCGACCGGAATGACGTGGTCTTGCACCATCCGGTGCACCTGGTCGATCAGCGGCTTTACCTTCTCGGTGACTCCGAGATCCATGGGCCCTCTCCTGCGGACGTGTTGTTGATCGCGGCACTATGGACAGACGGCGCGCAGTTCGCGAGGGCCATGCCCGTCAAGGCAGGTCTGTCGTTCGCTCCTAGCCTAGAAGCGATAGCCCAGACGCAGCGAGCCGACGTTGTTGGTGCTATGGCCGGACACTGCGCCCTCATACTCCAGGCGCAGGTCGAAGCCAGAGGTGCTTTGCAGGTGGAAGCCCAGCTCGGCCCGGCCATAGTATTTGTCGATTGGGATGGTGGCGGAGAAGTCGCCGCTGCCATCCGGGGCGCCGGCCAAGCGCGCGACGCTGGTGAAGTCCTGGTTGTTGGCGATGGTGACGCCGGCGGCCGCATAGCTGCGCAAGGTCCATCCCCGCGCGACCATCATGCGGCTGCCGATCTCGAACATCTTGGTGGAACTGAGCGAGACCTGCGACGCGCGATCGACCTCCAGGTCCAAGGACCCAGCACCGCTCTCTGTGTAGCTGGGGGCGACGGTATAGACCAGATCGATGTCCTGATAGGGCATGAGGTAGTAGTCCCCCATGTCGAACTGATACTCCATGTGGAAGCGACCGCCGAGGCTCCAGAAGTTCGGGGAGGAGCTGGCCGTGCCGCTAAAGCCCGGAATGGCGATGTCGCGGTCGTTATCGACCCAGCTGTAGCTGCCACCGGCCGCCAGCGACAGCATCGCCTTGGGATCGGGCTTCCACTTGCCGGCAAGGCCGGCGAAGGCGGTATCGGACTGGCCGGTGACGCGGCCGTCGCTGCCGGTCAGCCAAGCGCGCTCATAGCTCGCCACCAAGCCCAAGAACCAATCCTCGGCCAGTTCGATCTCGCCGCCGGTGGAGATGTCGATGCCGGTGATCCGATAGCCGGTGACACCGTTCTTCTCGCCCATCGACAGCCCGCCGCCGCCGAAGGAGAGCCAGAGACACTCGCTCTCTCCCAGAATGACCGTGTCGCCGGTGAACTCCGGACAGCTCATCAGCCGGTCGAAGCGGCGGTTCATCACGATGCCGTTCTGGGCGACCAGCGCATTGCTGACGCCTGGCGCCAGGTCTTCTAGCGCCGACTGATAGGCGCCGTTTGACTGACTGGCCAGGTCTTCCAAGGTGGCGAAGAAGCTGCCGTAGGGGCCACCGCCTTGGTTCCAGATGCCCTGCAGATGCCCGGCTGCTGCGACTTGGTTTCCGGTGTAGTCTGGACCCTCGGGCGTGAAGTCCGCCCCAGTGACCGAGATGGTGACCGACTGGCCGTCCAGCTGTTGCTCCAGGTTGAAGAGGCGCCCGCGTTCCACCGCCAACGCGCCATCGACTGAGCCGCCGGCGGTGATCACGGTCAAGGGCCGGTCGGGCAGCAAGGTGGGGCTGGTGACCTGCACGCTGCCGTCCAGAACGACATCGCCGGCGACAGTGACCAGATCGGCGGTACCCGCTTCGAAATCGCCGTCGATCAGCAACTGCCCGCTCTCGGTCTGGGTGAAGTCACCGGACACCGCCGTCTGCTTTCCGCCGACCGTGAGCAGGCCAGCGTTCACCAGATCGACGTCGAGGAAATCACCGCTGACGACTTGGCCACCGGCCCGGTTGGTGATGGTTCCGATGACCGGACGCTCTGCCACGTCGCTGGCAGTGGAGATCGTGGCGCCGACGACGCTGCCGAAGATCTCACCGCTGTTGTCGATGGTCAGGCTGCCGTTCTCAGTGGCCGACGTGGTGCGATAGATGACGGAGGTGGAACCCGCCACGCCCTCGTCCGCGATCAGCTTACCGCCGCTGCCCACCGTTAGGCTGTTCGCCGAGCCGCCGCTCACAACCATGGCCGCGCTGTCGCCGCCGCCGGCCGAGACCTCCCCGTCGACAGTGATGATGATGGGGCCGTTGCTCTCCCCGTTGGTGCCGTTGGCGCTGGCCGAGTCCGACTGAGCGAAAAGACCGATCCCGTTCTCGCCGGATGCGCTCACGGTCGAACCAGCGGTGACGGCAACGCTTACCGGGCCGCCGAAGCCACAATCCGAGCCGCAGCCGCCGTCGGCAGTGCTGCCGGCCCCCAGACCCAAGCCACCGCCGCTGCCCACCGACTGGGCGATGATGCCGACGGCGTTCTCGCCGGTGACGGTGATGCTGGAGCCCTCACTGCCCAGCGAGACCGAGACCGCACCGCCTGATCCACTGGCCTGTGTGGCGCTGTCGGCGCTCGCCTGCGACTGCGCCGCAAGAGAGATGTCACCGGCGATGCCACCGCCGCCGCCCACCGACTGGGCGATGATGCCATGCGCGCCGCTGCCGCTGGTCTGCACCACGCCGCGGTCGAGCGACACCATGACGGTACCGCCGTCGCCGGTGGTGCCACTGCTGCCGCCCAGACCCACGCCCAGGATGTTGCTGGCGTCCCCGGCGCCAGCCAGGCCGCCGCCACCACCAACCGACTGGGCCACCAGGCCAAAGGCGCGATCGCCGCTGGTGACGAAAGTGACCTCGCCTGAGACCTGCACCGCGCCGCCGTCGCCCGCGGCCCCGCCGCTGCCGCCCAGGCTGAGCGTCACGGCCACGTCTCCCGTGCCACCAGCAGTGCTGCTGTTGGCCGCCCCGCCGACACCGCCGCCGGCGCCGATGGACTGCACCAGGGCGCCATAGGCATCGTCACCGCTGGTGTCGGCTGCACCGTTCAGCAGCGTGACCATACCGCCCGTTCCGGCGACTCCGCCGCCCGCGGCACCGCTGCCGCCCAATGCGATGGTACCGCTGGCGGAATCGGAGCCGTCGCCGGCCTGTCCACCGCCGCCGCCGATCGATTGCAGCAGCAGGCCGTGGGCCATGAAGCCCTCCGTCGACACGCCTGGCCCGCCGTTCACCGTTATGTCGCCGCCAGTGCCGCCGCTGCCGCCGCTGCCACCCACAGCGATATCCAGCTGCACCGTCTCCGCCGTGCCGGAGGCTGTGGCCGAGCCGCCGACGCCACCGCCGCCGCCGATCGACTGCGCCACTAGACCGTCCGCCCGATCACCGACGGTCGCGACAGAGCCGAACTGCGAGGCCTCGATGGTTCCGCCGTCACCACCCTCGCCGCCACTGCCACCGATGTTCAACGTGAACGTGTAGCTGCCATCATCGTCATCGTCTTGCGCGGCTAGGCTGTCTGAGTCGCCGCCGGCATCGGCGTCGTTGCCGGCAGACCCCGCCAAGCCACCGCCGCCGCCAATCGACTGCAGCAAGACGCCGTCGGCATCTCCGCCAGTCGTGCTGATCGAGCCTTCGCCGGCAAAGCTCACCGGCCCGCCGTCACCGCCAGCGCCACCCTTCATGCCGAGGCCCAGCGTGACCGTCGCCGTGTTGGAGCTCTCATCCTCGCCGTCGCCGCCCGAGGAGGTCGCCGACAGCGCCAGAGTGCCGCCCTGCGCCGCCCCGCCACCACCACCAATTGACTGCGCCAGCACGCCACGCGCACCAGAGCCTTGGGTGGAGACCTCGGATAGGCTCGTCGTCAGTACGTCGACCGTCCCGCCGCTAGCACCCTGATCGCTGCTGGAGAGCGAAGCGGCACCCAAATCGAAGGTCAGATCAATCGAACCCACGCCGCCGATGGACTTGGTATTGGAGGAGCCAACGCCGCTGGACCCGCCGCCGCCGCCGATCGACTGGGCCATGACGGCATTGGCGAAGTCACCCGCTGTCGAGACGCTGGTCATCGTGCTGCCGCTCTCAGCGCCCACCTGCAGCTCGACCTCGCCGCCGCTACCGCCGTTTCCGCCGCTGCCACCCAACGCCACCGCCAAGTTCAAGGCGAGGGAGTCGTCCCCGTCCGGCACCGAGACGGCGAGTGCCGAGGAGTCGCCGCCAAGGCCGCCGCCACCACCCAGGGACTGCGCGATGATGCCATGCGAGCCCTGGCCTTCGGTGGTGAGCTGGCTGCCGTCGGTGAAAGAGACCACGACCTTGCCGCCGCTGCCGCCGTCGCCGCCCGTCCCGCCCAAGGCGAAGTCGCCGTTGACCGCGATGGAGACATCACCCGTCGGCGGAAAGGCGACACTGAGGGAGTCAGCCAGGGCCGCCCCGCCCAAGCCACCGCCACCACCCAGGGACTGGGCGACCAGGCCATAGGCGTCGATCGGCGTCGTACTCTCAGGGTCCTGCGCCGTCATGATGCTGCTGTTCGAGAGTTCGACCGTTACCGCCTCGCCGTCACCACCACCGCCTCCGCGCCCACCCAGCGCTAAGCCGACGTTGAAGGCGACACCGGCCTCATAGGTGCTGGCCGAGCCGCCGGCCCCGCCGCCGCCACCCAAAGATTGCGCCAAGATGCCCAGGGAGCGAGTAGCATCACTGGTGATCTGCGCTGCGTCCAAGGTGATCTTCACCGCTCCGCCGCTGCCGCCGTCACCGCCGGTACCGCCAATGGCGATGCTGAGCGGGGTCGCGAGGGCTGCGCTGGTCGCGTCGCCGCCGCTGCCACCGCCGCCACCGATCGACTGCGCCTGAAGAGCCGTCGAGGCAACGCCCTGGGTGGCGATGCTGGCCGCGTCGCTGTTGGTGATTGTGACCGCGCCACCGGAACCACCACCGCCGGCCGAACCGCCGATCGCCGGCGCGACCTCGCCCACCAGAATAGAGGCGGAGAAGGAACTGCCGCCATTGCCACCACCACCGCCGATGGACTGCGCCGAGAGGCCGTGGGCGAAGGCACCGTCTGTCGTCAGGCTACCGATCTCGGTGATCATCACGGCTCCGCCGTCGCCGCCAGGTGCGCCGGCGCTGCCGATGGAGACAACGCCGTCGCTGCCAGCACCACTGCCGCCCGAGGCGCCGATCGACTGTGCCAGGACAGCGGAGGCGGCGTCACCGCTGGTGGTGATGCTGGCGCTGTTGGCCAAGGTGAGCGTGCCAGGCGTCTCTGCCGCCGCGCTGTCGGGCGTCGCGTCGGAGGAACCGACGGCGATCAAGCCGCCGACCGCACCAGCAGCGCCGCCACCGCCGGTGATCGACTGCGCCAGGATCCCGAAGGCGCCATAGCCATCGGTGGTGATGGCGCCGCTGTTGGTAATGGTGACACCCTCCGCGCCGCCGCCGGCACCGCCGACGCCACCCAGCGAGATCAGACCCTCCGTCACCCCACCGCTGCCGCCGGTGCCGCCAATCGACTGGGCCAGCAGGCCATAGGCATGGTCGCCGCTGGTGGTGACCGCCTCGCCGGCATTGGTGATGGTAACCAGGCCAGCAGTACCGCCGGTACCACCGGCACCGGCGCTGCCGAAGAGGCCGGTGAAGTCGCCGCCGGTGCCGCCGCCGCCGGCGATCGACTGCGCAGCCACGGCGCTGGAGAAGTCCCCTGTGGGCAAGACCCGGCTGCCCGCGGCGATGGAGATGGTGACGCCCCCGGCATCGCCGCCGGCCCCGGCACTGCCCGGATCGCCGAAGACCGCACCGCCGTCGCCGCCAGGACCGCCCAAGCCGCCGATGGACTGAGCCAAGAGACCGAAGCTGGCCGTGCCCTCGTCAGAAAAAGTGGTGACCAGCGCGCTCTCCTGCAGCGTGATGCTGGCCTGGCCGCCGGCACCGCCGGCGCCACCGTTACTGTTGTTCTTGGTCGGATCACCCGGGCCGCCCATCCCGCCACGGCTAACGGCCCAGAGACCCACCAGCCCAGCCCCGTCCACTTCGCTGCTGCCACCGGCCTGGGTAATGCTGACCGCACCACCGTCGCCGCCCGCACCGCCGGCCGCATCGTCCTGCCCGATGTCGCCGGGGCCGCCCTGGCTGATGGCGGCCAAGGCGGCGCCGGACAGGCGCTGCTCGTTGTCGCCCCGGCTGAAGTCGGTGATGGCGACCTGAGCGCCGCTCGTCACCGTCACCTCACCGCCGTCACCACCAGCCCCGCCGGCCACGCCCGATTGGCTTGAAGAGGTACCGGGACCGCCGACCGAGGTGCCACGCACGCCATAGGCGTCCTGGTCGACGCGGCCGATGACGAAGAGGGCCACGACCTCGCCTTGGGTGATCGTCACCGCGCCACCGTCGCCGCCGCGCGCCTGGTCCGGCCCGCCCTCGCCGCCGAGCGACGCGCCCAGCACGCCGTCCAAGGCAAAGAGGGTCGCCAGCGGACCGCTCTCCTGGCCAAGCTCGACCGAGCCCTGGTTGGTGATGGTGACGTCGCCACCGGCACCGCCGACGCCGCTGGTCCCGCTGGTGCCACCACGCGACCGCAGGAAGAGCCCGGCAGCCGGTGACCCCAGAAGCGAATCCCCGATCAGCTGAATGTCGGCGCCGTTCTGGTTGTTCACCGTCAGGCTGCCGCCGTCACCACCGGCCTGACCGCTGGTGGAGAGGTCTGCCTCCCCACCTTCGCTAACGCCGACGACAACGCCCAAGAGGCCCCGCTCGTCGATCGTGGTCGCGCCAGGATTGCTGAGCGTGAAGAGGGCATCGCTCTGGGTGAAGTCGAGGGTCAGATCCCCGCCTTGCCCCGGCCCCGTGCTGCCGGAGCCATCCCCGCCGGCGCTGAAGGTCTCCACCAGGTAGACACGGTTCATACCGTCGGAGAAGCCGCTGCCGGAGACGGGATTGCTGTCGATCTGATAGGTGATGTTTGGTGCTGCAGTCCCCAAAGGCGCCAGCTGACTGTCGAAGAGGCCGCTTTGTGACCCGGCAGGAAAGGTGCAGGTGGTGCCGCTCAAAGAGCAGGCGGACTGGGCAGCAGCTGGGGCGCCTAGACCGAGCGGGAGGAGCAGCAGAGGAGCATACCAGAAAGCTTGCGTTCCACGCCCTCGACGGCCCTTGGCCACTCTCGTCTTCATGCTGCCCCTCCTGCCCCTCCCCTTTTTCTTGCAGAGCGTACCACAAAGCGCCTTAACGCGGTACTGTGAGACAAGAGACCGCGGCGAGCCGCGCTTGCGTCCTAGACCACCAGCGTGATGGCGGCTCGACGATCAGATTCCGGGTCGTGCGCGCCAAGACGAAACAAAGGGAAGTACAGCGATGCTAGAAATCGAGTGTCTCTGGGAGTGCGATGACGGCCTCGGCGAGACGCCGATCTGGGCTCCAGAGGAAAACGCGGTCTATTGGTCCGACCACGTCGGCCCCTTGATCGACCCCGCCGCGTCACGGCTTCCGTCCTTACGTCGGCTGAACATGGCAACGGGAGAGCGCAAGTCCTGGGAGATGCCGGAGCAGATCGGCTCCTTTGGCTTCCGACAGCGGGGCGGCCTCATCTGCGGTGCCAGTTCCGGCTTCTGCACCCTCGACCTCGAAACCGGCGCTTTCAAGACAATCGTCGATCCAGAGCCGGACATGCCGGACAACCGGCTGAACGACGGCAAGGTCGACCGTCGCGGCCGCTATTGGTGCGGCAGCATGGACGGGAAACTGACAGACAGGTCAGCATACATCTACTGCCTCGAGCCAGACTTCACCTATCGCAAGTGCGCAGAAGACTTTTCCTTCATCTGCAGCAATGGGATCGCCTTCGACCCGGAGGACAGGTTGATGTACTTTGGCGACACCAGAGGGGGCATGATCTTTGTCTTCGATTTTGACCTTGATGATGGGGTGATCACCAACCGCCGGCCTTTCTTTGATCTCGAGAACCGCAAGCCTGCGATTGTCGATGGCGCCACTGTCGATAGCGAGGGCTACTACTGGTTTGCCTTGAACCTGGGCGGCAAGATCCTGCGCATCGACCCCAAGGGCCGGCTCGACCGGGAGATCGACATGCCCGTCCGAGGTCCCACTTGCGTGACCTTCGGCGGCGACAACTACGAGACGCTCTTCGTCACCTCGCAAAGCGCCTTTGTAACCGATGCCGAGCGTGCCAAACATCCAAAACCCGGCGCCCTTTTCGCCATCCATGGGCTTGGCGTCCGCGGCCTCCCTGAACCCAGATTTGGCTCCTAAGCGGAATGGTCGCTGAACCAGGATGACCGGAGGTCGCCCAACCTGCCGAGATTCCAGGTCTTGCCTCGGTCTACCGAGACTTCATCTCCACCGTCCATGATGTCGCGGTCACTGGTCGGGGCTACCTCTCCAGGCTCTGCTCTCTGTAAGGTGCAATCCACGGTCGAGACACCCTGTCCTCCTCAGTGAGCCGAGAGCCTTGTCAGTGATCCGGTCCCGTTCTCTCCGCGTTCTGGTCGCGCTGGTCTTTATGGCAACCGCGGGTCTCTCCGCGGGCCATGGCGGCGGCCATGTTCAGGGACCCGGCGGCTGGATCACGATTTGCGATGAGACTGGCACAAGTCTGGTCTTCATCACCGGTGAGGACGCAGAAGTCCTGATCCAGGCGGGTATCGCCGAGCCCGGCAAGGGACCACCACCTGGCGAGAACCATTCGGCACCCTGCCCGCTCTGCGTTCTGGCAGTCGCCTTTGCTCTAGCACGCCCAGTCGAAGCGATGACCCTGGAGCCACCGCTGGAAAGCAGCGAAGCGCTCGGCCTGGGTTCCGGCTTGTCTCAAATCCTCTGGAGTCACGCTGACTTCCTGCGGCCAGCGGTCAGGGGACCGCCCGCTCTTTCCTAGAGACCAGAGCTTTTCGCCCTTCGTTGGAACGACTGAAGGCGTGGATCCGCTCGACAAGGTCCAGAGCAAAGCCGCTCTAGGGAACCGGGTGAACCCATTCGGTTTCGATCGGCTCTCGACACAGCAGATTTCAGAATCCACTCGTCATGAAAGGGGAAACCCTTTGCGATACCGTCTTGCTAAAGGCTTGGCTGTCATGGCCCTTGCCTTGTCTGTCTCTGCGCCTGTCAGCGCTGAGACCGCTACCGTCACCGACGTTCTTGACCGCCAGGTCGAGATCCCACAGCAGCCAGAACGCATTCTGCTTGGCTTCTACTTCGAGGACTTCTTCGCCGTCGGTGGGCCCAAGGCCTACGATCGCGTCGTTGCCATCTCGAAAGGGGCCTGGGAAGGCTGGCGTAACCTTCAATGGCAGGCCTACACCGCGGCCGTACCGGAACTCCTAGACCTCGCCGACGTCGGAGAGGTCGATGCCGGAACCTTCTCTTTGGAAGCGGCGCTTGCGATGCAGCCCGACCTGGCTCTCTTAGCGGTCTGGCAGGTCGAGGCCCTGGGCGATCAGGTCGATCGCCTGGAGGCCGCCGGCGTTCCCGTGGTGACACTCGACTACAATGCGCAAACGGTCGAGAAGCACGTTACCTCCACGCATATTCTGGGGCAGGTCCTCGGTGAGGAGACGCGGGCCAAGGAGCTGGCGGATGCCTACGCAGCCGCAGTGGCCGACGTTCAAGCGCGCGTCGCTGGCGCAAAAGGCGACCCTAGGCCGGTCTATGTGGAAAGTGGCCGCGGTGGTGCTGAGGTTATCGGCAATTCCTATGGCGACCTCATGTGGGGCGGCCTGATCGGAATGGCCGGCGGCGACAACATCGGCAAGGGCAAGATCGCCAAGTGGGGGCCGCTGAGCCCCGAGTACGTACTGTCCCGCGATCCGCACATGATCCTCTTAACTGGGTCCGGCTGGACGAAACCGCCCGTTGCCGTCCGCCTCGGCCCCAGTGTCGCCGAAAGCGTCAGTTGGGAGCGGATGCGCCCCTTCCTGGAGCGACCGGGCTGGTCGGAGCTTACGGCGGTGAAGGAGGGCAATGTGCACGGCGTCTACCACGGTGGCACACGCACGCTTTATGACTATGCCTTCCTGCAGTACATCGCCAAAGCCCTCTACCCCGAAGCCTTCGCGGATGTGGATCCTCAAGAGAGCCTTGATCGCTTCTTCGAGCGCTACATGCCGATCCGCTTTGAGGGAACCTATATGACCCGCTTGCCGTGAGCGACATGCCCTTGGGGCAATCACAGCCGGAGGCAGCGACAGCTGTCTCCGGTTACCGGGCCCTGGTAGCGCGCCGCCTCGCCTTCTTTGTGGGTGGCGTGTCGATCCTCGCCGTGCTGGTGCTCGTCGATCTGCTGGTGGGACCTGCGTTTCTCGATCCAAGCGGCGTGGTCCTAGCCCTCGTCAATCCCCAGGCTGCCGAAGGCATGACCGCCATCATCGTCTGGGATATCCGCCTGCCCATGACCTTGATGGCGATCGTGGTCGGCGTGTCGCTTTCGATCGCCGGCGTCTTGATGCAGACGATCCTGGGCAACCCGCTGGCGAGCCCTTACACCCTTGGCATCTCGGCGGCCGCCGGTTTCGGAGCGGCACTCACCATCTTGACCGGCTTCACCCTGCCTTTCTTCGCCGGGTTCAGCGTCGCGCTTGCTGCCTTCTGTGCGGCAGGGCTGGCCTCGGCTCTGGTCTATGCCTTTTCGCGCCTGAGCGGGATGAGTGCGGAGGTCATGGTGCTCGCCGGCATCGCGACGCTCTTTCTGTTCCAGTCGGCGCAGTCCTTGGTGCAGTACCTGGCGGCCCCTGAAGTCCTGCAGGCAATCGTCTTCTGGCTCTTTGGCTCGCTTCTAAAGGCCAACTGGGAGAACCTCCCGATCTCTGCCGGGATTCTGCTCCTGTCTCTCCTTGTCTTGCTGCCGCTGATCTGGAAGCTGACGGCCCTGCGGCTCGGTGATGAGCGCGCCTCTGCAGTGGGTGTCGATGTCAGGCGACTGCGGATCAAGGTCTTCGTTCTGGTCACCCTCTTGACGGCGGGCTCAGTGGCCTTTGTCGGTACCATCGGCTTCGTTGGTTTGGTGGCGCCTCACATTGCGCGCATGTTGGTGGGCGAGGATCAGCGCTTCCTGCTGCCGATGGCAGCTGTCTCTGGCGCCGTCGTCATGGTCGGCGCCTCCATCCTCTCAAAGCTGATTTCCCCGGGAGGCGTACTGCCGATCGGCATCGTCACTGCAGTCATCGGCGTGCCCTTTCTCTTCTTTCTCATCGTGCAAGGGCGGAGGCGATACTGGTGAGCTTGAAAGTGGAAAGCCTGACTGTCGCTTACGGCGCCAACCGCATCATCCAGGACCTCTCGGCGACCCTGCCGTCGGGGCAGCTTGCCGTCCTGATCGGGCCGAACGGCTCCGGCAAGTCAACGCTGCTCAAGGGCCTTGCCGGGCTGCTGTCCTGCCACGGCTCTGTCAGCTTGGCCGGGCAGGTCTTGCCTCCCGAACAGCGGCGCAAAGAGGTTGCCTACATGCCGCAAGACATTGGCGCCGTCTCGGCCTTGACCATTCTGGAAGTGGTCCTTCTCGGTCGGCTGGGGCGCCTGGGGATGCGTTTGCCCAATGACCTCTTAGAAGCAGCCTCCGCTGCCTTGGAGGCTTTCGGCCTGCTGCCGCTTGCGACGCGGCGCTTGAACGAGGTGAGCGGCGGGCAAAGACAGCTCGTCTACCTGACCCAGAGCCTCTTCCGCGAACCGCAGGTGCTGTTGCTCGACGAGCCCACTGCAGCGCTCGACCTCCGCCACCAGATGATCGTTCTCAAGGGCGTCTCGGACTACGCGCACAAGCAGGGCAAGATCGTCTTGATCGCCATGCACGATCTTTCCCTGGCGGCACAGTTCGCAGATACCCTTCTCTGCCTGCGCGACGGCCGCATCGAAGCCGCCGGCAAGGTCGAGGCTGTCTTGACAGAAGCGCGCGTCGAGCAGCTCTACGGGGTCGAGGTAGCCATTCGCCAGAGCCTGCCCGGCCGTCTCGTTGTCGTGCCGCTGAGAGCCTCATCCGCCACACCGTCGTAGCGTTGCTTGCGGATGACGAGCGACCGCTAGACCACGGCGACCCTTCCACCTTAGGCGCGCAGGATAGCGCTCTACCCGCTAACCGATTGTAGCGGCTGGAGACGTGTTTCCCGGCCGAAGAGGCGCTCTCGCGCACCCCGGGTCAGGGGCACTTGCACCGTCCCGCCGCTCCGCCATAGCTCCACCTGGTCCGCGAAGGTGTCACTGTTGAGCCAGCCGTCTTGCCCGCCAAGCAACACGAAGAAGTTCGCGTCTGGATCGCTGAGATCGGAGAGGTGTCGCGACTGGGCACCAAAGAAGCTGTCGTGACGTTCATCCGTCAGATCATGATCGCTCTTCATGATGGTCTCGCGGCTACCGGAGATGGGGATCGTGGCGATCTCGTAGCGCGCGCCGAGGAGGGGAACCTGGCCTAGAACCGGCGCGACCTTGAGCTGGTGAAGGTCTCCCCAGAGCGTCCCGCGCGCTTGCGTGATCGCGGCGCGGGTGAGCCCCTCGCGAAGCGCTGCGGTCAAGGCGGCCTCGTTAAGCGCGCGGAGATCCTCCTGCAGAAAGACGCGAGAACGCCCCAATTCAGCGTAGATCTCGCCTTCCCCCTCACGACCCAGGGCCTGGTACACCGCGGGCGTGAAGGCCGTCAGGAAGGCTTCGAAGACGGCCGGCGCGGCGGCCTCAGCATCATAGGCTCCGTCCCAGGTGAGGATCGTTTCCCGCGCAGCCGAGGCTGTGGGGGTCAGCCGATCGATCCTGAGCAGATCATCACGGATCTCGTCGATCAGGCTGAGCGAGACGAGCGACACGGTGTCGAGTTGGATGGCGGCGAGCTCGCCAAGCGTCAGATCATCGGCCTCAGACAGCAACTGATCCAGCCGCCGGATCCGCTCGTCTTGCGGAAAGATGCCGCCAAAGGGCCGTGCGCCATCGGCTGCCGGCCGGTTGTTGGCAGAGGCCAGGAAGCCTTCGCGCGGATCAAGAATCGCGGGCAAGGCAGCAGTAGAGACAAAACGCTGCCAGTCGCGGTCGGACTGCTCTGGCGTCACCACAATATCGAAGGATGCACCCTTCGCGCGGCCCGGGACCTTGGCGGCGACGACCGCAGCGATCCGGCCATCGCCATCCGCCGCCAGGAAGGTCTGCGGCGGGAAGGCAAAACCGGCGATCGCTTCCTGGAACTCGACCACGCTGCTTGACCGCATGGCCTGCAGAAGCGCCGTTACCTCGTCCGTCACCCTATGCCCGGTCCAGCGGATCGCGATGTCCACGCCGCGATCACCGACCAGGTCAAGATCTGTGACGATCGGCCCATAGGCCGTGCGGCGCACCGTGACGTCATCGTCGAACCAGAAGCGGACGCCGACGTCCTCGCGCTCCGCTTCGATCGCCTCATCGGGCAGCCCGCTGACATCGACGAACTGGCTGCTGCGCGCCCGCAGGTTTGTGCCGCCCCAGGCCAAGGTGCGGTTCCTGCCGAAGCCAAAGACGGGCGTACCGGGAACCATCATGCCGACCATCTCATAGCTCGGCGACTTGAGCCCTGCGATGACCCACGCATTGGGAAAGAGGAAGGCGAGATGGGGATCATTGGCGATCAAAGCCGCACCGGACCTGCTCTTCGACGGGGCGACCACGATGCTGTTGCTGCCGCTGCGGCCCGTCAAAGCAGCGAAGGCTGCGAAGGCGCGCAGCGTTGCGCGTGGAGCGGTTCGCCCCTTCGTCTCTGCGAGGTCGAAGGTGACGCTCCCCTCCCTCGTCTGGTCGAGAACGCGCGTGATGACCCGCTCACGCAAGGCCGCGTCCTCGATCGCCAGCACGGTCAGCAGAAACTCCCAATTGAGGTCGATGCCGCCGGCACGGCTGAGCGCTATCGCATCTTGCGGACGCCAGGGCTCCCACTCGATCGCCAGCACCGAAAACTCGTGGGGCAACGCGTCTGGAGCCAGGCGCGCTGCGTAGGTGTTCACGCCTTCGACAAAACGGTCGGCCCAAAGCCGGCTTTCCGCCGGCATGGCCGCATAGATGGCGTCGGCAGGCCGGTAGAAATCGATCGTTCTGATGGCGGCATCGAGGTCAGCGGCCGGCGGTCCCGCCATCTCGGAGATCCGCCCCTGAATGATGCGTCGCACGACAGCCATCTGCCCCAGCCGCAAATGCGCATGCGCCATCCCCATGGCAAAGGCCGCGTCAGCGTCGGTCTCGGCCTCGACGAAGGGGATCTGGTTCGGGTTCCAGCGGATCGTCACTGGCCTCTCCAAGGGCAGGTTCTCCGTAGGAAAGACCGCCAGCCGCTCGTCGATGCTGGTCGGCTGTGGGAGCGGCGTCAGGAGCGAACAGCTGGATAGCCCGACCGCCATCAGCGCAAGGACCAGAGGCCGGGGCGCCTTCGACAGGACAGCGCCGAGTCGCCCTGCGAAGAGAGAAAGACTTGGGTGGCACTGCTGCTGGATGGCCCTATCCCTCGCGTCCGGCTGGCGCCCGGTCTTGGCGTCGCTGATGGTCATGAGCCCTCGACAGATTGTAAGTTGACGATGTCTACTAGGTCTCATAGATAGTTGACGCTGTCTACATGAAAAGCGTGAGAGGACAAGATCGACATGGACGCAGAGGCTGCATGGCGCGCCCGCTACGGCCCTACCGCCTTGGTCACTGGAGCCTCCGAGGGGATCGGCGAAGCCTTCGCGCGGGCACTTGGCGCACGCGGCCTTGACCTCATCCTCGTCGCCCGGCGGCGAGATCGCTTGGAGACGATCGCGCAAGAGATTCGGGAGCAGTCTGGCGTCGGCGTCCGTGTGCACCCAGACGATCTTTCTGAGCCAGCTGGGGTTGATACGCTCGTCCGGTCGATCGACCAGGATCAGATCGGATTGCTGGTGTCGGCTGCGGGCTTCGGCGCCGCTGGGCCCTTCTTGAAGGCCAATCCTGCGACCGAGCTGGCGATGCTCGACGTGAACTGCCGGGCAACACTTGGCTTGACGCTCGCCTTGGCTCCAGCGATGGCAGCCAGAGGCCGTGGTGGCCTGGTGCTGCTCAGCTCCCTCGTCGCGTTTCAGGGCTCGCGCCATATCGCCAACTATGCTGCGACCAAGGCTTACGTCCAAACGCTCGCCGAAGGCTTGCACAGCGAGTTTTCGGAGGCCGGGGTGGATGTTCTTTCGGTCGCGCCAGGCCCGGTCGCCACAGGCTTCGCCAAGCGCGCCGATCTTCGCTACGGGGCCGAGGACAGGCCGGAAGCGGTCGCGCGCCAAAGCCTCGCAGCACTGGGGCGTGCCCGCACCGTCCGCCCCGGGCGGCTGTCGAAGGTCCTCGGGTGGTCGCTCTCGACCCTCCCGAGACGTGCCCGAACAAAAGTGATGAGCAGGATTATGGGCGCGATGACCAAGCATCAGCATGCGAGCCGCTAGATCCTCTTGGTTACGGCATGGCACTGATTTCTCTGTCGGCGACGTAGCGATGTCATTAAGACTCAAGGGATGGCGAAACGGCGAGAAGGACCCGATCTCCGCGAAGCATGTCTCGACGAGGCCTTGAAGGTCATCGAGGAAAAAGGCGTAGAGCAGCTCAGCATGCGCGAGGTGGCCCGCCGCCTCGGCGTCTCGCACCAGGCGCCCTACAAGCACTTCGAAAGCCGGGATCACATCGTCGCTGAGATCGTCGCACGCGCCTTCAAGGCGCTGGCCGAGGCGCTGGACGCGCGGCCACGAAGCGGCGATCCAGGCGCCGACCTGCACGCCATGGGGGTCGCCTATCTGGAGTTCGCGGCGCGCCACCCCTTGCAGTATTCCTTGATGTACAGCGCAGGACTGCCCGACGCGTCGCTCCACGAAGGCATGCTCTCTCAATCGCATCACGCCTATCGGGGGCTCTTGGAGAACCTTCGCGCCCTGCCAGTGAACGCATCGGACGACAGGGACGAGGAGGCGGCGGCGGCGAAGCTCCACGCAGACGCCATGTTTATTGTCTCAGCGCTGCATGGGCTCGCCAACCTGTCGAGTTCCGGCATGCTGCAGAAGCTGAGCGTTCCGCGTTCCGTCCACCAAAACGCCGTGGAACTGGTGCTCGAGCGGATTGGCGGCGGGATCGGCAAAGCGTGACGACTACGTCATCGGGACGGTCTTGGTCTGCCGCTCACCTGCTTTCCGCGTGAGTCTCCGCACCAGACGCCCGTTCAGCCGCCAGCGCCTTCAGGGCGACGCGGTCCAGCTTGCCCGTGGGGTTCAGCGGAAGACGATCCAGGAAGACGATCTCCTCCGGCGCCTTGTAGCCGATCTTCTCGCGGGCGAAGGTGATCAATTCCTCCGCGGCCGGTACCGTCTCGCCTTGCTTCACCGCGACGAAGGCCAAGACGTTCTCACCGTGCAGCTGGTCGACCACGCCGACGGCGCAGGCCGAAGCAACGGCTGGATGATCCAGAAGCGCGCCCTCCACCTCCTGCGGGGCGATGTTGGAGGCATCGTGCACAATGATCTGCTTCTGCCTTCCACGGAACCAGAGGAAGCCATCGGCATCGGCCTCGACCAGATCTCCGGTATCCAACCAGCCCTCCTGTAGCACCTCCGCCGTCGCCTCTGGGTCGTTCCAATAACCCAGCATGAGGGCCGGGGTGCGGACCCACAGCCGGCCAGGCTGACCGACAGGACACTCCTGACCCTCAGGGTCGCGCGGGGCAATCTCCGCGCCCGGCAACGGCTGGCCGATAGAGCCGGGCTTGATCGGACCGCCGGAGCGGTTGAAAGCGATCTGGCCGGCCTCGGTGATGCCCAGCCCTTCGTGGATGGTGAGGCCCGTTTTGGCGCGAAAGGCCTCCTGCAGGGCGGTGGAGACCTTGTCACCGCCACAGCGGCAGAGCCGCAAGGAGGCCAGATCCTCTTCCGTTACCCCTGCATTGCGGATCACGCCGAAGAGCGCGGTCTGCAGCATCATCAGCACCGTCGGCCGCTCGCGTCTCAGCAGGGCCGCGATCTCTTCCGGCTGAAAGCCGCGGGCCAGCGCCACCCGCGCACCGACGCTCAGCGCCGCAAAGGTCATGAAAAAGGCGCCCAGGTGCGCCATGGAGGAGGCCGGCAAGACCACATCCTCGGGCATCAGCGCGAAGCCCTGGGCGTTGCTGGCCAGCATGGCGGCCATACTGGCCTCGCTGTGCACCACGCCCTTGGCCGGCCCGGTGCTGCCGGAGGTGTAGAAGATGAAGGCTGGCGCCTCTGGATCACGCTCAGGCAGCGCGCGCTCTTCCGGCCCCTCGTTCATCAGCCCCTCGAAGCTGGGCGCCCGCCCGGAGGGGGAATCGTAGCTCAAGAGCCCGCAGCGCAGGCCCTCGCCCAAGGCTGCGACCTCCTGATCCCGCTCGGCATGGAGGAAGAGCAGGCTCGCGTCACTGGCTTTTAGCTGCTGCTGCACCCCTTCAGCCTGGAGACGGTAGTTCAGCGGCACCAGCACCAACCCGGCCCGTATCGCTGCTAGGAAGTAAACGGCCAACGCCGTCCGGTTCGGCATGAGGCAGGCGACCCGGTCGCCCGGCTGCAGGCCCAGCCCCAGGAGCTTGCGCGCCAGGTGGCTGGCCGCCTGGTCCAGCTCTCGCCAGCTATAGGTGGTCAGCAACGAGGTGATCGCCACGGCATCCGGCTTGCTAGCCAGTCCGGCCGACAGCAGCTCCGTCAGCGGCACGCTGCGCGTGATCGCGCCTCCACTCAGCGGCATGGGACAGGCCCTCTTCTTGTCTCTGGAAGACCGAGACTATAGGGTCGCTCCCGTTGCCGGCAACGCGTCCGCTAGAGCCAGAGGAAATCGCTCGCGGTCAGTTGCCCAGCGGCGGTCAGGCCGACTAGCTGGAAGGTCTGGTCCAGGCTGCCATCGCCGTCGTCGTCCACCTCCACCTGGCCGCCGCCGGCGAAACGGGCCTCGCTGTTGCCGCCGCCGGAGAAGGCGGCCGCGCCGATGTAGGTGAAGCTGCCAGTCTCCAGCCCGGTGGCGAAGACCAGCTTGTCGGCACCATTGCCGGCATTGAGGCTGACCCCGTCGAAGTCACCGATCTGCTGCGTCCCGAACTCCAGATCACCGTTGAAGCGGAAAGCGTCACTGCCCGAACCGCCAAAGGCCGTGTCGTCCTTGCCCATGAGGATGGTGTCGGCACCGCTCTCACCCAGCATGAGATCGGCATCGCCGCCGCCGAAGAGACGGTCGTCGCCGGCTCCAGCTTCGATCACGTCCTCGCCCTGGTTGCCGGCCAGGCGATTGTCGGCGGTATTGCCTTGGATCCGGTTATCCAGCGCATTGCCGGTGCCGTCGATGGCGCCGGCCCCCTGCTGCATGCGCAGGTCATCGATGAAATCGCGGCTCCCGCCGTCGGGCAGGGTGAAATCGACCAGGGCACGGACCAGGTCGGTGCCTCCACCCTCGAAGTCGCGCACCTGGTCTGTGGCGGTCTCGACCACGAAGGTGTCATCGCCTTCCCCCCCGGTCATGATATCGCTGCCGCTCTGGCCGTTCAGGATGTCATCGCCATCTTTGCCGAAGAGACGGTCATCGCCGCTGTTTCCCAGCAGCGTGTTGTCCTTCTCGTTGCCGGTGAGGTCGGCATCGCCCACGCCCTCGTTGATGTTGGCCCGCTCGATGAAGCCGGTTACACCACTCGGCAGCGTGAAGTCCGTGGCGTTGGAGCGCACCACGTCTTCCGCCCCGCCGCCGGCAAGCTCGACCAGCACCGCCTGTGCATTGTTGACGATGAAGGTATCGTTGGCGTCTCCGCCTGCAGCAGTGTCAACGCCGCTACCGCCGTTCAAGACGTCGCGCTGGTCCCCACCATAAAGGCTGTCGCTGCCCGATCCGCCGGCCAGACGATCGCGCCCTGTCTCACCATAGGCCCTGTCATCACCGTCAGCACCTAGCAGGCTATCGTCGCCCTCGCCGCCGATCATCAGGTCGTCGCCATCTTGGCCGCGGAACTGGTCCCCGCCAGTGGCGCCGTAGAGGCTATCGTCACCGCTATCGCCGCGCACGTCCTCTTCACCGGACGCCACGGCTAGAATGTCCGCACCGCCACCGCCAAAGACTGTATCGACGCCACTGCCGCCGAAGAGGCCCCGATCGACACCAGCACCGCCGTAGACCAGATCATTGCCGTTATCACCGTAGAGCAGTGAGTCATCACCGCCAGCGCCAAAGAGCCGATCGCCAAAGCGGCCACCGAAGAGCAGGGAATCAGCCCCACTGTCGCCATAGAGCGTGTCAACGCTATCGCCCCCGAATAGCGATCTGTCGTTTCCTGAGCCGCCAAAGATAGTATCTACGTCACCGTAAGGTGCGCCGGTCTCCTCACCGCCAAACAGGCTGACATCGTCGCCTAGCCCGCCAAACACGATATCGCTATCACCTTCGCCCCGTAGCCGCGTGTCATGGCCACTGTCTCCATAGAGCCTATCATTCCCCTCTCCTCCTGCTACAAGCGTATCGTCACCGCTTCCGCCAAAGAGAAGATCAGTACCGTCATTGCCATTCAAAGACTGGTCGAAGCCCTCACCGCCAAAGACCACATCTGTTCCGTTCGATCCCGCGATCCAAACATCATTCCCGACGCCACCGAACAAGCTGTCATCCCCTGCACCACCGGACATTGCGAAGGATGAAGAGCCAAAGTAAGGGATGCTCCCATCATCGCCACTTCCAGCATAGATCGTATCGTCACCGGAATCTGTTCTTAAGAACGCATCGGCACCACTCCCTGCAAAGATCGTATCGTGACCGGAACCTCCATTCACGAGAACATCCGGGCCCACACCCCCGATCAGCGTGTCATCACCGTCAGCGCCGTATACCCGGATAACCCTCCCGCTATCGGCTGAGAAGAAGTCATCGCCAGATTCGAGACGGTGTGACTGACTGAGACCATCGCCTCCGTAGACTCGATCGTCGCCGGAACCGCCGAAAAACAGAGCGTCACTGCCAGACCCCCCAAAAACCAGATCATCGCCGTTGCCACCTTGGAACGCGCGACCGTTTCCGGTACCGGCATAGAGGCGATCATTGCCTTCACCGCCATCAAATGAACGGTCGTTACCATCGCTACCGAATATCAGATCGTCACCCGCACCGCCAAAAAGACGAAGATCATTCCCTGAACCGCCTTCTAGAGTGTCGTCCCCGTCGCCGCCAATCAACCTTGCGTCGATACCGCTGTCGCCGAACAGACGATCGTCGTCGGGCCCACCGTAGAGGCTTGTATCGTCACCGATACCGCCATCGATCCTATCACTCCCAGTACCGCCGAACAGACTGGTGTCGTAGCCGTAGTCTCCAAAAAGGCTGTCAGCCCCACTGCCGCCATAGAGACCGGTGTCAAAGCCGTAGCCACCGAAGATCCTGTCAGCGCCGGCGCCACCAAAGAGGCCAGCATCGAAGCCACTGCCCCCATAGAGACGGTCGTTGCCGTTCAGCCCATAGAGCCGATCATCACCGCTGAGGCCGTAGAGGCGATCTGCAGAGTTGGTGCCCGTGAGCGTGTTATTGACACCCGTCGTCCCGAAAATCGTCGCCATCTGATCGTCCCTTCAGTCATGCACGCAAGAGGTGCGTTAGCTATAGCGCGGGACGACTTTTTTCTCAAGCAGGAAAGCCCTCTCGCCCTTTCTGAGAGAAGTGGGCGCGCAAAGGGAAAAACAAGCAGCTTGTGTATTGTCAAAACGGTGCTGAGTGATCGCCTGTTTTTGATAGATGTGGTCCTACTATACTACTTCGAACAAACCAGCAGCGCCCATCCCACCGCCGACACACATGGTCACGACGGCATACTTGACGCCGCGCCGCTTGCCCTCCAGCAGGGCGGTGCCGACCAGCCTTGCACCTGACATGCCATAGGGGTGGCCGATGGCAATCGCGCCGCCGTTGACGTTGAAGAGTTCCGGGTCGATGCCCAGGCGGTCGCGGCAGTAGAGGGCCTGGACGGCGAAAGCCTCGTTCAGTTCCCACAGGCCAATGTCCTCGACACTGAGCCCGTGACGCTGCAAGAGCTTCGGCACGGCGAAGACCGGGCCGATGCCCATCTCGTCCGGGTCGCAGCCGGCCACCGCCATGCCACGGTAGATCCCCAAGGGCTCGAGACCCCGCTTCTCAGCTTCCTTGGCCTCCATCAGCACCGAGGCAGAGGCGCCATCGGAGAGCTGCGAGGCATTACCGGCGGTGATGTAGGCGCCTTCCGCCACCTGCAACCCACCCTTGAAGACAGGCTTCAGGCCGGCCAGGCCGTCGAGCGTGGTGCTGGGGCGATTGCCCTCGTCACGCTCCAGAGTGACGGCCTGATCGGAGATCGCGCCCGTTTCCTTGTCCTGCACCTTCTTCACGCTGGGCAGCGGCACGATCTCCGCATCCAGCTTGCCGGACTGCTGCGCTGCCGCGATGCGTTGCTGCGAGGTCAGTGCGTAGGCATCCTGGGTCGCACGGTCGACGCCGTAGCGTTCCGCCACGATCTCGGCGGTCTCGATCATCGCCATGTAGATCGCCGGGCAGTGCTCCACCAGCCAAGGGTCCTTGAAGCGGTAGACGTTGCGGTGCTCGTTCTGCACCAGCGAGATGGACTCCAGCCCGCCGCCGACCACGACGGTCATGCCATCGTCAGTGATCTGCTTGGCAGCGGTGGCAATGGCCATCAGGCCAGAGGCACACTGGCGGTCCAGGCTCATGCCGGCGACGGAGGTCGGCAGGCCGGCCCGCACCGCGGCCTGGCGGGCGATGTTCATATTGGTGGAGCCCTGCTGCAGAGCAGCGCCGAGGATCACGTCATCGACCTCCGCCGGATCGACCTTGGCGCGCTCGACAGCGTGGCGGATGGCGTGCCCGCCCAAGGCCTGCGCCTGGGTATCGTTGAAGGCGCCGCGATAGGCCTTGCCGATCGGCGTGCGCGCGGTGGAGACGATGACGGCCTCTCTCATGGTGTTTCCTCTCTCTATTGTTCTTGCGGCGATGCGCTTCACGCATCGCGGCGGCACCAGCCCTCACCCCCTCCCGGCCACCCACGCCAGTATCCTATTGGGTGGCCGGGAGGGGGTGAGGGCTGGTGCCGCCTAGGCACGTTACTGACTTTGCATAACCGACAGCGCCAGCCATTCCGCGGCCAACGCCGGCTTTTCTTCGCCCTCGATCTCAAGCGTCACACCATAGCGCAGAAGCACCTGGCCCGGCTGCCGCTCCGACAGCTCCAACAGCGTGAAGTGTCCGCGCACGCGCTTGCCGGCACGGACCGGTGCCAAGAAGCGCACCTTCTCCAGCCCGTAGTTGATGCCCATGGCGCGGCCTGCCAGTTCCGGCAGCACGGTAGCGCCCAACGGCACCAGCAGGGCTAAGGTCAGGAAGCCGTGCGCGATGGTGCCGCCGAAGGGCGTCTCCGCTGCCGCGCGCTCAGGATCGACATGGATGAACTGATGATCGTCGCCCACCTCGGCGAAGGCGTCGATGCGGGCCTGGTCGATCTCCACCCAATCGGAGACGCCCAGGACCTGACCTTGTTTCGCAGCAAAGTCTGCGAGCGAGAGCTGCGTGCGGCCGCTCACGTCAGCGACTCGAGATCCACCAGCGCCATGGAGAGCCAGTGCGCCACCATGGCCGCGCGCTCCTCCCCCTCGATCTCCACCGTCACGGAGTAGCGCACGTGCAGCTGATTGCTGCCGCGTTGCGTTAGCTCCGCCAGAGTGAAACGGCCACGGACGCGCGAGCCGGCCTTCACTGGTGAGAGGAAGCGCAGCTTGTCGAAACCGACGTTGATGACAGCGGTCTGGGCGTCCAGCACCGGGACGGTCAACTCGGCCATACGCACCAGGAGAGAGAGGGTGAGGAAGCCTTGCGCAATTGTGCCGCCGAAGGGAGCTTCGGCTGCGGCGCGCACCGGGTCGGTGTGGATGAACTGCTCGTCCTCGGTCACCTTGCCAAAAGCATCGATCCGCTCCTGATCCACCAGGATCCAGGGCGAGCGGCCAACCATAGTGCCGACCATGGCCTTGAGTTCTTCAAGCGTTACGACCGGGACCTGATGGACCACGCCTTCATCGGGGTCGGCAGCGGCCTCAAGGGGCTGCTGTTGCTGGGACGTCATCTAGCGACAACTCTCTTAACTAACGTCAACGATCTGCAGCCCAGACGGCCACGAAATTTTCTAACCGGCAGGCCTCAGACTTGTCCAGGGGCGGCGCGAGCAGGGTCTTGTACTTGGCAGCGATGAGCGTTGCTCATCGCACCCGGCACCAGCCCTCGCCCCCCTATGGCGTAATGGGCCGGCCACCCACGTCAGTATCTTATTGGGTGGCCGGGAGGGGGCGAGGGCTGGTGCCGGACGGTCCCGATTGGGCCGTTGATACGAGCCTATTGGCATGACACCGCCTGCCCCTGCGGGCTAGCATCTGGGTTTGGCCCCGGCGCAAGAAATGCCACCAGGAAAAAGGGCCGCCAGGGAAGGACGAAACACCATGCTCCAGGGCCTGATGATGGATCGGCCGCTGTCGATCCCCAGCATCATCGACTATGCGGCAGAACTCTATCCAGAGGTGGAGATCGTCTCCGCGACGGTGGAGGGCGGTCTGCAGCGCTATGGCTATGCCGAGGCCCGCCGGCGCATTGCCCGTCTGGCCCATGCCTTGCGCGCCCTGGGCGTGAAGCCGGGCGACCGCGTGGCGACCCTGGCCTGGAACGGCTACCGCCACTTCGAGATCTACTATGCCGTGGCTGGTCTGGGTGCGGTCTGTCATACCATCAACCCGCGGCTCTTCCGCGACCAGCTGGCCTATGTCGTCAATCACGCGCAAGACCGGCTGCTCTTCTTCGATCTGACCTTTGCGCCCCTGATAGCCGATCTCTCCGCCGACTGGCCGCAAGACCTGCGCTACGTCGCCATGACAGATGCCGAGCAGATGCCGGACGCGGAGGGGCTGCCGGACCTGCTTTGCTACGAGGCGCTGCTGCAGGGCCAGCCCGACGCCATCACTTGGACGGAGGTGGATGAGCGGGCGGCGGCCGGCCTCTGCTACACCTCCGGCACCACGGGTGAGCCCAAGGGCGCGCTCTACTCCCACCGCTCCACCGTGCTGCACGCGCTCTCCACCATCATCACCGGCGCCTCCTGCTTCCGGGCCGGGAAGCGGATCCTGCCGGTGGTGCCGCTCTTCCACGTCAACGCCTGGGGCCTGCCCTATTCCGCACCGCTCGCAGGGGCCGGTCTGGTCTTTCCCGGCGCCAAGCTGGACGGCACCAGCCTCTTCACCCTGATGGAGGGGGAAGGCGTGCAGTCAGCCTGGGGTGTGCCCACGGTTTGGCTGGGCCTCTTGGACGAGATCAAGAAGCGCGGCCACCCACCCCAAGGGCTGGAGATGGTGCTGATCGGGGGTGCTGCGGCCCCCCGCTCGATGATCGCTGCCTTCGAGCAGGATTGGGGCCTGGAGGTTCTGCACGGCTGGGGCATGACGGAGATGAGCCCGGTCGGCTCCGTGTCCACCTTATCGCCGGCCATGCAGAAGGCGGATCCAGAGACGGTGGTAGACTTCAAGGTCTCCCAAGGCCGGCGGTGCTTTAATGTCGAGATGAAAATCGTCGATGAAGACGGAAAGGCCCTCCCCCATGACGGGGAGGCTCAGGGTCAGCTCTATGTCCGCGGTCCCTTCATCGCCTCTGGCTACTATGAGAACGCCGAGGCCTCAGCCGCCTGTTTGGATCAGGAGGGCTGGTTCTCGACCGGGGACGTCGCCAAGATCTCGCCGGAAGGGCTCCTGCAGGTGGTCGACCGCACCAAGGATCTGGTGAAGTCCGGCGGCGAGTGGATCTCCTCTCTGGATCTGGAGAACGTCGCCGTCGGGCATCCGGCAGTCGCCAACTGCGCGGTCATCGCCATTCCGCACCCCAAGTGGGACGAGCGCCCGCTGCTCTGCGTGGTCAAGGCCGTGGACCAGGCCGTCGAGAAGCAAGAGATCTTGGCTTTCATGGCCGGCAAGGTCGCCAAATGGCAAGTCCCAGACGATGTGATCTTCCTCGACAGCCTACCGATGACAGCAACCGGTAAGATCTCCAAGTTGACCTTACGCAAACAGCTGGACGACTATCGCTTCCCAGGATCGGCAGCGTAGCATAGCGCAGACTAGGTTCTTTGGCGCGAGTGACCTGGCGTCATCTCTGAGACAGGATAGACGGAGCCAAGGTGATGAAGAGAGCGACCACGAAACTATTGCTGGTCTGTGCCGTGATACTGTTTGCCATCGCCAACCCTGAGGCCAAGGCCTCGGAAAACGCAGCGGAGATCGATGCCAAAGTGGCCGCTGGCTTCAAGAAACTCTATGCCAGCGAGCCGCAGGCAGCCGATCTGGCGAAGAAGGCAGTCGCCATTCTGATGTTCCCTGACATCATCAAGGGCGGGCTGATCATCGGCGGAGAGTACGGGGAAGGCGCCCTGATCCAAGACGGCAAGACTGACGGCTACTACTCCATCGCCGCCGCCTCCTTTGGGCTGCAGGCAGGCGGCCAGCGCTTCGGCTACGCCATGTTCTTCCTGACTGATGCGGCCCTGAACTATCTGGAAGAGTCAGAGGGCTTCGAGGTCGGTGTTGGCCCGACCTTGGTCGGCGGCGACAAGGGCTGGTCCTCCTCTATGGGCACCAACAACCTGCAGGGCGACATTGCGGTGGTCTTCTTCGGCCAGGAAGGCCTGATGGCCGGCGCCGGGCTGCGCGGCTCGAAGATTACGAAAATCGATCCCTAGGCCCTAAACCTTCAGCACCAGCTTGCCGACCGCGCGGCGTTCGATGAAGGTCGTAAGCGCTTCTGCTGCCTGCTCCAAGGGATAGGTCTGGCTGATTAGAGGCTTGATCTTGCCGGCTGCGTGTAGAGCGAAGAGTTGGCGGAAGTTCTCCTCGTTCACCTCCGGCTCGCGCTCACGGAAGGCGCCCCAGAAGACGCCGACCAAGGAGGCGCCCTTGAGCAGCGCCAGGTTGGCCGGATAGCTGGGGATCCGCCCGCTGGCAAAACCGATCACCAGAAGGCGCCCCTTCCAGTTGATCGCCCGGGTCGCCTGGTCGAAGAGATCACCGCCGACTGGATCGTAAATCACATCGGCGCCCTTGCCGTCCGTCAGGCCCTTGGTCGCGTCCTTCAGGGACTCCTTGGAATAGTCGATCAAGTCATCTGCACCGGCTTGGCGCGCGATCTCCAGCTTCTCCGGAGAACTGGCCGCCGCGATGACCCGGGCGCCAAGCGCCTTGCCCAACTCCACCGCCGCCAAGCCGACTCCGCCGGCAGCGCCCAGCACCAGCAGGGTCTCGCCAGGCTGTAGTGCAGCGCGCTGAACCAGGGCGTGGTAGGTGGTGCCATAGGTCATGGCGAAGCCGGCAGCGGTGACCGGGTCCATGGTATCGGGCCGCGCCAGCAGGCGGTCGGGCGTGGTGACCACCTGCTCGGCGAAGCCACCCCAGCCGGTCATGGCGATGACCTCATCGCCAACCGACCAGCCGGCGACGCCCGGCCCCAGCTCGGCAATACGGCCAGAGACCTCGCCGCCGGGCGAGAAGGGCAGGTCAGGCTTGTACTGATACTTGCCGGCGATGATCAGCGTGTCGGGGAAGTTGACGCCGCAAGCGGCGGTCTCTAGGCGCACCTGGCCCTCCGCTAGGGTCGGAGGCGAGACCTCTTCCACCACCAGATCATCGGGTCCGCCTAAGGTCTTGCAGAGAACTGCGCGCATCTGGTGGGTCCTTCCCCTCTTGCCGGCTCTTCCTCGGAGGCTCCGCGCCGGCTATCTTGCGATTTCGAAACTAAGTTTCGCAGAGCAACAAAGCGAGCCGGCCGCCGGCCTGTCAAGCACGCGTGAAGGAGGAAGCCCTTGCCCGAGATCGTACCGCATATCCTGGCGGAAACCGCCGACGAGGTGCTGACCCTCACCATCGACCGGCCGGAGAAGAAAAACGCGCTGACCCGGGAGATGTACGAGGCGCTGGCCGACCAGATCCACCAGGCAAGCGACGACCTCTCGATCGGCGCCATCGTGCTGCGCGGCGCTGGCGGGGTCTTCACCGCTGGCAATGATCTGCGCGACTTCCAGGAGCGGGCCGCCACGCCGGAGGATACCCGCCCCTCTGGCGGCATGCTGCTCTTGCAAGCAGTGGCGACCTGCAAGACCCCGCTGATCGCCAGCGTCGGCGGCCTGGCGATCGGCATCGGCACCACCATCCTGCTGCACTGCGACTTCGCCTACGCCGGCCGTTCGGCCCGCTTCCGCACCCCCTTCATCGACCTGGGCCTCTCGGTCGAAGGTGCCTCCAGCCTGCTGATGGCGCAACTGATCGGCCCGCGCGCCGCCAACGAACTGCTGCTGGCCGGCGACGTGATCGAGGCAGAGCGCGCAGCCAGCCTGGGCCTGGTCAACGCCGTCGTCGAGGATGCGGAGCTGGACCGGGTGGTGCAGGAACGCGCCGCGGCGCTGGCTGCCAAGCCGCGCCAGGCCCTGCGCACCGCCAAGCAGATGATCCAAGAGGCCCGCGGCACGGCGGTGCTGGACACCATCGACCGCGAGTATGTGGCCTTCGCCGCCTGCCTGCGGTCGGAGGAAGCGCAGGCGATTTTTGCGCGCTTCTTCGAGAAGGTGTGAGGCTGCAATCAGAAAGCCAGTGTGCGACTTCGGCAATTCAACGTGACCCTAGATCTGTTGAAATCTTGCCTCGACAGAAGCACCGTCGGAACAGATAGCTGTACCGGCACCAGGGAATGCAGGTAAGGTTATAGAGATGTCTGAAAGCCGAAAAAGCACGCCACCGTTGACCGTCGAAGAGGCGATGAATCCAACTGCGCAAGAACCCAGCGCCGAGGTTCGTGCATGGCAAGATGAGCAGGTTCGCAAGGGCCTAGCGGAAGCCGATGCTGGGGATTTTGTAACAGCGGAAGAGCATAAGGCTACGGTTCGCAAATTCGTTAGGCATGGATGAGGTCGTCTGGACGCGCCGCGCCGATCGAAATCTCGCCGAAATCGGTGCCTACATCGCTCAAGATGACCCAAAAGCTGCAGAGCGTACCGTGATGCGTATCGAAGAACGCGTTGCCGGCCTGGCCTTCTACCCACTCCAGGGCAGAATGGGGCGCGTTGCTGGTACGCGTGAGTTAGTGATCGGTGGCACCTCTTACGTTGCGGTCTACCGAGTGCGGGAGCGCGTGGAGATCATCACGATCCGACACGCGGCGCAAAGATGGCCGGAGACCATCTGGTAGCAATGTGATCGCTACCCCCGCCGACGGCGCCTTTGCCCACCGCCAGCCATCTGCTCGCCGCCCTCCTCGAAGAGGGCTGCCAGCTGTTCCATCATGGTGCCGCCCAGCTGTTCGGCGTCGACGATGGTGACGGCGCGGCGGTAGTAGCGGGTGACGTCGTGGCCAATGCCAATGGCGATCAGCTCTACCGGGCTGCGGGTCTCGATCATCTCGATGGCCTCGCGCAGATGGCGCTCCAGGTAGTTGCCGGGATTGACCGAAAGCGTGGAATCGTCCACCGGCGCACCGTCGGAGATCACCATGAGGATGCGGCGCTGCTCCGGGCGGCCGATCAGACGGTTGTGCGCCCAGAGCAGCGCCTCGCCGTCGATGTTCTCTTTCAAGATGCCCTCACGCAGCATCAGGCCCAGGTTGCGCCGGGCGCGCCGCCAGGGGGCGTCGGCCTCCTTGTAGACGATGTGGCGCAGATCGTTGAGGCGGCCAGGCTGTGCAGGCTTGCCGGCGGAGATCCACTTCTCGCGTGCCTGGCCACCCTTCCACATGCGCGTGGTAAAGCCCAGGATCTCGACCTTCACCGCGCAGCGCTCCAGGGTGCGGGCCAGGATATCCGCGCTCATCGCCGCCACGCTGATCGGCCGGCCGCGCATGGAGCCGGAGTTGTCGATCAGCAAGGTCACCACGGTATCGCGGAAGTCGGTATCGGACTCGCGCTTGAAGGTGAGCGAGTGCGTCGGGTTGGCAACGATGCGGGCCAGCCGGGCAGTGTCCAGCATGCCCTCTTCCAGGTTGAACTCCCAGGAGCGGGTCTGCTTGGCCATCAGGCGGCGCTGCAGGCGGTTGGCCAGCCGGGCGATGACGCCTGAGAGGTGCGCCAGCTGCTGATCCAACATGAGGCGCAGGCGGGCCAGTTCGTCGGGATCGCAGAGGTCCGTCGCGCTCACCACCTCGTCGAAGTCTTCGGTAAAGGCACGGTAGTAGTCGCCGGGCCGGCTGTTCTGCAGGTCGTGCTCGGGCGGGCGGCCTGGCTTGCCGGGCTCTTCGTCGCCGGAGCCGTCGCTCATCTCGCCCTCGGCATCGGCGGTGGCATCCTCGCCGCCCTCGCCCTCGGCCACCTCGACCTCCTGGCCTTCCATGCTGGCCTGGGCCTCGCCGCTTTCCTGCTCGCCGCCCTGGCCTTCAGCGGGAGAATCTTGGCTGTCTTGCTCTTCGCCCTCGCTGTCGGCCTCTTCCGGATCGGCTTCCTCGACCACGTCTTCCAGGTCGAGATGCTGGATCATGCGGCGGGTGATCTGCGCATAGTCCTGCTGATTGGCCAGCTGTTGGCTGAGCTCGCTGATGTCCGCCAGGATCTCCTTGTCCAAGGTCGGGCGCCAGAGGTCGGCCACATGCTTGGCAGAGGGCGGCAGCTCGCGGCCGCTGACAGCCTCGGCGACCAGGGCCCGCAGCGCCTCGGCGATCGGCACGTCGGAGGGGTCGTCGATCCGGCCGAGACCGCGCGAGCGATAGTGCTCCTCCATCGCCGAATCGAGGTTCATCCCCATGCCGGCCATATTGGCGCTGCCCAGGGCTTCGACCCGAGCCTGCTCGACTGCATCGAAGACCTCACGCGCCACCGGGTCCTGCGGACGGTTGCCGACGTGGAGTTTCGGATTATGGTGACGCAGACGCAAAGCCGAGGCATCGGCCTGACCGCGAGCGCGCAAGACCTCTTCTTGCGGCAGGTCGCGCGGCGGCGGCACCAGCTTCACCTCGTCGCCCACCAGCCCCTGGCCGGAGGGGTTGAAACCGACCGTGATGTCGGGCTTGCGCGCCACCGCCCGGACGGTGGCCGCCGTGGTCCGCTTAAAGCGTTCGAGGGCGTTTTCGCGGTCCTGCATGATCTCTTAGGAGACGACCGAGCGGACGCCGGTTTCGCTGAGCTCCGTCCCGAAGCAGCGCTGATAGTACTCGGCTACGATGGGACGCTCGGTCTCGTCGCACTTGTTGAGGAAGGTGACGCGGAAGCCGAAGGCCAGATCCTGGAAGATGTCCGCATTCTCCGCCCAGGTGATGACGGTGCGCGGGCTCATGACGGTGGAGAGGTCGCCGTTGATGAAGCCGGAACGGGTGAGATCGGCCAGCGCGACCATGGCGGAGAGCTTGTCGCGGCCTTCCTTGCTGTCATAGCCGGGACATTTCGCCAGCACGATCTCGGTCTCGTCGTCGTGCGGCAGGTAGTTCAAGGTCGCGACGATGTTCCAGCGGTCCATCTGGCCCTGGTTGATCTGCTGGGTCCCGTGATAGAGCCCGGTGGTGTCGCCGAGGCCGACAGTGTTAGCCGTTGCGAAGAGGCGGAAGGCCGGGTGCGGCGTGATCACCCGGTTCTGGTCCAGCAAGGTCAAGCGGCCGGAGGATTCCAGCACGCGCTGGATCACGAACATGACGTCGGGACGGCCGGCATCATACTCGTCGAAGACCACGCCCACGGCACGCTGCAGCGCCCAGGGCAGCAGGCCTTCGCGGAATTCCGTCACCTGCTGGCCGTCGCGCAGGATGATCGCATCCTTACCCACCAGGTCGATACGGCTGACGTGGCTATCCAGATTGACCCGCACCAGCGGCCAGTTGAGGCGAGCGGCCACCTGCTCGATATGGGTCGACTTGCCGGTGCCGTGGTAGCCCTGGATCATCACCCGCCGGTTATGGGCGAAGCCGGCCAGGATGGTCATGGTGGTGTCGTGGTCGAAGCGATAGGTCTCGTCCAAGGGCGGGACGAAGGCACTGGCCTCGGTGAAGGCCGGCGCCTCCATATCCGTATCCAGGCCGAAGACCTCGCGGACCTTGATGGTGGTGTCCGGCGCCATGCTGGGGGGCAGGTTGTCCTGGGCCATGGGGTCGCTGGGCATCGTCTCTGGCGTTCCTTTTTCTCTCGCTTCCGGGCCGGCCCGGCTTGTCGTCGCCTGGGGCTGACCCGCTTTGTCTCTCATCTCTGCCCGAAGGGTGCCATCCCGCCCGCCCGTCTCGAGCGTCGGCCAACCGTGAAGCCCGTCTCTCAGACGACGTGGCGATAGCTGGCTTTCAGGGTGCTGTAGGCGCGGTTGACGTCTTTCAGGCGGTCTTCTGCGGCGCGATCGCCACCATTGGCATCGGGGTGAAGTTGCTTAACCAAGGATTTATAGCGCGCCTTGATCTCGGCGAAAGAAATATTGCCGACCCGGCTTTGTCCATAGGGCGTTTCCGCCGTCGCGGTTTCGCCGGAAAAGCCCAGGGTCGCCAAGGCCTGCTCTTCCGCAGTCAGCGGCTTTTGCGGGCGTTTGGGCGCTTCCTGCTTGCCCAAGAGGCCCATGGGATCGTGAATCTTACCCTGCGCGCCTAAGGGCCAAGAGGGGCGCTGCCAGGTCTGGTCTGCGCGTAGCTCTGCCTCGATCTGCGCCGTGCTCATGCCTTTGAAGAAGTCCCACTGCGCGTTGTAGGCGCGGACATGCTCCAGGCAGAACCAGTAGTACTCGTTCAGCTGATGCGGCGACTTGGGCGCACGGTAGATCCCGGGCTCGCAGCAGTCGGGATGCATGCAAAGCCGCCCAGCGGCATGACCGCTGTCGAAGGGGGCCTGAAGGGCGCTTTGGTAGGCAGCTCGACGCATGAAGCGAGTATGGTTTGGGTGCCTGGACCTGACAAGCCAGCCCAACCCCGCAAGCGTCAGATTTCCAACGGCTGCAGGTCCCAGGTCTCGGCGATTCGGCAGCCGGCCGCGCGCAAGAGGACAGAGACCGGGCAGCGCCGGGCCAGCTCCTCCGCCAGCTTCCCCTGCTGTGTAGCGCTGGCATCGCTCCGCCCACTGATGGAGAGCGCGATCTCAGGGAAAGGGTTACTGCCGCGGCCTTGGATCACCGCCATCACCAAGTCGCCGGAGACCTTGATCTCCAGCGCCTCCAGCCGGATGCCCATCTCAGCCGCGATCTTGTTGGCAATGACGGTGCTGCAGCCGGCCAAGGAGGCCAAGAGGACCTCCAGCGGCAGCGGCCCCAGGTCCTGCCCGCCGTTAGACGGCGGCTCGTCGATGGTGAGGCGATGGCGGCGAGCCTGCACCTCGGTGCGGGTCGCCGTCGGCGCGCGGGCAGTGACGGCGATGGGATAGCGGCCCGGCTGAGGCTTGCTCATAGGGTGGCTCCTCTCCTGCTCTTGTCCTCCGGGCTCTTGGCGCCCTTATCAGTGGATGAGTTATCTTGCGGGTCACTTCGTGACCACCCGGCACCGGGGGGGGCCCCCCCCCCCCCGGCCACCCAATCGGATACTGCCGTGGATGGCCGGGCGGGGGGGCGGGCCGGTGCCGGGTGCGATGGGCTTGCCCATCGCCGAAAAAGAGGAGGACTGAGACCTATGTCCGTCGCTGAGACCATGGAGACCAAGCTGCGGGCTGCCTTCCAGCCGACGCACCTGGAGATCGAAGACCAGTCGCACCTGCACGAGGGCCACGCCGGCCACGACGGGCGCGGCGAGAGCCACTTTCACCTGGTCCTGGTCAGTCCCGCTTTTGCTGGCCAGAGCCGCATCGCCCGCCAGCGTGCCGTCTATCAGGTGCTGGCCGAAGAGTTGGCCGGGCGGGTCCACGCGCTGAGCCTGGAGACCCGCACGCCAGAGGAAGCGCGCTAGAAGCGGTGCGCGCTGACGGCCGGGATCATGATGGCGTCGAACTCCGGCGCGCCGCGCTCGCGGTCGCGGAAGCCGTTCAGTTCGGAGACCAGGCGGGCAAAGGCGCTCTTCTCGTCAGCGACGCCGGCGGAGAGGTTGGAAAGGCCGCTCAGCTCCGCCAAGCCCCAGATCGTGCGGTAGCGGCCGACCTGCACCAGCGAGCCTGAGGCGACGGCATAGGTGCCGCGGTAGCTGACATGCGGCGGGCAGAGCTTGGCCAGATCGCGCTCGTTGTCCAAGAGCCAGCGGCGGAAGGCCTTGGTCTTGTCGTAGGGCACGTCATAGCTCCACTCGATCAGCATGGCATCGATCAGGGTCTTCTTCTCGATGCCCTCGCCGACCGCTTCCTGCTCGGCGGCCGGCACGCCGCGCCGGCGCGGGTCGCGCAGCATGAAGGTGACGCCGGAGCGCACTTCCGGATCGATGGAATCGACCTCTGGCGCGCCAGCACGGCCACGTTGGCGCAAGCGTTCTAGGCCGCTGGCCGGCTTCTCTTCGTCCTTCATGTCTATCCCTTTCTCTGATCGTGAGGGTGAGAGGTGGCTGCGTGTGGCGGCCAAGCACCGGTCACCAAACCGCGCGCGGCAAGTGGCGCCAAGAGCGCTGAGAGGGCGTCGGGAGACAGATCCCAGCCGCTTTCCGCCAGCAAGGCCAGCAGGTCTCGTTGCTGATCAGGCGCCTCGACCGTTTCGTCCACCGCTTCCAAGAGCGCCCAGGCCTCCAGATTGAGGCGTAGCAGGGCCGGCGGCTCGCGCCGGTAGGCGAGGCAGGCGTCCAGCTCTGGGAGAGGACGCAGGCGCAGGCCTTCGCTCAGCCGCATGCAGCACCTCCCGGCACAGGCGGCAGCTGCGTTAGGTCCAGACCATCGTTCAGCACGGTGTCGTAAGGGTCCGGCGCGGTGAAGCGGCCGTGGAAGGCATAGGCCGCCGCCCGGCAGCCGCCGTGCGAGCCCTGGCTGGCCGCACAGGCGCCGCAGGAAGCCTCGACCGCGCCGCTGCGCAGGCTCTTGTGCGTTGGGTGCTGCCAGGTCTCGAGCAGACCGTGATCCAGGATCGATCCGAAATCGACATAGTCACGCAGGTAGGCGCAGCCGATGGAACGGCCGTCGGCACGGATCGCTGCCATCTGCCAGCAGCAGTTATGGTTGTTGGGATGCCAAGAGTGGATCACCCGTGCGCCTTCAACGGCCGCCGCGGCCTCCAAGGCCTGCATCTGTGCATCCAAGGGCAGGGAGAGCCTCTCCCACTCCCGTCGCGCCCGGCCCAGCGGGTAGAGCCGCAGGAAGGCGATAGCACCCCCGGGCACCCGTTCCGCCGCCAAGGCTGCGGCGGCTGCCGTCTCGGCCACGTTGATGCGGGTCAGGACGTAAAGCAGCTTCACCCGGACACCGGCGGCGACCAGGTGGTCCAGACCAGCCAAGGTCCGCTCGAAGCTGCCGGGTGTGCCGGTCATGGCATCGTGGGTTTCCGCCGTAGCGCCCCATAGGTCGACAAAGATCTCCCCCACGCCGCCGTCGCGCAGGCGCCGGGCACGGGCTTGGTCGATCAAGGTCGCGTTGGTCCGCACCATGACGAAGGCGCGCTCCGCCAGCTCTGCCAGCAGCGCGTCGAAGCCGGGCCGCAGGAAGGGCTCTCCGCCCTCGAAGTAGAAGGCGATGATGCCCTCGTCGCTGCTTGTGCGCAGCACACGCCGCCAGGTCTCCAGCTCCAGCTCCGCCGGCTTGTCGGGCCGATGGCAATCGGCGTAGCAGAAGGCGCAGTCCAGATTGCAGGTCTCGGTCACGCAGACCGTTAGCTTCACCGGGCTCTCCAGCTGGCTCTCGTTCGCGAGCGGCGGCTCAAGGATGCCCTCAGCGGCGGCTTGGCCGAACGCGGGCTCTGCGCCTGGGAAATGCTGCACCATAGCCTTGCCCGCTATTGCTCTTTCTCGGCCAGGCGCTGACGCAGCAGCCGCAGCGCAGCAGCTGCCGACACCCTCCCTTGGCCAAAGCCGGCATGCCAGAGCCCTTGCTCCGGACGGCGTGCCGACTGGCGCAGCAGGTCGCGGATCTCCGCTGAGGTCAGGCTTGGATCGACCTGCAGCAGCAAGGCGGCGATGCCGGCGACATGCGGGGCGGCCATGGAGGTGCCGGAAAAGGCAATGGTCGAAGAGGTGCGCCAGGCAGAGCTGCTGTCGGGGTAGCGCAGCTGAAAGCCCTTGGAGCGGGCAGCGCGAATCAAGCGACCCGGCGCCGAGACGTCCGGCTTGGCATCGCCATCGCGCGTGGGACCAAGCGAGGAGTGATCCCAGAGTGCCGGCTCATGCGAGCTTTCATGATAGGCGCCGACAACGATCGTTTCCGCCCCGCAGGAGAGCGCGCCGAGGCTGAGACCGTCTTGTGGACTGGCAAAGCGCGACTGGTGCGCCAAGGCAGAGCCGCTCTCGTCGATGCGGAAGTCGTCCCGCTCAATCCAGCCGTCGATCACCAGTGTCTCCAGCGTATCGATGTAGGGGTGGCTGGTAAGAGTCACCTCAAGAAAGAGCGTCGTCTCTGGGTCGTAGGCGCCCTCGGGCAGGTGGCGGGCCACGACCTGGCGCAAAAGCTCCGGCTCTACCAGCAAGGTGGCGCAGAGGCAGCGCTTGTCATCTTCTGCATTTTGCCCGGCGGCGGCTACTGTGCGACCCGTGGCGCTATCGGCCAGAAGCGCTGCTGCACCGACCCGGCAGCGCGGGCCGCTCAGCGCCGTCTCCTCGGCGTCTGGCATGGCCTTCGGAGGCACCGTTAGCCACAGATCGGCTTGCTCACCCATCCGTAAGCGGTCGCTGTCTTCGCTCTCTGCCTGGTCCAGGCGGCGGCGCGCCATCTGGAGCGGGAGGACCAAGCCCTCCCCCTCGGCTGGGCGGTAGTGCAGGCTTAAGGTGAGCGAGAGGTCGCTCAGGCGGCAGTCGCTCCAGAACTGCGCGCGGTTCTGGGTCTCGTCGCCCGGCGGTACCAGCCAGAGGAAACGGGTCGAGTCTCCGCTTTCCAGCACACGGCGCACATGGGTTTCCTGCTGTCGGAAGTTGCCTGCAGCGACCACCACCGCCCGGCCAGGCTTCAGCAAGAGCCAGCTCAAGGCCTGATCGAAGAGGCTGCGCCCGTCGTGCGGGCCGGCATTGCCGTTCAGCGAGAGATTGACCACCGCCGGCCGATTGCGGCGCTGCGCCTCATAGAAGATGTAGATGACCCCCATCAACAGCTCGGCGCTGTCGATGGCCGCCCCTTCCGAGGTCGGGGCGTGCTTGGCCAGTTGCACAAAGAGGAGATCGCTGGAGGGCGCCACACCGGCACCGCGCGGCGGGCCCTTCTCCACCGCAAAGCCATTGCCGGCGGCGATATCCATCACGTGGGTGCCGTGGGCACCGCCCAGCATCTCGACGGGCAGGTAGTGCCGCGCGTGCGGGTCGTAGCCCAGGCGCCAGTAGGGCAGCTCGCTCGGGTCCAAGGCGGTCGGCGCCATACCACGCTGATCAAAGCCCTCCGGCGCCGGCGTGCGCTCCGGATCGAGCGCCCAGTTGATCGCCGCACGCGGAAAGAGGCTGCCAGGGAAGCCACCGAGCCCAGGCCCGCGCGCCGCTCCGGCGCTGTCGTGGTTCTGATCCCAGATACCCAGCAGACGGGTGGCACCGTCGGCGGCGCGGAAGTTGGGATGGACGAAGTCGCAACCGAAGTCGACCAGGCCTAGGATCACGCCGGTGCCGTCGATCATGCCAGCCTGGCCCACCGCGGTCTCAGCGGCGGCGTGCAGTCCCAACTCCACCGGGGTTGCCTCAATCTGTGCGACAGAGTCCTCCAGCTGTGGCCGAAGCGCAGCTGCGCAGGCCGACCCCAGCCCAGCCGTCAGCCCTGCCTTGGCACCGTTCTTCTGGTCCATCAGGGCGAGCCCCGCGGCAAGGGAGCCGGTGAAGGCAGAGGCCCGCTTGGCCGGCGTCAAGGTCTCCCAGGTACGGACAGCCTCCAGCTCCTCTGCACCCATAGGCGCCAGAGGGTCGAGGCAGATCACCAGGCAGGAGACTTCGGCCCGTGGCCGCGCCTCCTTGACCTGCTGCAGGGTCAAGATCTCGCCCTCGCTGGTCACCACCAGATCGAAGAGTGCTGACGGGTCGAGCGGCAGCGCGCTGGCCGCCTTGCCCTTCGGCGCCAGGCCACGCAGAGCCGCGCGCAAGCGGTCGAAGGCCAGCCGATAAATGGGGCGCCCGCCCGGCTTGCCGCTGCCCGACAGCCAGTCGAGGCCTTCCGGACTGGCATGCCCCAGAGCCGTCAATAGCTCTTTCAGCTCTTTAGGCGTCATGCCTTCCCCCTTCGGCCCCCCGAGACGCTGCAAAGGCGTCCAGCGCCTTATTCTTTTCACACTTCGCCCAGCATGCCGCTTCAGCCAGCGTCGAACAAGCGTTCAGATTTCTCTGACCAGCCCGCCCAAGGGCTTGCCCCAGCAGCGTTTACTTGCCTTGAGCAGCGCGATAGCCTGTGGCGAAAGCGTTGGCGGCGACGCGCTTGCGTCTGGCTGAAACTGGGGTCACCCCGATGCAGTGCAGCAAATGCGGTGGCGCCTTAAGCCCCGATCAGAAGTTCTGCGGTGCCTGCGGGCAGGCCGTGGCCAAGCACTGTCATGCCTGCGGCAGTGCTTTACCGCTCTCGGCGCGCTTCTGCACGGAATGCGGCGCTCCGCAACCAGATGTGCCGGCTGCGCCCCCAAAGCCCAGCGGCCTGTCCAAGCCGACGCGCGAGCGCCGGCAGATTACCGTGGTTTTCGCAGACATCGTCGGCTCGGTCGCCCTCCTTCAATCCTGCGGGCTGGAAGCCTATGAGCAGATGGTGGAGGAGTTCCGTGCACTCTGCGACCGCAAGGCCCAGGCCTTAGGTGGCCGCGTGCTGAAGTTCCTCGGCGACGGCGTGATGATGGGCTTCGGCTACCCGCAAGCGCGGGAGAACGCCCCGGCCTGCGCGGTCGAGGCCTCGCTGGCCATCGCCGAGGCACTGCAGAAAGGTCCCATCGCCTTTGGCGGCGCCATCCTGCAGGCGCGCTTCGGCATTGAGACCGGGCTGGCCATGACCGGCCGGGTGGCTGAGGAATCGCAAGCCCTGCTGGGCGAGGCACCGAACATGGCCGCCCGGGTACAGAACTTTGCCGAGTCGAACGGCGTCGCCATCGGCCCAACCACGGCCCGCATCGTGCGCGACCTCTTCGAACTGATCCCGCTGGGCAGTCACGAGATCCGCGGCAAGCACCAGCCCATGGCGCTCTACGCCGTCAAGGGCATTTCCGCTGGCCCCCGCAGCGGTCTGCGCGCCAAAGAAGCAGGCGCAGCACCCGCCTTCGTCGGGCGCCGGCAGGAGATGACCCTGCTGGGCGGCCTCTTGCAGGGCGCCGCGTCAGGCCGCGGCGCCGCGGTCCTGCTGGTTGGCGATCCGGGCATCGGCAAGTCCCGCGCGGTGGCAGAACTGGTGGCAAGCCTGCCACCTGAGGCCGCCTGCATCACGCTACAGTCCCTGCCGCAGCTGCAAAGCAGCGACCTGGCCCCCTTGGCTGCGGTCTTCCGCCGCCAACTGGCCGACCGTGACACCGAAGACCCAGTGGCCGATCTGGTGGCGGAGGCCGTTGGCGAGGCGGCTGCCGACCCGCCCTTGATCGAGGCCTTCCGCCAGGTCTTTCAACTGGGCGACGGAGAGGGTCTGGCGGTGAAAGTCAGTGCGGAGCTGCGCCGCCGCGCCCTTGAAGCCGCTCAGGCCTGGTTCGACCGCCCCACCGGAGAGGGACCACAGGTCCTGGTTGCGGAGGACTTGCACTGGGCGGATGAGGAGAGTCTGCAGTTCCTGAAGGCCCTCACCGCCCGGCACGAGGGCGAGAAGCGCCTCTTGATCATGACCGCCCGGCCGGAATTCACTTGCCCTTGGCTTGCCCGGCTGAAGGTGCACCAGCTGCCGATCGAGGGCCTGGACGCCGGTGAGACCCGGGCCTTGATCGCGGCCAAACTGGCCTGTCAGGCGGTCTCTCCCAGCCTGGTCGCCGCACTGCACGGTCATAGCGGCGGGGTGCCACTCTTTATCGAAGAGCTGGTGGCCTCTCTCCTCGAGACCGATCGCCTGGTGATCGAAGACGACAAGGTGAGTCTGATCGAAGGCTCGGTCACCGGCGTACCAACAACCATTATGGATCTGATCATGAGCCGCTTGGAACGTCTGGGCGAAGCCCGCTGGCTGGCACAGGTGGCCGCCGTCGCCGGGCGGCAGTGTCCGGTCAGCCTGCTGGCCGCGGTGACCGGCCGCTCGCACGCCAGCCTCTCGACCGAGATCGACAGCCTCTTGGACTCCGGCCTGGTCAGCGAGCAGGGCCACGGCGAGGCCACGGTTCTGGAGTTCAAGCACGCGCTGGTGCAGGAGGCCGCCTATCAAACCCTACCCCGCGACGTGCGCGAGAGCTATCACCTGAAGATTGGGGAGGTCTTGATGAGCCGCAGTGATGCCGCAAGCGACGCGCACCGGATTGCCGCCCACTTCGACAGCGCCGGCCGGCCCGATCTCTCCTTCCCGCAGTGGATGGAGGCCGGGGGCCAGGCCGTCCGCCGTTCCGCCAACGAGGAGGCTCTACGCCACCTGCGCGCGGCCTTGAGCGCCGCCCGCCTGCGCCAGGACTTGGAGGAGGAAGCACAGGCCAAGGCTGAGCTCTCGGCCCGGCTGGCCATGGCGGCACCAGCGATCGCCGTCCACGGCTGGTCGGCGCCGGCGGTAGAGGTGCAGTACCGTGAGGCCGAGCGTCTGGCACGTAAGGTGGGCGACCCGCAGCAGAGCTTCGACATTCTGCGCGGCAAGCTGAACGTCTACCTGCTGCGCGGTGACCTGGCACCGGGCCTGAAGACAGCCAAGGCCATCGCCGAACTGGCAGAGGAGGCCGGGACCACGACGGCACGGATCGAAGCGCTGCGCTCGCTCGCCGTCTGCGCCTTTCTGGGCGGCGACTTCGAGGCGGCGAAGAGCGGGCTTCAGGAGATGCGCGGCCTCTACTCCGGTGCGGAGCATCACACCATCGCCTTCCGCTACGGCTCCAACCCCTTCGTCGTTGGCGAGAGCTGGCGCGCCTGGGCGCTCTGCTTCACCGGCGAAGCGGCGGCGGCCGAGCGCGTGATCGAAGTCGCGATCGAGGAGGCCCTGGCCAACGATCACAGCTTCTCGCTCTGCTACGCGCTCTGCTTCAAGGCCTCGATCCAGCAGTGCCTGGATCAGGCGGAAGCGGCCGAGGCTACGGCCCGGCGCATCATCGAGTTGGCGCACCGCCAGGGCTATCCCTACTGGGTCGCCTGGGCGGAGATTGTACAAGGCTGGGCCTTGGCCAAACTTGGCAACCCTGCCCAAGGCCAGGCCCGCTGCCGCGACGGCCTGCGCGCCTACGCCGCCGTCGGCGCCCGCCAGATGCAGACCTACGGCCAGACCCTGCTGGCGGAGACCCTAAGCGACCGCCCCAAGGCCCAGGCGGCGCTGATCGCGCGCGCCCGCCTGACGATGCAGCGCAGCGGCGTGACCTTCTACGCTCCAGCACTGGAGCGGCTGAACGAAGCGCTGACGGCTGAATAAAAAAGGGGCGGCCCCGGTGATCGCCGGAGCCGCCATGGCTAAGGTTGATGTCCAGTCGAAAGTCCGTGACGCAGCGGCTAGGGACTGGGCGTGTAGTTCGGATCGATATCCAGCTTGTCGAGATCTTGATAGAGCACAGTGCGGGATCTCACCGTAGCGGTCTGGATCTCCACGAAGCCGTTCGGATTGAAGTTCGCTTCGTTGTAGGCAACACCCTGGGTGTAGCCGTAGCCGAAGAAGACCTTCTGGGGGTCGAACCCGTCATCATTGTCCCCACGCCGCGGGAAGTTCCGGAACCCGCGATCATCGATCTTCACCGAAACCCCACGGCCATGCAGGAAGAGATTGACATCGGTCCACTTGTTCTTGGTGTAGGGCGCCGACGTTAGGATCGAGCTCTGGTCACCCACGGACCGTCGAAAGACGATGCGGTTAGGAAAGTCCGGATGCCCAATTTCCAGCACGCCGTAGTCATCAGGGCCACCAACGGTGATGATCCCCATACGATAGTCTGAGGGAAGATTGTTGGAGCCGTCTCCCGGAAGGTGCGCCCGGAACTTGAACTGCACTTGGAGCATTTGGTCATCGGTGGGATTGCCTGCCAAACCAAAGTAGTTGACGGTGTCGGTCTCAAGGCTCATCGATGCCTGCTGCGGTATGCTGAGGTAGTCAGGATTGTTTTCGTCCGTAGATCCCTCGTTGAAGCGTGTGGGCTTGTAGGCCGCGTAGCTGCGCTGATAGCAGCCCGTTGTCGGCGTACCTGTCGGAGTGGTGTTGTCTTTGTTCCGCCGACAGCTGAAGGGCGCGTCTTGACCGATGACCTCACGAATGTCGACGGCGGTTCTGGAGAAGATGTAGTACTTATCATCTTCAGGGAGCGAGTGAACGATATCGGCGACCATTGAGCGGGACGCCTGGTGGGTTAAGTAAAGTTTGCCGTCATGGATCACGGCCCCGACGTAGGACGCGCCGCGTTGATCCTCGATCGGCGAATACTGATTGGGCAGAATCTCACCTGAAAGCTCTGCATCTAGCCGATTGTTGCTAACGGCCGGTCCGGGCAAGAAGCTGCCGGGGGCGCCACCGTGGCCGAAGAAGAGCGCGATGTTGACACGCTCATTGTTGTTGAAGGCGCTAAAGGGTCCTGCATCGGTGATACGACCGGTGCGCCCTGGCCTGAAGGCACCCTCTTCTCCCGCAAACCCATTCTCCATGTCATGATGGATGAGCAGGATGCGTCGGCCAAGCTGCAGACTGTGGGGTCGCAGGGACGGTACCTCCAACTGCATGGAGTCTGTGATCCTTTCATTAATCGGCGATTCGTAATTAAAAGAGCCCGGCATATACGCACTGATCTTGGCCGTTAGATCAAAATACAATAGCATGCGCGAAGAAGGCCAGCCTCTACTCTCGTTGTTCCGCGCATAGAGGTGAATGGTTCCGTCATTTTGCGGATCTTAGACCAGAATGGGCTCCCAGGCCAGGAGATCCTCGTCGACAATAAAGCGCCGCGTCGTTTGCCATTTGATGGTGCCGGCGCAAGGGTGACCTTCGGGGTGCGTGTCCGTGACATCGGGCGCATAGAAGACCTTGAGATCCCAAGGCGACACGGTTTTCCCGGCGTTGCCCGGGAAGCGCGCAGCGTAACCTCGCACCAGTACCACCAAAGCAACCCCACCGTCGGCGAGTTGGATTGCCAGGGGGCCACTGCGGGCGAAACGCTCATCCAACGGCAACTCCGTGTCTGGCGCGCCATTGTCACGCAACCAGTCTTGGATTTCGGCGATGTCCGCGTTCAATTTGTTACATTTGACCAAGGGCACCGGGGCGCCGATCGCGTCCATCTCCCCATCGCGCGTGATGCGCGAGAGATAGAGGTCGGTGTTGCCTAAGGTCTGCGTGAAGATATGCCAGAGTTCTTCGGGTTCTTCGCCTGGATCAGCGACTGGATCCCTTGTAAAGTCCACGGGCAAGAGGACCGGCACCCACTGCCGCGCTGAGGTCAAGCGATTGCCCTGCGCGTCCTTCATGAGATCGAGGTAAGGCGCGCTCGGCTCTGTCCAGGAGGAACCAGAGACCCCTGTGCGCGGAAAGCTTGCACCGGTGCTGGTCGTAAGGAGGATACGCTGCTGGGACCCTCCCTCAGTCTCCCCATAGCCCGGAAGTGGTCTAAAGTCGTTCGGGAGTGGTACCGGTTCTCCGGGGCTTGCCTCTGCTGCTAGGGCAGCCACAAGCTCGGCTTCAGAGGTGATCTTCTTGTCGTTCGATCCCCAAGCTGCGTACCAGCGCCCCTTGAAGTAAGCCAGATTGGCCATGTGGTTATAGATGTTTGGACCAGTAAAGTTGTTCCAATACATACGCCAGGTGGTATCATTACCATCCGTATCTGTGTATTGCTGAACACAGTGATTCAAAGTGGGTGGAGTGCCGCCGGCTTCCGGCGCATAGCCGCACTGGATGACAGGGACCCCTTCGGAGTCGAGGACAACCCGATCGAGCCAGGTCTGAGCCAATCCTGGGTTGGCTTGCGAGGGGTCCACCGTCTCGTAGAAACCGTTCAACTCGTTGATCTTGATGATCTCTGCGTCGTAGATGACGTCGTGCTCGATCACCGGGTCATAGACCAGATAGCTGTTCCACTGCTGCGGTTGAGCTGGATGGGTATCTATCACCGGAGTACTTTGCGCCTGTGCGGCTACCGCCGGCAGAAGGAGGCAGCTGGCGAGCAAGAGGCTTCTGAAGAGACAGGTGCGGGCGGCAGAGCCGCGGCGGGGCAGGGGTCCAAGGGGCATCTCATCCCTCCTCTTCTTATCACAGTAACGACACCGGACCAGGGACCAGGTAGGCCTTGCTGAAACCGCCAAGCGCTCAACACGACGGTGAGCGCGCGAGAACCGTCGGTGATAGGCGGTCACTGACGGCGATCGCAGCCGGGAGGCACCTATAACGAAGTCGCGCCTTACTTGGTATGGCTCAAGTATACCAGCAGCCAAAAGTGGCAGAAAGACGTCGAAACGAACAAGAATTGATTACGCTAGGCGGTCGATGTAGGGATGCTGACCCTCTCTACCCGCCACACATTAGACGAAGGGACTGGGCATCAGACATCAGCGTGATCGGCATGCACGTCGCGGCAAAGACGCGACCTGCTTAAGGCGGTGAAAGGAGCGGAATTGCCAGAACGGCCAAAAGGCCCCTGTCCTAGTTCGCAGCGCTGCTGCTGGGATCCTCCGCCAAAGTGGGGAGTGCGGATACTGCCATCCGCCGGCTCTCTACGCTTCCGACTCTTATCTCCAGCTTCCCCTCTGGATTGAAGGTAGCCTCACGATAGGCCCGGCCTTGCGTATAGCCGTAGCCGAAGAAGAGCTTTTGTGCGGCAAAGGGCCGACCGGGCTGCGCTTCCACCAGGGGCGCATCGCCCAGTTTCAAGGCCGCTCCCTTGGGCGTCATGAAGAGGTTGATCTCTGTCCAACCACCGCCTGGATAAGGGCCGATGACAGTAATCTCTTCCTGCTTGCCCTGCAGGCGGCGGAAGATGATCTGATCGCGGTGCTTGGGGTGGCCAACTTCCAAGAGGCCATAGTCGTTGGGCCCGCCAACCGTCACCAACGCCATACGCTGCGCCCGCTTCAAGCGCTTACCCTTCGGCAAGCGTGCTTTGAAACGCAGTTGCAGAAGCTCCTCCTCGTCCAAGAGATCAGTTTCGATCGAGACGGAGGCCTGTTTCGTCAAGCTCAGAACGTCGCCTTCGGTCACCTCCGGGCGATAGGCTGTCAGCGTGTTGTTATAGCAGCGCGCCTCGGCACGTTTGCCGGCAGGCACATCCTTCAGGGTCTTGCAGGCAACCCCGCCCTGATCCTTCATCTCCTCAATTTCAATCGCGGTACGCGGAAAGAGGTAGGCGACACCCGGCTTGGGCAGCGGCGAGATGATCTCCCCCCGGATCGAGCGTGCGGAGGAATGGATCACGTAGAGCCGGTCGTTGGCTTCATCGAGGGAGAAGGAGGAATAGGAGACGCCGCGCTGGTTCGCCTGCTCCGGATCGCTCAGCGCATTGTTGGTAAAAGCGGTGGCCGGCAGCCAAGAGCCTGGGCGGCCATCGCGGCTAAAGAAGAGCGCCATGTTCATCCGGTCGTTCGGCGCAAAGCCCCCCAAGGGCCCGGAATCTGTGACACGGCCCGTGCGTCCAGGACGGAAGGCACCCGCCTTGCCGGCGAAGCCATTCTCGATGTCGTGATGAATGAGAACCTTGCGGTTGCCCAGGCTGAAGGCCTGGGGCCGCAGTGACGGCACCTCCAAAAGAAGCGGCTTTAGGGTCGACCAGGTCTTGCCGCCATCCAGACTCTCAGCGAAGACCAGCATCTGCGACGAAGGCTCGCCATGATCCTCGTTGTTGCGTGCATAGAGATAGAGCTTTTGGCTCGAGTCGTCAGCGAGCAGCACAGGCTCCCAAGGCTTGATTCCTTCTGGCGGCTCAATGCGTTGCGACGGTCGCCAACTCTGGCCGAAATCATCGCTGTAGAAGACCATGAGGTCGTACTTGTTCCGCTCAGCCAAGCCGCGGACGGCCGAGGGCACCAAGACGCGGCCCGACTTGCTGCCGGTGATGGCTTGCCAGGCAGGCGACAGTTGGATCGCGCCTGGGGCCAAGCGGGCATAGCGGTCAGCCGCGCCGCGTGGGCTGTCTGCCAGCAGGTTGTTCTCGATAACGAGGCTTTGCACCTGCCAGCGACCATCAGCCTGCGTTAGGCGCGCAAGGTAGGCCTCTGTTGAGCGGCCGGGGTGCTGGGACCAAAGGGCCCACAGCTCTTCCGTTCCCGGTCTGGATTGATCTGCGACGCGCAAGAGATCCGGTGCCCACTGCCGCGCCCTGGGCCCATCCATCTCGGCCCCGAAGAGCCCAACCGGGGGCGACCAGGTCCGGAAACTGCCGTCATCATTGGTTGCAAGCACGATCTTCTGCTGCGGTGCGCCTTCGATCTCACCGAAGCCCGGCGTCGTCTCGAAATCGGACGGCAGGGTCCCGGCGGAGAAGTAGGGTTTCAGCTGGCGCTGGTTCGGGACCTTCTTGTCGTTTGCGCCCCAGAGAGCAAACCAACGGCCCTGAAAGCGCTCCAAAGCCGACATATGGTTGTATATGTAGGGTTTCTCATACTCGAAGTAGAGCCAACGGTCACCGGACTGGGCGCAGGCCTCAGGGGTGTCAGCCTCTATGCAACGCAGCTCAGGATCACCTGGTTCGATGACCCGGTCCAACCAGGTTATGAGACGCCCCTCACTGTCCACCGCAAAGCGGCCATTCGGGTCTCGCTTGATCGTCTGCCGGTCGTAGAGCGTCACATGCTCGATCGATGGGTTGTAGACCTCATAGTCAACCCAGGTGCCGCGCTGTGTGAGCGGCTCAGCAGCAAGCGGCGTAACCGAAAACAGAACCGCTGCGCAAACGGCAGGGGCGAGACCGTGAAGGCGCATCAGAAGTCCTCTCGCGTGATGGCGATAGAGCTGGCTGCACCGCTCAGGGTCCGGCTGGCCTCCGCTTCTGCGAAAGGTAGCAGATTGTTGGCGTAAAAGCGCGCGGTTTTGATCTTGCGACGGTTGAAAGAGGGATTGCCCTCGAAACTCTCCAGCCGCCGCGCTGCCGCTGCTGCCGAGGCGCCCAAGAGGATACCACCGATTGAATAGCCCAGCTGGCTGAGAAAGGGGGTGGCAGAGGCCGCGACCTGCTCCAGGTCTTCGCCCCCCGTCTGCAGCAGCCACTGGCCGCTTTGATGTAGCCGGTTCAGCGCCTGGATCAGGGCCGGCGCCGTGGCGCTGACGTCTGCGTTGTTGCTGTCCTCCACCTGACCGATCAGGTCGGAGAGCCAGGCCTCTACCCGGCCCAGACCCTCGCCGCGGTCGCGCAGCAGCTTGCGCATGACCAGGTCCAGGGCCTGGATCGCGTTGGTGCCCTCATAGATCGGCAGGATGCGGGCGTCACGGTAGTGCTGGGCAGCACCAGTTTCCTCGATGAAACCCATGCCGCCGTGGATCTGGATGCCCATAGAGGCCACCTGGCAGGCCATGTCGGTGAGCCAAGCCTTCACCACCGGCGTCAGGATCTCTTCCTGCGCGTTGGAGAGTGTGGTGACGGCCTCGTCTTGACTGTGACGGCTGCGGTCCATGGCCCCGCCGACGACATAGGCCAGCGCCCGGCCGGCCTCACTTAAGGCCCGCATGGTCGCCAGGGTCTTGCGCACATCGGGGTGCTCAATGATGGCCACCGGCTGGTTGCCGCGCGCGCCCAGCTTGCGGCTCTGCCGGCGCTCCTTGGCGTAGCTCACGGCCTGCTGCAGCGCCCGGTCGGCCAGGGAGACGCCCTGGACGCCAACCTCGATGCGCGCAGCGTTCATCATGGTGAACATGCACTCCATGCCATGATGTTCCTCGCCGATCAGAAAGCCGACGGCGCCGCCGTTGTCGCCATAGGACATGACACAGGTGGGCGAGCCGTGGATGCCCAGCTTGCGCTCGACAGAGACGCAGCGCAGGTCGTTGCGCTGGCCGGCCTCTCCGTCCTCGTTCGGCAGGAACTTCGGGACGATGAAGAGGCTGATGCCCTTGCTGCCCTCCGGCGAATTGGGCGTGCGGGCCAAGACCATATGGACGATGTTCTCCGACATGTCCTGCTCACCGTGGGTGATGTAGATCTTCTGCCCGGTGATCAGATAGTGATCGCCCTCCGGCTCCGCCTTGGTGCGCAGCGCGCCCACGTCGGATCCCGCCTGCGGCTCGGTCAGGTTCATCGTGCCGGACCAGCGGCCGGTCACCATCTTCGGTAGATAGATGGCCTTCTGTTCTTCCGAGCCATGCGCCAGCAGCAAGTCCAGCGCGCCGGAGGTCAAAAGCGGACAGAGCGCGAAGGCCATGTTCGCTGCGTTCCACATTTCCGTGGTCGCCGTGGCCACGGCATAGGGCAGGCCATGCCCGCCCCAGTCGGTCGGCATGGAAACGCCGTTCCAGCCGCCTTCTACGAAGTGCTGATAGGCTTCGGGAAAGCCCTTGGGCGTGCGCACCACGCCGTTCTCCAGCTTCACGCCTTCGCGGTCGCCGCTGTGGTTAAGGGGTGCCAGGACCTCGCCGGCCAGCTTGCCGGCCTCCTCCAGCACTGCGCCCACCAGGTCGCCGGTGGCGTCTTCCAGGCCCGGCAGGCTGGACAGGTCTTCAAGCCCGGCGATCTCGTCCAGCACAAATTGCATGTCTTCCAGCGGCGCGACGTAAGCCAAGGCTCTGGTTTCCTCTCCTGGGTGTGACTGCGGTAATCTAAGGCAGGGACGACGGACTGTCGCCTCACAGGGCTGCCACAATCTGCGATATGCTTGGAGCGAAGATAACAAGGCGTCCGGCCCTGTCCAGCAACCGAGGGCGGCGGGCCCCTGAAGGACCCAGAGGAGACGTCCAATGCGCATCCCGGCGAGCCTGCCGCAGATCCCTTCCATGGTGGGCGCTCTGCTTGGCGCCGCCCTATTGACCGCACCGCTGCAAGCCGACGAGGCCTTCGACGTCAGTCAGCTGCAGGTCCTGAACGACCGCGCCGTGCCCGAGGTCTGCTTCTCCTTCACGAAGCCGCTGTCGAGCGAACCGGAAGCCTTCCTGGAAGACTATGTCCTGGTCGAGCCGAAGATCGATATGGCGGTGAACGCTCAGGGCGAAAGCCTCTGCGTCTCCGGCCTGGACTTCGGCACGCGCTATGAAGTCACCCTTCGCGCCGGACTGCCGGACGCCAGCGGCGATGCCAGCCTGGCAAAGAACCTGCCCTACGACGTCTACGTGCCGGACCGTCCGGCCTCTCTCACCTTCTTGGGCGACCAGGGCTACATCCTGCTGAAGGATCTGGCAAAGGGGCTGCCAATCCGGGCGGTCAATCTGCCCCAGGCCGATTTCAAGATCATCAAGGTAAACGACCGCAACCTGGTGCCGCAGATCGCGCAGAACAGCCTGGGCGGCCAAGGACAGCTTTGGCCGAACGAGGTCCAGACGTACGAGGACGACGCCGGTGTGGCGGTCTGGAGCGGCAGCCTGGATCTGCCGGCAGGCAAAGAGAACCAGGCGAACGACAGCCAGATCCCGGTGGCGCCGATCCTGGAGAAGACGCCGGAGCCCGGCCTCTATCTGGCCGTCGCCCGCGATCCAAACGCCGATAGCTGGCAGCCCTGGGCCAGCCAATGGTTCCTCATCTCCGATATCGGGCTCACCAGCTTCCAGGCGGAGAACGCGCTTTGGGTCTTCGCCCGCAGCCTCGCCGACGCCACGCCGCAGGCCGGCATGGAGCTGCAGCTCTTGGCCAAGGACAACGCCGTGCTGGCAACGGCCAAGACCGATGATGACGGCAAGGTCAGCTTCCCAGCTGCGGCCTTGCGTGGCCCAGGCGGCAAGGCCCCGCGCGCGCTCTTGGCCTACGGCGGCAGCGGTGACTTCACCTTCCTGGATCTGACCGGTCCAGCCTTGGATCTCAGCGACCGGCCCATTACCGGGCGCACGCCGCCGGGCGCGGTCGAGGCCTACGTTTACACAGAGCGTGGCATCTACCGCCCCGGCGAACAGCTTCATCTGACTGCACTGGTCCGCAACCGGGCGCTCGCGGCGGAGGAGAAGCTGCCGCTGACTTTCAAGCTCTGGCGGCCCGATGGTGTCGCGTTCCGTGCCCAGGTGGCGCCCGACGCCGGCGGCGGCGCGCATGCCTGGAGCCCCACCCTGCCCGGCACCGCCCGCACCGGGCTCTGGGAGGCCACGGCACATCTCGGCGACACTGGCCCGGCGATCGGGCGCGTGTCCTTCCAGGTGGAAGACTTCGTGCCGCCGCAGATCGAGTTCGACCTGACCACCACGGCCGCCTTGGCCGCAGTGAACCAGGTGATCCCAGCCAGCTTGAAGGCCGACTACCTCTACGGTGCGCCGGCGGCCAACCTGGCGGGGGAATACACCCTCCTGGTGCAGCCGGCCGATGCGCCCTTCAAGGACTTCGCCGACTATCACTTCGGGCTGGTGCAGCAGAGTGTCACGCCGCAGCGCAGCGATCCCGTCAGCTTCACCACCGACGCCGAGGGCAAGGCGGACCTGCAGGCCATGCTAGAAAGCCTGCCGGACTCCATGGCGCCGCTCAGCGTCAGCCTGCGCGCCGCGGTCTTCGATCTGGGCGGCCGAGCGGTCTATCGGCGGGTGACCCTGCCGCTGGCCGACAAGGACTACTACCTCGGCATCCGCCCGGGCTTCCCGGACGGCACCGTCCCGCAAGGCCAGCAAGCCAGTTTCCAGGTCGTGGCCCTGGACCGTCAGGGCGCCGAGCAGGCCGCCGACTTCCTGGACTACCGCATCTACCGCGAGGACTATGACTTCATCTGGTACCGCGATCAGGGCGAGTGGAAGTCGCGCTGGGTGGTGCGGGACAGCCTGGCCGACCAGGGCACCTTGGACATCTCCCCCGGTCAGCCGGGCGAGTTGGACTTCAAGCCTGACTGGGGGCCCTACCGACTGGAGGTCAGCAGCGAGGACGGCAACATCGCCAGCTCCTACCGCTTCTCCGGCGGCTGGTGGCGCGACCCCAGCGCCGATACGCCCGACGACGTCGAGGTCTCGCTGGACGCCAAGAGCTATGGCGCCGGCACGACTGCCAAGGCCTTCATCAAGCCGCCCTTCGATGCCCACGTCCTGGTGACGGTGGCCGACAGCGATCTGCGCTGGTCAAAGCTGGTGGACGTCAGCCGCGAGGGCACGGTGGTAGAGATCCCGGTCGCCGCCGACTGGACCGCCGGCGCCTATGTCATCGCCAACGCCTACCCGAAGAAGCCGGCGAGCATCGAGGCCTTGCCCACCCGTGCCGTCGGTCTTGCCTGGCTGGCGCGGTCACAGGCGCCGCATGCCCTAGACGTTGCACTGACCCTGCCGGAGAAGATGCAGCCCGCTGAGACCTTGGAGGTGCCGATCGCCGTCAGCGGCGCGGCAGCCGGGGCGGAGGTGCGCGTCACCCTCGCCGCGGTCGACGATGCCGTGCTGCAGATGACCGGTTATCAGGCGCCGGATCCGCTGGGCTGGTTCCTGGCCAAGCAAGCGCTGGGCGTCCAGCTGCACGATCTCTACGGCTATCTGATCAAGCCGCAGGGCGAGGCCTTGGCGCAGCTGCGCAGCGGCGGCGACCAAGAGGGCCGCAATCTGGAGAGCCTTCCGGAGCGGTCTTCCAAGGTGGTCTCGCTCTTCTCCGGGATCGTCGCGCTAGACGAGAGCGGTCAGGGGCGGATCAGCCTGCAGGTGCCCGACTTCAATGGCCGGCTCAGGGTCATGGCGGTGGCCTGGTCGCCGGAGAAGCTGGGCGCGGCACAGCAGACCCTGATCGTCCGCGCACCGCTGATCGCCGAGCTGACCTTGCCGCGCTTCCTGGCGCCGGGCGATGTGGCCGACAGCGTGATCTCCTTGCGGAACCTGGACGGTGCGGCAGGTGACTATCAGGTGGCGGTGACCGGTGATGGCGTGGTCTCGGTTTCTGGCGGCAGCCTCTCCGCGAACGGCTTGGCGCAAGGCCAGGAAGCAAGGGCGCAGGCGAAGCTGACCGGGTCAGCCTTGGGCGTCGCCGATATCGCGCTCACGGTCACCGGTCCGGAGGGCTACAGGCTGGAGCGCAGCTTTGCTTTGTCGGTCCGCCCTGCCAGCCCGGTAATCAGCGAGCGCAAGGTGGCCTTGCTGCAGCCGGGGCGCAGCACCACGGTCTCCAGTGATACCGCGACCGGCTTCCTGCCAGGCCGCACCACGGTGGGGCTCAGCCTCTCCACCACGCCGAACTTCGACCTGCCGGGCGTCTTGGCAGCCTTGGACCGCTACCCCTATGGCTGTGCCGAGCAGACCACCAGCCGGGCGCTGCCTTTGCTCTACGTGAACCAGGTCGCCCAGGCGCTGGGCTTGGGAGACGACGCCAGCCTGTCGCTCAGAGTGCAGCAGTCCATTTACCGCCTGATCAACCAGCAACGCGGCAACGGCGCCTTCGGGCTTTGGGGTCCTTTCGGCACGCCACAGGTCTGGCTGACGGCCTACGTCGGCGACTTCCTGACCCGGGCCAAGGCCGCCGGCTTTCACGTTCCCGACGCCGGCTATGAGGCCATTCTGGACTGGCTGGAGGGTCAAACCAGACGCTACCTCAGCTCCCCGGAGGACTTCGCCGGCTATGCCTATGCCCAGTATGTCCTGACCAGCGCCGGGCGGGGCGAGCGCTCGGAGCTGCGCTATTTCTACGAAACCCGCTTCGACAAGCTGCCCACCGCCTTCGCCCGCGGTCAGTTCGCGGCTGCACTGGCGACGGCGGGTGACCGCACCCGCGCGGCCGCAGCATTCCAGAAGGCTGTCGATGCCACCTCCTCCCAGGCCGTGCACTGGGCTGACTATGGCTCGCGCCTGCGCGACGACGCAGCCTTGGTGGCCTTGATGGCGGAGAGCGGTGCGGCGCCAGCAGCGCTGCTGTCCAAGACCGTAGAGAGCCTCAGCGCCGACTTCGCCGACCGCCAGCATCTCTCGACGCAGGAGATGGCTTGGCTAGTACTGGCCAGCCAAGGCCTGGTGGGAGAGGCCGGGGGCCTATCGCTTTCGGTCGACGGCACGCCGTTGGCCGACCCCGGCAAGGCCTTCTATCGCAAGCTAGACCTGGCTGCCGCTGGACCGCAGAGCCTGACGGTGGCGAACCAGGGTCAAGGACCGCTCTATCAAGTCGTGACCATCAGCGGTGTGCCCGAGCAAGCACTGCCGGCGACGTCTGAGGGCTTTAACCTCCGCCGCCGAGTCTTCGACCTGAAAGGCCTGCCCGTTGCGCTCGACAGCCTGCAGCAGGGCGAAAGCTACGTCGTGGTGCTGGAAGGCCGCTCTCAAGACGGGCGGGCGCACCGCGCTCTGGTGGTCGATCTGCTGCCGGCGGGCTGGGAGATCGAGAATGCGGCCTTGGGCCAAGGCGTGCCCTTGGCCAGCTTCCCCTGGCTCGGTAAGCTCACGACAGCAGAGCATCGTGAGGCGCGTGACGACCGCTTTGCCGCGGCGGTGAACCTAACCGAAGATCTGACACGCTTCCGCCTGGCCTACATCGTGCGGGCAGTGACGCCAGGCAGCTTCACCCTGCCGGGCAGCTTCATCGAAGACATGTACCGCCCGGACCTGCAGGCCCGCGGCGCGCAAGGCCAGGTGACGATTGCCGGGCGCTAGGCTCACCGCTGCACTACTGCTCTCCGCCGCGCTGCTGCTCGGCGGCTGGGCGGGCCTGCGCGGCGGAGAGCAGGCCCTGCGTGAGGCCCACCCGCTGGACCTCACGCGCTACCACCAGGTTTCGCGTGCGGTCACCGATCAGGACGGGCGGCTTTTGCGGGCCGTCACCGCGCCGGACGAGCGCTGGCGGTTCCAGATCAAGGCGGAGGAGGTTTCACCGCTCTACCGAGACCTGCTGCTGGCCTATGAGGACAAGCGCTTCCTAACCCACGGCGGGGTCGATCTACTGGCTGGTGCGCGCGCGCTTTGGCAACTGGTCAGCAACGGTCGTGTCGTATCCGGCGCCTCCACCCTCACCATGCAGGCTGCCCGCCTGCTGGAGCCGCGCCCGCGCGGGCTGCTGGCCAAGGCGGTCGAGGTCTTTCGTGCCCGTCAGCTGGAGGCCCGTTTCTCCAAGGCCGAGATTCTCTCCATCTACCTCACCCTGGCCCCCTTCGGCGGCAATCTGGAGGGCGTCGAGGCAGCGAGCCGCGCCTACTTCGGCAAGGGTGCGCGACACCTGACGCCCGACCAGTCTGCCTTGCTGGTGGCGCTGCCGCAAGCGCCCAGCACCACACGGCCCGACCGCTTCCCTGAGGCCGCGAAGCGGTCGCGGGACCGGGTGCTGCGCCGTGTGGCGGCTGCTGGGCTGCTTGATAAAGAGACGCTGAAAGAAGCGCTGGCTTCACCACTGGTGGACCGCCGCCGCGCCTTCCCCTTCGACGCTCCACACTTGGCCGAACGCTTGCTGGCGGGGGAGCAAGGCACCACGATCACCAGCAGCCTGGATCAAGCCTTGCAGCAGGCCGCCCAGCGTGTCCTGCGGCGGGGCGCCTTGCGTCTTGGCGCCGGTGTCTCGGCAGCAGCGCTGATCGTCGAGAACGAGACCGGCCTGGTGCGCGCCTACCTGGGTGCCGGCGATTACTTCGATGCCCAAGCCTCCGGCATGATCGACATGGTGAGCGCCAGCCGCTCGCCTGGATCGACCTTGAAGCCCTTCGTCTACGGACTGGCCTTCGAGGGCGGGCTGGCGCACCCCGATAGCCTGATCGCCGACCGGCCGCAGCGTTTCGACGGCTATGAGCCTGTGAACTTCGACGGCCGCTTCCGGGGCGAGGTGAGCTTACGCGACGCACTGCGCCGCTCGCTCAACCTCCCGGCTGTTGCGCTGCTGCGTAAGGTCGGGCCGCTGCGGCTGGACCGCCGGCTAGTGGCAGCCGGCGCCGACCTCTCCTACCCCAGTGGAGCCGGACGGCCCGGTCTTCCCCTCGCTTTGGGCGGCGTTGGCATCAGTCTGGAGGATCTCACCGGGCTCTACCTGGCGCTGGCCCGGCAGGGCCGACCGCTGCCGCTGCGCTTCACAGGCGCGGCAAGCGATGAGGCGCTGCCGCCGTTGCTCTCCCCCGCCGCGGCCTGGCAGGTGGCGGAGATCTTAGAGGGCACACCCCGTCCCGCAGGTCATGCGGTGGCCGCCCAGCAGGGCCAGGGCAGCATCGCCTACAAGACAGGCACGGCCTACGGCTTCCGCGATGCCTGGGCGGTGGGCTTTGATGCCAAGCACAGCATTGCGGTCTGGGCCGGACGGCCGGATGGCAGCCCCTGTATGGCTTGCGTCGGCATCACCGCCGCAGCGCCCTTGCTGTTCCAGCTCTTCGACCTGCTACCGCAGGCGCCCAGCGCGCGCAGCCTCTGGGCCAAGCCGCCCGGCCTCTTGGAGGCTGCGACCGCCGAGCTGCCGCCCAGTCTGCGCCGTATCGGCCAGCCGCTTGGCCGGGCGCGAACGCCGACCTTGGAAATCGCCTTTCCGCCAGACGGCTCCGCCATCGTGCTCACCGGTGCTTTACCGCTTTCAGCACGCGGCGGGCGTGGCCCCTACCGCTGGCTGGTGAACGGAGACCTGCTGCCTGCAGCTCTGGGAGAAACCTTCTGGCTGCCGTCAGACAGCGGCTTTGCGACGCTTCAGCTGCTCGACGCCACCGGCCAGAGGGTGAGTGCCAACGTCGAGATCCTGAGCCCATAAAACACACTTTGTGTGTGCTAAAACTCACGGCCGCGCGGCGGGGCATCCCGAATACGTTATTTGAAAGGGCTCTAAACTGGGCTTAGCTGTCTTTGCATGGCGAGGGGGAGATCCCCGCCGACACGAAACACAACGCTCACGTAAACCGCCTTGATAATGGGAGAAGGGTCTCATGAACAAAGTCACCACTGCCTCCGTTGCCGCTGCTCTCTTCGGCGCCGCCTCGCTGGCCGGCGCCAGCCTGACCGCCACCTCTGCCGTTGCCTATGACGGCAAGTGCTGGGGCATCGCTAAGGCCGGCGAGAACGACTGCGGCAACGCAGCCGGCACCCACACCTGCGCCGGCCAGGCCAGCGTCGACTATGACGGCGGCGAGTGGAAGGGCATCGCGTCCGCTGAGGAGTGCATCGAGCTCGGCGGCGAGACCGCTCCCTTCGAGGGCCAGAACCCCAAGAAGACCAGCTAACCACGGCGGTCTTACTCTGATAGATGTAGGAGGGCCGCCGGGATCTCCCCGGCGGCCTTCTCTATCTAGGAACGCGAGAACAGTGCCCTCGTTTGCCCGGAAAAACCTCTCTGCAGCGGTGAGCGTCGCCCTTTTGGCCGCGGCGGCAGCTGCGCCTGCGATGGCCCAGGACGCCGGGGCGGACTATGTCCGCTGCTACGGGATCGCCAAGGCGGGTGAGAACGATTGCGCCGATGCGGCCGCAGCCCATTCCTGCGCCGGGCAGGCGCGCATGGACTACTCGGGCACCGACTGGAAGAAGAAAGACACGGTCGAGGACTGCGCGGCCGCGGGCGGCTCGACCAAGCCCTTCATGGGGATCGCCACCCACAAGGAGCGGGGCTAACCGCCATGACGCAAGCAGGCATCGGTCTGCGGCACGCGCATGTGGTGCAGGTCCTGAACGAACGCCCCGCCGTTGGCTTCTTGGAAGTCCATAGCGAGAACTACATGTCCGAGGGCGGCCCCCGCCGCCGCGCGCTCTTCGAGCTGCGCCACGACTATGCCGTCAGCCTGCATGGCGTCGGCCTGTCGCTCGGCAGCGCCGAAGGCCTGGACAGCGCCCACTTGGACCGCCTGGCCGGTCTGGTGCAGGACTACGAGCCCTTTCTCGTCTCGGAACACCTGTCTTGGAGCGTCGCCGAGGCGCACTATCTGAACGACCTGCTGCCGCTGCCCTATACGGAAGAGGCGCTGACCCTGGTCGTGGCCAATGTGCAGCGCTGTCAGGAGCGGCTGGGCCGGCAGATCCTGGTCGAGAACCCCAGCAGCTACGTCACCTTTGCCGAATCCACCCTCTCCGAGCCTGCCTTCCTGGCAGAGGTCGCGGCGCGCAGCGGTTGCGGCCTGCTCTTAGACGTGAACAACATCTACGTGACTGCGCAGAACCACGGTCTGGACGCCAAGGCCTACATCGAAGCGCTGCCGGGCGACGCGGTCGGCGAGATCCACCTGGCCGGCCATCGGCGTGAGGAGCTCGAGGGTGGCGTTCTCTTGATCGACGCGCATGATCGCCAGGTCTGCGAGGGGGTCTGGGATCTTTACCGCTTCGCCATCGCCCGCCTGGGCCGGCGCCCAACCTTGGTCGAGTGGGACAACAGCCTGCCGCCCCTGGAGATCCTCTTGGGCGAGGCTGCCGAGGCAGACCGTCAAGCCGCAGCCGCCCTAGAGACGGCAGGAGGCCTGCGTGGCGCTGCATGACCAACAGCGGGCCTTTGCTGCGACCCTGCTAACCGCCGACGCAGCGGACCCTGCCGGGCTTGGCATCACCGCCGACGGGCGGGAGGCCGCACGCCTGGCCGTCTACCGCAACAACGTCCAGGTCTCGCTGATCGGCGTGTTGGAGGCCGCCTTCCCTGTCACCGCCAAACTCTGCGGGCTCGACAACTTCCGCTTCGCCGCCAGCCGCTATCTGCGCGGCCAACCGCCGGCCGAGGCGCGGCTCTTGACCTACGGTGACGGCTTCCCGGCGTGGCTGTCCGCCTTCAAACCGGCAGCAGGCCAGCCCTATCTCGCGGAGATGGCTCGGCTGGAATGGGCGCGCAATGAGGCCCTCTTCGCCGCCGATGCCGATCCTCTAGACGCCAGCCTGCTCAGCAGCCTGCCGCCGGAGGCGATAGGCGACCTGGTGCTGATCCCGCACCCGGCGGCCCGTTTGCTGCAGAGCGGCTTTTCTCTGCATGCAGCCTGGCAGAGCGGTGAAGTACCGAAGGCCGGCGCAGAGACGCTCCTGATCACGCGTCCGGACTTACAAGTTCTGCAAAGCGCGCTCGCGCCCGGCGCCGGCGTCCTCGCAGCCGCCCTCTTCGACGGGCGGAGCCTGACGGAGGCTGCCGAGCAGGCCTTGGCGGTCGCCCCGGACCTCGACCTGCAGGCCTGCCTGCTGCACCACCTGACCAGCGGCAGCTTCAGCCGCTACCAGCTACCCACCCCGACTTGAGGAGACGAGAGCTCATGTCCTTCCTTCTGCGGCTGCAGTCGGCCCACACGGCTGTCTTCCGAATGCTGGACCGGTTGACCGAGGGTTGGTTCCTGACGACCCTCGCGCGCTTCCTCTTCCTGCTCGTGCTCTTCGACTTCTTTTTCAACTCGGCGATGACCAAGCTTGGGGATGGCTTCTTTGGCTTCCTGACGCTGTCGGACGGTGCCTATTGGCAGATCGTGCCTGGAATGGTGCAGGCGGCCGGGTTTCAGCCGGGCAATGTCGGCTTTCTGGGCGATCTCATCGTCTTCTTCGGCACCTGGTCAGAGATCATCCTGCCGATCCTCATCGTCGCCGGCCTCTTCACCCGTCTCTCCGCGATTGGCATGATCGGCTTTATCGTGGTGATGACCTGGGTCGACCTCTCCCACGGCACCTTAACGCCGGAAGCCATCGGCACCTTCTTCGACCCCAAGGCCGACGGCCTCTGGGACCGGCGGGTGCTCTGGGTCTTCCTGCTCTTGGTCCTGGCGGTGAAAGGCCCCGGCCCCCTATCGCTGGATCGCCTCTTCGGCTGGCTCCTGCGCCGCCGGGTCGCCAGCCAGCGCAGCCAACCGGCCGCGGTTACGATGGAGGAGCCGTCTCACTAGCCGGCCTGCTGGCTGCCGCCTCCAAGATCTCCCGCAAAAGCGGGTTAGCGAAGCGGCGGTTCTGGGTGATGGCGTAGAAGTTCTCGACGATCTGGGGGATGCGGTAGTGCTCGACGAGCAGGCCGCTCCTCAGCTCGTCGCGGACCACGACCGGCGGCACCAGGGCCAAGGCCCGGCTCTCCCGCGCCAGCAAGCGCAGCATGGCCATGTCATCAACCTCCGCCAGGATCAGCGGCAAGACGCCGGCCAGCTCCAGAATGCGGTCAAAGGCGATGCGGATATCGCTGTTGAGGCTGGGCAGCAAGACCGGCTGGCCCGCCAAGTCCTCCGGAAAGCAGAAGGGCCGCCCTTCGGCCACCGCCTGGGGCGGGCCGACCAGGCTGACCGGCTGGGCCTGGATCAGCTGGCTTAGCCACTGCCGCTGCGCGTCGCTGGGCACCGGCTGATTGGAGAGCACCAGGTCCAGCCCATGCGACTCCAGCTGGGCCAAGAGATCGCGCATGGTGCCGGAGCGCACGACCAGCTCCACGTCTGCCGTGTCGATCAGCGGTCGCAGCAGTGAAAGCTGAAAGTTCCGCGAGAGGGTGGTGATCGCCCCTACCCGCAAGAGCCGCCGCTGCCGCCCAGCCTGGCCTTGCAAGCGCCCGAGCAGCTCCTCGCCCGTCTTGAAGATGGCATCGGCATGGTCCAGCGCGATGCGCCCGGCCTCCGTCAGACGCAGTTGCCGGCCGCGCCGCTCAAAGAGCTTGTGGCCGACAGCCTCCTCCAGTTTGCGGATCTGAACCGAGAGCGCCGACTGCGAGAGATTCAGCCGCTCTGCCGTGCGGGTCAGGTTGCCGTCATGTGCGACAGCCCAAAAGTAGCGCAGGTGATGATAATTGAGGAAGGTCATACCCTTCACTTTGAGCGAACGATCTTGAGCAAACAATGAATTATTCTTGAGAGGTGTGAAACTCTATCTCTGCTCCCATCGCCTTACGCACCGATGGGGAGCCCGCTCGTGCCGCTCTATCTTCTGCCCTTCCTCGCACCGCTTCTGCTGCTGGCTGTTGCGATGATCTGCTTTCAGCGCCCAGGCAAGCGCCCCGGCGCCATGCCGGCGGTCGCCGAGCTGACGACGGTCGCGACCTTCGTCATCGCGCTGGTCTCCACCATCATCCTGATTGCCCAGGGTTCCGGCACCAGCCCCTTGCTAGGCGACAACGGCCTCGGGCTCTCCGTCCGGCTGGACGCCTTGAGCGCAACCATGCTGCTGCTGGTGACCTTCGTCGGCTGGGTGGTGGTGCGCTACTCACGCAGCTACATGGACGGCGAAGACCGGCAGGGCGCCTTCACCGGCTGGCTCTGCGTCACCCTGGCCGCAGTTCTGCTGCTGGTCATGTCGGGCAGCCTCTTGCAGCTGGTCCTGGCCTGGATCGCCACCAGCATGGCGCTGCACCGCCTGCTGCTCTTCTATCCCGACCGGGTTGCTGCTCAGCGGGCCGCCCGCAAGAAGTTCGTGACTGCGCGCCTGGGCGACCTGGCGCTGATCGCCGCCGCCATCCTGCTCTTCATCGACTACGGCACCGGCGACATCGCCAGCATCCTGGCCGCCGCCCGCCTGGGCGAGGGCGTGGAGATCGCGCACTGGGTTGCCGCCCTGTTGGCGCTGGGCGCGCTTTTGAAGTCTGCGCAGTTCCCCACGCACGGCTGGCTCACGGAGGTGATGGAGACGCCGACCCCGGTCTCCGCGTTGCTGCATGCCGGGGTGATCAACGCCGGCGGCTTCCTGATGATCCGCTTCGCCGACGTCATGCTGACCTCGCCTGGCACGCTTGCCTTCCTGGTCATGGTTGGCGGCTTCACCGCGCTCTTCGGTGGGCTGGTCATGCTGACCCAGCCGGCAGTGAAGAACTCCCTTGCCTGGTCTACCGTCGGCCAGATGGGTTTCATGATCCTGCAGTGCGGCCTGGCGCTCTTCCCGCTGGCGCTTCTGCACATCGTCGCCCATTCGCTCTACAAGGCGCATGCCTTTCTTTCCGCCGGCTCGGCGGTGGAGCTGGTGGCCTCGATCCGGCGGCCGGGTCCGGTGGCGGTGCCGAACGGGGCCGCAGTGGGCCGTGCCTTCCTGATCGCCCTGGTGATCTATGCCGTCGTCGGCACCCTCTTTGGCCTGGCGGGTAAGTCACCGCAAGCCCTGGCACTGGGCGCCATCCTGATCTTCGGTGTCGCCTATCTGCTGGCCCAAGGCCTGGCTGATGCAGCGCCGAAGGTCCTGACGCGCCTCACCGCCGTCTATTCGCTGGCGGCCACTATCGGCTACTTCGCGCTGCAGACCGGGGCCGAGCTGCTGATGGCCGGCACTCTGCCGCCCGCCCCGGCGCCGGAGCCCTTGGAGTGGGCGCTGATCGTGCTCGCCGTCTTCAGCTTCGGCTTGGTGGCCTTCGCCCAGTCCTGCTTCCCGCTCTGGGCCTATCACCCGGCAGCCGCTGGCCTGCGGGTCCACCTGGCGAACGGCCTCTACGCCAACGCGGTCTTCGACCGCCTGCTGGGCGGCTGGGCCGTCGGCAAGAAATCCTCTTGAGAACAGACGCAGCCGAAGGGAGCTACACCATGACTGTCGAAACCCTGGTACCGGTTCCGTCTGCCGAGACCCTTGCCGCCGCTTCCGACAAAGCGACTCGCGCCATCCCGCCGGTCTGGCCGCTGGCCTCCAGCGTCGCCGTCAACCCCTTCCTCGGCCAGACCGAAGAGAGCTTGGCTGAGACCGCCGCCCGACTCGGTCGAGTGACTGGGTCGGCCATCACGCTGCCGCGCAGCTGGTTCAAAGCAAAGCGCGCAGACGGCGCCATCACCGACGCCGATCTCGCCGCCGCCCTGGCCGCAGCGCCGGAAGCCGGGCGCCCTGACGATCTGGAGACGCTCAAGGCTGCGCTCGACAGCGATCTGCCGGCGCCCGAGGCGCTGCCGACCATCGCCGATCTGGCCGCCGAGGCCTCGGGCATCGATTGGCCGGGCCTGATCGCCGAGCGTTTCGGCGCCTGGGCCGCCGGCTACTTCGACGAGGGCCAGGCGCTTTGGGCCGCACCAAGAGGTAAGAGCGCCTACGCCGCCTGGCGGGCGATCGGAAGCTATGACTTGACCGCAGAATTGGCTGGCCTGAAAGGCTTCGCCTCCTTCGTTGCCGACACCTCCGAAGTGGCCGAACAGGCCCTCGCCCGCGCGGTCAAGACCCTGGGCCTCGAGGAGGCAGCGCTGGAGACCTACCTGCACCAGCAGCTGATGACTCTGGGCGGTTGGGCGCAGTATGCCCGCTACAAGCTCTGGCAGGCGGAGCTGGCTGGCGGCAGCGACCGCACCACCACGGACTTCCTGACCATCCGCCTGATCTGGGAGGAGGCCCTCTTTGGCCTCTACAAGGATCAGATCGCAGACAAGTGGGCGGCCACCCGCAAGGCCCATGCCACGCCGCTGGTTGCCAGCGAAGACCTGGCCATCAATGCCATCCTGCAGGAGGCTGCCGAGCGGGGTGCCCAGCGGGTGCTGGCCGAGGCCCTGGGCTCTGCGACCCTGGAGCCGATTGCCGAGCGGCCCAAGCTGCAGGCTGCCTTCTGCATCGACGTGCGCTCCGAGGTCTTCCGCCGGGCGCTGGAGGCCGTGGACCCGGGCATCCGCACGCTTGGCTTCGCCGGCTTCTTCGGCCTGACCGCCGCGCATCGGCGCTTCGCCTCCGACGTGGTGGAGCTGCGGCTGCCGGTGCTCTTGAACCCTAGCGTCACCTCCTGTTCCGGCACGCCGGACTTGGAGGCGGCCGATCAGGACGCCCGCTTCAAGGCGCGGGCCAAGCGGGCCTGGGGCCGTTTCAAGCTGGCAGCCGTCTCCTCCTTCGCCTTTGTCGAAGCTGCCGGGCCGATCTACGTCGGCAAGCTGCTGCGCGACGCGCTGGGCTTCCAGTCAACCCCGGTCCCCAACGACCCAGCGCCCCGGCTGGAGCCGGCCTTGGACCTGGAGACCCGGATCGGCGCTGCCGAAACGGTTCTGCGGGCCATGTCGCTCACCAGCCACTTCGGCCGGCTGATCCTGCTGGCCGGTCACGGCGCCAACGTGGTGAACAACCCGCATGCCAGCGGCCTGCACTGCGGCGCCTGCGGCGGCTACTCGGGCGAGGTCAATGCCCGCCTACTGGCAGCCCTGCTGAACGACACGGCCGTGCGCGAGGGACTGGTGGACAAGGGCATCGAGATCCCCGACGACACGCTCTTCGTCGGCGCGCTCCACGATACCACCACCGACATCGTGACCCTCTACGAGGCGGACAGCCCCTCCAGCGAGCACGCTGGCGACCTAAAGCAGGCGAAAGCTTGGCTGGAGGCAGCCGGCAAGGTGGCCCGGACCGAACGGGCGCTGCGCCTGCCGCATGCCGAGGGCGAGGCCAGCATCGAGAAGCGCAGCCGCGACTGGGCAGAGGTGCGGCCGGAGTGGGCCTTGGCCGGCTGCAAGGCCTTCATCGCCGCCCCGCGCAGCCGCACCTCCGGCCGCAGCCTGGCCGGCCGGGCCTTCCTGCACGACTATGACTGGATGCAGGACAAGAACTTCGGCGTGCTGGAGCTGATCATGACCGCCCCGGTCGTCGTCGCCAGCTGGATCAGCCTGCAGTACTACGGCTCCACCGTCGCGCCGGAGATCTTCGGCGGCGGCAACAAGCTGCTGCTCAACGTCAGCGGCGGTGTGGGCGTGGTCGAGGGCAATGGCGGTGTCTTACGCGCTGGCCTGCCCTGGCAGTCGGTGCACGATGGTGAGGACTATATCCACGAGCCTCTGCGCCTCTCGGTCTGCATCGAGGCCCCGCGTGAGGCCATGACGGAGATCCTGGAGAAGCACGCCGGCGTGCGCGCCCTCTTCGATAACCGCTGGCTCCACCTCTTCGCGCTCAATGAGCAGGGCCAGATGGCCTGGCGCTACGTCGGCGATCTTTCCTGGGAGGCGGTGGAGGCGACGCAGCAACCGGCGCCGAGCCTGAAGGCGGTTGGGTAGAGCGGGATAGGTTTAGGGCGGGATGCGGTCAAACGGACTCATCGGTTCCGCAAGCACTCCCTCGTCTTGAGCAGCGAGCCGTAGGCGAGCGGTTGTCGAAAGGCGGGCCCCAGGCTCGGTGCTAACGGCCCGCCTTTCGACGGTCGCT
>JBCBSF010000014.1:0-71661 GCA_039819325.1 Pseudomonadota bacterium | reverse complement strand
ATGAGGCCAACCTCTATGCCTTCGCCATGGTGATGACCGCCTGCGCAGGCTGGGCCCTGCTGCGCAACGAGCATGTCCGCGTCGACGTCTTCTATCGGGAGGCCAGCGCGCGGAAGAAGGCCATCATCGACCTCTTCGGCGTGGTCTGCCTAATGGGCCCTATGCTGTGGCTCATCTATTACCGCGGCCTGCCTTACGTTGAGCGCTCCTGGCTCTTGATGGAGGGCAGCCAGGTCGCCTCCGGCATTCCGGGCGTCTTCGTGCTGAAGACTTTCATCCTGGTCTTCGCCGCGACCCTGGGATTGCAGGGCCTCTCGCTGGCGATCAAGTCTCTTGCCGTTTTGGCGGGCCGGCCTTTGACGGCTGACGAGCCCGGCCGGTGATCTTCAATGGCTGAGAGCCTGGAGATCCTCTTCTTCATCACCACCTGCGCGGTGCTGCTGCTGGGCTTTCCGGTCGCCTTCACCTTGGGTGGCGTGGCACTGGTCTTCGCCTTTCTGGGCGATGCCTTCGGCGTCTTCAGCCTGCGCAGTCTGGCCTTCTACCCACAGCGGATCTTCGGGCTCATGTCCAGCGAGGTGCTGGTCGCGGTCCCGCTCTTCATCTTCATGGGGCTGATGCTGGAACGCTCCAAGGTGGCCCAGGACCTGCTGACCTCTATGGCCTCGCTCTTCGGGAAGACACGCGGCGGGCTGCTCTTCGCCGTCACTGCCGTTGGCGCGCTAATGGCGGCCTCGACAGGCATCGTCGGCGCCACGGTGGTGACCATGGGTCTGCTGTCGCTGCCGGTCATGCTGAAGCACGGCTATGACCCCAAGATCGCCACCGGCTCGATCTGCGCGGCCGGCACCTTGGGCCAGATCATCCCGCCCTCCATCGTCCTGGTCTTCCTGGGCGATATCATGACCTACGCAAACCAGCAGGCGAACCTGGAGACTGGGAACGTCACCGGGCGCACGGTCAGTGTCGGCGACCTCTTCGCCGGCGCGCTGCTGCCAGGCCTGATGCTGGTCGGGCTCTATCTCGCTTGGCAGGCCTTCGTCGCCTGGCGCCGGCCTGCTGCCTGCCCGGCCCTGCCGACCGATGCCTTGGGCAACGAAGGGGATCAACCACGCTGGCGTCTGCTGCTGGGGGCCCTGGTTGCACCCACTGCCCTGATCGTCGCCGTCCTCGGTTCCATTCTGGGCGGCGTCGCCACCCCAACCGAGGCTGCCGGGGTGGGGGCTGTCGGGGCGCTCTTTCTGGCAGCAGCGCGTCTCTCGCCTTTGGGCAATCGTCTGGTGCTGGCGGCGGTGGCGGCAGCCATCGCCCTGCTGATCCTGAACGGCATCACCGACCTGCGCCTGGGAGGGGAGGAGACGGGCCCCATGGTCTGGATCGCGCTCGCCTTGAGCGGCCTCTTGATGGCCGTGGTGCTGGTCAGCATTGGCATTACCTGGCGGGCCAAGATCCTCTGGGACGTGACCTGGCAGACTGCGCGTATCACCGCCATGGTCTTCGCCGTGGTGATCGGCGCCAGCCTCTTCTCCCTCACCTTCCGGGGCTTGGGCGGAGAAGAGACGGTGCGCGCGTTCCTGAGCGGCCTGCCGGGCGGGCTCACCGGCGCCATGCTGCTGGTCATGGTGATCATGTTCGTGATGGGATTCTTCCTGGACTTCCTGGAGATCATCTTCATCGTCGTGCCCATCGTCTGTCCGATCCTGATCGTCATGGGCGCCGATCCCATCTGGCTGGGCGTGATGATCGCGGTGAACCTGCAGACCTCTTTCTTAACCCCGCCCTTCGGCTTCGCGCTCTTCTTCCTGCGTGGCGTGGCGCCGAAAGAGGTGCAGACCCTGCAGATCTACAAGGGGGTCATCCCCTTCGTCACCATTCAATTGCTGGCGCTCACGCTGCTGGCGCTCTTTCCGGAGATTGGAACCTGGCTGCCGCGGACGCTCTATGGTTAGTCCTGCTTGGAGCCCTCGGCTTGCGCGGCGAAGAGAGCATTCATGTGATCCACCATCTGCCCGGTCAGATGCTCCAGCAGGAAGACGCTGACTGCAGGCACGCGCAGCAGGAAACGGCGCAGATCTTCCACCGGCCAGCTCAAGGCCTGCACCTCGTCCAAGGCCACAACGTTCCAGGGCGTGGCCCGGCCAGCGATGGCAGAGACCACACCAAGAAGCAGGGAGTCGCCCATCTCAGCAAAGCCTTGCGGCAGCTGTCCGCCGGCGATCTGCAGCCGCACCTGACCGGCAAAGACGTAGTAGGCATGATCGGCCACGATGTTCTGGTGGATGATCGTCTCGCCTGGCGTGAAGCTGACGGGAACCGCGGTGTAGGCCAGGACCTCCAGGTCATCCGCATCGCAATCCCGGAAGAGGCGGCTACGGCTCAGCAGGGCGATTTCCTCGTCGATATCCATGCTGGAACCCTCCTCTTACCGCAGACCTAGCGCTGTGTTGGTTGCGCCGAAAGCCCCTTTAGCGAAAGGGATCCATCCAAGGCGCCAGCAGACTTTTGCTTGGCAACCCCGACCAGCAGGCTGCCCTCCTGCGCGGCACGCAGCTCCGTCACCAGATCTTGCGTCGCGCTGTCGCCAAGATCGGCGATCAGTAGGGGCGGCCGTGCAATCAGCGCACGCACCAACGCCACGATCCGGCGCTGATGAGCAGAGAGCGCCGAGCCACCCACACCGACCGAGATATCCAGGCCGAAGCGCTGGATCTGTGCTTCCAGCCCCTCCTGCACGATCCAGCGGTGCATGACCTCACGGATCCGCGGGCGGCCTTGGCTCTTGCCCAGCCGCACGCGCCCCTGCAGCAGGTTGTGTTCGACATCCAAGGCGGGGATGTAGCTCTCGGCATCGGCGTGGATGTAGCGGTCGTCGAAGTCGTCCCAGTGCGTCTGGATGATCGCCCGCACCGCTAGGACCTGATCCAAGAGCGCCGGCGTCAGCCTACGCATGCGGTGACGGCGGGGCCTGAGGCAGAGCGCGATGATCAAGAGCGCCGTGGTACCTGCCTCATCCAGATCCTTGGCGCCCTCCTCTGTGAAGACTGACAGCCAGGGGCGTGCAGCTTCCAGATCCAGGCGGGGGATGTCATGTTCCTGGGCCGGGGAGTAGGTGGCGTCGGGGTCGTCGATGAAGAGGCGGATCATGGTGCCCGCGGCCTCCGCACCCAGTGCCAGCAGTGGCTCCAGCAGCTTTTCTTGCCGCAGCAGGCTGCGGATTGCAGGATCCTCGGCGATCACGTGGATGGAGCGTTCCCGCTGCGGCGCGAAGCCAAAGAGCAGGTTGGTGGCCAAAGGGGCGCTGGGATTGATGGTCTCCCGGTCCCAGAGGTCCACCAAGCCCGCGAGTTCCGGATCGCCGAGGATCTCAGCGCGCACGCCGGCGCGGACCTTCAGGATCTTCGCGGCGAAGTCGGGCAGGGCCTCGATGTTGGGCCGGCGTGCGAGACCCAGCCGGGTCAAGTCCTCGCCCAAGCCGAAGCGGGTCAGAAGGTCGACCATCCGCTGGTCCAAGGCCGCCCTATCCGCCACACCGGCCCGTGCAAAGTCCGTCCAGGGGGCCTTCACCTCATCCGGGCTATTGCCGGTGAGCGCCGCCTCGCGTTTGCGGTAGCGGGCCTCCGATTCCGACAGGGTAGAGGGACCGAGCGGCTGGCGGCGCAGGGTGTAGGCCAGGTTGGCCCGAAGGCTGGCGTCAAAGAGGTAGGGCTGCGGCTCCACATAGCCGATGCGTGCGCCGATATCGGCCTCGTTCATCGTGGTGATCGCACGTCCGTCGAGCGTGATGCTGCCGCTCAAGGCCGGCACCAGCCCGGCTACGGCCTGCAGCACCTGGGAGCGCCCGCTCTCGTCGTCGCCGACCAGCGCCAGACTGCCGCTAGCGGGCAGCGAGAAGGAGAGACCGGAGAGGTGCCCGGCCCCCTCCCCCGCCTCTAGCGCGAGCTTGCTGACGGAGAGCGCCACGCCCGCCACCTTGTGGCCGGCCTCGTCGGCTGGGCTGGCGACATGCTCTTCCGTGTAGCGGTCGTCTGGTGCGAAGTTCTCGATGATGGTGCTGTATTTGATGTCCGCCATGGCGAAGCGCTGGTAGTATCCCAGCAGATCTTTCCATGGTCCGGAGATATCTTGATAGGCGGAGATACAGACTACCAAAGCACCCAGGGTCAGCTCACCTTGGATAACAAAATAACCGCCCACCGCATAGAAAATGAAAGGCGGCATCTGATTCAAGAAGTTGTTTAGGAATTTGATAACGTACTTTTTCTTGTAGATATCGAAGCGGATACGATAGTTCTCATGCAGGTGATCGGAGAAATCGGCCAGGTGATAGCGCCGCGTGGCCGAGGCATGCATGATTTCCGACGAGCTGACGGAGCTGCCGACCCGGTCGGCCACGACGCGCAGGTTGCGCACCCGGTCGCGGGCCAAGAGCGAGACCTGCTTTTGCAGGTGCGGGATCAGCCAGGCCTGCAGCGGGTAGAGAGAGACGGCGACCAGCCCCAGCCAGACGTTCTGCACGAAGATGAAGACGATGTAGACGACCAACGAGCCACCCTGGAAGGCTGGGGTCGCCACGGCCTCTGAAAAGAAGTGGCCTAGATCCTCCACTTCCGAGGTGATCATCGGGATCAGCTGATCGCCGCTCACCCGGCGAAAGCTGCGCGGCCGGAAGCGCAGGGTCGCTTCGAAGAGCTGATAGCGTAAACGGCGCAGCATCCGCTCCCCCACCACGCCTTTGTAGACGTTCAAGACGTACTTGACGGCGTTGTTGAGGATGATGAGGCCCATGAAGAAGGCCGAGAGCAGGAAGAGGTAGTCCAGCTGCTCAAACTGGAACCCAAGGAAGCTCTTCGGGAAGTGGGTGCCGCTGATGGCGTCGTTGATGATCCACTTCGGCACCTCGAGGATCATGTAGACCAGCGGAAAGGAGAGGCAGGTGATCGCCAGCAGGATCAGCTGCTGGCGCGTGCTGTAGGCCCAGATGAACTTGAAAATGGTTTGCCGCATTCGGCCCCCCGGCCACTCTTGGGCCGAGAGTCCACCTGTGCTCGCGCAAAAGCAAGCCTGCCGAGGCTAAAGGAAGGCGGGCGCCTCGCTGAGAGAGAGCCCGGGGAACACAGTCCGCTCCAGATCGCTCCTGGTCGCACCGAAGGCCTCCGCTAGCACCTGGGCCGGGTAGAGGCGGACGTCTTGGGTGGGGCGCAAATCCCGGCCCTCGTAGAGATTACCCTCGCCCAAACCCGGCCAACGACCGTAGAGGCGGCCACCCTTCAGCGCGCCACCGGCCAGCAGGGTGACGGCGCCAGTGCCGTGGTCAGTGCCGCGCGTGCCGTTCTCAGCCACCGTGCGCCCGAACTCCGTCATGGTCACCACCGTGGTCTTGGCCCAGACGTCAGGCCCCAGGCTGTCACGCAAGCCGAGGATCGCTGCGCCCAGTCGCTTCAGGCCGCGCTCCAGGCGTACGGCCTGCGTCGCATGCGTATCCCAGCCACCCAGCGACAAGGCGGCGATCCGCGCCTCCTGTTTAAGCATCTCAGCCGCCAGCTGCGCGGTCGCCTTGGGCGTAGCCTTGCGGGTGGAGAGAGACTGACGCAGGGCATCGCCCATGCCATCGGCCTCCCGCGCGGCCGTCAGAGCCTGAGCAAAGAGCGGGTCCTCAGCGTAGAGCTGATCCAGCAGACTGGCGCTTTCCGCCGAGCGCAGGTCGCTGTCGGGCGACCAGAAGAGCGCCGGCTCAGCGCCGCTCAAGACCAGCATGCGGCCTTGCGCCAGCGCGACGGCATAGCCTTGCGGGCCGCTGCCGGGGATCAGGGCCAAAGCGCGGTTCAGCCAGCCGTCATCCCGCTCACCGGCACTGCGCCCGCCCTGTTCCAGAATGTCCTGGCCTTCGAAATGACTACGCTGATCGCGGTAGGGCGTGGCCACCGCCGGCGCAAAGGCCAAGTCGCCGGCCTGCCAGAGCGGCACGAGGGGCGCGAGAGAGGGATGCAGGGCGAAACCGGGCGCCAGCTCCAGCGGCGTCTTGGCAGCGCCTTCCGAGAGGGTGGGACGCAGGCGGCGCCAGTCGGGGTCGCCATAGGGGCGCAGCAGGTCGAGGCCGTCTAAGCCGCCGCGCAAGATGATCACCACCAGGCGGCGGTCGCCGGGGGCTGCGGCAAAGACGGCAGAGGGCGTGGCCAGCGCGGCGGCGGCCAGTAGGCCTTGGCCGGCGGCCAGGAAAGAACGGCGTGAAAGCTTGGTCGCCATGTTACCTCCGTTGAAATTCCGGGCTGGCGAGGATGATCGTTCGGGCCTCTTCGCTCGATCCCGCCTCTAGCGCCAAGAGCGCCAGGCGGTCCGGCTCTTGGCCGGCGAAGGCCCTCAGGGTTACCTCTTTGGGCGACGCGCGGCGCAGCGGACCAGCGGCCAGACGCTCCGCCCAGGCCAAACGCTCGGCCAGACCCTGCGGCGAGATCCAGGCTGTTGCCTGCTCCTTCCAGCCATCGGGGCCTGGGGCGTTCCACGGCAGCTGCGCCATGCGGGCGAGCGGCCGCAGCGTCCAGCGGTAGTCAGCCGGGCGGCCTATCGCCGCCATACTGCCGGCCATCATCATGCCCTCGCCTGCCGCGGCCTTGGGTTTGGCAAAGGAGGCCTCGCTCCCTGGGAAGAGGGAGATCCGCAGACTGGTGACGACCAGATCGAAGGGCTGGCGCACCTTTTGCCCAAAGGTCTGCCAAGCCGCTGGATGTTCCAACAGCGCCCGATAGACCGGCATCAAGCGCGTGTCGTTCTCGAGGTAGGTAGCGGTCAGATGCTGCACGACATCGTCAGGTGGATCGTCAGACAGGAAGTGGACCGCCAGCTTGCGCGCCAGGTGCTGGGCGGTCGCCGGATGGTGGGCCAAGTCCTCCAGGACTTGCAGCACCGGCTCGATGCCTCTGTCGCCATAGCGTTCACCCAGCACAACCTCTGACCCCGGCTCGGCCAGGCGGGAGCTAAAGATCTGGACGCCCTGGTTGTGGTTGACGCTGACACCGGTCAAGAGCTCGGCGAACTGGCGCACGTCGCGCTGGCTGTAGTCGGCGGCAACGCCCAGGGTGTGCAGCTCGATGATCTCTCGGGCCAGGTTCTCGTTCAGACCGCGTCCGCGTTCCTGCCCTTGCTCCGAGGCCGGCCCCATGGAGCGGTCCTGATCCAGGTAGAGCAGCATGGCCGGATGCAGTGAGGCGGCCTTCAATAAGGTCGCGAAATCGCCGCCGAGGTGCGGGCGGATAGCCTCTGCCTCAAAGGGTCCGACCAGGTGACGCAGCGAAGACTTGGCCATGGAGACGGTGAAGTGGTCGGCCCAGAAGAAGGCCAGCCGCTCGAAGAAGCCCTCCGGCTGGGTCACCGACCAAAGCACACGGGCATGGGCATCGCGCAGATAGTGACCTTGCAGCAGCGAACGCCGCCCTTTGCGTGCTGCCTCTATCGCCTCTGCATCCTTGGCCTGCCGCGCAGCCCGCTGCTCTAGGATGAAGGATCGCAGTGCTGCGATGCGCGGCGGCGAGCCCTCACCAGCGAAAGGTGGGCGACGGGCAGCGCCAATCGGAATCTGCGCCAAGAGCGCAGCAGGGCTGTCCAGGGCCGCATCACCGGCACGCCGGCCATAGCCGAAGCGCAAGGGCGCGATGGCAGCAAAGCTGCTGTTCTCTGCAAGCGCGTTCATACACCCTTAGATAGGGAGCGAAACCGCCGCTGTGGAGGAAAGGCGAAAGCCGCCTTCGCTTATTCTGCAGGCAATTCACACCGTCTTGACCCCAGAGCGCAGCAACCGCTCCCCTGGGATGAAGCGTGCTGTGAAGAAAAGGCCAGTCCAAGTTATGAAAACCCAAGCCCGTGTCGTGATCATCGGCGGCGGCATCGCCGGCTGCAGCACCCTCTATCACCTGACGGAGGAGGGCTGGAGCGACGTCGTCCTGCTGGAACGGGACGAATTGACAAGCGGCACCACCTGGCACTCGGCAGCCCAGGTTACGAACTTCGGGGCGATTCAGACCATGATCGGCTTAAAGAGCCATTCTATCCGGCTTTACAAGGAATTGGCCGACGATCCTGATTATCCTATCAACTACCATCATGGCACCGGCGGCATCCGTTTGGCTTCCAACCAGGGGCATCTCGACGGCTATCACCACTTCGTCTCGCTGGCTAAGGGCATGGGCGTGGACTTCGAGGTGATCGATCCTGAAGAGTGCAAGCGCCGGCACCCCTTGATCGAAACGCACGAGCTGACAGGCGGTCTCTGGGATCCCTTGGACGGCGATATCGACCCGGCACAGCTCTGCCAGGCATTGGCCCGCCGCGCGCGGCGCGCGGGGGCGGAGGTCTACCGCCACACGGCCGTCACCGGCCTGGAGCAGCTGCCGGGCGGAGAGTGGGTCGTCTCCACCGCCAAGGGCGAGATCCGCTGCGAGCAGGTGGTGAACGCCTGCGGCTATCGGGTGAACGAGGTTGGGGCCATGATGGGCGTCACCCACCCGGTGATCTCCATGGAACACCAGTACTTCCTGACCGAGCCGGTACCGGAAATCGAGGCGCTGGACTTCCGCGTGCCGCTGCTGCGCGATCCGCTGGACGACTTCTATTCCCGACAGGAGAAGAAGGGCCTGCTGGTCGGTATCTACGAGCAGGGCTGCAAGACCTGGGGGATGGAGGGGATCGATCCCGACTTCACCAACGCGCTCTGCCCCAACGACATGGACCGCCTGCTGGATAACATGGAGCGGGTCTTCGAGCGTTTGCCCTGCCTGACCCGCACCGGCATCCACACCATCATCAACGGGCCTATCACCTACTCCGCCGACGGTCTGCCGCTGGTCGGGCGGATCCCTGGCAAGCGCAATGCCTGGTGCATCATCGGCCTGCGCGCGGGCGTGGGCGAAGGCGGCGGCCACGGCTGGCTGCTGGCGCAGATGATCACCCAGGGCGAGGCCTGCTACGACACCTGGTGCCTGGATCCGCGCAGGTTCACGCGCCATGCCACTTTGGACTACACGGCGGCCAAAGCGATCGAGGACTATCAGAACGAGTTCCGCTTCCACTATCCGCACGAAGACCGCCCAGCGGGCCGTGAAGCCAAGACCACGCCGCTCTACCCCCATCTTCAGGCCAGGAATGCTGCCTTCACCGTGGTGAACGGTTGGGAGCGCGCCAGCTTCTACAAGCCCAACGCCGACTTCGAGGAGACGCACAGCTTCCGCTGGCCGTCCTGGCACGATCCCGTGGCCGAAGAGGTAAGGGCCGTCCAAACCGCTGTCGGCTTGATGGAGATTTCCGGCTTCAACCGCTTCCAGATCAACGGTCCGGGCGCGCTTGCCTGGCTCGATAGCCTCTTCTGCGGCCGCATTCCCCGCCGGACCGGCAAGGTGGGGCTTGGCTACTTCCTGACCGAGCAGGGCAGTGTCGCGGGCGAGGCCACCTTGGCGCTCTTGGATCAGGACCGCATCTGGTGGGGCTCCGCCGCTGCGGCCGAGTACCACGATTGGGATTGGCTCAGCGACCACCTGCCGGCAGACGGCTCAGTCACCTTGGAGAGCCTGACCGACAGCCACACCATCCTGGTGCTGGCCGGCCCCAAGAGCCGTGACCTGCTGGCTCAGGTGGCGCCGCAGCAGGACTGGACGGCCAAGGGCTTCCCATGGTTGTCGGTTCGGGAGCTGCAGATCGCAGGCGTCCCAGTCACCGCGCTCTCCGTCAGCTTCTCCGGCGAATTGGCCTGGGAGTTGCATGTCGCTAACGATGACCTGGTGGCGCTCTACGAGGTCTTGGCAGCTGCCGGGGAGGCCTTCGGGCTCAAACCCTTCGGCCTCTACGCCACAGAGTCCATGCGGCTGGAGAAGGGTTATCGCCACTGGAAGGGCGACCTGATCACCGAGTTCAACCCCATCGAGTCCGGCTTGGAGCGCTTCGTAACCCTGGACAAGCCACGCTTCGTGGGCAAGGCCGGCCTGCTGCGCCAGCTGGCACGCCCGCCGCGCCGCCGCTTCGCCACGCTGGTGATCGATAGTGATGCAGCCCCGGCGCAGCCTGGCGATACCTTGCTGGCGGGCGAGCGGGTGGTCGGCACCGTGACGTCTGCCGCCTGGGGCTATCGCCTAAAGCAGAACATCGCGATGGGGTTCCTGGAGCCGGCCTTTGCCGACCTTGAGACAGAGCTGCGGGTCCTAAGTCTGGGCACGGCAGTCCCTGCGCGCGTAGCTGCCCCCTGTCTCTACGATTCGCTGAATCACCGCTTGCGGACTTGACAGCCTACCGAAAGTCGAGCATCGCCAGGCCTCGCCTCACGAGGTCATCGCATGAACACGCGCGCGCAGCCGCTCACCGCCGCTGAGTTCGAAGCCACAAAGATCATCGTTGTTCATATCCCCAAGGCTGGCGGCAGCTCGATTTACTGGTTGTCGCGAGACGCCTTGGGTGAGGACAAGGTATTGCGCTTTGGCCATCGTCAAGCAGATGGCGGGACCAAGACCTTCGACGACTTGACGGCTGAAGAAAGAGAGCAGCACCGCGTCTTTCAAGGTCACTTCCGCTACGGCAGCCATCGCTTGTTCAGCCAGCGCTGTCTCTACGTGGGCGTGGTTCGCGACCCCATAGACCGCTTAGTCTCCAATTACTACTACAATCGGGCACGCGGCAATCCAGGACCGCGCGAGAAGGCGCTTTCGCTCGGCCTACGCGACTACGTGGAGGACTTTCTCTCCGGGAAGAAACCAGCCTTCGGCTCTGGCCAGATGCACTACTTGACCGGGGAGCGCGTGCTTAAGAACGCCAAGTCTGTGGTGGAAGACGACTACATCCTGGCCGGCACGACCGAGCAGCTGAACGATCTGCAGCGCAGTCTGCTGCGTCTCTACCAGCGCGAAGACCTGCAGCCGACACGCCGCAACGTCACCGATTCTCAGCAGCAGGCAAGCGCGGAGGATCGCGCCTACCTGCAAGAGACCTACCGGGACTTCTTCAAGGGTGACTTGGCCTTCGTCGACTTCGTCGCTGGACACTTCGAGCGGCACGGTAAGGATCTGCGCCTAGCGGACTGATACCCTTACCGCGACGGAGTGCACGGCACTGCTCTCCCCCATATCGGTCTTGGTACCCGGGTTCAGGCAATTGACGTTACGGCCCCAATGCCCTTTCACGCCGCAGAGCGTACCTCTGGGGGCCAAAGCCGCGACCTGAGCCACCGCCTCTAGGCTGTCCAAGCTGCTCTTCAGCAGGATTGGCTGACCCTCCGTGATGCCCAGCGACGCGGCATCATCAGGATGCAGGGTGACCTGCAGCGGTTCCACCTTGTCTTTCACCCGCGGCTCATTGGCGTAGCTGTCGTTCATCATCCAGGGACTGGCAGGTGAGAGCAGCCGGAGCCAGCCCTGGTCCAAGACGGGGTCACTGATCGGCTGCGGCACCCGCGGATGGCCATCGGCCTCCGCCTGGCCGCTGGCCAGTTCCAACTTGCCCGAAGGCGTGGGGAAGCGGCCGTCGGCATAGGTCACCAGTGGCCCATCACCGAGCCAGAGGCCGGAGAGGGTCTTCAAGCGATCGAAGTCCACGTCGAAGGCCGAGTTGGCCAGCACGCGGTCGATAATGGCGCGGTCCTTCTCATAGAGCGCCGGCTGTCCTAGCCCCATGGCCTTGGCCAGGCGGCGGAAGATCTCCTGGTTCGGCAGCGCCTCGCCAGGCGGCTCCTCCACCTTGGTCTGCGCCTGCACGTTGATGTGGAAGTAGGACTGATTGAGGTCGTCGAACTCCAGGAAGCTGGCTGCCGGCAGCAAGTAGTCGGCCAAGCGCCCGGTGTCGGTCTCGAAGAGGTCGATCACGACGCTGAAGAGATCCTCCCGCGCCAAGGCCTGGCGCAGCGCCGCCTGGCGCGGACCGGAGGCCGCGACGTTCATGTTCCAGGAGATGAAGCCCTTGGAGCGCTCCGGGTCGTTCAGCCTTTCCACCAGGTCCATGTGGCTGATCGCGGGCCGCTCGGCCTCGCCCTCGCCCAGGCTTGCAACACTGCCGACGTCGGTGGCCCGCGCGCCGCTGCCGTTCAGATAGTAAAGCCCGCTGCCCGGTCGGCCGAAGTTGCCGGTGGCCGCCGGCAAGAGGGCGATGGCGCGGAAGACATTGCCGCCCAAAGGCTGGCGCTGCAGCCCTTGGCCCAGCCAGGTCAGCGCTGGGCCAGCGGCGAAGAGGGCCGCTGCGGTCTCGATAGCGGCCGCCGGCACGCCGGTCTCCGCCTCGCCCCAGGCTGGCGTGCAGTCCGATAAGAGCGGCTCGATCTCCTCCCAGCCGATCGTCTTCTCGGCCAGGAAGGCGCGGTCCAGCTTGCCGTCGCGCCAGAGGACATGCAGCAGCGCGAAGGCCAGGGCTGCGTCGCTGCCGGGACGGGGCTGCAGGTGCAGGTCCGCAGCCTCTGCCGTCGGGTGGCGGATGGGATCGACGACGATAACCTTGCCCGGCGCCTCAGCCAGCCAGTGCTTGTGCGCATGCGGGGCAGAGGCCGAGGGGTTGGCCCCCCAGACCAGGATACAGGCAGCGTCGCGGGCCGCACGCGGGTCGAAGCCCCAGCCAGAGGTGCCCATGACATAGCCGAGCGCCACGTGGCCGGCGTTGTTGCAGATGGTATCGGGCTCGATCTCGGTGGCGCCGATGGCCGCGAAGAAGCGCTGCGGGAAGTTGCCGGCCAAGAGCGAGCAGGTGCCGGTGTAGTGGGAATTCAGGATCGTATCGCCACCAGCCTCAGCCCGGATCGTGTTGAGGCGGGCGGCGATGTCGGACAAGGCCTCATCCCAAGAGACCGCCTGCCACTGCCCGGCACCCTTCGGCCCGATCCGCTTCAAGGGTTGGCTGAGCCGCGCCTCGGGGTCGCGCCAGACGCCGTTGTAGGCCAGCGCGCACTTCCCACAGAGGGCGCCGCGCGACACCGGATGGTCGGGGTCGCCCAGCACGCGGGTCACCCGCCCCTCGCGCTTCACGACGACGATGCCGCAGCCGTCGTAGCAATCGCGCGGACAGCTGGTCTTGATGTGTTCCTTTTCCATAAGGAGAAAGGCTAGCCCAGCACCGCCGACCCGTCACCCCTAGCTGTCGGATGGCCGCAGCAACCAGCCGAAGAGGCGCCAGGCCACCAGGGCCGCCAAGAACTGCGCGACGATGAAAGCCGGCGCGTCCGCCGGTGCAATCCCGCTGAAGGTATCGGAGAAGGAGCGTGCAATGGTCACCGCCGGATTGGCGAAGGAGGTCGAGGCAGTGAACCAATAGCCTGCCGTGATGGCCAGGCCGACAGCCATGGGAACGGCTTCGGGCCGCCATTTCAAGGTGCAGATGATGGCCATGAGGAGGGAGAGGGTCGCCACCCCCTCCGACAGCCACTGGCTGGGTCCGGCCCGGACGTTCTGGGACACTTGCAGCGGGTCCAGCGCGAACATGAGATGGGCGATGATCATGCCGGCCAAGGCACCGATGATCTGCACCAAGACATAGAGCAGGGCATCACGCCCAGGCAGCTCGCGCCGCAGCCAGAAGAAGAAGGTAACGGCCGGATTGAAGTGGGCACCGGACAGGGGCCCGAGCCCCAGAATCAGCACCACCAAAATCGCACCGGTGGCGATCGTGTTGCCCAAGAGCGCGATGGCGACGTTCCCGCCGGCCAGGGCCTCGCCCATAATGCCGGAGCCGACAACGGTCGCCAGCAGCACCGCCGTCCCCAGCGCCTCGGCCGCCAGCCGCTGGGCGAGGATGAAACTGGGGGGCGTCTCGGCGGCGTCGGTCATGCCGCCTTGAAGCCCCTGCCAGCCGCCCTGTCAAGTAAGGCTGGGCGGCCTACCAGCTGCCGCTGTTCTCCATTGAGGCCCAGGGCTCCTGCGGCGGTAGGGAGTCGCCCCGCTGCAGCAGCTCGATGGAAATCCCGTCGGGGGAGCGGACGAAAGCCATATGCCCATCACGCGGCGGCCGGTTGATGGTGACCCCGCCTTCCATCAGGCGCTGGCAGGCAGCGTAGATGTCGTCCACCCGATAGGCCAGATGGCCGAAGTTGCGGCCGCCGTCGTAGTCCTCCGGGTCCCAGTTGTAGGTGAGCTCAACCTGCGGCGCGCGGGCGTCGGAGCGGGCGCGGTCCTCGTCGCCAGGGGCGGCCAGGAAGACCAGGGTAAAGCGGCCTTTCTCGCTGTCGTAGCGGTTGATTTCCGTCAGGCCCAGCTTGTTGCAGTAGAAATCCAGGCTGGCGTCCAGATCGCGCACGCGCACCATGGTGTGCAGATATTCCATAGCTTCTTCCTTTCCCTGGCTGGAAGCGCCTGCAAGCAGGCACGGGTGGCTCGGTCCTCGTTATGTTGCATGTACCTGGACATTTCCAAGAGCCACAAGTTGCAACGCTTGCAGCTCTCCGAGAAGTCTGGTGACCTGGTCATCGCCTGTGCACCGCACTGGCACCAGCCCGATCCAAAACTGGCCCCTAGCGCCCGCGTGGCGGTCGCTTGTGTGGAGATCCCCTTGGCCCTAGAGCCGCACGACAGCAAGCCAGCGCCCCCCAGCGTCACGCTTTCGGCACGGCAAGCCCGGCGCATTGCCTTGGGCGCGCAGGGCTTTGCCGATCCTTACCCCAGCGGTCGGCGCGACCGGCGTCACCTGGCCCGCGTCTTGGGCCGGGTGAAGCTGCTGCAGATCGATTCCGTCACCGCCCTCTTGCGTGCCCACTACCTGCCGGCCTTTGCCCGCATCGGCCCCTATCCGCGCGCGCTACTGGACAACCTGACCCAAGGCCGGAGGCGCAGCCTCTTCGAATACTGGGGGCACGAGGCCTCCTTCATCCCGCTGGAACACCATCCGCTCTTCCGCTGGCGGATGGTCGAGGCGCAGGCCGGCCAAGGGCTCTACCGGGAACTGGCCCGCTTCGGCCAGGAGCAAGCAGCTCTGGTCGCAGACACGCTGGCCCGGGTCGAGGCCGAGGGACCGCTCAGCGCCAGCGACTTCGAGGAAGGGCGCGGCAGCGGCGGCTGGTGGGGCTGGAGTGCGCGCAAACAGGCCCTGGAGCTGCTTTTCTGGCAAGGCCTGGTGACCGCCGCCAGCCGGCGCCGCAGCTTCGAGCGGCTCTACGACCTGCCGGAGCGCGTGCTGCCACCCGACATCCTGGCCCTCCCGACCCCGGAGCCGGAGGAGGCGCAGCGGCGGCTGCTGCTGCTCGCTGCCGAGGCGCTTGGCGTGGCGACGGAGGTGGACCTGCGCGCCTACGTCCGGATGGACGCCGAACGCGCCAAGCTGCGTTTGGCAGAGCTACTGGAGGCAGAGGCCTTGCTGCCGGCGCAGGTCAAGGGCTGGGACCAGCCGGCCTACCTGCACCCGGAGGCACTCCGCCCCCGCCGCTTCACCCGGGCCGTCTTGCTCTCGCCTTTCGACTCGTTGGTCTGGGAACGGCCGCGCTGTGAGCGGCTCTTCAACTTTCACTATCGGTTGGAGTTCTACACGCCCGAGGCCAAGCGGCGGTACGGCTACTACGTCATGCCCTTTCTGCTGGGCGATGCCCTGGTGGGCCGCGTGGCCTTGAAGTCCGACCACGCCGGCGGCAGGTTGCAGGTCACCGGCGCCTTCGCCGAACCCGGCCAGGCCCGGCCAGAGATCGCCGAGGCCCTAAACCAGGCCTTGCACCAGCTGGCCGCATGGCTAGACCTGCCGGGGGTTCATATCGATCGCAATGGCGACCTGGCAGCCCTGCTGCCGCACAAAACCTGACCCAACAGGAGACAAAGACATGGATGCGCTGAGCTACTTCGCCGCCGACTACACCGAGGCCCGCGACCGCTTTCTCGACGCCGCCCGCGGTGCGGAGGCCCGGCGCATGCAGTACCGGAACCCGGCGGAAGGACCGGGCGGGACCGAGCTCTTCACCCACACCGCAACCCTCGGGCCGGAAAAAGCCAAGACCACGCTGCTGATCACCTCCGGCACGCACGGGGCGGAAGGTTTCTTCGGCTCTGCTCTGCAGATTGGCCTCCTACGCGGCCCGGGCTTACGCCGACTGCCCCCAGACCTGCGCGTCGTACTGGTCCACGCCATCAACCCTTCCGGCTTCGCCTGGATCCGGCGGGTGAACGAGGACAACATCGATCTCAATCGGAACTTCATCGATCACAACAACCAGCCGACGAAGAATGAGGGCTACGCGGCGCTGCATTCAGCCATCCTGCCGGAGACGTGGAATGCGGACAGCAAGGCTGCCTTCCAAGCGGCCTTTGCGGCCTATGCCAAGGAGCACGGCCAATTCGCCGCCGAAGGCGCCGTCTCAGGCGGGCAATACGACCATGCCGACGGCCTCTTCTACGGCGGGCGCACGCCCTCCTGGTCGAACCGCCTCATCCGTCAAATCGTGGCTGAAGAGGCCGAGCGGTCGGAGCGGCTGATCTTCCTCGACCTCCACACCGGACTTGGCTCCTGGGGCCATATCGAGATCATCCATACCCACGCACCCGACGGCGAGAACGAGAGCTGGCTCACCAAGTGGTTCGGCACCCACTCCCTCGGCTCGCTGGTGCGCGGTGACAGCAAGTCGGCCGCATCGAGCGCCGGCTTGATGGAGCGGGGCGTCAAGGAGGCCTTCGCCGGCAAACCGGTGGTCGCCTGCGCACTCGAGGCCGGCACCCGACCAATACCGCAGGTGCTGGAATCTCTCCGCGCCGACAACTGGTTGCACCTGAAGGGTGACCTGGCCTCCGACCAGGGCCGGGCGATGAAACGCGAACTGCTGACCTGCTTCTGCCCGCCGGAGCCCGACTGGCGCGAACTTGTCAGCCTGCGCGGTCGGCAGATCTTCGCCTCGGCGGTAGAGGGGGCTTTGGACTAAGGCAGGATGAGCCCAGTAGGAACCATAAGCTCCAAGAAGCGCTCCCTCTCCTGAGCTTGTCGAAGGGTTGAGCAGTAAGCGATAGCGAGCGCCCGTCGAAAGGCGGGCCGTTAGCACCGAGCGTGGGGCACATCCTTCGACGGACGCGGGCTGAAGCCCGCTGCTCAGCGACTATGTTTCCAGTCAAGCGTTTTGCCATGGTTTCTTGTCTCTGAGGATCGCGTTGAGAAGGATGACGAGTTTGCGCGCTGCAGCGATGAGGGCGAGCTTCTTAGGCTTCCCGCGTGCGACGAGGCGTTGATAGAAGGTCGCGAGTTGCGGGTTGTATCGCACAGCTGAGAGGGTTGCCTGGTAGAGCGCCGTGCGCACGTTGGCGCGGCCACCGCAGATGAAGCTCTTCCCGCGCCATTTGCCGGACTGCTGCGTCATCGGCGCGACGCCAGTCAAGGCTGCCACCTGGTGACGGTTGAGGCTCCCAAGTTCGGGCATCTCAGCGATCATGGTGCGTGAGACAACAGGGCCGACGCCTGGGACAGAGGTCAGGAGCTCGACTTTCTCACGCCAGGCAGGAGAGGCTTTGATGCCATCGTCGATGTCCTTATCGATGGCAGCAAGCTCGCCCTTTAGGAAAGCGATTGAGCGCTGGAGGCTCTGCAAGGAGGCAGCATCGGCCCTGCTTTTGCGCTGCTTCTCCTTGGTAATCATCTCCACCAGCTGGCGGCGGCGCTGCATCAAGGTAGACAGAGCGCGCGTATCTGCATCAGGCAAAGGCCGGACGTCGGGGTCCATGGCTTGCGCGAAGTGAGCGATCAGCGCGGCATCGATCCTGTCAGTCTTAGCGCGCGTGCCGCAGGCCTTGGCAAAAGACCGCACCTGAGCCGGGTTGACCACCACGACCGACAAGCCGGCTGCGATCAGCCCCGCTGCAACCAGGCTTTCATAGCCGCCTGTGGCCTCAATCGCCACCAAGCTGACCTCAAGATCCAGCAGTTTGCTCGCCAGGCTCTCGATGCCACTCTCATCGCGGCTGTAGGCCAAGACCTCGCCGAGTGGGCGCAGGCCTACAGCCAAGCTGTCACTCGACACATCAATACCAGCGTATACAGTATCCATCCTTCCCCTGCCTTGCTTAAGCGGGCTCGCTGCGCGGCCCGAACGACTTTCCGGGGGTGACGGACGAACGGAGGCGGAACCACGCTGAGCAACGGGCTTCAATGCCCTTGGACGAGACGGTCTCACCTCCGTGACCGACATCGATACCTTACCAGATGTCGATGTGGGTAACTTACAAGGATGAGGTTACTGCTTTTGGACACGATCGATCCATCTTAGCGTCATATCACTGTATCAAACACTTAGCCTGGATCCGCGGGCCATCGACGGGCTGTTCGTCAACCTCTTCCTTTGTGCCTATGACAAAGCGCCTGCCTCTCCTCTCACAACACAAACAAGCGCGCCCGAGCCATCGCTCGTGAGACATCCGAACTAGGCCGCGTTTGGGGCAATCAGCATGACGGCTGCGATCAGCCGGCGCGCATCCTCGAGGCCGGGCGGACAGGCCACCACCCAGGTCGCAGAGGGGTCGTCCGGGCGATAGGTGCCCTGGCGCCGAGCCGCCAAAGCCTCCGCGCCCCGCTGGTAGAGATCGCGATAGCGCGCTTGCCTCCAATGGTCGTAGCCGCCGCTGTGCTTCTGCTGCAGCCGGTGATGAAAGAGCGAGGAGCGTGCCCGCCGCTCCGCCCGCAAGCCGGCAACCCAAGTCTCTGCGGCCTGCCACTGGGCAACGGCTTGGTCCAGCAGGTCCGCCGCAGCCTCCGGTCTTCCTTCGAGGTCGCTTACCAGCGCCAGGTTGGCCCAAGTGGTGGCGTGCCGGGCATCCTCGGGCGTGAAGGCCTCTGGTGCGATGCGGGCTGCTTCCTCCCAGTACTGGATGGCCTCGCGCGGCGGCAGGGCCAGGGCGGCGGCGCTCAGTTCCTCCCAATAGAGCTCTTCGGCACTCCAGCCGGCCAGCAGCAGGTGCTGGGGGTCGATGTCGGCTTCCACCGCTAGCCGCCGAGGTAGGCGCGGCGGACGTGGTCGTCCTCGTGCAGAGCCGCTGCCTCGCCGGAAAGCACCATGCGGCCGGTTTCCAGCACGTAGGCCTGGTTGGCCAGCCGCAACGCCAGCTCGGCGTTCTGCTCGACCAACACCACCGGGATTCCTTGGCGGCGGATGGCCAGAACGATGCGCGCGATTTCCTGCACCATGACCGGCGAGAGCCCCATGGAGGGCTCGTCCAGCAGCAAGAGCTTCGGCGCAGACATGAGCGCACGGCCGATCGCCAGCATCTGCTGCTCACCGCCCGACATAGTCTTGGCCATCTGGCCGCGGCGCTCCTTCAGGCGGGGGAAGCGGGCGAAGACCTGCTCCAGATCGCGGCGGATGCCGGCCTTGTCGCTGCGCAGGAAGGCACCGACCATCAGGTTCTCCTGCACCGTCAGCTCTGGGAAGCAGCGCCGCCCCTCCGGCACCTGGGCGATCCCCAGACGCACCCGGCGTTCGGCCGGCAGCTGGTCGATCCGCTCGCCCTGGAAGCGAATTTCGCCGGCGGAGAGCCGCACCAGGCCGGAGATTGCACGCAAGGTGGTGGTCTTGCCTGCACCGTTGGCGCCAATGATGGTGACGATGCCACCCGCCGGTACCTGCAAGGACACGCCCTTCAAGGCCTGGACCTTGTTGTAGAAGACCTCCGCTTCCTTGACCTCAAGCAGCATGGACGTCCTCCTCCTCCAAGCCGAAATCGGCGGCGCCCAGATAGGCGGCAATGACCTCCGGATTCTCGCGGATGGCCTCCGGGCTGCCCTCGGCCAGAAGCGAGCCGAAGTTCATCACGGTGATCGCTTCGCAGAGCCCCATGACCGCCTGCATGTCGTGTTCCACCAGCAGCAGGGTGACGCCGGTCGCGCGGATACGCTGCATCAGCGCCATCATGCGCGCGGTTTCTTCCGGGTTCATGCCGGTGAAGGGCTCGTCCAGCAGCAGGAGTTTCGGCCCGGCGGCCATGGCAACTGCCAGGCCTAAGGTCCGCTGCAAGCCGTGCGGCAGATTGCCGGCCAGCTCGTCGCGCCGCTCCCAGAGGTCGAAGAGGCGCAGGATTTCTTCACTGCGCTCGGCCGCCGCCCGGCGCTTGGCGCTGTCGCTGCCCAGCAGACCGGCGATCAGGCCGGCGCGAGCGGTCAGGTGGCAGCCCAAGAGCAGGTTGTCGTAGACCGAGAAGGGCTGGACCAAGGTCGTGCCCTGGAAGGTCCGCACCAAGCCAAGGGCGGCGATGCGATGCGTCGCCAGGCCGGAGATGTCGCGGCCGTCATAGAGGATCTTTCCGGCGGTCGGCGGATAGAAGCCGGAGATGACGTTAAAGGTGGTGGTCTTGCCGGCACCATTGGGGCCGATCAGCCCGTGGATGGCCCCCTCCGCGACGGAGAAAGACAGGTCTTTCACGGCAAAAAGACCGCCGAACCGCCGGGTCATCCCCCGGACCTCCAGAAGTGCCATCTCCCTGTCCTCTTTCTTTGTCTTCTTCGGGGTAGTGCACCTGATCGGGGATCGGAGTGCAAGCGGCGACAGGCCTCTGGACTTAAATGATCATTTAGTGTATCTAAATGTCTATTCAAAACCCGTTGAGGCAGAGCCATGAACGAGACCCAGCCCTTGAACCCCGCCAACGCCAAGGCAGCGACCCAAAGCCAGGACCAGCGCCGCAAGGACCTGGTCTCCGCCACCTTGCGCACCATCGCAAGCTACGGACTGTCGGGCACCACCTCGGCCAAGGTGGCGCGGGAAGCTGGCCTCTCGCCCGGGATCGTGAATTTCTACTTCACCGGCAAGGACCAGATGCTGCTGGCGGCGCTGGAGGAAGCGGCGGCCGCCTACGATCAGGCCCTGGCGGCAACAGGTGCCTCGCCGCAGGTGACGCCGATGGAGCAGCTTTGGGCCATTCTGGACCTCAGCCTGGACCCGGCTTTCCTCAATCCCGACCGTACCTCCGTCTGGTATGCATTCTGGGGAGAGGCCAGCGCCCGCGCGGACTATCTGAAGATCTGCGGGGCCAGCGACGAGAAGAGCCACCAGATCCTGCTGGCAGCCTGCCAGGCCGTGGGCGAGAGCGCACCCGCCGGCCGAAACGCCCCCGATGCAGAGGCCGTGGCCTACGCGCTCGCCGGCATGATCGACCAGATCTGGCAGGAGACCCTGAACCCCACGTCCGCTGCCGATCTGGAAGGCCTGCGCCGTCAGAGCCGGGCACGCATGGCCAGCTTGCTCGGCAGCCTCTACCCCTGGTGCGCGCAGAAGGCAGAGCGTCAGGTGGAGGATGAGGCTCTGCCGCTGACGCTGCCAGGCTGGACCTACGCCAACGAGGGCTTTGCCCGGGCGGAGAAGAGCGCGCTCTTCCTCAAGGCCTGGCACATCCTCGGCCATATCAGCGAGGTGCCCAATCCGGGCGACTATCTGACCTTCGAGGGCCTGGGCGAGCGGGCCTTTGTGGTACGCGGCCGCGACGGAGTCTTGCGCGCCTTCCACAACGTCTGCCGGCACCGCGCCCACGCGCTGGTCAGCGGCGAGTCCGGGAACTGCGGCAAGGTGCTGCGCTGCCCTTATCACGGTTGGGTCTTTGCGCTGGATGGCGAATTGAAGGCCATGGCGATGGAAGGCAGCTTCCCCGCCGTCGACCGCGCCAATCTGGGCCTGGTGGCCATCGAGCTGGAGGTCTTCCAGGGCTTCCTCTTCATCCGCTTCGAAGGCGGCGAGCCCAGCGTGGCCGAGCGTTTCGCCCCCTACCTGGCGGAGATCGAGCCGCACCGCTGCGCCGAGATGCAGCCCATCGCCATCACCTGGGAGGAGGCCTATGACGTCGACTGGAAGAACCAGATGGATAATTTCCTAGAGGGCTATCACGTCCCCGTCGGCCATCCGGGCCTCTTCGACCTCTTCGGTGCGGCCTATGAGAACGCGCCGGGTCCTCTCGGCACGGCACGCGCCCGGCATGACATGCGCCGCGACGACAAGCCCGTGCGCGGCTGGTCGACCCGCCACTACCGTAAGCTCGTACCGGAGGCCACGCACCTGCCGGAAGATCAGCGCCGCAGCTGGAGCTACTACGCCCTCTTCCCCTTCCTGGCGCTGGACTTCTTCACCGATCACGTGGATTTCTTCCAGGTGATCCCCAACGGCCCCGGCCGCTCGCTCCTGCGCTCCAAGTCCTACGGCTTGCCGGACGCAAGCCGCGAGATGCGGGCCGCACGCTACCTGAACCAGCGCATCAACACTTTGGTCCAGGACGAGGACAACAGCCTCACCCAATCGGTGCAGCAAGGCCTCTCCGGCAGCGCCTACTCGCTGGGCCTCTTGTCGGAGACCGAAGCCAGCTTGGGCGCCTTCCACGACTACATCCGTGACCGGATGCCGGCGGCCAAGCGGGCGGCACCGCCGGAGGCAGGTGCGGCAGCAGAGGCCGCGGCACAGGCCTTGGCCCCGCGGGCGGCTTAGGCCTCCGCCACCACCGGGTTGGTTAGGGTGCCGATCTGGCTGATGGTGACAGCGACGCTGTCGCCGTCCTTCATGTAGAGCGGCGGCTTGCGAACGAAGCCGACGCCGCCAGGCGTGCCGGTGGCGATGACGTCGCCGGCCTCCAAGGTGGCGAAGCCGGAGATGTAGGCGATCAGGGTCGGCACGTCGAAGATCAGGTCGTCCAGACCCGACTCCTGCAGAAGCTCTCCGTTCAGACGGGTCTCCAGGGTGAGTGCCGAGGGGTCGGGGATCTCGTCGGCGGTCACCAACCATGGGCCGAAAGCGCCGGTCCTGTCGAAGTTCTTCCCCGGCGTGAACTGCGAGGAATGGCGCTGGAAATCGCGCACCGAGCCGTCGTTGAAGCAGCTGTAGCCGGCGACGTGGGAGAGCGCGTCTTCCTTAGCGATGTGACGGCCGGTCTTGCCGACGATGACCGCCAGTTCGCCCTCATAGTCGAACTTCTCCGAGAGGCGCGGACAGACCAAGGGTGCGCCCTCAGCTACCAGGGTGTTCGCGAAGCGGGTGAAGAGCGTCGGGTACTTGGTCTCCGGCCGTCCGGTTTCGACCCGATGGGCCTCATAATTCAGGCCAACGCAGAAGATCTTGCCTGGATTGGGAATGACCGGCCGCTGGGTAACGGAGCTGAGATCCGGGCCGGCCGGGCCGTCGAGCACGGCCTGAGCGTGCTGCTTGAAGTCGGGCATCGCCAAAGCGGCGGCTAAGTCATCAGGCATGCCGTCGAGGCCGGAAATATGCCAGACCTGATTGCCATCGGTGGCGCCGAAACCGGGCCGGCCCGCCTGGTAGTAGCTGATGAGTTTCATGCCCCCTGTCGTCCTTCTTATCTGCTAGCTCTGCATGGTGAGGCGACCATAGCCGCTTGGCATCGCCGGACAAGATGGAAAAGGAACGACCGGAAGCAGGGGTGCGGGGAGCATGACGGAACGCTTGAACTTTGCAGTGGAAGAGGGGTTCGGCGCTGGCAAGGGCCGGATCATCGCCGGTGTGGATGAGGTGGGGCGTGGCCCCTTGGCAGGGCCGGTCACTGCCGCCGCCGTCATCTTGCCGCCTGCAGCGGTCACCGCCGGGCGCTTCGCGGACGTCGCTGACTCCAAGAAGCTGACCGAGAAGGATCGGAACAGCCTTTGCCGCCTGATCTGCCGGGAGGCGACGGTGCGCATCGGCTGGGCCACAGTGGCGGAGATCGACCAGCTGAACATCCTGCAGGCCAGCCTGCTCGCCATGCGCCGCGCGCTGGCCCGCCTGCCGCAGAGGCCTGACCTGGCCCTGATCGACGGCAAGCAGCTGCCGCCGGATCTGCCGATTCAGGCCGAAGCTATAGTTGGTGGTGACGCCAATGTCCTGTCCATCGCCGCCGCCTCCATCGTCGCCAAGGTCGAGCGCGACGGCCTGATGGCTGTCTTAGATCGGCGCTACCCCGGCTATGGTTGGGCCACAAACAAGGGCTACCCAACACCCGCACACCGCGCCGCCCTGATCGACCTAGGTGTGACTCCTGAGCATCGGCGCAGCTTCGCCCCGGTGCGTGCCGTGGCGGGCTCGCCCGGAAGCGCTTGACCGGCGCGGCGGGGCTGATTCTGATAGGCACGCCCGACTGAACAAGCCCTTGAGAAGAAAACGTGACTGGGTCTTTGACGCGAAACAGCCTGCAGCAAGGTGACTGCATAGACCTGATGCAAGGGCTGCCTGAGCGCTCGGTCGATCTGGTCTTTGCCGACCCGCCCTATAACCTGCAGCTACAGCAAACACTGCATCGCCCCGACAACAGCAAGGTCGATGCGGTCACCGACAGCTGGGATTCCTTCGAGAGCTTTGCCGCTTACGACAGCTTCACCGAGGCCTGGCTGAAGGCAGCCCGCCGTGCCCTGAAGGACGACGGCACCCTGTGGGTCATCGGCAGCTATCACAACATCTTCCGGGTCGGCGCCATTCTGCAGGATCTGGGCTTCTGGATTTTGAACGACATCGTCTGGCGCAAGACCAACCCCATGCCGAACTTCCGGGGCCGGCGCTTCACCAACGCGCATGAGACCCTGATCTGGGCGGCCAAGCATGAAGAAAGCCGCTATACCTTCAACTACCGCGCTATGAAGGCACTGAACGAAGAGCTGCAGATGCGCAGTGACTGGTCCCTGCCGATCTGCAGCGGCAATGAACGCCTGCGCGACCAAGGCGGGCGCAAGACCCACGCAACGCAGAAGCCCGAGGCCCTGCTCTATCGCGTGGTCCTGGCCAGCAGCAAACCCGGCGATCTAATCCTCGACCCCTTCCTCGGCAGCGGCACCACCGCTGCGGTCGCCAAGCGCCTGGGCCGCGACTACCTGGGCTTTGAGCGTGAAGCCGACTATCTGGTGGCCGCCAAGGCCCGCCTGGCCGATATCCGCCCTCTGAGCGACACGGCCCTGTTGGCGCTGGACGAGAAGCGCCAGGCGCCACGCGTGCCCTTCGGCACCCTGGTGGAGCGCGGCTTTCTCTCCGCCGGCACCCTGCTGACCAGCGTCGACGGACGGCACAGCGCCAAGGTGAAGGCGGACGGTCGTCTGGTCACCCGCGACTTCACCGGCTCTATTCATCAGGCCGGCGCGCATGTGCAGAAGGCTGCTGCCTGTAACGGCTGGACCTATTGGTGCTATGAGGTCGAAGGCCAGCGGGTGCCGATCGACCTGCTGCGTCAGCGAATCCGGGCGGAGATGGCGCCGGGGATGTAGGGAGCGACAAGGCATGATCATCGCTATCGTCCAGATCCCCTTGCCGGGGCCGAAGCGCGATCATGCGGAGGTCACTGCCCAGTCTCTCGCCGCCACCGAGATCTTCCACGCAGTGCCTGGTCTCACCCGCAAGTACTTCCTGAATGGCGAGAGCGGCGGTGCCGGCGTCTACGAGTTCTCTACGCGGGACGCGGCGGAGGCCTGGTTCAACGCGGGCTGGGCCGATTGGATGGAAGGCCGCTTCGGCGTCCGCCCGACCTTGACGCTCTACGACTGTCCCGTCGTGTTGGACAATGCCGCAGGCGAGGTGCGGGTCGAGGGCAAGCCCGTCGATCCGCCTTGGGCAGAGGACAAAAAGAAAAGGGCTTGAAGGGTCGGCTGACCCCTCAAGCCCTTTTTCGTTTCAAAGAGAACCTTGGCTAGTTCAGCCGGCGCCCCACTTCCTCGATGCCGCTGTCCAGCAGCTTGGCCGACGAGCCTGCGTCCAGCTTGTCGCTCACCAGCACGGCAGTGGCCGCAATGGCAGCCTCCACAGCGCCCGCACGCACGGCGCGGATGGCATTGGCTTCGGCCTGGGCGATACGCTCCATAGCGACCTGCTCGCGGCGCTGCAGGGCGGCCTCTAGCTCGGCCTTCTGCTGCTCGGCGATCTCTTGGGCCTCGGTCTTGGCGTGGGCGACGATGCGCTCCGCCTCCGCCATGGCATCGCGCTGCTTGCGCTTGTACTCCGCTAAGGTCCGCTCGGCCTCCGCCTTCAGGCTCTCGGCCTCGGCGATGGCTTGGCGCACCTTCTCGATCTTCTTGTCGATGCCGGCGACGATGGCGCCGCGGCCCTTCCACCAGATGAGCGCGACCAGCGCAACGAGCGCAATCCAGAGCCAGAAATCAGTGCTTCCGAAGAGACTCATGATGCGGCCCCTCCACTCACCTGCTTCACGGCGGCTGCCGTTTCCGCTTCACTGGGCGTCACGCCGATCAGCTTCTCGGTCGCCTGCGCTGCTGCGGTTACCGCGATCTCCTGCAGGTGGCCACGGGCTTCGGCTTCGGCCGCCTCGATGCGGGACTGCGCTTCCTGCACCTTGGCATTCAGCTCTTTCTCGAAGGCGGCGGTGCGGGCTTCCATCTCTTTGCGGTTGGCCTCGGCAGCCTCGTTCAGAAGCGTGCTGGCTTCCGCCCGCGCCTTGGCGAGCGCCTTCTCGTAGTCGGCCACGGCCTCATCAGCCTCAGCCTTCAGCTTCTCCGCACGGGCCAGATCGCCTTCGATCTTGGTGCGGCGGGCTTCGATGATGCCCCCCATCTTCGGCAGCACCACCTTGACGAAAGCCAGGTAGAGCAGGCCGAAAACGACGATGAGCCAGAAAATCTGGCTGGGCGCCGTCTGCAAATCGAATTGAGGCATCCCTGCCCTCCACTTCACTCGATAGAAGCGTCGCGGCCGCTCACGTTAGAGCTGCCTCGCAACACTCCGCCGTCTTCAAAACCGGCGGTCCGGCGGAAACAGCAGAACGCTGTCTTTCCCGCCGAACCTCACCTGGCCGAGATTAAAGAGCTTAGGCGACGAAGAGAAGCATGAGGGAGACCAGCAGGGCGAAGAGGGCGATAGCCTCCGTCACCGCGAAGCCGATCCAGATGTTGGCGCCGATCTCGTCCTTGGACGCGGGATTGCGGGCAATCGCGCTGAAGAAGGAAGACCAGACGTTACCCACACCGATACCGGCACCGATCATGCCCATGGCCGCCAAACCGGCACCGATCAGCTTTGCTGCTTCTGCGTCCATTTCTCGTCACTCCTTTGGAACAGGCCCCGGGACCGGCTTGGCCCACAAACGTTGGGGAACTTTGGGGTTTGAAGGAACCGCGCCCGGGCCGCCTCAAGAGGCAGCCCGAGGGGATTAGTGCATGTGGATTGCGTCGTGCAGATAGACGCAGGTCAGGATGGTGAAGACGTAGGCCTGCAGGACCGCCACCAAGAGCTCCAGCGCGGTGATGCCCACCAGCGCGATCAGCGGCAGGATACCGGCCACACCCATCAGCAAGACGAAGCCCGCCAGGATCTTAAAGAGCACGTGGCCCACGGTCATGTTGGCGAAGAGACGGACCGAGAGGCTGATCGGACGCGAGAGGTAGCTCACCACCTCAATCGGGATCAGGATCACCGCGGTCCAGAGCGGCGCGCCTTCGGGGAAGAAGAAGCGGAAGAAGTGCAGGCCGTGCTTGGCGAAGCCGATCGCCGTCACCGTGATGAAGATCACGATGGCCATGAAGAAGGTGACGATGATGTGGCTGGTGACCGCGAAAGAGCCGGGGATCAGCGCCAGCACGTTACAAAAGAGGATGAAGATGAAGAGCGTGAAGATGAAGGGGAAGAAGCGCCGCCCCTCACTCCCGACATTGTCGCGCACCATGCCGGCGATCATGTCGTAGAGCATCTCGGCTGCCACCTGCAGGCGGGTCGGCACGATAGAGCCGCCGCGCACGGCAAAGAGCAGGAAGGCGGTGGAGACCACAGCCGCGATCACCATCCAGAGCGAGGAGTTGGTGAAGGAAAGGTCCATGCCGAAGAGCTCGATCTGCCCGATGGGGTGGATCTCGAACTGCTCCATGGGATGGAAGGGCGATGCCTTTTCGCCGTTTTCCGCCGCCACTGCGTCACTCCCCTCACAAAGCTAGGGCCACTCAAGGCCCAGCTGATCTAACCGCACGAGCGCCGGCAGTGGGCACACGTCCTATCCTCGGCCTGCTTCTTCTTCCTTCCGCCGCTTGCGTTCCGCCTCTAGCTGGCGGGCGGTTCGGATAACGTTCGTGAGGGCCGCGCCGGACCCAAGAAAGAAGAACAGGATCAACATCCAAGGCGATGTGCCCAGCCAGACGTCGAGCACGATGCCGATAGCCACGCCCACGGCCAAGCCGGAGACCAGATCCACCGCCACCCGAAGCCCAGCCCCCATCCCAGCACTGTCGATGGGACGCTGCCGCCTCTTGCGCTCGCCGGCTTGGCGCTGCCGCACCGCCGCTAGACGAGATTCTAGTTTCTGTAGGGCCTCGCGATCTCCGGGATCGGTCATGCCATCCCTTTCGGTCCCGATACCCCACCTAAGCGGCGGCAACTTAGAAAGCCGGGTCTTGCCCTGTCAAGTCGCGGACCAGGCCGGCAGCCAGAGTTTTGCCGCAGTGCGAAAAAACCTAGCCTTCAGCGGTATCATGCAACCGCTTCAAACCCCTCCTGGCAGCCGCCTTGCGCCACAGAATCACTGATCGTTACCTATTGCTCGGGGCCGGCCCTCTCCCCCCAATGGCGTATCGGGCCCGGCCACTCAATAGGATACTGGCGTGGGTGGCCGGGAGGGGGAGAGGGCCGGCGCCGCCGCGATCAGTCCCACTCATCGCCGTCTACAACACCCCAGTATTAGGCGAGAATCTTTATCACAGCGACAAGCCTGCGCTTGCGGTGCTAAGCTGATCAGACGCTAAAGACCAAAAAGCTTGGAGCACCCTCATGGACCAGACGGTGGAGGCGGCGAAGACGCCGCGGCGTATCCACATCAAGACGGTCGGCACCGAGGCACCTTGGGCCTGGCTGACGGCTGGGTGGAATGACTTAAGCAAGGCGCCGGCTGTGGGCCTCACCTACGGCCTCATCTTTTCGGTCATCAGTGCCGTCATCACCATCGGCCTTTGGGTGACCGACAACATCGAATTCCTGCCGCCGCTGGCCGCAGGCTTCATGCTGGTCGGCCCCCTGTTGGCCGTCGGGCTCTATGAGACGGCCAGGCGGCTGCAGAGCGGTGAGGAGGTGACCCTGGGCAGTGCGCTCATCGTCGCCACCCGCTCGCCGCTGCAACTGGCCTTCATGGCGGTATTGCTGATGGTGGCCCTGCTCTTCTGGATGCGCCTGGCCCTGCTGCTCTTCGCGATCTTCATGGGCACCACCACCGTTCCGCCGGCAGAGCTGCTCTTGACCGAGCTGCTGCTGACCCAGAACGGCATTGCACTGCTGATCGTTGGCAGTGCGATCGGCGCCATCATCGCCTTCTCCGTCTTCGCGGTCTCCATCATCTCAATCCCGCTTCTGATGCAGCGCGATGTGGATGCCTTCACCGCGGTCATGGCCAGTCTGCGCTGCGTCGCGCACAACTGGCGGGCCTGCTTGCTGTGGGCCTGGCTGATCGCGCTCATCTCCGCGGCCGGGATCGCGACCTTTTTCGTCGGTATGATCGTGACCTTCCCGCTGCTCGGCTTTGCCTCCTGGCACGCCTACAAGTCGCTGGTCGAGGTCGCCGACGAGGGTTAGTGCGGAGGTCTTAGGGCCGCAGCGCCTGACGTTGCGGCTTAAGCATAGCGGTCGCGTTGTTGACCCCGGCCTTGCTTGTTGCTGGGTGTTGAGAACTAAGTACAACCCTCATCCTGGGCCTGTCGAAGCATGTGCCAAAGAGAAGAACGCGCTTGGGGCACATCCTTCGACAAGCTCAGGAGAGGTCAGTGTTTTTGGAACAGACAGGCTCTTCCCAACGCCCTTCCTATTAGTGCCCGTTTTCTTTCTCTTCCTTAACCGCACGGTGATAGCGCTTGCGGATGTCTTTCAGGTCGACCGTTGCCTGCGGCATCTGGATATCCATGGAATCGAGCGTTTCGCGCATGATCCGCGCCACCACCAGATTGCGGAACCACTTGTGGTTGGCCGGCACGACGAACCAAGGCGCGGTCTCGGTGGTGCAGCGGCTGAGCGCCTCAGCATAGGCTAGGCGGTAGTCGTCCCAAAGCTCCCGGTCGCGATAGTCCGATTCGGCGATCTTCCACTGGCGGAGCGGATCGTCCAAACGCTTCTCAAAGCGCTTCAGCTGCTCTTTCTTGTCGATGTTGAGGAAGATCTTGATGACCCGCGTGCCGCTGCTCTCCAGCAGCTGCTCGAAGGCGTTGATGTGACTGTAGCGTGACTCCCAGACTGCCTCCTCAACCAGGTTATGCACCCGCGCGACCAGCACCTCCTCATAGTGGGAGCGGTTGAAGACCATGATCTCGCCGTGCCGCGGAGCCTGACGATGCACCCGCCAGAGGAAGTCGTGCCCTTGCTCTTCGGTCGTCGGCTCGACGAAGGCGGAGACCCGGCAGCTTTGCGGGTTGAGACCTGAGAGCACGTGACGGATGGTGCCGTCCTTGCCGGCCGCGTCCATGGCTTGCAGACAGACCAGCAGAGACTGCCGGTTCTCGGCATGCAATTGCTTTTGCAGGGTGACCAGGCGCAGCTGCTCTTCAGCCAGAAGCGCTTCGCCCTCTGATCTGTTGGTGATGTTGCCGCGGTCGTTCGGATCATAGTCGTCCAGCCGGACAATCGTGCCGGCCGGGACGCGATAACTATCGTAGTAACGCATAGCACCCCCGGTCACGGGGCCCGGGATAGGCACCCCGTGACAGAAGGCTCGATCAGGCGTCAGCTAATTGTCAAGAAAAGAGCGTAGTTTGCGACTGCGACTAGGATGCTTCAGCTTTCTTAAGGCCTTAGCCTCAATCTGCCGGATACGCTCACGGGTTACGTTAAACTGCTGGCCTACCTCTTCAAGCGTGTGGTCGGTATTCATGCCGATGCCGAAGCGCATGCGCAAAACACGCTCCTCACGCGCCGTTAGGGTCGCCAGGACCCGCGTGGTGGTCTCGCGCAGGTTGGACTGAATGGCGGCGTCCAAAGGTAGCACCGCGTTCTTGTCCTCGATGAAGTCGCCCAGGTGCGAATCTTCCTCGTCGCCGATCGGCGTCTCCAGGCTAATCGGCTCCTTGGCGATCTTCAGGACCTTGCGCACCTTCTCCAGCGGCATGACCAGACGCTCGGCCAGCTCCTCCGGCGTCGGCTCACGGCCGATCTCGTGCAGCATCTGCCGGCTGGTGCGCACCAGCTTGTTGATCGTCTCGATCATATGCACCGGAATGCGGATGGTACGGGCCTGATCGGCGATGGAGCGCGTGATGGCCTGGCGGATCCACCAGGTGGCGTAGGTGGAGAACTTGTAGCCACGGCGGTACTCGAACTTATCCACCGCCTTCATCAGGCCGATGTTGCCCTCCTGAATGAGGTCCAGGAACTGCAGGCCGCGGTTGGTGTACTTCTTGGCGATGGAGATCACCAGGCGCAGATTGGCCTCCACCATCTCGGTCTTGGCGCGGCTGGCATCGCGCTCGCCGCTCTTCACCGTGTTGGTGATGCGGCGGAACTCCCCGATCGGCAGCCCGACCTGCTCAGAGATGCCCTGGATTTCTTCGCGAATGCGCAAGACCTCATCCGCCTGGCGCTCGGCCAGACGCTTCCAACCACGGCCCGGCAGATCGCGCACGGTGCCCAGCCAGTTGGGGTCCAGCTCAGAGCCCTGATAGTACTTCAGGAAGACGGCCCGCGGCACGCCGCAGCTCTCGGCCAGGCGCATCAGCCGGCCTTCCATCATCATCAGCGACTTGGAGAAGCTATAGAGCTGCTCCAAGAGCGCCTCGATGCGGCTGTTGTTAAAGCGGATCGACTTCATATGCTCGACCAGCTCACGGCGCAGCAGGTCGTACTGCTCCTCGACCGTCTCATCGACCTCCTCACCGCTGGTCATGGCGGCCAGGCGGGTCTCCTGCACCGCCATCAGCGCCTTGTAGCAGACGTCGATGGCGTCCAGACGCTCCAAGACCTGCGGCAGCAGCTGCTGCTCCATGGCCGAGAGCGAAAGAGCATTGTCTTCATCGTCGTCGCTGTCGGCCTGATTGTCCTGCTGACCCTGCTTGCCGTCGGCGTCCGCAGCACCGTTGGCCGCAGGCTGCGCAGCACCGTTGGTCTGAGGAGCAGCACCGTTCGGCTTGGCCGCGCCATTCATGCCGGCCTCTGCCTTGACCGCGCCCTCTTCCTCGCCCTCGTCCTCTTCCTCGTCAGAGGAGTCGCCGTCCGGCCCGGCGCCGTAGGTGGCGTCGAGGTCGATGATGTCACGCAGCAGGATTTCCTGGTCGATCAGCGCCTGGCGCCAATGCAGCAGGGCGTGGATGGTGAGCGGGCTCTCGCAGAGGCCAGAGATCATGCGCTCCCGGCCGGCCTCGATGCGCTTGGCAATGGCGATCTCGCCCTCACGCGACAAGAGCTCGACCGAGCCCATTTCGCGCAGGTACATGCGCACCGGATCGTCGGTGCGTCCGACCTCCTCGTCACTCACATTGCCGGCGTTATTGGAACTCTCGTCTTCTTCGGAGGCGGCGGTGCCATTGCGCTCCTTATCCTCATCCTCCTGCTCTTCGTTCTCCACCACGGTCACGCCCATCTCAGAGAGCATGGCGAGCGTGTCTTCGATCTGCTCGGCGGAGACCTGTTCTTGCGGCAGGGCCTGGTTGATCTCGTCCAGCGAGACGTAGCCGCGCTCCTTGGCCTTGGCGACCATCTTCTTGACCGCCGCCATGGTGGCGTCGATCAGCGCCCCATCCATGGCCTCTTCGCTGTTTGCCCGCTGCGCTTCGCCCTGCTTGCTCGCCATGGCCACCTCGCTTCTCAAAAAACCCTATCGGCCTGGGGCGAGATGCTTCGTCATCGCGCACAAGGCCAGCCTGAAACCGTTTCTCAAACCCTTGGGGTGCAACGCACGTTAGAGAGGCCGCAAGTCGCCTCGCGCCTCTATCGCCCCCCGACAAAACTACGCGACCAAGTGGGCCAGACGCTCTCCAGCCCGGTCGCGGGCCTGGCGGGCTGCCTCCAGGTCGGCCAGGGCAGAGTCGCTTGCCTCCGCTGCAAACCGCGCTTCGGCTTCCCGAACGGCGGCTTCGGCTCGTTTTTCGTCGAACCCGGCAAGCAACACCTCCACCTGGCGCTCCACCACATCCGCCTCTGCCGATACCGCAGAGGCAGGACAGAGCCTGGTCACCGCGGCAGAGAGGAGATGGGACAGCAAGTCGCCATAACCCAGGTTGCTCAACTGGCGTTGCAGACTGTCCCTGTCAAGCTCCGGATCGGCTGCCAAGAGATCGATGACAGTAGCTTTTAGTCGTTCTAATTCCGTGGATTGGCAGTCGATGAGCGCGATCTCTTCGATCCGGGCGACGGCCTGGGCGGGGTGGTTGACCAGGCAGGCCAAGAGTTCCCGCTCAGGCCGGAAGCGCTGATCGCTGGGGTCTGGTTTCGCCCGGTCAGGCGCCGGCGGCGGCCCTGGAGAGCGGCCGCGCCAAGCCGTGCCTGGGCGCCAGCCCTGGGCTTGCCGCCCGCCAGCCGCCTCTGGCCGGCGGGCCTTGAAGAAGCGATCCAGCAGATCGGCCTTGTAGCTGTCTTGCACGCCGGCGTCCGCGATGCGGCCCACCTCTGTATAGATATCCCGCTTCAGCGCGGCCCAGGCTTCGGGCCGGCGCGGCAAGCCACCGCCGACAAGGTTGGCCCAGACCTGGCTGGCCAGCGGCTGCCCGGCCTGCAGCTGGGCTTGCAAGGCAGCCTTGCCCTGAGAGCGCAGCAGGCTGTCGGGGTCCTGGCCGTCCGGCAGGAAGGCGAAGTCCAAGGACTTGCCCGGCGTCAAGATCGGCAGCGCCCGCTCCACCAGACGGCTGGCCGCGCGGCGTCCGGCTGCATCGCCATCCAGGCAGATGACCGGTGTGTCGGAGAGACGCCAGCTCTCGGCCACCTGCGCCTCAGTCATGGCGGTCCCTAGCGGCGCCACGGCAGCGCCTAGGCCATACTGGGCGAGCGCGATGACGTCCATGTAGCCTTCGACGACCAGAAGCCGCTCGGCACCGGCTTTCAGCGCCAGTCTGGCGCCGGGCAGATTGTAGAGCAGGCTGCCCTTGTGGAAGAGGCTGCTGTCCGGCGAGTTCAGGTACTTCGGCAGTCCGTCATCCAGCCGCCGCCCGCCGAAGGCCACAGGCCGCCCGCGCCTGTCCATGATGGGGAAGAGGAGCCGGCTGAAGAAGTACTCCTTCAGATCGCCGCTGTCCGGGTCGCGCTTCACCAGACCGGCCTCGACAGCCTGATCGGTCGTCACCCCCTGGCGCTTCAGCGCCGGCAGCAGGAATCCGCGACCGGCTGGTGCGTAGCCGAGGCGGAAGGCTCGGCTGCTCTCGGCGTTCACCCCACGCGCCTGAAGATAGTCTCGCGCCGCCTGCCCTTCGGGACTGTGCAGGGCGTTCTGGAAGAGGACCGTCGCCATCTCCAGGATGTCCAGCAGGCTGGCCTGACGGGCGATCTGCGCGCGCGCCTCTGGCGAGGGCTGCGGCACCTCCAGACCGGCTTCATCGGCCAGCCGCTCGACGGCCTCCGGAAAGGTCAGCCCCTCGATCTGCATGACGAAGGAGATGGCGTCGCCATGTGCGCCGCAGCCGAAGCAGTGATAGAAACCCTTTTCCTCGTTCACGGTGAACGAGGGGGTCTTCTCATTGTGAAAGGGGCAGAGCCCTTGGTGCTCGCGACCCTTTCGTTGCAGGCGCACGCGACGGCCGATCAACGCTGCCAAACCGGTCCGCGCGCGCAGTTCGTCTAGAAAGCCCTGCGGAAGGGACATGCACCACTCCCGGATCTCAGCACTGACGCAGGCGGCGACAGCAACGTAAAGGACGCGTCAGGCCAGCCGCTCCTTCACCAGGCCACTGGCCTTGGCAAAGTCCATCTTGCCCGGAAAGCGCTCCTTCAAGGTGGCCATGACCCGGCCCATGTCCTTGATCGAGGTCGCCTCCAGCTCTTTCATCGCCGCATCCACGGCCGCGGCGGTGGCTTCGCTGTCCATCAGCTGCGGCAGGAAGCGCTGGATCACCGCGATCTCCTCCTGCTCCTGGGCTACCAATTCGTCGCGGCCGGCGGATTCGTAGGCCTCAATCGCCTCCCGGCGCTGCTTCACCATCTTCTGCAAGAGCGCCAAGGTCTCATCGTCGCCCAGGCCATCGCTTTGACCGCGGCCCCGCGCAGCGATATCGCGGTCCTTCAGCGCCGCCAGAACCAGGCGCAGCGTGGAAACGGAGCGCTTGTCCCCGGCTTTCATAGCCTCGCGGAGTGCCTCTTTAAGGCGATCACGCAACATTCTCTTCAATCCTTACAGCAAGCATTTCTATGCCAAGCCAATGGTGTGACTCGGGCCGGCACGATCTAGCGTCACGCACAAACTAGCTCAAGCAAGGCTGTCGTGCATCCCCTGCCTGGCTTCCATGACTTGCCGACAGTACGAGATTGGTTCTAGTGGTATAGTCATTAGACCAGAGCTTTCGAGGGTAGATCCCGCATGAATGAGACTCCATCACCGGTCCTAGCGAACCCAGGGCCGGGAGTCGTTGCGCGGCCCGAAGGTGCCACCGGCCTCTTGATGCTGGCTGACGGCAGCCACTTCTGGGGCCAGGGGATCGGCGCTGCCGGCCAGGCTGTGGGGGAGGTTTGCTTCAATACCTCCATGACCGGCTATCAGGAGGTGATGACCGATCCCTCCTACGCCGGGCAGATCATCACCTTCACCTTTCCCCATGTCGGCATCGTCGGCGCCAATGACGAGGATCTGGAAACCACGACGCCGGCCGCACGCGGCTTGATCCTGCGTTGTGCGCCCAGCGCGCCCTCCAACTGGCGCAGCATGGCGCCCTTCAACGACTGGCTGCGCCGGCAGGGCCTGGTCGGGCTTGCTGGGATCGACACCCGCGCGCTGACCCGGCGAATCCGCGACGGCGGCGCGCCCAACGGCGTCATCTGCCACGCGCCCGACGGGGTCTTCGATTTGGCAGCACTGCAGGCAGAGGCTGCCGCCTGGCCGGGCTTGGAGGGCATGGACCTCGCCCAAGAAGTCAGCTGCCGTCAAAGCTATGGTTGGGACGAGACCCCTTGGGTCTGGCCGCAGGGCTTCGGCCGGCAGGAGAGCCCGCGTCACCACGTGGTCGCCATCGACTACGGCGCGAAGCACAATATCCTGCGGATGCTGGCTGGCCATGGCTGCAAAGTGACCGTGGTCCCCGCCACCGCAAGTGCCGAGGAGATCCTGGCGAAAGAGCCTGACGGCATCTTTCTGTCCAACGGCCCCGGCGATCCGGCAGCCACGGGCCGCTATGCCATTCCGACCATTCAAGGCCTGCTGGCCAGCGGCAAGCCCATCTTCGGCATCTGCCTTGGCCATCAGCTCTTGGCGCTGGCGCTGGGCGGTGCGACCGCGAAGATGCGCCTGGGCCATCGCGGCGCCAATCAGCCCGTACAGGAGCACGCAACGGCGGAGGTGGAGATCACCAGTCAAAACCACGGCTTCGTCGTGGAGAGTGCAAGCCTGCCCAGCGGCGTTCGGGAGACCCATAAGTCGCTCTTCGACGGCACCAACGAGGGCCTTGCCGTCGATGGCAAGCCCATCTTCTCGGTGCAGCACCACCCCGAAGCCTCACCCGGGCCGCAGGACACCCAGCACCTCTTCGGCCGCTTTGTCGCCCTAATGGCTGCAGCCGAGGGCGAGAGCCCCCGGACCGAGAGCCCCCGGACCGACGGATAGGCCCAGGCCGCCCACACCATGTCAGGCCAAGAGGAGGACCCAGCCCCGCAGTCGAAAGATAGGATTGCGGCGCAGGCTCACCGACAGCGCCAGCGGGCCAGACGCGACCTGGTGATCATGCTGGCAGTGGTGGCCAGCCTCTTGGCGATCGCCGCGTTCTTCAGTCTGATCGACATGTGGCACGACTGGCTGCACCACGAAGGCCATTGGCACGGCGACGAGATCATGTTCGCGCTGGCGATTGCCTCGCTGGGGCTCGCTTGGCTCAGCTACCGGCGCTGGCAAGACATGAAGGCGGCGCGCGCTGAGACCGCCAACTTGGCTTACTCGCTTGAGCAAGAGGCTGCGGCCCGGCGGCGCGTCGAAGAGGATCTGCGCAGTCAGATCGTGCGCTTCAATGCAGCCTCACAGAGCGCCAAGCTTGGCTACTACATTTGGGACGTGGTGAACGATCGCTGCCTCTATTGCTCAGAGGAGTACGCGCGGCTCTACGGCTACACTGTCGATGAATACCTTGCGCTCTCCGGTGGGGCATGGGAACTGCAGCATGTGCACCCCGATGATCTAGCCCGCTACCAGCAGGCAAGCCGAGAGACGATCGAAGCGCGGTCGGTTATGTCTATGGAGTACCGGATAGTCACCGCCAAGGGGGAGGTGCGCAACGTCCGTCTCTTGGAGCACAAGGGAGAGGTCGAAGACGGCCAACTGGTCCGCAGTGAAGGCACCCTGCAGGACATCACCGATTTGAAACGGGCGCAGACGCAGCTGGTACAGGCCCTGAATGCCAGTTCCACCATCTTCGGCTTCTTCGATGCCGAGGACCGCCTCATCGCGATGAACGATGGCTACAAGAAGCTGCTCAGCCTGGAAAGCCTGCCGCTGCACAAGGGCATCACCTACAGCGATGTCTTGCGCCACGGCGTACGCACCGTGCTGCCGGGCCTGAGTGCGGAGCAAAAGGCGGCCTGGGTCGCCCTGCGCCTCGACCGCCGCAAGCGGCCGGCCCACAATCTGGATGTCCAAATTCAAAGCGGCGACTGGGTTCAGTTGAACGATCTGGTGCTGGAAGACGGCAGTGTGCTGACGACCGGCGAGATCATCACCGAACGCAAGGTCATCGAAGAGCGACTGCGGCGCTCGCAGCGGCTGGAGGCCGTAGGCCAGCTGACAAACGGCATCGCCCAAGACTTCAACAACCTACTGAGCGTCATCCAGGGCAATGCGGAGCTCTTGGAGTTGGAGCAGCTGGATCAGCCAAGCCGACCGGTCTCCGCGATCCTAGAGGCATCGCAGCGCGGGTCCGATCTGGTGCAGCGCCTGCTCGCCTTCAGCCGTCAGCAGGCCTTGAAACTGGAGCCCATTCACCTCTCGCCGCTGCTGCAGAATGCCGAGGGCGAAATCCAAGACATCCTGGGGCCAGACATCTCCCTATCGATCGCGTGCGGCGGCGATCTTTGGCAGGTGCGCAGCGACCGGACCCAGCTGCGGGCTGCTTTGCGCGGGCTGGCAGAGAACGCGGCCAAGGCGATGCCGGAGGGCGGCAGCCTCACCATCACCGCCCGCAACCAGGAGCATGGAGAGGCCGCAGCTCAGGCCCTGCGCGACAGTGACTATGTCTCGCTCACCCTTGCCGACACTGGCTGCGGCATGCCACCGGAAATCCTGTCTCGCGCAGTAGAGCCTTTCTTCACCACCGACACCAGCCGTCAGAGTTCCGGTCTTGGCCTCTCCACGATCCTCGGCTTCATGCAGCAGACCGGCGGGCGCTTGCTGCTGGACAGCCAAGAGGAAAAGGGCACCAGCGTCACCCTGCTGCTGCCCCGCGCCTTGGACGAAACCGATCTCCTCGGCCCGATGACGCCGGAGACCGCCGGCAAAGGCGAAATCGTGCTGGTCGTCGATGACGATAACCTGCTGCGCGCCTCGACCGCAGCATTGCTGGAACTGATCGGCTATCGCCCGCTGGAAGCGCTGAACGCGCAAGAGGCGCTGACCTTGCTGCAGGCGGGTCCTGTCGATCTGATCCTCGCCGACCGCGATCTGGTCACGGCAGCCGAGGGGATAGACTTTGCCGCGGCGGCACGCGGCCACCGCCCAGGCGTCAAGCTCCTCTTCATGGTGAGCCAGAAGCAGGCACAGCCAGCAGACGACGCGGTCCTGACCAAGCCCTTCTGGCGCAGCGATCTGGTGACCAAGGTGAAGGCGGCCCTCTCTGCGCCCGAAACGGGCTGAAGCGTTGGGGTCGAATGCGCGACCCTGCGGCACCGGCCCTCTCCCCACCTTGGCGTACCTGGGCCGGCCATCTAATAGGATACTGGCGTGGGTGGCCGGCCCGTTGCGCCATTGGGGGGAGAGGGCCGGTGCCGCAGCGATGAGTTACACGCATCGCTGACCGGTCTGAGCTGCGTTTTCGGGGCCTTTCCTTCCACACGCGCCCTGTGGCATGAACAAGCTTTAGCGACAGTCAGGATAACGATCCGCCAAGGCCTGCGCCGGAGAGACCTCTCGGGCGCGTTTTTTTCGTGCGAGCGCGCTGGCCCGTACGATGCTTTTTGGGGTGAGCCAGAGCATGCCGAAACGAAGCGACCTCCGCTCCATCATGATCGTCGGCGCCGGGCCCATCATCATCGGCCAGGCCTGCGAGTTCGACTATTCCGGGGCGCAGGCCTGCAAGGCGCTCAAGGAAGAGGGCTATCGTGTCATCCTGGTGAACTCCAACCCCGCAACCATCATGACCGACCCCGGCCTGGCGGACGCCACCTACATCGAGCCGATCACGGCAGAGGTGGTGACCAAGATCCTGGAGGCTGAGCGCCCCGACGCGCTGCTCCCCACCATGGGCGGCCAGACCGCACTCAACGTTGGCATGACCCTGGCCAAGGACGGCACCCTGGAGCGGCTGGGCGTGGAGATGATCGGCGCCGAGGCCGACGTCATCGACAAGGCCGAGGATCGGGAGCGCTTCCGCGCCGCCATGGAGTCGATCGGCCTCTCCTGCCCCAAGGCCCGCATGGTCGAGACCTATGAGGAAGCGCTGGAGGTTCTGGAACTGGTCGGCCTGCCCGCTGTCATCCGCCCCTCCTTCACGCTTGGCGGCACCGGCGGCGGCATCGCCTACAATCGGGAGGAGTTCGAGACCATCGTGCGCGGTGGTCTGGCCGCCTCTCCCGTCACCTCCGTCCTGATCGAACAGTCGGTCCTGGGCTGGAAGGAATTCGAGATGGAGGTGGTGCGCGACCGCGCCGACAACTGCATCATCGTCTGCTCGATCGAGAACATCGATCCCATGGGCATCCACACCGGCGACTCGGTCACCGTGGCGCCGGCTCTGACCTTGACCGACAAGGAATACCAGCTGCTGCGCAACGCTTCGCTGGCCTGCCTGCGCGAGATCGGCGTGGATACCGGCGGCTCCAACGTGCAGTTCGCCATCAACCCCGCTGACGGCGAGATCGTGGTGATCGAGATGAACCCCCGGGTCTCCCGCTCCTCGGCCCTGGCCTCCAAGGCCACCGGCTTTCCCATCGCCAAGATCGCCGCCAAGCTGGCCGTCGGCTATCGTCTGGACGAGCTGCAGAACGACATCACCAAGGTGACCCCGGCGGCCTTTGAGCCCACCATCGACTACATCGTGGTGAAGATGCCGCGCTTCACCTTCGAGAAGTTCAAGGGCGCCAAGCCTAACCTCACCACCGCGATGAAGTCGGTCGGCGAGGCCATGTCCATCGGCCGTTCCTTCCCCGAAGCGCTGCAGAAGGCTCTGCGCTCGCTAGAGACCGGCTACAGCGGCCTCGATGAGGTCGCCATCCCCAAGGCCTTCCGCGACGACGGTAGCCTGGACGCCGATGCCGTGCGCAGCTACCTGGCCCAGCCGCTCCCTGACCGCCTGCTGACCATCGCCCAGGCCTTCCGCCACGGCCTCTCGCTGGAGGAGATCGCCGAGACCACGCATGTCGATCCCTGGTTCCTGGGCCAGGTTGAGGCGCTGGTGGCAGAAGAAGCCGCGCTCACCCGCAATGGTCTGCCCGATGATCCCGTCCGCCTGCGCCGGCTGAAGGCCTTAGGCTTCGCCGACAGCCGCCTGGCCGCGCTGACCGCCAGTGCGCCGGCGGAGGTCACGGCACGCCGTCACGCGCTTGGCGTCCGTCCGGTCTACAAACGCATCGACACCTGTGCTGCCGAGTTCGCGTCGGACACCTCCTACATGTACGCGACCTACGAAGGCGACGGCCTGACCCCGCCCGAGTGCGAGGCCGACCCGAGTGATCGCCGCAAGGTGATGATCCTGGGTGGCGGCCCCAATCGCATCGGCCAGGGGATCGAGTTCGACTACTGCTGCGTCCACGCCGCCTATGCCCTGAAAGAGGCGGGCTTTGAGACCATCATGGTGAACTGCAATCCTGAGACGGTCTCGACAGACTACGACACCTCCGACCGGCTCTATTTCGAGCCACTGACCGACGAGGACGTGATCGAAATCGCCAAGCTGGAGTTGAGCCGCGGCACCCTGGAAGGCGTCATCGTGCAGTACGGCGGCCAGACCCCGCTGAAGCTGGCCAAGGCCCTGGAGGCCGCCCAGATCCCGATACTCGGCACCTCCCCCGACGCCATCGACCTGGCCGAGGACCGCGACCGCTTCCAGCGCTTGATTGCTGAGCTTGGCCTGCGTCAGCCGCCGAACGGCAGCGCCACCTCGCTCGCCACCGCCAAGGCCATTGCCGAGCGCATCGGCTATCCGGTGCTATTACGTCCCTCCTACGTGCTGGGCGGGCGTGCGATGGAGATCGTCCAGGACGGCGCGCAGCTGGAGGCCTACATGGAGACCGCCGTCCAGGTCTCCGGCGCCAATCCGGTGCTGGTCGACGGCTACCTGGCCGACGCCATCGAGGCGGACGTCGACGCCCTGGCCGACGGCGAGAGCGTGCGCATCGCCGGCATCATGGAGCATATCGAGGAGGCCGGCATCCACTCCGGCGATTCCGCCTGCGCCCTGCCGCCCTTCTCCCTCGACGAGAGCGCCATTGCCGAGATCAAACGCCAGACTGAGGCGCTGGCCAAGGCCTTGGACGTGCGCGGCCTGATGAACATCCAGTACGCCGTGCGCGACGGCGAGATCTTCGTCCTTGAGGTGAACCCACGCGCCAGCCGCACCGTCCCCTTCGTCGCCAAGGCGGTGGGCCGCCCGGTCGCCAAGCTGGCCGCCCGGGTCATGGCGGGCGAGCGCCTGGCCGACCTCTTACCCGAGGCCATTCCCGCCCCTGGCCAGGTGGCGGTGAAGGAGGCGGTCTTTCCCTTCGCCCGCTTCCCCGGCGTCGACGTGGTGCTGGGGCCGGAGATGAAGTCCACCGGCGAGGTCATGGGCCTGGACCGCGACTTTCCCTCTGCCTATCAGAAGTCGCAGCTGGGCGCCGGTTACCAGCTGCCGATGAGCGGCGGCGTCTTCGTCTCGGTAAAGGAGGGCGACAAGCCGCCGATCCTAGCGATCGCCCGCGATCTGGCGGCCTTGGGCTTCACCTTGCTGGCCACCAGCGGCACCGCCGCCGCACTGCGCGCCGCCGGGCTGGAGGTAGAGACGGTGAAGAAGGTGCGTGAAGGCCGGCCGCATGTGGTCGATCACATGATCTCCGACCGGGTGCAGCTGGTGATCAACACCTCGGAAGGGGCGCAGTCCATCGCCGACTCCTTCTCCATCCGCCGGCAAGCCCTGATGGACAAGATCCCCTACTACACCACCCTGCGCGGTGCCCAGGCCCTAGTGCTGGCCCTGCAGGCCCGCGAACGCGGGTCGCTTGAAGTGGCCCCCTTGCAATCCTACTTCCCTGTGCTCTCTTGATGGCTGCGCCCGCCAACAGCCTGGTCCCGTCACCCACGCCCGCCCCGCAGGGGCGATGCGGCTCAAGGCTTGTCGAGAGAGCTGAAATCGGGTCAAGATTGACCCGGGCCCTGCGGAGAACGCGGGGGGAAGCAAGAGAAACGGGGAAGCGGTGAAAGGTTTCCTTCTATGAGTGACAAGGTACCCATGACCCAGGAAGGCTTCGTCTTGCTGGAGAGCGAGTTGAAGCATTTGAAGTCGGTCGAGCGCCCGGCGGTCATCAAGGCCATTGCCGAGGCGCGGGAGCACGGCGACCTTTCGGAGAACGCCGAATACCATGCCGCCCGCGAGCGCCAGAGCTTTATCGAGGGCCGGGTCGGCGAGTTGGAAGACAAGATGGCCCGCGCTGACGTGATCGACGTCTCCAAGCTGTCGGGCGACACGGTGAAGTTCGGCGCCACGGTGACCGTAGTCGACGAGGACACGGACGACGAAGCCACTTACCAGATCGTCGGCGAGTTGGAAGCCGACGTCGCCAAGGGCCGCCTGGCGATCAGCGCCCCGATCTCCCGCGCGCTGATCGGCAAGAGTGTGGGCGATTCGGTCGAGGTGCACACGCCCAAGGGCGAAAAGGCCTACGAGATTCTGAAAGTCAGTTACGGACCGCAGTAGCCGGCGGCAAGCAACCGATGGAGGGCCTGCGGCAGCCGCTCACCGACACCCAGCGCTTGCTGATCGAGCAGCGTGTCGGCAACGAGGCCCCTTCCATCGCGCTCGCCTACATTCTCTGGGCCCTCTTGGGCTTCGTCTCCCTGCACCGCTTCTACATCGGCCTGCCCCGCACGGCGGTGCTGCAGATCGTTCTGAATTTCCTGGTGATTGGCCTGATCTGGCTCCTCGTCGACCTCTTCCTCATCCCCGGCCTGGTCCGCGAGAAGAGGGAAGCTATTCGCGCCGCGGTGACAGCTGAGGTGGTTGCGGGGCGGTGAGGTGGAGATCTAGGACCTCTCGTTCTCAACTGAGAAACCTAGCGTAACGCATTCTCTATCCGCTGCGCACCAGTGAGACGCACTCAGCCCATACCTATTGTCGCCTCAACGTTCTTTTGTTGCGCTTTAAGATTGATCCCCTAGTCTCAAAGCATGTTGAAAGCCCGACTTCGCACTCGAGTAGCGTATGTCGGGCATGGAAAAGACCGGAAGCATCTTTAGCGAACCACGGCAAGATGCCTTTTGAACGTGCGGGCAAGCGAGAGATCACATATGCAAGAACAGCTAACACTCTTTGATCAGCGCTTTCTAGGAAAACATGCCGGTCAGATTATGTCAGATCCCACCACTGCACTTGTAGAATTGGTTGCAAACTCCTGGGATGCATATGCGACAAAAGTTGAAATCAACTGGCCAAATCCCAAAGATGGTACGCCATTTCGTATCACTGACAACGGCAAGGGGATGACTGCTGAAGAATTTGAGACCAGATGGAGAACACTCGATTACAATCGGAGCAAATCACAAGGTATCGTTTCTCAGCCTCCGCCAGAACTACCGAATGCTCTGCCGCGCAATGTCTATGGGCAAAATGGTAGAGGCCGACATGCTGCTTTTCTCTTCTCTCACACCTATCGCGTCCGAACCTGGCGAGACGGTAAAGAGGCAACCTATCGAGTGAGCCAGGGGGAAGACCAACCCATAAAGCTCAAAAAGATAGAAGAGCGAGAGGTTGCAGATGGGCATGGTACTGAAATCACCGGCGAAGAGGTTACATCGTCGCACCTTGAGGCACCAGACGTTCGAGCACTCCTAAGCACTCGTTTTCTGATGGACCCTAGTTTTAGCGTAACGGTAGACAACGTTTGTGTGACATTTCAAGACGTGCCAACAGACGCACTCCAAGAGATTGAGGTGCCCATCAAGAAGGCTGGTATTGCAAAGATCCTAACTATCGATGCCCAGCGGGCGGACAGAACGACAAAGCAGCATGGTATCGCGTGGTGGGTAACTCGCCGGCTAGTCGGTCATGCAAACTGGCACGCCTTTGAAGGCAAGTTTATTGATGGTCGCACTGAAGAGGCCAAGCGATACAGCTTTATCGTACACGCAGATTTTTTGAGACCGTCCGTCCGAGCAGATTGGTCTGGCTTCAATAGTGAAGACACTGTGTTCAAGGCAACACAAGATGCCGTGCATGATAAAATTCGTGAAGTTATCGCTGAGCTTCTGAGAGAACGACGCAAAGAGACCCGCGCAAGAGTTGAGGCTGCTCATTACAAATCGGTTAAGACATTACCAAAACTAAGCCAAGATCGATGGAAATCAATGCTTAATTCTCTCATCGAGAAATGCCCAAACATAGATGAGAAGCAGATCGATCAGGTGATGGAGCTTCTGATCAAAATGGAGGTTGCAGAATCTCAATACGATTTACTAGATCGGTTGCACGAGATCTCTCACTCTGACGTGGACGCGCTTAACGATGTAATGAAAGAGTGGTCAATCAAAACTGCCAAAGCGGCTCTCGACGAGATTGCTCGCCGTTTGAAGCTTGTTGAAGAGATTCGACTTAAAACTCACAATGACGACTCAAAAGAAGTTCAAGACCTGCAACCCTTGTTTGAGAAAGGCCTCTGGATTTTTGGACCAGAGTTTGAGAGTATTGAATTCACATCTAACCAGGGTATGATAACGGTAATCCAGAAACTGTTTAACAGCAAAGATGTTGGCTCTCTCAATCGCCCAGACTTTGTCGTGCTTCCTACGGGGACCTTGGGTGCCTACGCCCGCCCGCGTTTTGATGACGAAAGCAACGAGAACGGAACTGATTCGCTCGTTGTTGTGGAACTCAAGAAACCTGGGGTTTCAATCGGCAATGAGGAAAAAAACCAAGCTTGGAAATACATAAAAGAAGTTAAAAACAAAGGATACACTGATGATGAAACACGTATTCGTGCATTTATTTTGGGCAATCAAATTGAACCTGGCGAGAACACAAGGCGGACAGAAGGCACAAACACTAGTATTGTACCCATGCTCTACTCAACTTTCTTGAGTCAGGCCGAAAAGAGAATGCTCAACTTACACAAGCGTTTAGCAGACGCTCCATTCATGAAGAAAATCATAGAGGACGAGAAACCTGAAGCTTCAGAGGAACAGCTTAAATTTGAGCTGTTGCCTGATGGTGTAGTGCAGTAGCTTTTTTTCTATCTCCAGCGGTAAACTTTCCAATACCGGATGATTAAGGAGGTTTTGGTTTTGGAATTCATATGCGCCTATGGTATTACAAGAAATATTCTATTTCATGATACACCCTCCACTACAAGACGTACGTTTTGGGTCAATTGACTACGAATGAGGCTACTAGCGACTCGCGCTGCTTTTGGATCTAACCCCGGTGAGACACTCTGGATAGATTGCGGTTCGCGGTAAGGAACTGCCAGTTTGGTTGTCCGCGAGGGGCTTGCTGCGCCCAACGCTCTACGCCGGCCGCCTGGCGTAGCAGGACGAAGCGGAAGCCGTCGATAAGGTTGCAGCCGGCTGGGCGCACCCAACCGGCCTTTTCTGTCTGATCGTAGCTCTCAGGCTCGTCGCGCGGTGCTTCACACCGCGCGCGGGCTCCGCCTCTACCCGTAGATGATCGCCTCGATACCAGTCACCGTCGCTCCGCCCGGCAGGGTGACGCCAGCGTCTAGGAAGAGTGTATCGGTGCCGGCGCCGCCGTCGAAGAAATCGCCGGACTGGAGCTCGCCCTGGCTGGCAACGTTCAGGATGTCGTTGCCGCCGCCGCCGAAGAGGCTGTCGATGCCGCTGCCGCCGAAGAGGAAGGAGTCGTCGCCCCCGCCGCCGAACACACGATCATCGCCGCTGCCGCCGAAAACGAAGGCGTCGTTGCCGGCCCGGCCCGACAGCCCGTCATCGCCGTCACCACCGAACAGGCTGCTATCGGCGCCATCATCAGCGCGGATCAGATCATCGCCCTGACCGCCAAAGACGGACTCGTCGCTGCCGCTGCCGCCATAAATCCGGTCTCGTGCGTGGCCGCCGAAGAGTCCACTGTCACTACCGTCGCCAGCGTAGAGAAAATCGCCAGCGAAACCGCCGTAGAGGCTGTCGCTGCCGCTGCCGCCGGCCAACCAGTCCGATGCGTTTCCGCCAGAAACGAGATCCTCGCCAGAACCACCATAGAGGCCAGTGTCCTTGCCGCCGCCGCCAAAGAGCGAGTCATCGCCCAAGCCGCCGTAGAAGTCGACATCATTGCCAGCCCCACCGAACAGGGTATCGTCCCCAGCGCCGCCAAAGAGCAAGATATCATCACCGGCTTGCCCGCTGAGCATGTCGTCCGCCAATCCGCCGTAGAGGCGATCGGCTTGTGAACCGCCGTTCAGCCTATCGGCATCACCGCCGCCGGCCAGCAGATCCGTCCCGCTGCCGCCGGAGAGCGTGTCGTCTCCCCCCATCCCATAGAGTGAGTCGTCACCGTCTAGGCCCTCGATGACGTTCGCTTGCGCGTTACCCATCAAAACGTCATCGCCATCGGTGCCGTCATCAACGCCGCCCATGCCGCCACCGCCATCGCTGGCCTGAAGGAAGCTGATCGTGCTGTCGCTGCCGGCGGCTTGGAAACCGAAGCCAACCTCTGTGCCACCAGGCACCGTGCCGTTGTAGCCCGCGTTCTTGATCGTATAGACGTTGCCGTCCTGCGAGACGATCTCGGCATTCCAGATATTGGTGATCTCAGCATTCATGACGAACTGGACCATCCAACCGGTCTCGGACTGGTCCGGGGTCAAGGACGCCTCCACGACGAAGCCCTGGCCCCACTGGCTGACCACCGTGTGCGTGACTGTCCCTTCGGTGACACCGGAGCCGACGTCGTTGTCGAAAATGGTGCCCGTCGCCGAAAGCGTACCGGTGATGTTGTCGCCGGTGACCCGGAAGAAGAAGGTCTCTGTCCCCTCTACGATGGTGTCGGGATGCACCGCGACCGAGACCGTCTTGCTCTGCTCGCCAGGGGCGAAGACCAAGGTGCCGGTGGCCTCGTGATAGTCCCAGGCCACGTTGCTGGTGGTGTCCGCCACGGCCGTCCCATCGGCCGTGGTGTAGGTCAAGGTGACCTCTTCCGTCTGCGGTGAGACCAGCGAGACCTGAAAGAGGATGTAGCGGTGGCCGTCATCGTGGACGTGGCTGTGGCCGTCGTCGTGCATGTGCTCCATGCCCGGATCCGCCTCGGTGACCGAGCCGCCGGTGACGATCACCCGGATCGGGCCATCGCCGGTGTCACCGCCGCCGTCACCGCCGCCATCTCCATCACCCGGATTGCCGCCACCGTTGTTGGAGCCGATCGGCGTGCCGGTGTATTCGGGCTGGCTGTGATAGGGCGCCCGGTCCACCAGCCCGGCCATAGCGACACTCTTGCCGCTGAAGACGTTCTCGCTGACGTACTGGAAGCCGTCGATCTCGTCCGTCAGTCCCATGCGGCCAGCGATGTTGTCCTCCAGCTGATTGGCGCGCCACTCGAAGTGCGAGCTGTCCAGGTCTGACCAGGAGATATCGCGTAAGGTCATGCTCTGCCCGGTGAGCGGGCTATAGAAGCGCACACCCTGGGGCGTGTCCTCGACCGCGAAGTTGAGGCCGCCGTCGCCGCGCACAGAGAGATAGAAGAAGCTGATCTTGTCGGTCGCCGGATCGAAGTCGACGAACTCCTCCAGCCCCTCTTCATGAGAGCGGATGTAGACGGTGTTCGGCCGCACCAGGCCCGTGCCGTCTTCCCAGGCCAAAGCGGCGCTTAAGTCCTGCTGCAGATGCGCGTCGGCGATGGGCGCGAAGTTCTCCGGACCCAGGTCGGCAAGGTTCACGCCCTGAAGCAGCAGAGACTGGCTGGGATTGAACATGTGCAGGAGTTTCAGGCCGTCGGCAGTATCGACCGGGATCTGGTTGTGGATCGACTGTGGGCCGAGATCGAGCACATCGCTCGCCGGATCGAAATCCGTGACGAGGCTGGCTTGTCCAACGAAGTAGGTGGTCATAGGCCAAGGCTCCAGGCAAGGTGATCAAGTAGTCGTGAGTGTACTCTTCATCATCGAATGCGCCCTCAATGTGGCATCTCCCTGCCTCTTTTGGCCTTGATTGAACTCTGGGCCGTCAAAGTAAGACTAGATACCGACAGTATGGTCAATTGGTCGCATCTTTCCTTTCACGTGATTGTTTTTGCGGCGGGTTCTTCGCGCGAAAGCGTTGGGAGGGAAGAGAGCAGTTACGGCGCTCGCGTCGATGGCGCGCTTCAGGTCATCACCAAAGACCCAGCAGCCCGGTGACGGCTGCCTCTCCCTTGCCGAAAAGCTCCCATCACGATAGAGCTTATCGTGAGAGAGGAGAGCAGGCGCCCCATGAAGCTCACCGGCTATACCAACTACGCGCTCCGGTCCTTGCAGTTGGCGGCACTGCACCACCCCGCCCTGGTGCGGGTGGATGACGTGGTGAAGGTGCATGGGCTGGCCCGGCCGCATATCGTCAAGATCGTGCATGACCTGGGCAAGGCCGGCTATTTGGAGACCGTGCGCGGGCGCGGCGGCGGCTTTCGGCTGGGTCGCCCGGCCGCGGAGATCGTCATCGGCGAGGTGGTGCGCCTGACCGAGGGGCCGCTGGATGTGGTCGAGTGCTTCAATCCGGAGAAGAACACCTGTCCGCTGATGGGCATCTGCCGCCTGTCGCGCGCGCTGCAGAAAGCGACTGCGGCCTTCATGGCGGTGCTGGACGACCTCACCCTAGCCGATATCGCGGCCAACCGCAGCGAGCTCCTCGACCGCATCGCCCCCTTGCAAGAGGGCATCGTCACACCGAAACGGCTGGCGCGCAGCCAGGCCGCCGAGTGATGGCAGAGGACTGGACGCAGCAGTTCCCAGAGCTGGTGCGCCTGCCGCCGGAACTGCGCGAAGCCTTACGCGATGGCGCCCACCTGGCGACAGTGCCGTCCGATCATCTGGTCTTCTCGCCCGGGCAGCGGCCGGAAAACCTGCTGCTCTTGCGCGCCGGGCGGGTCCGGGTGCAGCACCGTGCCGAGAGCGGGCGGGAGATCGTGCTCTACCGGGTGACGGCCGGGGAGAGCTGCGCGCTCACCACTGCCTGCCTGCTGGCCGGTGAGGACTATGAGGCCGAAGGGGTCAGCGAGACCGAGGTGGAGGCCGCACTCATCCCGCGCGCGCTCTTCGACCAGCTCTTGACCCAGTCCGACAGCTTCCGCCGCCTGGTCTTCGCCGCCCATGCCCACCGCATGGCCGACCTCTTCCGGGTCATCGAACAGCTGGCCTTCGGCCGTATCGGCCCGCGCCTGGCCCAGCGGCTGCTCGACCTGGCGCAAGGGGCGGAGGAGCTGCAAGCCACGCACCAGCAGCTGGCGACCGAACTGGGCAGCGCGCGCGAGGTCATCTCCCGCCAGCTGCAGGCCTTCCAGAAACAGGGCCTGATTGCCCAGTCACGCGGCACCATCCGCTTTCTGGATATCGAGAGCCTGACACGGGTCGCGCAGGACTGACGCGTTCCTAACCTCTTCTCTCTGCTGGCAAGGCTCACACAAACTGACGGAGACTGCTCCTCAGAAAGCACGCCCCTCATGCTGAGCCTGTCGAAGCACGTGCCAAGGAGAAGATCGCGCTTGGGGCACATCCTTCGACAAGCTCAGGATGAGGTCGGTGCTCATGGTCACGCTGCAAAGACCTACGCACTGCACCTGCGTAAAGCTATAGCGCCCCTATCTCTTATCCCTTTTGTCGCAGTTCCTGCTGAATCGGGCCTTTGGACCGCTTCTGCCGGCTCTTGTGTGACTTCATCACAGACTCACCACCCGAAAAGTCATAATCTGAAGCAATCTTTAAGCAGGAGGATGCTGATGAGCGTGAACGTTGGAAATCTGGACCGTGTGCTGCGGGCAGTCGCCGGTCTGGCCTTGATCGTCCTGGCGCTGGCGAGCGGCCTGCCGCCGGAAGCGAGTGCGACGCTCTTCTATGGCGCGCTGGTGGTTGGGCTGGTGCTCTTGGGCACTGCCACTGTTCGCTTCTGCCCGCTCTACCGCCTGATCGGCGTGAAGACCTGCGCGGTTCAGCGCTAACCTCAAGAAGCCAAGAAAAGAGCCCAAGCAGGAGGAAGCCATGTCCCCTTACTCGATCGACTGCAGCGTGAAGCCGGAGGTCACCTCCTTTTTCGACGCCGCCACCAACACCATCAGCTACATCGTGAAGGACCCGGGCTCTAGCGCCTGCGCCGTGGTCGACAGCGTGCTCGATTACCACTTCTCAGCCAGCCGAGTCAGCCATGAGCAGGCCGATGCCGTCATCGCCGACATCCGTGCCCGCGGCCTCTCTCTGGAGTGGATCATCGAGACTCACGTCCACGCCGATCACCTGAGTGCTGCCCCCTATCTGAAGCAGCACCTGGGCGGCAAGATCGGCATCAGCGAGAAGATCACAACGGTGCAGGAGACCTTCGGCACCGTCTTCAATGAAGGCACCGCCTTCGCCCGCGACGGCTCGCAGTTCGATCACCTCTTCACCGATGACGAGACCTATACCGTCGGTGGCCTGCAGGGCCTGGCGCTCGCCACGCCTGGCCACACGCCGGCCTGCATGGTGCATGTGCTGGGCGATGCGGCCTTTGTCGGCGATACGCTCTTCATGCCCGACAGCGGCTCGGCACGCTGCGACTTCCCCGGCGGCGATGCCGGGACGCTCTATGACTCGATCCAGAAGATCCTCTCCCTGCCGGCGGAGACACGCCTTTTCATGTGCCACGACTATGGCGCCGGCGGCGCGCGGGAGATCGCCTGGGAGACCACGGTGGCAGAAGAGAAGGCCGCCAACATCCACGTCGGTGTCGGCAAGACCAAGGAGGACTTCATCGCCTTCCGCACCGCCCGCGATGCGCAGCTGGACGTGCCGCGCCTCATCCTGCCCTCGCTGCAGGTGAACATGCGTGCCGGTGAACTGCCCTGCGACGCCGACGGCAAGCCGACGCTGAAGCTGCCGGTTAACGCACTGTAAAACCGGCCAAAACAGAGGAGGATTTCATGGAGACCAAGAGCATTACGCCTGGCCTGTCGGTCAGCGCACAGATCACGCCTGCCGATCTGCCGAGCCTGAAGCAAGCCGGCTTCCGCGCCATCATCTGCAACCGCCCGGACGGGGAAGCCGGCGACCAGCCGAGCTTTGAGGAGATCGAGACCGCCGCCCAGGCCGAAGGGATGGAGGCCCAATACCTGCCGATCACCAGTGGCCTGGTGAAGGACGAGGATGCCGAGGCCTTCGGTCTGGCGCTGCAGACCCTGCCGGGGCCGGTTCTGGCCTACTGCCGCACCGGCACCCGTTCGGCCACGCTCTGGTCTCTGAGTGAGGCGGAACGGCGGCCGCTGGCCGAGATCCTGGCCGCCACCCAGGCCGCTGGCTACGACATGAACGGCGTCGCCCGGCGCATCGCCAACGGCGGCAAGACGCCGACCGACAAGGGCGATGCCAAGTTCGACATCGTCATCGTCGGCGCCGGTGCCGCCGGCATTGCGGTGGCCGCCAGCCTGCAGGCTCGGAAGCCTGACCTAGAGATCGCCATCCTGGACCCGGCCGACATCCACTACTACCAGCCCGGTTGGACCATGGTGGGCGGCGGTGTCTTCGAGGCGCAGGAGACCGCCAAGACCTTGGGCAGCCTGATCCCCAAGGGCGTGCATTGGATCAAGAGCGCCGTCGCCGCCTTCGAGCCCAAGGACAACGCCGTCATCCTGGACGGCTGCCGGGTGGTCACCTACGACCGGCTGATCGTCTGCCCCGGCCTGAAGCTGAATTGGGACAAGGTGGAGGGCCTGGTCGAGACCCTGGGCCGCAACGGCGTTACCTCCAACTATCGCTACGACCTGGCGCCCTATACCTGGCAGCTGGTGCAAGGCCTCTCCTCCGGCAAGGCGCTCTTCACCCAGCCGCCTATGCCGATCAAGTGCGCCGGCGCGCCGCAAAAGGCGCTCTATCTCTCCGCCGACCACTGGCTGAAGCGCGGCGTCTTGCAGGACATCGACATCTCCTTCAACAACGCTGGCGGGGTGCTCTTTGGGGTGAAGGACTTCGTGCCGACCCTGCAGAGCTACATGGACAAGTACGGCGCCACCTTGAACTTCTTCCACAACCTGGTGGCCGTCGACGGGCCCGGCAAAGTCGCCTGCTTCGAAGTGAAGAAGCCGGACAGCCCGGTCGAGACGGTGGAGATGGAATTCGACTTCCTGCACGTCTGCCCGCCGCAGTGCGCCCCCGACTTCATCCGGGTCTCGCCGCTGGCGGATGCCGCCGGCTGGGTCGACGTGGATCAGGCCAGCCTGCGCCACAAGACCTATGACAACGTCTGGTCGCTGGGTGACGTGATGAACGCGCCCAATGCCAAGACGGCCGCGGCTGCGCGCAAGCAAGCCCCGGTGGTGGCGGAGAACATCATGGCCGACATCGCCAGCCGCTCGCCGCATGCGCAGTACGACGGCTATGGCTCCTGCCCGCTAACGGTGGAGCGGGGCAAGATCGTGCTGGCGGAGTTTGGCTATGGCGGCACCCTGCTGCCCAGCTTCCCCAAGGCGCTGATCGACCCGACCAAGCCCAGCCGGGCGGCCTGGTTCCTGAAGGAGAAGATGCTGCCGCCGATCTATTGGAAGGCCATGCTGCGCGGTAAGGAGTGGATGGCCAAGCCGGAGAAGCTGACCGCCAGCGGGGCCTAGGGCATGGTGGTTATTGACTGAAACACCCAACACCCGCGCACGAACCTCATCCTGAGCAGCGAGCGCTAGCGAGCGTCCGTCGAAGGATGTGCCCCGAGCATCGGTGCTAACGGCCCGCCTTTCGACGGTCGCTCGCCTGCGGCTCGCTGCTCAACCCTTCGACAAGCTCAGGAGAGGGAGTGCGTGTGGAGACACTGTTTCTATCTAAACTTGTCCTGCTCTAAGGCCCCAGCCACCATGCTCCGTCACCTTCGCCGTTACCTGCCCATCCTGAACTGGGGGCGCAGCTACGACCGGCGCGCGCTGTCGAACGATCTGATCGCGGCCGCCATCGTCACCATCATGCTGATCCCCCAGTCTCTGGCCTATGCCCTGCTCGCCGGGCTGCCGCCAGAGGCTGGGCTCTACGCCTCCATCCTGCCGATCCTGCTCTATGCCCTCTTCGGCACCAGCCGGGCCTTGGCGGTGGGACCGGTGGCGGTGGTCTCGCTGATGACGGCGGCAGCGGTGGGCGAAGTAGCGACGCAAGGGACTGCCGGCTATGCCATTGCCGCCCTCACCTTGGCAGCGCTCTCCGGCGGCATGCTGGTGATCATGGGCGTGCTGCGGCTGGGGTTTCTAGCGAACTTCCTCTCCCACCCGGTGATCGCCGGCTTCATCACCGCCAGCGGGCTCCTGATCGCCGCCAGCCAGCTAAAGCACATCTTCGGGATCGAGGCTTCCGGCCACACCTTGATCGAGATCCTGTACTCCGTGGCGAGCCACCTTGGCGGTCTGAACATCATCACCCTGGCGATCGGCGCAGGCGCGACGCTCTTCCTCTTCTGGGTGCGGAAAGGCCTGAAGCCTAGCTTGCGGCGGTTGGGCGTCGGCCCCACAACGGCCGACGTGGCGACCAAGGCGGGGCCAGTCGCTGCGGTGGTCATCACCACGCTTTGCGCCTGGTACTGGGATCTGGAGGCCGCCGGCGTCAGCCTCGTCGGCACGGTGCCGCAGAGCCTGCCGCCGCTGACCCTGCCCTCAGCCGACTTCGATCTCCTTGGCGCGCTCTTCGTGCCAGCCCTGCTGATCTCCATCATCGGCTTCGTCGAGTCGATCTCCATCGCCCAGACCTTGGCGGCCAAGAAGCGCCAGCGCATCGATCCTGACCAGGAGCTGATCGGCCTGGGCACGGCCAACCTGGGTGCTGCCTTCACCGGTGGCTATCCGGTGACCGGCGGCTTCGCGCGCTCCGTCGTCAACTATGATGCCGGCGCCGAGACTCCCGCGGCCGGCGCCTACACCGCCGTCTGCCTGGCGATTGCCGCGCTCGCGCTGACCCCGCTGATCTACTTCCTGCCCAAGGCGACTCTGGCCGCCACCATCATCGTCGCGGTCTTGAGCCTGGTGGACTTCTCCATCCTGACGCGCAGCTGGCGCTACTCAAAGGCCGACTTCGCGGCCGTGCTGACCACCATCCTGGTCACCTTGGGACTGGGCGTGGAGACCGGCGTTTCGGTCGGCGTACTCTTGTCCTTGCTGCTGCACCTCTACAAGACCTCCCGCCCGCATGTGGCGGAGGTCGGTCTGGTGCCCGGCACCCAGCACTTCCGAAACATCAAGCGGCACAAGGTGCTGACCGATCCGACCCTGGTGACCTTGCGGGTGGACGAAAGCCTCTTCTTTGCCAACGCCCGCTTTCTGGAGGACCTGATCCAGGACCGCGTGGTGGAAGACAGCCCCTTGCGCCACGTCGTCCTCATGTGTTCAGCAGTAAACGAGATCGACTTCAGCGCTTTGGCGAGCCTGGAGGCGATCAACGCCCGCCTGCGCGACCTGGGCATCGAGCTGCACCTCTCGGAGGTCAAGGGCCCGGTCATGGACCGGCTGCAGCGCGCGCATTTCCTGGACGAGCTGACAGGGCAGGTATTCCTATCGCAATACGATGCCTTCTCGACCTTGGCGCCCGGCCTGGCTAAGCAGGATCTCTTGGAAAGGCCGCAGGCAGTCGGATAAGGCAGGCGGTCGGGGTTCTTCGGGATCACTAGGCATGACCGCTTCTATCGTCCTTCTGACTGGCGCCGATCTCGAGGCGCAGCTTCCCGGCCTTGCCGAGACGCTGCGCGCCTGCGTGCACGAGGGCGGCAACCTAGGCTTTCTGCTGCCCTGCCCTTTGGCGGAGACGGAAGCCTTCTTCCGCGATCAGGTCTTTCCGGAGGTGCGGGCTGGCAAGCGGCTGCTCTGGGCCGCTGTTCAAGACGGCGAAGCCGTCGGCACGGTCCAGATGATCACCGCTATGCCGCCGAGCCAGCCGCACCGGGCCGACATCGTGAAGCTGGTGGTGCATCCCAAGGCGCGCCGGCAGGGCCTCGCCAATCGTCTCATGGCCGCGCTTGAGGAGGGCGCGCGGCAGAGAGGGAAGACGCTTCTGACCCTGGATACTCTGTCAGACAGCCCGGCCCAGCCCTTCTACGAGGGCCTCGGGTTCCAAGTGACAGGCAAGGTGCCTGGCTTCTGCTTAGACGTCAGCGGTGAGGAACTCGTGCCGACGACCTTCATGTACAAGCACTTGGTCTAGGCTTGGGCGGCTAGCAGCGCGGGCGGGACGATCTCCGCCTCTTGGCGCTCCCACACGCGGGAGACGCCCCTGATCCAGCGGGTCCGGCGCCAGGTACCGGCGGCATCGGCTTCCCACCAATAGATCGGTTGATCGACATCGCCGATCCAAGCGAAGAGCAGCAGCGCGCCCTCCGGGCCCGTGGTCAGCGCATGCACGCGGTTGGGCGGCGTCACCGACAGCTGACCAGGCAGCAGCGGATTGGCCTCACCCAAGATGCCATGCTGGATCTCCACGCGGCCAGACAGACAGCGATAGAACTCCACCGCCTCATGGCTGTGCAGAGGATAGTGCAGGTTGGGCGCCAGGTGAAAGAAGCCGGCGCGGATGGTGTCGGGTCCGTGGTGAGTGAAGGCACCAGCGCCTCCCAGGACCAAGCCGGCCTGCAGACCGGCGGAGAGCGCCGGCGGGACGCTGGGGTGCTGGCTCAAGACCGGGATCCAGCGCAGCGCTGGCGCAACGGCTTGCAGCGCTGCCTTCATCGCAGGAGTGAGATCTGCAGCTGCCAGTGTCGTATCGAACCCGGGTGGCGCAGAGCCTACGCCGCCCATGTCCTGTGGCTCGATGCCGGCATCCAAGGCCCGCTCCAGGGCAGCCGTAAAGGGGGATAAGGAAAGCACAATACGTGCGCTCAAGTCGTCCAGCAGGGCCTGAACGAAGGCCTCGCCGCTTGCCGTTGCCATGGCATCCCTCCAGGGGTTCTCATGCGACCCTTAATGGAGAGCAGCCTGACCCGACTTGCAGGCCAAGAGATCTGCGTTTTCGTTGACCCAGCGATACAATCTCCCAGCTCGCTGCAACGGCAGCGATCAGCGCGACGCCTATGCCTTTTTTTTGCGCTTTGGTGGCATGAGGTCTGTGATGGTGCCTTCGAACATCTCGGCGGCGAAGTTCACCGTCTCTGACAAGGTCGGATGCGGGTGGATGGTGTGGCCCAGATCCACCGCATCGGAGCCCATTTCGATGGCCAGCGCTGCCTCGGCGATCAGGTCGCCGGCGTTGCTGCCGACGATGCCGCAGCCGATGACCCGCTGGGTCTCCTCGTCGAAAAGCAGCTTGGTCACGCCCTCGTCGCGCCCATTGGCGAGCGAACGGCCAGAGGCAGCCCAGGGGAACACGCCCTTGCCGTAAGGGATGCCCTTGGCCTTGGCCTCATTCTCGGTCAGGCCAGCCCAGGCGATCTCTGGATCGGTATAGGCGACGGAGGGGATGACGCGGGCATCGAAGGCGCGCTTCTCGCCGGCGGCAACCTCGGCAGCCACCTTGCCCTCGTGCACCGCCTTATGTGCCAGCATGGGCTGGCCGATCAGATCGCCGATGGCGAAGATGTGGCCAACGTTGGTGCGCTGCTGATGGTCGGCGGCGACGAAGCCACGCTCGTCAACTACGACGCCGGCGGCCTCTAGGTTCAAGAGCTTGCCGTTGGGCTTGCGGCCCACAGCGACCAGCAGGCGGTCGAAACGGTCCGTACTCTCGCCCTCCGGCCCTTCAAAGGTGACTTTGAGGCCGCTCTTTTGCGCCTCGACCTTGGTGACCTTGGTCTTCAAGCGGATGGCCTCATAGCGCTTCTCGATGCGCTTGTGCAGCGGCTTGACCATGTCCGGGTCGGCCCCGGGGATGATCTGGTCCATCAGCTCCACGACGGTGATGCGGCTGCCTAGCGCGTCGTAGACGCAGGCCATCTCCAGCCCGATGATGCCGCCGCCTAGGACCAGCATGCGCTTGGGGATGTCGCGCAGCTCCAGCGCCCCGGTGCTGTCGACCACCCGCTCGTCCTCAGGGATGAAGGGCAGCGCCACGGGCTCTGACCCAGCGGCGACGATGCACTGCTCGAAGGTGACCGACTGGGTCTTGCCCGCCTCGTCCGTCACCTCGATGCTGTTGGGTCCGCTAAAGGTTCCAACACCGCGGACAACGCGCACCTTCCTGCCTTTGGCCAGGCCAGACAGGCCGCCGGTCAGCTTGCCGACGATGCCGTCCTTCCAGGCGCGCAGCTTGTCCAGATCGATCTCCGGCTGGCTCATGTGGATGCCGAAGTTGTCCATCTCCTCCGCCTCGGTGATGACCTTGGCGGCGTGCAGCAGGGCCTTGGAGGGAATACAGCCGACGTTGAGACAGACCCCGCCCAGGGTGGGATCGCGCTCGATCAGGATCACGTCCATACCCAGGTCAGCGGCGCGGAAAGCGGCGCTGTAGCCGCCTGGGCCGGCGCCCAGAACCACCAGGGCAGCGTGATGATCGCCCTTGCTTGCCGGCGCAGAGTTCGGGGCTGGGGCCTTGGCGGCTGGGGCCGGAGCAGGCGCCGCTGCTTGGGCGGTTTCCAAGGTCACGATTAGCGAGCCTTCGCTGACCGTGTCGCCGACCTTCAATGCGATGGAGACGACCTTGCCGGCTTGGGGCGACGGCACCTCCATGGTGGCCTTGTCGGATTCCAGCTCGACGAGGGTCTGCTCTTCACTGACCTCATCGCCCTCCTGCACCATGATGCCGATGACCGGCACGTCGGTGAAGTCGCCGATGTCGGGAACGCGGATCTCGGTGATTGCCATGACTGCGCTTCCCCTTTTCTACAGCATCAGCCGGCGTACATCGCCCAGCAGGTATTTCAAGGTGGCGCAGAAGCGGGCAGCCAGGGCCCCGTCGATGGCGCGGTGGTCATAGCTGAGCGAGAGCGGCACAAGGTTGCGCGGGAGGAAGCTCTCGCTCTCCTTGTCCCAGACCGGCGAGATCTTGGAGCGGGTGACGCCCAGAATCGCCACCTCCGGCGCATTGACGATGGGGCTGAAGGAGGTGCCGCCGATGCCGCCCAGCGAGGAGATGGTGAAGGAAGCACCGCTCATCTCCGCTGGTCCCAGCTTGCCGTCACGGGCCTTAGCCGAGAGCGCGCCGAGTTCCTTGGAGATCTCGACGATGCCCTTGGCGTCCGCGCCCTTGATCACCGGGACCACCAGGCCCTGCGGCGTGTCGGCGGCAAAGCCGATGTTGTAGTAGGACTTGCGGATCAGCTTGTCGCCGTCGGGGTGGAGAGAGGAGTTGACCTCCCAATGGGTCTTCAGCGCCGAGACGCTGGCCTTGATCAGGAAGCTCAGTAGAGTGACGCGGTAGCCCTCTGCCTTGGCTGCCGTGTCCAGCTCCTTGCGGTAGAGGTCGAGTTCGGTGATGTCGGCCTCTTCATTGTGCGTCACCGCCGGGATATTCAGCCAAGAGCGGTGCAAGGCGGGGCCGGAGATCTTCTTGATCCGGCTCATCTCCACGTCTTCCACCGGGCCGAACTTGCTGAAGTCGACGGCCGGAATCGGCGGGATGCCCATGCCACCGGCAGCCGGAGCCGCAGCGGGCGCAGCGCTGGAGACGCTGGCCTTGAGCGCCGCCGTCACGTCGTCACGCAGGATACGGCCCTTGCGGCCTGTCCCGGTCAGCTTGGCCAGATCGACGCCCATCTGCCGGGCAAAGGCCCTGACCGAGGGCGAGGCATGGGCTTGGCCGAAGCCGGGTTCGTCCACGGAGGCGAGGTTGCCGGCCGGGGCTGGGGCGACCTGAGCGGCGGCCGGCACCACCGGCTGCGGGTCGGGTTTCACGCTCTCGGGTTCCTGCACGCCCTCAGGGTGCGGCGGGTCGACGGGGGTGGAGATCTCCGCCACCTCCAGCATGAGGATCAGGCTGCCTTCGCTGACCGTGTCGCCTTCCTTGATCTTGATCTCGCGGACAATGCCGGCCTGTGGGGCCGGGACCTCCATGGTGGCCTTGTCGGACTCCAGCTCGATCAGGGTCTGCTCTTCGGCGATCTCCTCACCCGCTTGCACCATGACACCGATGACAGGGACGTCGGTGAAATCACCGATGTCGGGAACTTTCACTTCGATAAGGGACATTGCTTTTGTTCCTCTTTCCCTGGCTCAGGCAGTACGGGGGTTGGCTTTGGTGGGATCGATCTCGTAGCGGGTCAGCGCCTTGGTCAGGTCCGCCTTGCTGACCGCCCCCTCCTGATAGAGCGCCACCATGGCGGCAGCCGCTATGTGCTTGGCATCGACCTCGAAGTGGCGGCGCAGCGCCACCCGGCTGTCAGAGCGGCCGTAACCGTCGGTCCCCAGCGTGTGATAGGGCAGCGGCACGAAGGCACGGATCTGCTCGGCATAGCTCTTCACGTAGTCGGTGGCGGCGATGACCGGGCCCTTGGCCTTTGCCAGCGTTTGCGTGACATAGGGCACATGCTGGGCGCCCAGCGGGTCCAGCCGGTTCATCCGCACGCAGTCCTGACCGTCGCGCGCCAGCTCGTTCATCGAGGTCGCCGACCAGATGTCGGCAGTAACCTTGAAGTCCTCCTTCAGCAACTCCGCCGCCTGCATGGCCTGCAGCAGAATGGTGCCGGAGCCCATGAGGTTCACATGCCGCTTGCCCGGCCGCGAGGTGGCGCTGATCCGATAGAGGCCGCGTACGATGCCGTCCTCTACCCCCTCTGGCATGGCCGGGTGGTGGTAGTTCTCATTCATGGTCGTGAGGTAATAGAAGATGTCCTCATGCTCCACGAACATGCGCTGCAGGCCGTGCTGCACGATGACCGCGACCTCATAGCTGAAGGAGGGGTCGTAGCTGATGCAGTTGGGCACAGTGCTGGCCAGCAGGTGGCTGTGCCCGTCCTCGTGCTGCAGACCCTCCCCGTTCAGGGTGGTACGGCCGGAGGTACCGCCGACCAGGAAGCCGCGCGCGCGGCTGTCACCGGCGGCCCAGGCCAGGTCCCCGACCCGCTGGAAGCCGAACATGGAATAGAAGATGAAGAAGGGCACCATGGGGACGCCATGCACCGAGTAGGCAGTAGAGGCAGCGATCCAGTCCGCCATGCCGCCGGCCTCGTTGATGCCTTCCTGCAGCACCTGCCCGCTGGCTGACTCCTTATAGTACATCAGCTGATCGGCATCCTCGGGCTTATAGAGCTGACCCTTGGGGTTGTAGATGCCGAGCTGGCGGAACATGCCCTCCATCCCGAAGGTGCGGGATTCGTCGGGCACGATGGGCACCACGTACTTGCCCATGCCCTTGTCGCGGCAGAGCAGGTTCAAGACCCGGACGAACGCCATGGTGGTGGAAATCTGCCGCTCGCCGGTGTCTTTCAGCAGCGCATCGAAAGCCGAGAGCGGCGGCACCTCCAGATCGAAGTCCGGCTTGGCCTGGCGCTGCGGGAAGGCGCCGCCCAGACACTGACGGTGGTCTAAGATGTAGTTGCGCTGCTCATTGCCCAAGCGGACGTAGGGCGCGTCCTTCACCTGCTCGTCTGGAATGGGGATCTTGAAGCGGTTGCGAAAGGCGACCAGCTGCTCCTCCGCCATCTTCTTCTGCTGGTGGGTGATGTTCTGGCCCTCGCCGGCCTCGCCCATGCCATAGCCCTTCACCGTCTTCACCAAGATGACAGTCGGCTGACCCTTGTGATTGATGGCAGCTTGATAGGCAGCGAAGACCTTGTGCGGGTCGTGGCCACCGCGCTGCAGCTGCCAGATCTCCTCGTCACTCATGTCGGCGACGAGCGCCGCCGTCTCGGGGTAGCGGCCGAAGAAGTTCTCGCGGGTGTAGGCGCCCCCCTTGGACTTGAAGGCCTGATAGTCGCCGTCGACCGTCTCTTCCATCAGCTGGCGCAGACGCCCGCTCTCGTCGCGTTCTAGGAGGTCGTCCCAGCCGCTGCCCCAGATCACCTTGATGACGTTCCAGCCCGCACCGCGGAAGTCACCCTCCAGCTCTTGGATGATCTTGCCGTTGCCGCGCACCGGGCCGTCCAGGCGCTGCAGGTTGCAGTTCACCACGAAGATCAGATTGTCTAGGCTCTCGCGCGCCGCCAGGCTGATGGCGCCCAGGCTCTCCGGCTCGTCCATCTCGCCGTCACCCAGGAAGGCCCAGACCTTGCGGTCGGCCTGATCGATCAGGCCGCGGTGGTGCAGGTAGCTCATGAAGCGGGCCTGATAGATGGCCATCAGCGGCCCCAGGCCCATGGAGACCGTCGGGAACTGCCAGAACTCCGGCATCAGCCAGGGGTGCGGATAGCTGGAGAGCCCCTCGCCCCCAGTCTCGGCGCGGAAGTTGTCGAGGGTCTTCTCGTCGAAGCGGCCCTCCATGAAGGCCCGCGCATAGATCCCCGGCACCGCGTGTCCTTGGAAGAAGACCAGGTCGCCGCCGTGCTGCTGCCCGCGGGTGCGCCAGAAGTGATTGAGCCCAATGTCGTAGAGCACCGCGGAGGAGGCGAAGGAGGCGATGTGCCCGCCGTATTCGGAGCTGACCTTGTTCCGCCGCACCACGGTGGCCATGGCGTTCCAGCGGTTGATGGTGCGTATGCGCCATTCCAGCTGCACATCGCCAGGATAGGCCGGCTGATCCTCTGGCGGGATGGAGTTGACGTAGGCTGTGGTCGCGCTGAAGGGTAGGTTGACGCCCAGCGAGCGGGCGCGTGAGACGGCGCCATCCAACAGCTGATGGGCGCGCGCCCCGCCGTCGCGGGCGATCACGTCTTCGATGGCTTCCAGCCACTCTTCGGTCTCTTGGGGATCCGGGTCGCTCTGCTGGTCGCTCATCGCTCTCTCCTCATAGGTATGCGCCGGCTAAAGCACCAGCAGCGCACGGAAGTCATTGACATTGGTCAAAGTGGGACCGGTGATCACCTGGTCCGCAAGGGCGGCAAAGAAGCCGTGGCCGTCGTTCTCGGCCAGGGCACGGGTCAGGCTGACCGTCGCCGCCTTGGCGCGCTCTAGGCTGTCGGGGTAGAGCAGCGCGCCGGCCACCTCCGCGCCGCCGTCGACCCCGTCGGTATCGCAGGCGATGCCATAGATACCGGGGGCGCCCTGCAGCGCTGCCGCCACACCCATCAGGAACTCGACATTGCGCCCGCCGCAGCCGCCGCCTGTGCGCAAAGTGACCGTGGTCTCCCCGCCGGAGATCAACACGCAAGGCGGTGCCACAGGCTGCCGGTGCCGGCGGATCTGCTGGGCGATGCCGGCCATCACGGTGCCGACCTCGCGCGCCTCGCCCTCGATCGCGTCGCCTAGGATCATCGGCGTGACCCCAGCAGCACGCGCCGCCTCTGCCGCCGCTTCCAGCGAGGCTTGCGGGGCTGCGATCATCCGCCAGTCGGCGCGGGACAAGCGCGGATCCTCCGGTGCCGGGGTTTCGTTGTCCGGGTTCTCAAGCGCAGCGGTCACGGCCTGCGGTAGCTCCAGGCCATAGCCTTCGACGATGGCCCGCGCGTCGGCCAGGCTGGTGCTGTCTCCCACCGTCGGGCCAGAGGCGATGACGGCCGGATCGTCGCCTGGCACGTCAGAGATCAGCAAGCTGGCGCAGCGCGCCGGATAGGCTGCCGCCGCCAAGCGCCCGCCCTTAATGGCCGAGAGGTGCTTGCGTAGGCAGTTCATCTCGTCGATCGAGGCCCCGCAGGCTAGCAGGCCACGATTGACCGCCTGCTTGTCTGCTAAGGTCAGACCGGGTGCGGGCAGGGAGAGGAGCGAGGAGCCACCGCCGGAGATGAGTGCGATCATCAAGTCGCCCTCGCCCAGGCTGTTTGCGAGCGCCAGCATACGCCCTGCCGCTTCTTCTCCCGCAGCATCCGGCACGGGATGCGCAGCCTCGACGGTCTCGATGGACTGGCAGGGGACCGCGTGGCCATAGCGGGTCACGACCAGCCCGGAGAGGGGACCGCCGCGCCAAGCCGCTTCCAAAGCAGCAGCCATGGCGGCAGAGGCTTTTCCCGCGCCGACGACCAGGGTGCGGCCTGCCGGTGGTTCCGGCAGGGCGGCGCTCAAGACCTTTGCGGGCTGGGCAGCGGCTACGGCAGCCTCAAAGAGGCCGCGCAGCAGCTTGCCATAGCGATCGCGCATCGGCTGCGTTCCCTTACCTGTCTCGCGATTGACGTAAAGCCCCTGGCCATCATGAAGCGCGGCCTTGCGCAAGAGCCTAGCCGAAAGCGCGACGGCGATTCCACCTAGGAATCCTGGGAAAGCCGCATCAGGCGCCGAGCATCGCGCGAATTGCCTCCACCGCACGCAGGCTGAGCGCGGCGATGGTCAGGGTCGGATTGGCCGTCGCACCGGTGGGGAAGACAGCGGAGCCCAGAATGAAGAGGTTCCGGTGATCGTGTGCCCGCAGGTCGGCATCGACCACCGAGGTATCGGGATCTTCGCCCATGCGCGCCGTGCCCATGATGTGCCCTGCACCAGAAAAGTCGTCGGCATGCTGGATGTCGCTGGCGCCCATCTTCCTAAAGATCGCGTCTTGATGCTGCTCGGCATGGAGCAAGCCGGCGCGGGCATAGTCGCCGACGCGATAGTGAACCCGCGGGCGCGGGACGCCGTAGTGATCGCGCTGATCCGGGGCCAGGTCGATGCGGTTCTCCGCTGCCGGCAGCTGTTCGACGAGGGTCGAGAGACGTAAGTGGCGTGAGGCTTCCTGCCGCAAGGCCTCCTGCAAGGCCAGGCCAGTCAGACCACTCTTGGCCAAGCGCTCGGCCGTCGTGATGGGCGCCCCTGTCGGCCAGGACCAGCCATCATTGCCGAACTCCAGCCGAGAGGCCGGACGGCTGCTGCGAAAGCCGCCGCTCCGGAAAGTCTCGATGCCAGCCGTCGAGAGGGGGCCGCGATAGGGCCAGACCGGCTCTGGAGCCAAGGCCCAGGAGAGCTGGATGGGGTGATCCATCAGGTTGCGCCCCACCTGGTCCGAAGAGTTGGCAAGGCCGCGGGGATAGGCTTCGCTGGCCGAATGCAGCAGCAAACGCGGTGACTCGATCGCATGCGCGGCCAAGATAAAGACCTTCGCATGCACCTCGAAGCGGCTGCCGTCAGGCCGTTGCACCAGGGCGAGCGAAATATGCCCGTCCGGCCCCGTCTCCAAGCCCACCACCACCGCAGAGTCCAAGAGCCGCGCACCCTTGGCCTCAGCCTCTGCCAGGGCTTGGGTGGCATCCCACTTGGCCTGCACCGGGCAGATGGGAATGCAAGAGGCACTGCCGCAGCAGGTCGGGCGCCCCCGATAGGGCTCAGAGTTGCGGGCCTGCGGCGTTGGCCGCACGGCGCCCAGGTCCGTTCCCGCCAAGGCCTTGGCGAAGACCTTGTCGCTGTAGCTCAAAGGGATCACGGGGAGCGGAAAGGGTCCCGCGCGCGGGGAGCCCAGGTCGTCGCTCGCGTCACCGGCAACGCCGAGGGCCCTTTCGGCTGCCTCGTACCAAGGTGCCAGGTCGTTGTAGCCAATCGGCCAATCGACGCCGCGGCCGAAGCGCGAGGCCAGGTGAAAGTCCTCCGGGACGAAGCGCAGGGCCGTCCCCAGCCAGTGCCAGGTGGTGCCGCCGACGGCCCGCAGATAGGTCGATTGGAAGACCTCTGGACCCTCTTGCACGTACCAGACATCCGGGTCTCCGGTCACAGGATGCGGATAGATCTTTGAACCGGGATAGGGCACCTCAGGCAGCTTCACCGGCGCCTGCCAAAACCTCTCCAAGGTCTCTTGCCGGTCGATACGCGGGCCAGCCTCCAGGATCACCACGCGGGCCTCGTCGGCCAAGGCCGCTGCCGGCAAGGCACCGGCCACGCCGGCACCAATCACCGCAACATCGCAGTCGACAACTTCGGTCATGCTGGTGGCTCCCCCCAGTAGCCCAAGGCGCCGCCGCAGTAGCCCTGGGGTTTGGTGAAGGTCAGCACCTGCCAGATCGCGGCCTCCGTGTAGCTCACCACCTCCCCGCCGCTGTTGCCGCTGTACCAAGCCTCAAGCAGCTCCGCGTCGCTGGGAGACGCCCTGCCCATGGCCTGGAACCCAGCGAGGAGCCCTTCGCCGAGGCCTCGATCGAGGTCTGGAAGTCCGGTCAGCGCGCGCGATCGCGCCATGAAACGCGCGAGGCGATCATCGGCTGCAAGCGGTCCGCCGAGCGCCAAGAGCGCGACGCTGGCGCAGCTGGTTAGGAGCAGGCGGCGCCTGCATAGCGGGTCTCCCTTTGCCATTGCTTCAGAGTAGACCAGGCCAGGGAAAAAGTGATGCGATCTTTAACTCGCCGGATCGCACCCTACTTTCCAATGTCTAGATAAACAACCAAGGGAGCTTCACGCCCTATGGGACGTAAACTGACGATCAATGGGGAAGAGCGGGCGGTCACGGCCGAAGCCGGCACGCCGCTGCTCTGGGTACTGCGCGACGAGCTGCAGATGACCGGTACCAAGTTCGGCTGCGGTGTTGCGTCCTGCGGGGCTTGCACGGTGATGATCGATGGCTGGCCCACCCGGTCTTGCCAGACCTTCGTCGAGGATCTGGAGGGCAGCGAGGTCACCACCATCGAAGGCCTCTCCGGCCCGACGGCTGAGGCCGTGCAGCAGGCCTGGCGCGATCTGGACGTGGTGCAATGCGGCTATTGCCAGTCCGGGCAGATCATGTCGGCCGTGGCGCTCTTGAACGAGACGCCGCAGCCCAGCGACGCCGACATCGACGCGGCCATGGCCGGCAACGCCTGCCGCTGCGCCACCTATCAGCGTATCCGCGCGGCGATCCACCAGGCCGCAACCAAGGCGGAGGGCTAGGCCATGACGCTTATCACTTCACGGCGCGGCTTCCTGGCCGCCAGCGGCACCGCCCTGGGGGCTGGCGCAGTCCTGACCGTCGGCTTCTCGACGAAAGGCCTGCTGGCCGCCGGCACGCAAGACGTCGTCTTCAATCCCTTTGTCTCCATCGCCGAGGACGGCACGGTCACCGTTGTCGTCAAGCACTTCGAGATGGGGCAAGGCACCTCCACCGGCCTGCCAACCCTGGTGGCTGAAGAGCTGGATGCCGACTGGGACCAGATCGCCGTCACCTTCGCCCCCTCAGACAACGCGCGCTACGCCAATCTGGCCTTTGGCGCGCAGGGCACGGGCGGTTCCACCGCGATTGCCAACTCCTTCATGCAGTACCGCCAGGCCGGTGCTGCGGCCCGTGCCGTCTTGGTCGAGGCCGCCGCCAAGACCTGGGGCCTGGACCCGGCCGAGATCTCCGTCGAAAAGGGCGTGATCAGCGGCGGCGGCAAGTCTGCCGGCTTGGGCGACTTCGCGCTGGCCGCCAGCAGCCTGACCCCGCCGCAGGAGCCGCTGCTGAAGAGCCCGGAGGCCTTTACCCTGATCGGCAAGGCCGACCTGCCGCGTAAAGACAGCCGCGCCAAGACCGACGGCTCGGCGATCTTTGCGACCGACCTGCATCTGCCCGGCATGGTGACCGCCGTCATCCTGCGAGCACCGCGCTTCGGTGCGACCCTCACCAGCTTCGATGCCTCCGGCGCCGAGGGCCAGTCCGGCTATCTGGGTGCTCAGGCACTGACGACCGGCACTGGTGTCGCCGTCTTCGGCAAGGATACCTGGTCGGCCATTCAGGCACGCCAGGCCATCACCGCCGAGTGGGACTTCAGCCAGGCAGAGAACCGGGACACTGCTCAGATCCTGGCAGACCATCAGGCCTTGCTGGAGAACCCACAGTTCCAAACCCGGGCTGAGGCTGATCAGCAGACCAGCGAGGCGGCCCTCGCTGGTGCCGCGCAGGTGGTGGAGGCGGAGTTCCACTTCCCGAACTTGGCGCACACGCCGATGGAGCCGCTCTGCTGCGTCATCGCCCCGACCGACCAGGGCGTGAAGATCTATGACGGCGCCCAGTTCCAAGCCATCACCCACCCAACCGTCGCCGCCGTCCTTGGCTTGCCACCGAGCGCGGTGGAGATTGAGACCGTCTATGCCGGCGGTTCCTTCGGGCGCCGGGCAACGCCGAACTCGGACTATCAGGCGGAGGCTGCCATGGCCTTCGCCCTGCTCGGCCGCAAGACGCCGGTGAAGCTGGCCTGGACCCGTGAGGACGATCTGACTGGAGGCTACTACCGCCCGCTGGCGGTGCACCGCGCCAAGATCGGTCTGGACGGAGAGGGCGCCATTGCCGGCTGGGATCATCGCCTGGCGGTAAAGCCCATCCTGAAGGGCACGCCCTTCGAGTCCATGCTGGTCCACAACGGGATCGACCACAGCTCTATCGAGGGTCTGTCGGATACCTTCTACGGTCTCCCCGCCTTTTCGGTCGGCTTGAGCGATGGAGAGTCCCAGGTCCCGGTCCTCTGGTGGCGGGCCGTCGGTCACACCCATACGGCCTATGCCATGGAAGTCTCCTTGGACATGGCAGCCGAAGCCGGTGGCCAGGACCCGGTCGATCTGCGTCTTGCCTTGCTTCAGGGCGAAGACAAGGATCGCCAGCGCCTGCGTGGCGTCCTACAGTTGGCAGCCAAGGCGGCTGACTGGGGCACTCCCTTGCCTGAGGGCAAGGGTCGCGGGATCGCTGTCCACAAGTCCTTCGGCAGCTACGTCGCCATCGTGGCCGAGGTCGCACGGGACGGCGACGAAGTCGCCATCGAGCGGATCGTCTGCGCGGTGGACTGCGGCTTGGCCGTCAATCCCGATGTCATCAAGGCGCAGATGGAAGGCGGCATCGGCTACGGCATCAGCGCTGCCTTGCGGGAGGAGATCACTCTGGCCGGGGGTGAAGTGGAGCAACTGAACTTCCCCGACTATGAGATCCTGCGCATGGGCACCATCGGCACGATCGAGGTGCACATCCAGCCCTCGACCGAGGCCCCGACCGGTGTCGGTGAGCCTGGCCTGCCGCCCTCTGCGCCGGCCTTGGCCAACGCCATCCGCGCCGCCGGCGGGCCCAGGATCACCGTCCTGCCGATGACCAAGAGCGGGCTCTTCTTCAGCTAGAGGCCCAAAGGGCGCTCGGACCTCTTTTCGGGGTCCGAGCGCCCTCCTTGGCTAGTCAACCAGCGCATCGGCCCGGCTGTGGTGCTCCAGGGCGGCGATCTGGTCTGGGTGCACCCGTCCCCAGATCTGCTGCGAGCGCTCGGGCGTGGCGTACATGCCGGGCGCGCGTGAATAGGCGAAGAGCGCGATCAGCCGAGGCCGCTCGCCCTCGACCGGCGTCACCCGATGCACCGAGTAGCGGCCTTTAAAGAGCTGCAAGTCGCCAGGCTTCAGATCCAAGGCCACGACCTTCGAGCGGTCGCCCTCCAGCAGGTCCGCCACATCGCGATAGCACTCGTCTTCCGGCGTCCGGATGTTCGGCGCGAACTCAAAGACACCGCCCCGCTCCGGCTGCTCCAGCAGCAAAGAGATGGTGAACTCGTTGGTGTCGAAGTGCCAGGCGAACTCCTCGCCTTGACGCTGCACCGAGACGTTCAAGCAGCCATAGGGATCCTCGTAGAAGTAGAGCGGTTTCGCGTCGAGGCAGTCCTCCACGAAGCCCTTGACCGCCGCGTGGCGGCAGAGGTTCCAGATCGGCCCAGAGCGCGGGAAGGCATCGCCGGGGACCAGGCCGTTTGTCTTCCGCCCCATCTTACGGCGCGGGTCCCACGCGGCCGCCTCCTCCGGGACCTTGCTGAAGTATGGGTTGTGTTCTTGCGAAAAGTAGACGGCTGAAGGCAGCAGCGATCGTGCTTCCTCCTGCATCCGCTCAATCGCATCGGGCCGGAGGAAGTCTGGCAGATAGGCGCACTCTTCCGTGCCCAGGCCACGCCTGGCCCGGCGCACGCTGTCCCAATAGGCCAAGGACGCGCGCGCCTGCAGGGGGTAGCGGTCCAGATCAACCCAATCACCCAGTCTAAAGCTGCTCTCCTCATCGCGTTCCATGTGATCCTCCTCTTACGTCTTCTGGGAGGCAACCTGAGGCAAGTGGCTTGATCCTAAAAGCAAATTGATTTTAGTGTTTTGATCAGTTTTTTGGACTGACTAGAGCATGATTGGTTCGGCTTTGATGACCCTCCACCCAAGTACCCCTCACCCTGAGCAGCGGGCGCAAGCCCGCACCTGTCGAAGGGTGGGCCCCAGGCTCGGTGCTAACGGCCCGCCTTTCGACGGACGCTCGCTTGCGCTCGCTGCTCAAGACGAGGGAGTGCTCTTGGGTTCGGCCTTCATCCTGTCCGTTCCAACATGAACCTGCAGCAGCTCCGCAGCTTTCTGACCCTGGCTGAAACCGGCAGCTTCCGCCGGGCGGCAGAGCGGCTGAACACGCCGCAACCCACCCTAAGCGCACGCATCAAGACCCTTGAGGAGGCAGTCGGCGAGGCCCTCTTCGATCGGGGAAGGGCCGGCGCACAGCTGACCCAAGCTGGCCATCGCTTTCGCCGCTATGCCGAGATCGCGGTTACCTCGCTGGAGCGGGGCCGCGCCTTGGCGCGCCTGCCAAGCGGCACGGCGGGAAGGGTCTCGATCGGCCTGCAGAACTATCTGCTCTCCAGTCTTGGCCCGCACCTGGTGCGCTCCTTGCCGACCGAACTGGCGCTGCGCATTGAGCCGGAGTTTTCCGACGCCCTGGTGCGCCAGGTCTCCGGCGGCCTCTTGGACCTGGCAGTGGTCTTCATCCCGCGCCTGACCTCGGATCTCGACGTGCGTCCGGTGGGCTCACAAGAGGTAGTGCTGGTCGCCACTCCTGATGCAGCCAGCCAGGCAGCACCTCGTCTGGAGAGCTACGTGGAGGTCTATTGGGGCGAAGGCTTCCTGGACCTGCAGGCGGAAGCCTTTGACAGCGGAGACCTCCCCCGCCTCTCGGTCGGTTCTCCGGAACTGGCGCTCACTCTCATCTTGGAGCGGGGCGGGTCTGCCTATCTCGACCGCCGGATGGTTCAGCCAGCGCTGCAGTCTGGCCAATTGGGGATGGTGCCAAACACGCCAGTCTTCCGCCGCCCGGTCTACACGGTTCGGGCGCCTGGGCGGATGTCGCCTGCGATCGACCAGGCCGGGGATTGCGTGGCAAGGTGGTCCGACTAGAGCAGAATGAGTTCAGCCAGAAGCAGCGTTTCCCCAAGCACTCCCTCGTCTTGAGCAGCGAGCGCAAGCGAGCGGCCGTCGAAAGGCGGGCCGTTAGCACCGAGCCTGGGGCCCGCCTTTCGACAGGTGCGGGCTTACGCCCGCTGCTCAAGACGAGGGGTACGCAGGAGGCAAACGGGAAAGTCTAAGCGCTGCACGCCTCTAGAACTTCGGCGCGGCCAGCCCCCGTGCCAAACAGGCAGCCGTCACCGTGTTGGCCAGCAGGCAGGCAATGGTCATGGGTCCCACTCCGCCCGGAACCGGCGTGATGGCACCGGCCACTGCCTTGGCGCTCTCGAAGTCCACGTCACCGACCAGCCGGCCCTTGGCGCCCTCTTCTGCAGGCGGTAGGCGGTTGATGCCGACGTCGATCACCGTGGCACCCGGCTTGATCCAGTCGCCGGGGATCATCTCCGGCCGGCCCACGGCGGCCACCACGATGTCGGCAGAGCGGACCACACCCGGCAGGTCCTTGGTCTTGGAGTGGGCGACGGTCACCGTGCAGCTCTCCTTGATCAGGAGCTGCGCCATGGGCTTACCGACGATGTTGGAGCGTCCGACGACGACCGCGTTCATGCCGGCCAGGCTGCCCAGGTGGTCGCGCAGCAGCAAGAGGCAGCCGAGCGGCGTGCAGGGCACCAGCGCGTCGCTGGCGCCGCTGGCGAGCTTGCCGACATTGACCACGTGGAAGCCGTCCACGTCCTTGGCCGGATCGATGGCGGCCAGCACCGCCTGCTCGTCGATCTGCTTGGGCAGCGGCAGCTGCACCAGGATGCCGTTCACCGTGCTGTCGGCATTGAGATCGGCGATCAGTGAGAGGAGCGTCGCTTGGTCCGTGTCCGCAGAGAGGCGATGCTCAAAGGACTCCATGCCGGCTTCGACAGTCGCCTTGTGCTTGGAGCGCACATAGACCTGGCTGGCCGGATCTTCGCCGACCAGCACCACGGCCAGGCCAGGCGTAAAGGCAGCTTCGCGCTTCAAACGCGAGACCTCGCTCGCGACGCGGGCGCGCAGGCCGGCCGCGAAGGCCTTTCCATCGATGATGCTGGCAGTCATGACTACGCCTCCCTCCTCTTTTGTTTCTTGGTCACTGGCGTGACCGGCGGCGCCAGCCCGCTCCCCCGCCCGGCCACCCACGGGAGTATCCTGGACTGG
>JBCBSF010000013.1:0-73852 GCA_039819325.1 Pseudomonadota bacterium | reverse complement strand
ACCGAGCCCTGGGGCCCGCCTTTCGACGGGCGCTCACCTTCGGCTCGCTGCTCAAGACGAGGGAGTGCTTGTGGAAACACTGCTTCTATCCGAACTCATCTTGCTCTAGAGCCGGCCTTCGTTCGCTACGGCTCACTTCACCCGCTCTAGCCCTTTTTTGTGTTGAAGCAAATCATCGTCGCGAGGTGGGTCACCTCGCTCGGGATTTGCTCTAACGCCCCAGCTTGAAGTGTGCTTGGGCGTTGGCAACCGGGCGGTCGCTGTAGTCCTGCCAGGCCTTGACGGTCACCGTCGCCAGTTGCCGGCCGAGGCGGGTAACGGTTGCTTGGGCGAAGCTGTCGCGCTCTCGTGCCGGGCGGCGGTAGTCGACTGTGTTGGTGATCACCTTGGGAATGCCGATGGACTGGTGCTGCCAGAGGAGCTCGATGGCAGCCGTGACCTCCATCAACCCGGCCAGGGCGCCACCGTGCAGGGCCGGGATGTAGGTGTTGCCGACCAGGCTGGGCGTGAAAGGCAGGGTGACGGTCAGCCGGCCTTCCATCAGCTCGGCCGTCAGGCCCAGGAAACCGGCGTAGGGGATGCAGGCCAGGAAGGCGGAGACATCGTCGGCCTCACGTGCGGCGCTGAGGCGGGCGGTCAGATCGCTGGTCATGCTGCCGGGTCCTGCAGCCACTCAGGCGGCGTGTCGTAGATAGTGAAGGTTCCTTGCGCGCTGGCCAGCAGGCGCCGGTCTCCTGGGCCGGGGCCCTTGTGGAAGGCGGTCCCCCGGGCGAAGGCGACGTCGCGGGTTAGGCGATAGCAGATGCCCTCCGCGAAGATATCTCGGCCGGGCTCGTTCGGGCGGGTGTAGTCGATGCGCAGATCGATGGTTGCCACCGCGCTGGCGGGCGCGACCTTGAGCCCGCAGGCCGAGCCTAGGGCATAGTCCAAGAGCGCGAAGAGGACCGCGCCGAACAGCGCCCCGCTCTCAGGATCGCCGACCAGGCCCTCGTGCACCGGCATGCGATAGCAAAGTCCGGCCTCGGTCTCCTCTTCGAAGCGAATGCCGAGATGGTCGTTGAAGGGAATGCCGCGCTTGAAGAAGCGGTGAAAAGGATCGCTAGCCATGACGGAAGGCGTGATAGCGCAAGCCCTTGGTTGCGGGGAAGGCCCCAAGGCGCCTCACGCCACTGTGCTTGCTGGCCTGCCGAGCGACCCTCTATAAGCGCCAAGGATTACTGGGCTGCTCCGGCGCCCAGGCTAGAGAGAGGCAAGCAAGCGCGATGTACCTCGTCACCGGCGGTGCCGGCTTCATCGGATCGAACCTGGCGGCACGCCTGGTGGAACGCGGCGAGCGCGTGGTCATCGCCGACAGCCTGGGCCAGGACGAGAAGTGGCTGAACATCGCCAAGCTGCTGCTGGAGGACATTGTGCCGCCGCAGGAGCTGCTCGGCTGGCTGGAGGGGCGGCGCGGCCTGAAGGGCGTCATCCACCTGGGCGCTATCTCCTCCACTACCGAGACCGATCTGGATCGCTTGGTCGCCAACAACCTGCGGCTTAGCCAAGAGGTCTGGCGGCTTTGTGCGCGCCAACGCGTGCCACTGCTCTATGCCTCCTCGGCCGCCACCTACGGCGACGGCAGCGCGGGCTTCGAGGACGACGCCAGCCCGGAGGCCTTGGCGCGCCTGCGTCCGCTGAACGGATATGGCTGGTCCAAGCACCTTTTCGACCGCTGGGCCTTGCGCGAGGTGGCTGAGGGCCGGGAGCGTCCGCCGCAGTGGGCGGGCCTCAAGTTCTTCAACGTCTATGGCCCCAATGAGTATCACAAGGGCGGTCAGCGCTCTGTCGCGCATCACGTCTTCGGGCAGGTGGAAGAGAGCGGCAGCGCCACCCTCTTCGCCTCGCACCACCCGGACTATGCCGATGGCGAGCAGCTGCGCGACTTCGTCTATGTCGGCGACTGTGTATCGGTGATGGAGTGGCTGTTGGAGGAGGGCCAGGTCAGCGGCCTCTTCAACATCGGCAGCGGCGAGGCGCAGTCCTTTAACCGCCTGGCCCGCGCCGTCTTCGCGGCGATGAACCGCAAGCCGATCATCAGCTACCGCCCGACGCCGGAACAGCTGCGGCCCCGCTATCAGTACTACACCAAGGCCGAGATGGGGCGGCTTCGGGCCGCCGGCTATGACAAGCCCTTCCTGTCGGTCGAGGATGGCGTGCAGCGCTATCTGCATGACTATCTGCTGCGCGAGGATCCTTACCGCTGATGACGCCGCTCCTCACGCTGCCCTTTCCGGTCATCGACCCGGTCGCTCTAGAGGTCGGGCCGCTGCAGATCCGCTGGTACGCGCTGGCCTATATCGTCGGCATCCTGCTTGCCTGGCTCTACTGCCGGGCGCTGGCCAGACGGCCGGACAGCCAGGCGACCAAAGCGGCCATCGATGACCTGGTCTTCTGGGCCACCTTGGGCATCCTGATCGGTGGGCGTCTGGGTCTGGTGATCTTCTATCAACCCTCCTACTTCCTCGCCAATCCGCTGGATATCTTCAAGATTTGGCAGGGCGGCATGTCCTTCCACGGCGGCTTTTTGGGGGTTATCGCAGCGCTCTTCTACGTCTCCTGGCGGCATAAGCTGCGTTTCTTCGTGATCTCCGACCTGGTGGCAGCTGGCGCGCCGATCGGCATCTTCCTGGGCCGCATCGCGAACTTCATCAATGGCGAGCTGTGGGGTCGGGCGCATGACGGCGACTGGGCGATGATCTTTCCCGACCCGGCAGCTGGCGGCATCCCGCGTCACCCCTCCCAGCTCTACCAGGCCTTTGCCGAGGGCCTCGTCGTCTTCGTCGTGCTTCGGATTCTGATCCAGCTGGGTTGGCTGGCGCGGCCCGGCCGCATCTCCGCTGCCTTTGCGCTGACCTATGGCCTCGCCCGCTTCATCGACGAGTTCTGGCGTGAGCCCGATGCCTATCTGGGCTTCATCTTCGGTGGTCTGACCCAGGGCCAGCTGCTGTCCATCCCAATGATTCTGATCGGCCTCTTCTTCCTCTGGCGGCTGCGCGGGCCGGAAACGACGGACACCACGGTTTCTGAGCGGCGATGAGCAGGCTCATCGCTCCGGCACCGGCCCGCTCCCCCTCCCGGTCATCCAATGAGCATACTGGCGTGGGTGGCCGGGCGGGGGAGCGGGCCGGTGCCGGACCATCGGTCTCCGACCGATGGCGCAACGCATGAGCCGTCTGCAAGAGCGTTTTATTCGGCGCATCGCCGCCCAAGGTCCGCTGACCATTGCCGACTTCATGGTGGCCGCACTGCTGGATCCGGATGACGGCTACTATACGCGCGCTACGCCCTTGGGTGATGAAGCTGGGCGTGGCGGAGACTTCGTGACGGCGCCAGAGATCAGCCAAGTCTTCGGCGAGCTCCTGGGCCTCTGGTGCCTGGAGGCCTGGCAGCGGTTGGGCCAACCGGCTCCCTTTCACCTGATCGAGCTGGGGCCAGGGCGCGGCACCCTTATGGCCGACGTCTTGCGCACCCTGGCGCTCTTGCCGGACTGTCGCGCGGCTGCTGAGGTGCATCTGGTCGAGGCCAGCCCGCGGCTGGCCGCCATCCAGGCTGAGACCCTAAGCGGTGTGGCTGTCACCTGGCACAAGACCCTCGACCAGGTGCTGAGCGGTCCCAGCATCCTGCTGGCCAACGAGCTCTTCGACGCCCTGCCGATCCGTCAGTTCGAACGCAGTCCCGAGGGCTGGCGCGAGCGGCTGGTGGTGCGTGACGGTGAAGGCGGGCTGACCATCGCGCTCTCTGGTCCGCTGCCACCCAGCCTGCTGCCGGATGACCTGGACGCTGCGCCGGAGGGGGCGGTCTTTGAGGTCTCGCTGCCGGCGGAGACCTTGGCCGGCCAGATCGCCGGGCGCTTGGCTGCTGACCCTGGAGCAGCAGTCATCATCGACTACGGTTATGCCGCTCGGCCGTGGAAAGGCAGCCTGCAAGCTGTCGCCGGACATCAGCGGGTAGCGCCACTGACCCGGCCGGGCCAGGTCGATCTCACCGCTCAGGTCGACTTCTCAGCTTTGGTGAGGGCCGCCGACGCCGTCGAGGCGCACGGCCCGGTCAGTCAGCGTCAGCTCTTGTTAGCCTTGGGCCTGGAGGAACGCTGTGCTGGCCTGCAGCAAGGCCTGGTGCAAGAGGCCGCCGACAAGGTCGCGGCGGCCTGCCAGCGCCTGATCGATCCAGAGGGCATGGGCAGCCAGTTCCTGGCCCTGTCTTTGCAGACCCCAGGGCTGGAGAGTCCGGCAGGTTTTCCCTTGCCGCGCTAAAGAGGCCGTTCCAGAAGCGCCGCCCTCTCCTGAGCTTGTCGAAGGGCCGAGCCTGTCGAAGGATCTGTCCTAAGCTCGGTGCTTGAGGCACATGCTTCGACATGCTCAGGAGAGGGGTGCGCGGTTGCTAAGCGTTTCAGTCGAAAGCCAGCAGGCTTTAGCCCAGAAGAGTAGCCAGCCGGCTGGTCCTTAACGCAGCAGACTATGCGGCAAAGCCCGAACCAGCCGATCGTTGATGCCGCGCAGGTCCTTGTTGGCGACCAGTGCGTTGGCGATGGCCTCTTCCACGCCCTCGACCACGGCGCCGAAGAGCGGATCTAGGCTGTCCTCGCTCAAGAAGCTCGCCTGCTTCAGGCCCTCGCCGTTCAAGGCCTCGGCGTTGGCAGTGGAAAAGGCAAGGAAGATATCGCCAGAGGAATGATCACCCTGGGTGCCTGTGCGGGCCAAGCCCAAAGGCACGCGGCGGGCGAGGCGGCGCAGCTGATGCGGCAAGAGCGGCGCGTCGGTGGCGATGACCGCGATGATCGAGCCGCTGCCGCACCGGTCGATAGCGACGTCAGCAATGCCGTCTTTGTCCTCAACCTTCTGACCGATACGGCGGCCCAAAAGGGTCAAATCCTTGGGCTTGCCGAAGTTCGCTTGCACGAAGACGCCCAGAGTGAAGCCGAGTCCGCCCACCCTGACCTGGCGCGATGCGGTACCATTGCCGCCTTTGAACCCATAACAGATCATTCCGGTGCCGCCGCCCAGCGAGCCCTCCTCGATCGGACCGTCCTTGGCGGACTCCAGCGCCTCGAAGACGTCCTCTTTAGTGACGTGGAAGCCGTTGATGTCGTTCAGATAGCCGTCATAGGTCTCAGCCGCGACCGGCAGGCCCCAGTCTTGCGCTAGGGCCGCGCCGCTCATATGGCGGAAGGCCCATTCCAGGCTGGCGTCACGGGCTAGACCGACGGAATGGGTGTTGGTCAGGGTGATGGCCAGTTCCAGCCGCCCGGTCTCTGCCAGCCACCAGGACCCGGTCAGCTCGCCATTGCCGTTCAGCATGGAGGAACCGGCCCAGCAGGGCGTGGACAGGCCATCGCGACCGCGCGGCAGGATGGCGGTTACGCCGGTGCGCACCGGGCCTTCGCCGACCGTCAAGGCGCCCTCGCCCGAAATCAGGGTGGCAGTGCCGATGGTCACACCAGGCACGTCGGTGATGGCGTTGTTGGCGCCGGGCCGGCCAGGAAAGGCCAAACCGAGCGCACGGGCGCGTTTGGCACCACCAGGCGTAGCGCGCCAAGCGCGGGGCAGGGGTACGTTAGCCATCCCTCGTCTCCTCTTCTGCCCGCGGGGTCGGTGGGACCACTACCTCTTCCGGCGGCACGACCAGCAGACGGCCGCCAGCAAGATCGACCGTCGGTACCACCGCCTTGGTAAAGGGCAGAATGATCTCCGTTCCCCCCTCCCCGCGCAAAATCAAGAGATCGCCGGCGCCATGGTTCTGGACCGCCGCGACCTGGCCTAAGATCTTGCCCGAGACCTCTTCTACACGCAATCCGATAAGATCGGCGTAGTAGAAGTCCTCCTCTTCGTCCAGATCCGGCAGCAGCGCGCGCGGCAAGAAGAGCTCGGTTCCGCGCAGGGCCTCGGCGCCGTTCCGGTCGGTGACGCCCTTGACCGCCGCCAGCAGCTGCCCGCGGGTCCGGCCCTTGATCGTCAGACGATAGGTAGGACGGCCAGTAGCATCACAGAGCGGACCATAAGCGGCCAGATCCTCCGGCACCTCGGCGAAGGACTTCACCGAGACCTGGCCACGCAGGCCATGGGCGCCCGTGATGACGCCCATCAGCAAGAGAGCGGGATTGGGCCGGCCCATGGCGCCGCAAGAGGAGCCTTAGGAGTCCTTCGACTCTTCGGCGGGAGCCTCTTCGGCCGCTGCCTCCTCGGCGGGGGCTTCCTCTTCAGCCGGCGCTTCCGAGGGCGCGGCCTCTTCCTCGGCGGCAGCCTTGGCGGCCTCGGCCAGGGCGGCGGCCTTCTCCTCACGCTCCTTCAAGCGCTCCAGCGCCTTGGCCTTGGGCTTCGGCTGCTTGGTCTGCTCCGGACGCTCCGGCAGGGTGATGGCGCCAGCGGCAGCCAGCATGCGGGCGACACGATCGCTGGGTTGGGCACCCTTGCCGATCCAGGCCTGCGCCTTCTCCACGTCCAAGACAACGCGGTTGTCGTGGTCTTTGGGCAGCATGGGGTCATAGCTGCCGATCCGCTCGATAAAGCGGCCATCGCGGGGGCTGCGGGAGTCGGCCACGACAATGCGGTAGAAGGGGCGCTTCTTGGCACCACCGCGGGCCAGGCGAATACGTAGGGACATGGGGAACCTTACTCCTTAGGGTCTTCTGAATTGTGTTGGTGTTTCTTGGGGGCTAGTGCTTGCGGCCCCCGCCGCCAAAGCCACCACCGCCAAAGCCGCCGGGCGGCATGCCGCCACCGGGTCCGCCGAAGCCGCCGCCACCGGGGGGCATGAGACCGTCGAGGCCTTGGCGCATCAGGCCTTTCTTGCCCATCTTCTTCAGCTGCTTGACCATGCGGCCGGCTTCTTGATGCTGCTTCAAGAGCTTGTTCACGTCGCTGACGGCGACGCCGGAGCCCTTGGCGATACGCTGCTTGCGGCTGGCCTTGATGATTTCCGGATGCGCGCGCTCTTTCTCGGTCATGGAGGAGATCATCGCCAGCTGTCGGCGCACGACGGAATCGTCCATCTTGGCGTTCTTCATCTGCGCCTTCATCTTCCCCAGGCCGGGCAGCATGCCCATCATCGAGGAGAGGCCGCCCATCTTCTGCACCTGACGCAGTTGGCTCGCCAGGTCGTTCAGGTCGAACTTGCCCTTCTGCAGCTTGGCCGCCAGCTTCTCCGCCTCGGCCTGCTCGATGGTCTCGGCGGCGCGCTCCACCAGCGAGACCACGTCGCCCATGCCCAGGATGCGGCTGGCGACACGGTCGGGATAGAAGCCTTCGATCTGATCCAGCTTCTCACCGACACCGATCAGCTTGATCGGGCAGCCGGTGACCGCGCGCATGGAGAGGGCCGCACCGCCGCGCGCATCGCCGTCCACGCGGGTCAGCACGATGCCGGTCAGGCCGACCTTCTCCTTGAAGGTGCTGGCAACGGTGACGGCGTCCTGGCCGGTCATGGCGTCGGCCACCAGCAGGCTCTCATGCGGGCCGGTCGCGTCGCGCACGGCGGCAACTTCCGCCATCAGCTCTTCATCGATCGCCAGGCGGCCGGCGGTATCCAGCAGCAGGACGTCATAGCCCTCTTTGGCCGCGACCTGCTTGGCGCGCTTGGCAATCGCCACCGGGTCTTGGCCCTCGACGATCGGCAGGGTGGCGACCTGGGTCTGCTCGCCCAGCACGGCCAGCTGGCGTTGCGCCGCCGGGCGGCGGGTGTCCAGCGAGGCCATGATGACCCGCTTGCGCTCTTTATCGGTCAGGAGCTTGGCGATCTTGGCGCAGCTGGTGGTCTTGCCGGAGCCCTGCAGGCCCACAAGCATGACGACCACCGGTGCGGTGGCCTTCAGATCCAGCCCTTCCGAGGTGCTGCCCAGGGTCTCGACCAGATGATCGTTGACGATCTTGATCACCTGCTGGCCCGGCTGGACGGAGCGCAGCACCTCTTGCCCCACCGCACGCTCGCGCACGCTGGCGACGAAGTCCTTCACCACCGGCAAGGCGACATCGGCCTCCAGAAGCGCGATGCGCACCTCGCGCAGGGCAGCCGTCACCTCCGCCTCGGTCAGGGCACCGCGGCGGGTGAGCTTGTCGAAGATCCCGCCGAGGCGGTCTTGCAAAGAGGTAAACATGGCGTCCCTTAAGTCCGCGTTACCCGTGGCACCCAAGCAGAAATGCGCCCCGGCGCGAACCCTCGCGGCGGGACGGAGATCCGCACCTCGCGGACCTTTTCCTAGACAGCACTCCTGTCAAGAGCGCAGATAGATAGACGCTCGCGCCCACAGGGTCAAGCGTCGGAGACAGCATGCCTCCCAGCCAGCAGGTTCAATTCCAGCGACAGGGGTTGCTGCTGGCTGCGCTTCACCGCCAGATGGTCGCCGCCGTCCAGCGCCAGCATCTGGCCGGTGACGGACTTAGCAGAGAGAAGAAAGCGCAAGGCCGCACAGATCTCCGCCAAGGCCGCCGGGCGGCGCAGCGGCAGACGCTCGCAGCGGGCCTCGAACTCAGCCTCGGTCTGGCCGTCGGGTGGCAGCACTGGGCCGGGGCCGATGGCGTTGACCCGCACGCGCGGTGCCAGAGCCTGCGCCAGTGACTGGGTGAGTGACCAGAGTGCCACCTTACTGACGGTGTAGCTCAAGTAGCGCGGCGTGGGGTTCAGCACGCGCGCATCGATCATGTTCACCACCAGACCGCCATCGCCTGGCGGCAGCGCCTCGACAAAGCCCTGGGTCAGGACCAACGGCGCGCGCAGGTTGGGCTCCAGATGCGCATCCCAGCTCTGCCGGTCAGCGGTGGCGATGTCGTCGTAGTCGAATACGGAGGCGTTGTTCACCAGAAGGCCGATGGGCCCCAAAGCGCGCTCTGCCCGGCTGACCAAAGTCGCGGCGTCACTCTCACGTGCTAGGTCGGCGCCCAGGGCGACCGCCCTACCGCCGGCAGCGCGGATCTCCTGCACCAGCGCCTCAGCCTCACGGCCAGACGAGCGGTAGTGTACCGCCACCGCATAGCCGGCACCCGCCAGGTCCCACGCCAAGGCGCGTCCGATACGCCGGGCAGCGCCGGTGATGACCGCGCCTTTGGGGTAGCTGTCTGGGTGCTGGCTGAAGGTCATGACGCCTTGCCTACGCGACTGGTCTAGCCGCGCACCGCCATGTGGAACTCTTGACGCTTCATCGGATCGTCGCGGAAGCAGCCCAGCAAGCGGCTGGTGACCATGGCCACCCCTTGCTTCTTCACCCCGCGGGTCGTCATGCACTGGTGTTGTGCCTCGATCACTACGGCGACGCCTTCGGGCTCCAGCACATCCCAGAGCGTATTGGCGATCTGTGCCGTCAGACGCTCTTGGATCTGCAGCCGGCGGGCATAGCTGTTCAGCACCCGGGCCAGCTTGGAGATGCCAACGACGCGCTTCTTCGGCCAGTAGGCAATATGTGCCACGCCCAGGATGGGCACCATGTGATGCTCGCAGTGGCTCTCCAGGCTGACACCCTTTAGAAGGACCATCTCGTCGTAGCCGTCGGTCTCTTCGAAGGTGCGCTGCAGCAGGGCCTCTGGGTCCTCGTCATAGCCGGCGAAGAACTCCTGATAGGCGCGGGCAACACGCTCCGGCGTGCCCAAGAGACCCTCGCGGGTGGGATCGTCGCCGGTCCAGGCCAGCAGCACACGGACTGCGTCTTCAACCTCCTTCTGGGAAGGCCGCTTGACCAGGTCGGAACCGGGCAGGGCAGAAGGCGTCAGAGGTACGTTCATCGTCTTGTCTTTCCTTGAAACCGAAGGCCTTGATCGAGACCCCCAGACAACCACGTCTCGTGTTAACGGTAGGGATCTCCAGTCGGACGCAGCCTTGGCACCATCGGGCCTCGACAGTCCGGGCTAGCCTGCTTGCGCAGCCCTTGGCACTCACGCTACACGACCTAGGAACGCTCTCCCGATACGGCAAGCTGTCGCTTTATCTTACCGTCTAGCCTATTTGACACAGCTGGATGAAAGGGTAGAGACCCTTGCCGTCAAAGCAACAGAGAATTGAGACAAGCCGGTAGCCCCTCCCGTGACCCAGACCGCCCGCAGCAGCGCCGAAGGAGCGCCACTCGCCTTTCGCAAGATGCATGGGCTGGGCAATGATTTTGTGGTGATCGACGCGCGCGAGACCCCAGTCGAGATCTCTGCAGCGGCCGCAGCACGCATTGCCGACCGGCGGCGCGGCGTGGGCTTCGATCAGCTGATCGTGATGGAAGCGCCGCGCGATCCTGCCACGGCCGCCTTCGTGCGCTTCCTCAACGCCGACGGCAGCGAAGTGGGAGCCTGCGGCAACGGCAGCCGCTGCATCGCCTGGCTCTTGGCCGAAGAGCTGCAGACCGACCGGCTGGAGATCGAGACCCAGGCCGGCCGCCTGGCTTGCTGGCGCGAGGCTGACGGCCGTATGACCGTCGATCTGGGTCCGGCGATGACCGACTGGGCAGAGATCCCACTGGCCCGGGCAATGGACACGCTGTCCCTTCCCCTCTCGCGCGGGCCGCTCTCCAACCCTGCTGCGCTCTCGGTCGGCAATCCGCACGCGACCTTCTTTGTCGAGGACGCCGAGGCCATCGCGCTAGACCGTTGGGGCCCGGTGCTGGAGGTAGACCCGCTCTTTCCCGAGCGTGCCAACATTGCCGTCGCCAGCCTCATGGCGGCCGACGAGATCCGCGTGCGCGTTTGGGAGCGCGGCGTGGGCATTACGCAGGCCTGCGGAACCGGTGCGTCAGCCGCTGCGGTCAATGCGGCCCGGCGCGGGCTGACCGGGCGGCGCGTCTCCGTCGTGCTGGACGGTGGCACGCTGTCCATCGCTTGGATGGACAACGGCCACGTCGCCATGACCGGCCCCATCGCAACGGCCTTCAGCGGCCTGCTGCCGCCGGAGATTCTCTTTTGAGCAAAGAGACGGAGATCATCACCTTCGGCTGCCGGCTCAACGCCTATGAGTCGGAGGTGATGCGCGGCCACCTGCAGCAGCCGCGCGACCGCGCTCTGGTCGTGGTGAACACCTGCGCGGTGACGGCAGAGGCCGAGCGTCAGGCCCGTCAGGCCATCCGCAAGGCCGCGCGGGAGCGCCCCGATGCCGAGATCGTCGTCACCGGCTGTGCTGCACAAATCGACCCTGAGAGCTATGCCAAGCTGCCGGGCGTCACCCGGGTCTTGGGCAATGATGAGAAGCTGAAGCCGGAAAGCTGGGCAGCCGAGGCATCCCCCGGTGTCGTCGTCGGCGACATCATGACGGTCAAGGAGACCGCCAGCCACCTGACCGCTGCCTTCACCCAGCGCGCGCGGGCCTTCGTGCAGATCCAGCAGGGCTGCGATCACCGCTGCACTTTCTGCATCATCCCCTTCGGCCGCGGCAACAACCGCTCGGTCCCGCTGGGCGCCATCGTGCAAGAGGTGCGCCGCCAGGTGGAGGCCGGCATTGCTGAGGTGGTGCTGACCGGCGTCGACATCACCGGTTACGGCAGCGACCTGCCGGGGCGGCCCAGCCTCGGCCAGCTCTGCCGCCGGCTCTTGGCCCAAGTACCCGAGCTGCCGCGCCTGCGCCTCTCCTCCCTCGACCCGGTCGAGATCGACGCGGACCTCTACGCCCTGCTGGCCCGCGAGCCGCGGCTGATGCCACACCTGCATCTCTCCGTACAAGCCGGGTCCGACTTGATCTTGAAGCGCATGAAGCGGCGGCATCTGCGCGCCGACGTGCTGGCCTGCGTCGACCGGGCCAAGCAGGCCCGGCCGGACCTCGTCTTCGGCGCCGATCTGATCGCCGGCTTCCCGACCGAGACACCGGAAGCCTTCGCCGAGACCTTAGCGCTGGTGCAGGAAGCCAATCTCACGCACCTGCACATCTTTCCCTATTCTGAGCGCGCCGGAACACCGGCCGCCCGCATGCCCCAGGTGGCAAAGGCGGAGCGCAAGGCCCGGGCCGCCGCGCTGCGCCGCTTGGGGCAGGCACAGCTGGCCCGTCACCTCAGCCGGCAGATCGGTAGCCACGTCACCCTCTTGATGGAAGCGCCAGACCAGGGCCGCGCGGAGGACTTCACCCTCGTGTCCCTGCCAGGCGCTAGCGTCTCCGCCGGCACCCTGGTGTCTGCCCGCATCACCGCCTTGAGCCCGGCAGGCCTCATCGCTGTGCCGGTCGGCGAGCCGGGCGAAGGAAGGCATGCAGCATGAGTTGGCTAAGCCGCCTGAAGCAGGGCCTCTCCAAGTCCTCCAGCCGCATCACCCAGTCGATCACCGGTGCGCTGACCCGCAGGCGCCTGGACCAGGAGGCCCTCGACGAGCTGGAGGAAGCCCTGATCACCGCCGATCTGGGTGTCGGCGTGGCGGCAACCTTGACCGAGAACCTGGCCAAGACCCGCTTCGACAAGCAGGTGACGGAGGCCGAGGTGCGCGGCGCCCTGGCCGATGACATCGCCGAAATCCTGGAGCCGGTGGCCCAGCCCCTGGTGATTGAGCGTGAGCGTAAGCCGCATGTGGTGCTGGTCGTCGGCGTCAACGGCAGCGGCAAGACCACCACTATCGGCAAGCTGGCGCAGCTCTACGCGCGCGAGGGCCTGCAGCTGCGCCTGGCCGCCGGCGATACCTTCCGCGCCGCTGCGATCGAGCAGCTGCAGATCTGGGGCAAGCGCTGCAATGCGCCGGTGGTCGCCGGGGCAAGCGGCGCGGACGCCGCCGGCCTGGCCTACGATGCGCTCTCGCAAGCGCGCGCGGCCGGCGACGGTCTGCTGCTGATCGATACCGCCGGGCGACTGCACAACAAGCGCGAACTGATGGACGAGCTGGCGAAGATCGTGCGGGTCTTGAAGAAGCAGGACAGGTCGGCCCCGCACAGCGTGATCCTGGTGCTGGATGCCACCACCGGCCAAAACGCCCTGGCGCAGGTTGCGACCTTCAAGGAGCTGGTGGACGTCACCGGCCTGGTCGTCACCAAGCTGGACGGCTCTGCCAAGGGCGGCATTCTGGTGGCGCTAGCGGAACGCTTCGGCCTGCCGGTCCACGCCATCGGCGTCGGCGAGGGGGCGGAAGACCTGCGCCCCTTTGACGCCAAGGCCTTTGCCCGCAGCCTTATGGATGTCGATTCCTTAGACAGCGAGAACCAGCGGTAGCATTTCCCTTCAGACCGCCACGCGCTTGCCATAAAGCTGCCCAAAGCGGAGCCCTATCAAAAAAGGACAGCTGCTGCGCGCCTTTGACGGCTTTCTCCGCCTAGTGATTTCTGGCATTGCTGACGAATCCTTGTGAGTCCGCCGCTTGGCATCCTGCCGACGCACCGGCCCAGGCTCACCCTTTCAAGAGTGACCCAGAGAGCCCCATGCCGATCGCTTTAGAGCAGATCACCCGATTCATAAAAGACAGCTTCGTTCAACGCGGTGAAGAATACCTCCGCCGTGGTGCCGTGGTCTCTGCAGAGGTGACCGGCGGCAAGAAAATCAGCGGAACTGTTCTTGGGTCTGGACGCAAGTCCTACCGTCAATCGATCAACCTAACCTTTTCACGCACGGGCCGACTGCTTGGAATTGAAGGGCTTTGCACCTGTTCTGTCGGCTATAACTGTAAGCACGTGGCCGCTGTTCTCTTGGCCGCGGCCGATGAAATCGAGCTGCCGGAGCCCAGCCAGCCCAATCTGCCGGCCGCTGCGACGCCGATGGCGCTGACCCTGCCGCCGGAGATCGAGACCTGGCTGCAGAGCCTGCAAGAGGGCGACCGCGCGCTCAAAAACCAAGAGACCGAGCTGCCGGAGCGGATGAAGGAGCGGATTTTCTATCTGCTCGACCTCGACCGGCACCGCAAGTTGGTGATCCAACCGATGAAGGGGCTGATCAAGAAGGACGGCGGTGTCGGCGCCGGCGCCCGGGCCTACAACACCACCAACCTGCACTATGATCAGCCGCCGCGTTTCGTGCTGCCGGCCGATCTGCGCATTTTCCGCATGCTGCAGGCCTATGGTCTGAATAGTCGCCTGCCGGGCAGCCAGGGCCCGCAGGCCGAGGCTGAAGATCTGGAGGCGCTGGTGGTCCGCGTCGTCGAGACCGGACGCGCGCATTGGCACGACCTCGCCAACTCGACGCTCTTCATTGATGGCAAGCGCGAGGCGGAGCTGGTCTGGCAAAGCGCCGCCCAGGGCGCCCAGGAGCTGGTGCTTGAGGACACGCGCGGCCAGAGGCTGCAGGCCCTGCCGACCAAGCCCGCCCTCTATGTCGATCCGGTGAGCGGCGGGGTGGGTCATCTGGAGCAAGAGCTGCCGATCCACGTCGCCAACGCGCTGGTTGCCGCCCCGCCAGTGCCGCCGGAGGCCGCTGGCGAGGTCGCCAAGGTGCTGCGCGGCCTCTCCGGCAGCAAGCTGCCCTTGCCGGAAACCCTGAAGCGCGTCACCCGCAAGGGTGGCAAACCGGTCCCGCATCTGACCCTCTTCACCCTGACCGCACGGCAGAAACGCTCGCCCTACTATGACTACGGCGCGCAGGAGGTCTCGGTCCCGGCCTATCGGATCACCTTCGACTACCAGGGCCACTTGACCCCGGCCTATCCGCGCAAAGACCCGCAGTTCGGCGAGGCAGGCCAGGTCGTTCGCCTAACCCGCGATCTGGATGCCGAAGATCGCTATCTGGCACATCTGAAAGACAGCGGCGCCCATGCGCCGGACGCCTATCGCTACCTCACCTTCGCCGAGGGTCAAAAGGAAGGCGATCAGGCCTTTCCAGAATCTGACCGCTTTGAAGAGTGGGTCTTCGCCGACCTGGTCGAGGGCGAGGAGAAGGCGGCCCTGACCTTCACTGCCGAGACCCTGCCGCGGCTGCGCAACGCGGGCTGGCAGATTGATGTCACCGACACCTGGCCCTACCGCATCCATGACGGCCCGGTGACCTTCGCCGCCGGCATCGAGGAAGAGGCCTCCGGCGTCGACTGGTTCTCCTTCTCGCTCACCGTAGAGGCCGGCGAGCAGAGCCTGGATCTGCTGCCCATCGTGCTGTCGGTGGTGCGCATCCTGCCAGTGGAGCCGGGCGGCGACCTGCCGGAGGACTTCGACCTCGACTTCTTCCTGGAAGACCTGGTGCTCTATCCAGACCTGCCCGACGGCAGCCTGCTGCGCCTGGAAGGCGACGTACTGGCGCCCATCGTGCGGGCCTGCCTGGGCGTCTATGGCCTGGGCCACCCCTTCCATCGGGCCGAGGCCGACAAGATCTCCGCCTTGGCAGAAGCCTTGACCGGGTCCGGCATCCCCTTCGACGGCGGTGACAACCTGCGTTTGCTTGGCGACCGCCTGCGCCGCGTGGCCGAGCTGCCGGAGGTGCAGGCGCCGCCCGGCCTCAAAGGCAAGCTGCGCCCCTACCAGTCCAAGGGCTACGGCTGGCTGGCGGCCTTGGGCGACTGTGGCTTCGGCGGCTGTCTGGCCGACGATATGGGCCTGGGAAAGACCATCCAGGCGCTCTCCCTCCTGGTCAAACGCCACCTGGTGGAGGGCACGGACCTGCCGAGCCTGCTGGTCGTGCCCACCAGCCTGATCGGCAACTGGCAGCGTGAGGCCTATCGCTTCGCACCCGACCTCTCGATCCTGGTGCTGCACGGGACGCAGCGCAAAGCCCTTTTCCCGCAGATTCCCAAGCATGACCTGGTGATCACCACCTATCCGCTGATCAACCGCGACTACGCCACGCTCTTCCGGCAAGAGTTCGAGGTGGCGATCCTGGACGAGGCGCAGGCGGTGAAGAACCCAACCTCCAACGCCGCCAAGCGCATCCGCTCCATCCGCGCACGCCAGCGGGTCGCCATGACCGGCACGCCGATCGAGAACAACCTGCAAGAGCTCTGGTCGCTCTATGACTGGCTGGTCCCCGGCTTGCTGGGCGATCGCAAGAGCTTCAAGGACGAGTTCCGCACGCCGATCGAGAAGGACGGCGACAGCGAGGCACAAGCCCGGCTCAACGGCCGCATCCAGCCCTTCCTCCTGCGCCGCACCAAGGAGGCTGTGGCCCCCGACCTGCCGGAGAAGACGGAGATTACCGAGCTGGTGCCCTTGGACGGCAGCCAGCGCAGCCTCTATGAGAGCCTGCGCACCGCTATGGATTCCCGCGTCCGCCAAGCCATCCGCGAGAAGGGCATGAGCGCCAGCCGCATCACCATCCTGGATGCGCTTCTGAAGCTGCGCCAGGCCTGCTGCGACCCTGCCCTGGTGAAGCTGGACCGCGCCGGTGAGGTGAACGAGAGCGCCAAGCGCGAGCGCCTGCTGGAGATGCTGGAATCCTTGGTGGAGGAAGGCCGGCGGGTCCTGGTCTTCTCCCAGTTCGTGGAGATGCTGCGGCTGATCGAAGGAGACGTCCGCGATCGCGGCTGGGACTACTGCCTGCTGACCGGCGAGACCAAGCAGCGCCAGCGGGAAGTGGAGCGTTTCCAGCAAGGCAAGGCGCCGATCTTCCTGATTAGCCTGAAGGCCGGCGGCGTCGGCCTGAACCTGACGGCAGCGGATACCGTCATCCTCTATGACCCCTGGTGGAACCCAGCGGTCGAGCGCCAGGCCATGGACCGCGCCCACCGCATCGGCCAGGACAAGACCGTCTTCGTCTACCGGCTGGTGGCCGAAGGCACCGTGGAATCGGCGATCCAAGAGCTGCAGGCGAAGAAGCAGGCCCTGGCCGACGCCCTCTTCGAAGGCCGCGACGCTGGCCAGATCGGCTTCAGCGAAGAGGACCTGGCAGCCCTCTTCCAGCCGCTAGAGGATGCGGCTTAGCGCCTGCGCGCGCTTCGCGAGCGAGGCTCACGGACCAAGGTCCGAGCCTAGCTAACTGCTTGCTCTGCTTTGCGATAGCAGCGCCGGCTTCTTCCGGAATGGCAAGCCTGTCGCGAAGCGCGTTAGCGCCAGCTGTGCCGCACCCCAGGCAAGGGCGAGGCTCAGGCCAACAGCCAGAATGCCAATGGCAAGAGCCTTGGCCAGCGGCTCTCCAGTCCAGCCCAGCCAGAGCCAGCCCAGAAGAACGATCACCGTCTGATGAAAGAGATAGAAGGGCAGCGCCAGCGGTATGAAGGCCCGCAGAATGGGGATCGGCTGACTAAGCAGCGTCCGACCGTAGCCCAGTAGGGCCAAGAGTAGGCACCACTCGGCGGCGAAGCGGAAGACGTGGCGAATCGCGTGCGTCGTCTCAAGGAGAGCAAATCCGCCCAGAGCGATCGGCATAGAGGCAAACCAGAGGGCAAGGAACAAGGCCGCGAGGAGGGCCGCGGCCCTTCGGATGGCGCCGATGGCCACTTCGACCTCGGGATTGCGCCCTAGCCACCAGCCGAAGAGAACGAGGAAGCCGTAGTGGGCGTGGTTGGCCCAGTCCCAAATCAGGTTGTGCGTGCTGGGAAAGAAGGGGCGCAGGGCAGCCTCGATCGCAATGATGAGCAAGCCAGGCAAGAAGAGGCGCCTGGGTGCTGCGATCATCCAGCGGGCTAACCCCTTGGCAGCCCCGACGTTGGCCAGCAGGGCAATCGGCAGGCAGTAGAGGAAGAGGTAAGGCAGGAACCAGAGGTGGTGCCATGAAAAGTTGGCCTGCGCATAGCAGCAGTGGAAGTAGGTCGCCATAAAGGACCAGAAGTCACCGTCATGGTCGATTGGGCTCGTCCGCAGCGGCACAGCTGGCGAAATCCGTTCGACCCAGACCTGCGGGGCCACCAGGATCACCGAGCCGATCAGCAGCGGTACGATCAGCCGCAGGAAGCGCTCTTGCAGGAAGGCCAGGCCGCTGCGCCGCTCAAGCGCCCAGGCGGCACTCATGCCCGCCAAGAGAAAGAGCAGCGACATCTGGGCGACATTGAGTGATCGAATGAGGGCGTCCGCGACCCAAAAGGGGGCATCCAGATCCTTCATGTGCCAGACTTCGGCATCGAAGAGCCGTGCCGTGTGAAAGGGCACAAGCAGCAAGACCACCACGGCGCGCAGCGTATCCACGTCGTTGCGGCGGTGAGCAGTAGGAGAGGGTGTCATTCCGGAGCTACCTATCAAAAATGAACGAATCATTCATTCAAGATAAGCAGAAAATGCGCCCCACTGCAACTCGCGCGGGTCCGAAGCGGGCCCCGGCAAAGCTCGCGGCCATCGCGAGGGCTTCGCGGCAGGTGCTGAGCGCGAACGGGCCAAGGCTGACGCAGGTCGCCGACGTGGCACGGGGTGCGGGCGTGGCGTCGGGCACGGTCTATCTCTACGTGGCCGAGAAGGAGGCCTTGCTAGAGATCGCACTCTTGAGCGCCGCCCGTTTCGACCTGCCGGAAGCGACGACGCCGGTGACCTTCAATGCGGCCAGGCTGCGGAAGACCACAGCGCGGGCCTTGCAAGAACGCCTGACCTGGCCGCTCTTGGAAGCTGCGCTTCGCCATCCGCCTCAGCCGCAGACACTCAGGGCTGTGCTGGAAGAGACCTACGACCTGCTCCGCCGCGAGCGGGAGCTCATTGCCCTTCTCGACCGCTGCTCAGCCGAGATCAAGGTCATGGAGCAGCTCTTCATCAAGGGGGCTCGCCGGCGCTTTTTCATGGAGTTTGAGACCTGCCTCCGGCGACTGGCCGATGCTGGCTATGTTCGCCGCGACATCGACTTAGCTGCGGCGTCTCGCGCAGCAATCGAGATGCTGGTTTGGATGGCCATGCGGCGCCCAGGAGACCCAGACCCGCCGCATTGCAACAAGGAAGCTGCCCGCACCGCGAGCATCGCCTTCGCCCTGGCCGGGCTCTCTAGAGCATGCTGAGTTCAGCCAGAACCATCAGCCCCTCAAGCACACCCTCGTCTTGAGCAGCGAGCGCTAGCGAGCGTCCGTCGAAAGGCGGGCCGTTAGCACCGAACGTGGGGCACATTCTTCGACGGACGCTCGCTAACACTCGCTGCTCAGGATGAGGGGGTACGTGGGTGGATTGGCATTCGAACCAAAGCCCACCATGCTCTAAACAGCGCTGGGCACGCGATAGAGATGATAGCGCCCAGGGGCCACACCCTGCGGCAAGTCCAACGTCTCCGCACCCTCTAGGGTGAGCGTCTGATCGCTCAGCACCAAGGCACCCGGCGCCAAGGCAGGCGCGAGTGCTTGCGAGACGAAGGCGGCCAGTCGGGCATTTGCAGCCTCATCCCCGCTGCCCATGTCGGCATGGGCAAGCACCACTCGGCCAGAATGCTCTGCAGCCGCTCGCGGCAGGGTCTCCGCGAAATCGCCGAGGTAGAGCCGCTCGTCCGGCGGTATGCAGTCGGGATGGGCCGCGACCTTGCGTTCGAAGACATAGATCGCGCGGGCCTCGCCCAAGCGGCTACGCAGGTGGTCGTAAGTGCGTCCGTTACCAAGGCCGAGTTCGAAGACCGGTCCAGGCCGCCCCGCTATCGCCTCACAGGCGAAGTCTAGGCAGGCCCGCTGCGCTTCCAGCCGCCGGATTGCCGAATCAAGCCGGCTCAATGCCCACCACGCGCGGCGAAGAGGTCTTGGGTGGTCTTCTCCAGGCGCGCGGCCAGGATGCGCATGACCTCCATGCCGATCTGGGGGAAGTCCTGCACCAGGCGGAAGAAGAGGTCTTTAGTGATCTTCAAGGTCTCGGTCTTGGCCTTGGCGCGGACCGTGGCGGTGCGGGGCACGTCGCAAAGGATGGCGATCTCGCCTAGGACTGCGTTGCGGGTGAGGGTGGCGACCACGACCTCGCTCTCGTCCGGCTGCTCCAGCACCACCTCGGCTTCGCCCTCCAAGATAATGTAGGCAGCATCGCCTTGGTCGCCTTGGCGCACTAAGATCTGGCCCGGCTTGAAGGTCAGCCGCTCGCTGGCAAAGGCCATGAGCTTCAGCTTGCTGGGCTCGATGTTGGCGAAGAGCGGCACCTTCTTCAGGGCTTCGACTTCGGTGTCCAGGCTCATGTCTCTCGGGCTCCCTGCCCCTGTTTTTGCCGGGCGGCGCGATGAACCGCCAGTCTAATGGCCTCAGCTCTCTCCTGCCAACGCGCCACCGCTTTCGGTCAGTTCGGCATAGCTGCCGCGGGCGGTGAGCTGTCCTTCCTTCATCACAGCGACTTCGTCGAAGCCCTCGGCAGACTTGGGCCGGGTCATGGTCCAGACGATGCCACGCCCGGCGCGGGCGTCGCGCACCCGCTCGGTGATGCGGGTCTGGGTGGCGCTGTCCAACGCACCCAGCGCGTCGTTCACGATCAGCAGGTCGGGATCCTTCAGCAGGGCCCTGGCCATGCCGAGCAGTTGGCGCTGCGCCTGGCTCAAGCGCTTGCCGCCAAAGCCGACATCATAGTCCAAACCGACGGCCAGGACAGCACCGCGCAGATTCAACTCGTCCAAGACCTGGACGGTGAGGTACTGCAAGGTGGCCTCGCCTTCCGCCTGGCCATAGACCATGCGGCCGAAGAGGACATTCACCAGGATGGAGGCAGCGGCGTTGTAGCGCTCCGGATCGTAGGGCTCCAGTTCGACCATGGCACCGGAGGTCAGCCGCTCCGCCAAGGCCTTGCGGGCGGCCAAGATCTTATCTTCCAAGGCCTCATCGATCAGGCCCAAACGGTGGCGCTGCTCGCTGTAGCTGAAGGTCAGCTGCAAGAGGCTCGCCCGCTCTTCCTCGCTCAAGCCATCCAGCCCGCCGCGGTCGACCTTGGCGATCAGGGCCTGGAACTCCGGCAGGTCATCGGCCTCGATAAAGCTGAACTGGTCGAAGAAGGGGTTACCCGGCGGCAGATCGGCGAAGAGTTCGACCATGGTGCGCGCGATGGAGAGGCCGCTTTCTTGTAGGTCGCGCTGCAGGCTGGTGCCGCCGGATTGCGTCTGGCCCAAGACCTCCAGCATCACCGGGTGGCTGGCAAGCGCGGCCCCCTGCAGACTGGCCTCCTGCGTCGTACCGAAGAGCAGATTCTCCGCCAAGGTGGCGCTGCGGTTGTAGGCATCGGGATCGAAGCGGTCGACCAGGTCGGAGAGGCCTTCTTCTTCCAGCTTCTCGTTTAGGAGGCGCCGGGCCTTCAGGAGGTTCTCCGCCATCTGCGGGTGCGCCTTGGGATCGATGGTGCCGTAGATGCCAAAGCGGAAGATGTCGTGCTCCAGCCCGACCAAGTGGATGACGCGGCTGAGCGCCTCGGCCTCCGATTCTTCCGTGTCGGAACCGAAACCGCTGCGGTCCACCCAGTCGTAGTCGGTGGGCAGCACCGGATTGCCGGCGCGCTTGGTCTCCCGCACCTTGAAGTCGCGCTCCGGATCGGGGTCGCCTTCCAGCGGCTTCAAGGGCGCATGCTTCAGGCCGTAGAGCAGGTTCTCGCGCACCGAATAGGGGAAGTGATAGGCATCGGGCGCGACATAGCCCAGGCGTCGCCCGGTCACCGATTCCGGCAGCTCGGTCAGGTCTTTGCCGGCGATGAAGACAGAGCCGCCGCTGGGTCGTTCCAGGCCGGCCAAGATGCCGGCCAAGCGCTCCTTGCCGCTGTTGCTGTCGCCGACGATCGCCAGATGGCGGTCGAGCGGCATCTCGAAAGAGAGGCCCTGCAGGCGGTGGGTGCCGTCATCCTCCACCAGCGAGAGGTTGGAGACCTCCAGGTTGCCCTCCAGGCAGGCAGCGGTCTCTGTGACGACGCTTTGCGCGGTGGCGGGGATCATCTGCCCCGGTTCGAACTGCTCGATCACCTGCTCGTACTTGATGGTGACGTCCAGACGCTGCTGGTCCCAGTCGATCAGCTCTTTGATCGGCCCCGGCAGGTCCTTGTAGGCGGCGATCACCGCCACCAAGGCGCCGATGTCCAGCTCGCCGGACAGCGCCAGCAAGCCGCCCACCAGATAGAAGATGAAGGGGGTGAGCTGGCTGAGAAAGTTGTTCAGGAACTTGATGAAGAACTTGCGCTGATAGATTTCGAAGCGGATCAGGAAGATGTGGCCCAGGCGGCTCACCAGGTCGGCACGCTCGTAGTTCGAGGTGTCGTTGGCGTGCATCTCGGTCGCGCCCTCCATCACCTCGCCGATGCGGCCGGCCAGCGCGCGCGAGGCCAGCTGGCGCTGCTTGCCCAAGATCAGCAGGCGGCGGCGCAGACGCGGGATCAACCAGGCCTGGGTCAGCACAATGGCCAAGGAGACAGCCCCCAGCCAGACCGACTGCACCATGATGAAGGTGAGGGCGGTCAAGGCCTGACCGCCGAGGAAGGCCGGCGTGACGAAGGCATCGCCGATGAAGCCGCCCAGCGGCTCCACCTCGTCCTTGATCATGGTCGCGACCTCGGCCTGCTTCATGCGCCTTAGGTGCGGCAGCGGGAAGCGCAGAACCCGGTCACTCAATTCATAGCGCAGACGGCGCAGCAGGCGTTCGCCCATGCGGCCCTTACGGGTGTTGATGGTCAGCTTGAAGAGGCCATTGACCACAACCATCATAAGAAAGGCGAAGGAGAGGAAGATCAGCATGGTCTCCTGCTCCAGCGCGAAGCCTTCGAAGAGCTTCACCGGGGTGCCGGTCAGGAGTTCCATCAAGGGCAGGTAGATCACCAAGGCCTGCTGAGTCAGCTCTTCCGGGCCATAGCCTTGGCCCTGAATGCCCTGGTTCACGATCATCTTCGGCAGGTCGAGGGACACGAAATAGAAGGGCATCGACAGGGCCACCAGAGTCAGAATCGTGATCTGCTCCGGCCGGCTGTGCCGCCACACATACTTAAAAAGGTTGTGCTCCATACCCGACTTTCCGATCCGGGGGCGCCTCTGCTGATGCCCTGGACGCGCAGTCTCACGCTCTGGCTCGGGAAATCAAGCTGTCATCTTGGCGCCGCGATGATTGCGGCGAAGCGCAAAGCGCTTCGCGTCCGGCCGACCTGCGTGTGTCGAGGGCTGGTGCCGGACGGTCACGCAAGCGACAGACAGACACAACAAACCGCCAGCCGTGCTTGACAAGCCGCGGCGGAGGGCGGCACCAGAAAAGGCAATCCTGGGGGCCGGTAGCCGGCAGAGGGGGCCACGAGACCATGCGGCGACAAAGCCGGCGCATTCTGATCTACAGCCATGATTCCTTTGGGCTGGGGCACCTGCGCCGCTGCCGGACCGTGGCCCATGCCCTGGTAGAGGCCGATCCCGACCTCTCGGTCTTGATCCTCTCGGGCTCTCCCATCATTGGCTCCTTCGACTTCCGCTCCCGCGTCGACTTCGTCCGCGTGCCCGGGGTCATCAAGCTGCGCAACGGCGACTACACCTCGCTGAAGCTGCCCATGGCCTTAGAGGAGATGCTGGCCTTGCGTGCCTCCATCGTGGAGCACACGGCCAAGACTTTCGATCCCGACCTCTTCCTGGTGGACAAGGAGCCCCTGGGCCTGCGCGGTGAGGCAGAATCGACCTTGGCCCTGCTGCGCCGCCGCGGTGTGCCCTGTATCCTGGGCCTGCGCGATGTGATGGACGACCCCGAACTGCTGGCCAGCGAATGGGAGCGTAAGAACTCCGTCCAGGCGCTGGCGCGCTACTACGACGAGGTCTGGGTCTATGGCCTGCCGCAGATCTGCGAGCCCTTGGCCGGTATCGACCTGCCGGCCTCCATCCGCAAGTCGATGGTCTACACCGGCTACCTGCCGCGTGAAGCCAGTTCGACAGCAGGCAGCTGGACTGCCTTGGAGAAAATCTCTTCGCCCTATATCCTGGTCACCGTGGGCGGCGGCGGCGACGGAGAAGACATCATTGATTGGGTCTTGCGCGCTTACGAGAGCGACCAGCAGCTGCCGTACCCGGCGGTGATGGTGCTGGGCCCCTTCATGGCCAGCGAGCGTCAGGCGGAGTTCCTTGGCCGTGCCGCGAAGCTGCGCCAAGTGGAGGCCATCACCTTCGAAGCGCGGATCGAAAGCCTTATGGAACAGGCAATCGGGGTGGTCTGCATGGGCGGCTACAACACCTTCTGCGAGCTCTTGTCCTTCGATAAGCGAGCGGTGGTGATCCCGCGCACGCAGCCACGCAAGGAGCAGTTCCTGCGCGCCAGCAAGGCGCAAGAGCTGGGGCTGGTGCACATGCTGGCCGACGACGGCGAGCGCAAGGCGGCCGACATGGCCACCGCGCTCCGCCACCTGCCGCAGCAGCCCCTACCGTCTGAAGTGGTGGTGCCGGGCTTGCTGGACGGTGTGGAGAACGTGGTACGCTTAGCCGGGCGTTGGCAGCAGGCTCGCCGCGAGGGCAGCAGCAAGACACCACGCGCCGCGCGCAGCGGTCTCTAGACAGGCCCCGCATGCAGCCCACCGCAAGAGGCCGCACCGCGGTCGTGCTGAAGGGCTATCCGCGCCTGAGCGAGACCTTCATCGCCCAAGAAATCCTGGGTCTGGAGCAAGCTGGCCTGACGCTGGATATCTACTCGCTTCGCAGCCCGAGAGAAGCCGCGCGTCACCCGATCAATGCGGAGATTGCAGCGAGCGTTACCTATCTGCCGGAGTACCTGCACCGTGCGCCGCTCACGGTTCTGGCCAGCTGGTGGCGCCAGCGCCGGCGGCCTGGCTACAGGGCGGCGAAGGCCGCCTTTCTTCGCGATCTGGCCCGGGACCGCACACGCAACCGCATCCGCCGCTTCGGCCAGGCCCTGGTGCTCGCGGACCAGCTAGCCGAGGGTACCAGCTGGCTCTACGCCCACTTTCTGCACACCCCGGCCTCGGCAACCCGCTATGCAGCCATCCTTACCGGGCTGCCCTGGTCTTGCTCGGCCCACGCCAAGGACATCTGGACCACGCCCGACTGGGACAAGCGTGAGAAGCTGGCGGAGCTGCAGTGGCTGGTGACCTGCACCCAGGTGGGCCATCGGCACTTGGCCGGGCTGGCAGGCGATCCGGCGAAGGTCTCCCTGGTCTATCACGGTTTGGATCTGACCCGCTTTCCCGCTGCACCACCAAAAGCCCTGGGCCCGGACGGCAGCGCTCCTGAGCAGCCGGTACACCTGTTGTCGGTCGGACGGGCCGTGCCGAAGAAGGGCTATGACGACCTGCTGACGGCGCTGGCAGCTTTGCCGCCGGACCTGGCCTGGCACTTCACCCATATCGGCGGCGGGTCGGAGCAGGCTGCCTTGCGCGCGCAAGCTGAGGCACTGGGCCTCTCCAGCCGGATCGACTGGCTGGGTGCCAAGACGCAGGCCGAGGTGCTGGCGGCCTACCGCGCCGCCGATCTCTTCATCCTGGCCAGCAAGATCACCGCCGACGGCGACCGCGACGGCCTGCCCAACGTGCTGATGGAGGCCCAGAGCCAAGGCTTGGCCTGCTTGGCCAGCGACCTTCCCGGCATTGCCGAGCTGATCGAGCAGGATGAGACCGGCTGGCTCGTCCCCCCTGCCGATCCGCAAGCCCTGGCCGCCGCCTTGGAGAGCCTGATCGAGGACCCGGCCGGACGCCAGGCCCTGGGTGAGGCCGGGGAGGCCCGCCTGCGTACCCAGTTCGATGCCCGCCAGTGCCTCACGGGCCTGCTGCAGCGCTTCGGCCTTGTTGAACCGGTGGGCGTAGGGGACTAGGGCGCCGCCATGAGGATCGCCTTCTACGCGCCGATGAAGGCACCCGACCATCCCGTCCCCTCCGGCGACCGCGCCATGGCAAGGCTGCTGGTGCGGGCCTTGGAGCAAGCGGGCGGGACGGTGACCCTGGCGTCGCGCTTTCGCAGCTGGCAGGCCGCAGCCGATGCAGAACGCCAAACACGCCTGGCAGACCTGGGTGCCGCGCTAGCACGGCGTTTCCTGCGCCGCTGCGCAGCAGAGCCGGCGCTGCGGCCTGAGGTCTGGGTGACCTATCACCTCTACTACAAGGCGCCGGATTTCATCGGCCCCGCGGTCGCCAGCGCCTTGGATATCCCTTACCTGCTGGTCGAGGCCTCGCTGGCCGACAAACGCGCCGGCGGGCCTTGGGACCGGGGTCACCAGGCCTGCGTCACGGCTGTCGAGACCGCCGCGCGGGTCCTGCAGATCAATCCGGAAGACGCGGAGTGCCTGCCGGCCGAGACGCGGCAGGAGCTCTTGCCACCCTTCCTCGACGCCGCGCCCTACACCGCCGCCTTGCAGCAACGGGCCGAAAGCCGTGCGCGTCTGGCCAAGCAAGAGGGTTTGGAGCCTGTGGTGCCTTGGCTGGTCTCAGTGGCGATGATGCGATCGGGTGACAAGCTGGCCTCCTACCGCCGTTTGGCGGCGGCCTTGGCCCTGCTCACAGACCGCGCCTGGCAGCTGGTTATCATCGGCGACGGCGAGGCGCGGACGGAGGTCGAGGCGGCCTTCCGGGCATCCCTGGGCGCGGAGGCCGAGCGTCGTCTGCGCTATCTCGGTCAAGTGCCTGAAGGCGCGGTGGCAGAGCCGCTCGCCGCTTGCGACCTCTTCGTCTGGCCAGCGGTGAACGAGGCCTATGGCATGGCGCCCTTGGAAGCACAGGCCGCCGGTGTGCCGGTGGTCGCCGGCTGGCGACCAGGCCTCACCACCCTCGTCAGCCCCGGCAAGACCGGCCTGCTGATCGAAGATGAGCGCCCGGAAGCCTTCGCGCAGACTATCGCGAGCCTGCTGGATAGGCGCGCCGCACGGGACGCGATGAGCCGCGCAGCCAGCACAGGTGTGGCAGAGCGCCATAGCCTGCCGGCGGCTGCCGCGCAGCTGCGCCAGGTGTTGGCGGAGCTCACATGAAGCTCCTGGTCCTGCGCCACGCCACCACCGCCTGGAACCGGGCCCGCCTGCTGCAGGGCCGCCACGATCAGCCCTTGGCGCCTGAGGGACTCACCGAGGCGGCAGGCTGGCACCTGCCTTATTGGGCCAAGGATTGGCCGGTGCTGACCTCGCCGCTGCGCCGCGCCCAGCAGACCGCTGAGGCGATGGGCTTGCCCTACCAGGTCGCCGACTGGCTGATCGAGATGGACTGGGGCCGCTGGGAAGGCCAACGTTTGGCCCACCTGCGCCGAGAGTTGGGCCCAACCATGGCACGGCAAGAGGCGCGCGGCCTCGACATGACACCAACAGGTGGAGAAAGCCCGCGCCACGTCCGCGACCGCTTGGACGCTGGCCTGTCACGTCTTGCTCTGCAGGAACGGCACCAGCCCGCTCCCCCGCCCGGCCACCCACGCCAGTATGCTCATTGGGTGGTCGGGCGGGGGAGCGGGCCGGTGCTGTGCGCGAGCAAAGATAAAACCGGCTTGGTTGCAGTTGCCCATAAGGGCGTGCTGCGTGCGCTGCTGTCTCTGGCGACCGGCTGGGATATGACGCAGCCCTGGCCGCTGGCCTTCCGTCCGGGTTGCGGGCATCTCTTTGTCCTCGACGCCCAGCGCCGCTTGCGGCTGGTGGCGCTGAATCTGGAGCTTTCACCATGACCCAGCAGGCCGACCTGCTGCTCTATGTCCAGCACCTGCTGGGAATCGGCCACTTGAAACGCGCCGCCTTGATCGCCCGGGCGGCGAGCGCTCAGGGGCTGACGGTGGTGGTGGCCACCGGTGGCCTGCCGGTCGCCGATGCCGACTTCGGCGAGGCGGAGGTGGTGCAGCTGACCCCGGCCTTGCGCACTCTGGACCAGGACTTCAGCGGCCTGGTGAGCGACAGCGGCCAAGCCGCCGATGAGGCGATGAAAGAGACACGCCGCGCCCAGCTGCGGGCACTCTTCGAGGAGCGGCGGCCACGCGTCTTGCTGACGGAGATGTTCCCCTTCGGCCGCCGGCAGATGCGCTTTGAACTAATTCCGCTCTTGCAGGCCGCTGAGGTCGCGCCCTGGAAACCGGTGATCGCCGCCTCGGTCCGCGATATCCTCACCACCCTGAAGCAGCCCGGCAAGATCGCCTGGATCGTCGAGACGGCGCAGCGCTACTACCACCAGATCCTGGTGCACGGCGACCCGCGCCTGATCCCCTTCGAGCGCACCTTTCCGCAAGCCGTAGGCCTGGCCGATCGCATCAGCTACACCGGCTATGTCGTCGACAGCGCCCTGCCGGAGCGCCACTACGATCCGGACGGCCCGATCCTGGTCTCCACCGGCGGCGGGGCCGTCGCCGAACCGCTGGTGCGCGCGGTGCTGGAGGCCTATCTCAGCTCGCCGCTCAAAGACCGTCCCTGGCGGGTTTTGATCGGACACAACCTGCCGGAGCCGGCCTTTCAGGCCCTGAAGGCAGCCGCGCCCAGCGGCCTGACGGTCGAACGCTCACGTCCGGACTTTCTGACCTTGCTGAGTGAGGCCGGGCTCTCAATCAGCCAAGCGGGCTACAATACCTCGTTAGAGGTGCTGGCCGCCGGTGTGCCGGCGGTGGTGGTGCCCTTTGCTGCCGGCGGGGAGAGCGAGCAGAGCCTGCGCGCCCAGCTCTTGGCCGAGGCCGGCTGGCTGGTGAGCCTGCCGGAGGCCGGCCTGACCGGAGAGCGACTGAATGACGCGATGGGCCGCGCCTTGGCTTTGGCACGATCACCTGTCGCTGATCCGGGCTTGTCAGACGGGTCGCCGCCAGTTGATCTTCGCTTCTCGCTGGCAGGCGCGGAAGAGACTGCCCGCCAGCTGGCCCGCTTGGCCGCAACGCCGATAGAGGAGAGGCACTAGAGCCGGATGGTCATCTTGCGCTATCCCAGGAAGAGCCTGATCGGGGACTGGATACGCACGGCCTGCGGCTTGGGCATTGGCGCCGGCATGCTGCTCTTCACCCCGCTCACTTGGTGGACCGGCCTGATCTTCGGTCCCATCACGCTGCTCTTCGCCTACTTCGGCCGCCGCACCGTGGAGCGGCAGTTCCAAGAGGTGGCGATGAACGATCAGGGTCTCTGGGTCCGCGACCTGCGCCAGCGGGGACTGCAGTGGCAGAGTCTCACCGCTTTGCGCCTGCGCTTCTACGGCAGCCGCCGGCAACACCGAAAGTTGAAAGCCGGTGAGGAGGAGAGCGGCGGCTTCCTAGAGCTGACCGTGACCGCTGGCGCCACCCGCCTGCGCTTTGACTCCTCCCTGGAAGGCTTTTCCTTGCTGGCCTGGCGGGCTGCTGAGGCTGCCCGTTCAGAGGGCCTGACCTTGGACCCTGCGACCGCCGGGAACCTGCTGGATATCGGTATCGACCCGGACCAAGACAGCGCGCCGCCAGAGATGGCAGGGGCGTGGCATGCTGCCCTAGCCGAACAGGCCGGTCGCTAAAGGGGGAGACGGCATGCTATTGGGGATCACCGAACGAACGGCATCGCAAGGCAAGATCCGGGCATGAGCGTGCAATCCGCGTCCCAGGCAGCCGCCCTTAAGGTGGCCCAGGGCAACCTCTTGGAGGTGTCTGGCCTGCGTATTGCCTTTGATCTGGCCGAGGGTCGGCTAGAGGCCGTGCGGGGCGTCGACTTCCGCATCCCCCAGGGCCGCACCGTAGCACTGGTCGGTGAATCGGGCTCCGGCAAGTCCGTCATCAGCCAGGCGATCATGGGCATCCTGCCCAAGCAGGCGACGATCGAGGCCGGCTCGCTCCTCTTCGCCGACCCAGCCAAGGCAGGCGAGGTTCGCGACCTGGCGCAAATCAAACCCGACAGCAAGGCCTATCGGGTACTGCGCGGCGGCCGGATCTCGATCATCTTCCAAGAGCCGATGACCTCGCTCTCACCGGTGCACACGGTGGGCGATCAGATCGGTGAGGCGGTGGTCTTGCACCGCGCCGTCAGCCAGGGCGAGGCCCAGTCGCTGGCGCGTGAGATGCTGCGCGCCGTCGGCTTCCCCGACCCGGAACGCGCGCTCACCACCTATCCCTTCGAGCTATCGGGCGGCCTGCGGCAGCGCGCGATGATCGCCATGGCCCTGGTCTGCCACCCCGCCCTGCTGATCGCTGACGAGCCGACCACGGCGCTGGACGTCACCATCCAAGCGCAAATTCTGAAGCTGCTGGGCGATCTGCAGCAGGACTTGGGCATGGCCTTGCTGCTGATCACCCACGATCTGGGCGTGGTCGCCAACATGGCCGACGAGGTGGTGGTGCTCTACCACGGCAAGGTCATGGAACGCGGCAGCCTGGAGGATATCTTCACCGACCCCGGCCACCCCTACCTGAAGGCGCTGCTGCGGGCCGTGCCGCGCTTTGATATGGCACCGGGCGAGCGCCTGACCCCGATCCGCGAGATCAAACGCACCACCGACAGCCGGCTTCTGGTGAAGGAGCGTGCGCAGGCCCAGCCCACGGGCAGCCCGATCCTGCAAGTCGAAGGCGTGGCCAAGAGCTTTCAGCTGCGCCGAGGCGGTTTCTTCGGCAGCGGCAAACGCCGGGTGCTGGCCGTCGACGACGTCAGCTTCACCGTCCGCCGGGGTGAGTGCTTAGGCCTTGTCGGCGAGTCCGGCTGTGGCAAGACCACACTCTCCAAGATCATTATGCGCGCGCTGACCCCGGACAAGGGCGCCCTCACCTTCACAGGGGCGGAGGGGCCACGTGATCTGCTGGCCCTGCGCGGCAAAGAGCTGGTGGCCTTTCGCCCGCAGCTGCAGTTCATCTTCCAAGACCCCTTTTCCTCGCTGAACCCGCGGATGACCGTCGGCGATCTGATCCGCGAGCCCTTGGAGATCCACAAGGTCGGCAGTGAGGCCGATCGCGACGCCCTGGTGGCGGAGCTCTTACAGGTGGTCGGCCTGCAGCCGCTGCACGCCAAGCGTTATCCGCACTCCTTCTCCGGCGGACAGCGCCAGCGCATCGGCATCGCCCGCGCGCTTGCGTTGAAGCCGGAGTTGGTGATCTGTGACGAGCCGGTCTCCGCGCTGGACGTCTCCATCCAGGCGCAGATCCTGAACCTCTTGAAGGACCTGCAGCGCGACCTGGGGCTTACCTACCTCTTCGTCAGCCACAATCTGGCGGTGGTGAACTACATCGCCGACCGCATCATGGTCATGTGCCGCGGCCGCATCGTCGAGATGGCGCCCTGCGACAGCCTAATGGCCGCACCGATCCACCCCTACACCAAGGCGCTGCTGACCGCCGTGCCCGAGCCGCGGCTGGAAGACCAGCTGGACCTGACGGCGCTGATGGCGGGCCGGGCCTCCGACCCTGCCGCTTGGCCGGCGCCCTTCACCTTGAGCGACGACAATAGCAAGCACCTAGTCGAGGTGGCCCCGGATCATTGGGTTCGCCGCGATCCCTTGGCATCAGGAGAAGCACCCTTGCCGTCAGAGGAGCGCGCAGCCTCATGTTGAGCTACGTCGCCCGGCGCCTGCTGATCATGGTGCCGACCCTTCTGATCACCTCTTTCATCGTCTTCGCCATCATTCAGGCACCGCCGGGCAACTACCTGGATACCTACATCACCGAGCTCGCCAGCCGCGGCGAGGCGGTGGACGAGGGGCGCATCGCCTTCCTGCGCGAGCAATACGGCCTGGATAAGCCCTTCTTGGAGCAGTACGTCGACTGGGTCGGCAATCTGCTGGTCGGCGACCTGGGCTTTTCCTTCGAGTATCAGCTGCCGGTGAACGAGGTGGTGGGCGACCGCCTCTGGCTGACTTTCCTGGTCTCGCTGGCCACCATCCTCTTCACCTGGATCGTCGCCTTCCCCATCGGCGTCTACTCCGCCGTCAGGCAGTATTCCGTCGGCGACTACACCTTTACCACGCTGGGCTTCATCGGCTTGGCGACGCCCAACTTCCTGCTGGCGCTGATCATGATGTACTTCATGAACGTCTGGTTCGGCGTCCAGATCGGCGGCCTGATGGACGATCAGTACATCGATGCCCCCTTCAGCATCGACAAGTTCCTCTCGGTGCTCACGCATCTGATTGTGCCGGTCATCGTCATCGGCACCAGCGGCACGGCGGGCATGATCCGGCGTCTGCGCGCCAATCTGCTAGACGAGTTGAACCGGCAGTACGTCACGACCGGGCGCGCCAAGGGCCTGTCGCCCACCAAGCTCCTTATCAAGTACCCCTTGCGGATCTCGCTGATCCCCTTCATCGCCGATATCGGCAACTACTTGCCCTCGCTCGTCTCCTCCGCAGCGGTGGTGGCCATCGTCATGAACCTGCCGACCACGGGGCCGATGCTGATCCAGGCCTTGAAGGTGCAGGACATGTACCTGGCGGGTTCTTTCCTCATGTTCCTCTCGCTCTTGACCATCGTCGGGATGATGGTCTCCGACCTGGCGCTGGCGCTTCTGGACCCGCGTATCCGCCTTGAAGGGGGGAGCAGCAAATGAAGGGACGCCGCGACGAGCTGGCTGAAAAGCTGGAGCACTACGTCAGCCCTGCGCCTTTTGACCCCTATTCCAAGGAGGTCATGACGCCAGAGCAAGAGCGCTATTTCCAAGCGCCGGCCTGGAAGCTCATGTGGTGGCGCTTTAAGAAGCACCGCCTGGCGGTCTGGTCGCTCTACTTCCTGATCGCGCTCTATGTCATGACGGTCTTTGTCGAGGTCGTGGCCCCCTACGGCCTGGAGACCCGCGACACCTCCCATATCTACGCCCCGCCGCAGTCGATCCACCTGTTCCACGAAGGCAGTTTCGTCGGCCCCTTCGTCTATGGCTACAGCTTCAGCCTGAACATGGAGACCCTGAAGCGGGAGTACACGGAGGATACCAGCAAGGTCTATCCGATCCGCTTCCTTTGCAGCGGCGATGACTATAGGCTCTGGGGCCTGATCGACGCGGACTTCCACCTCTTTTGCCCGGCCGTCGGCGGCACTATGCATCTCTTAGGCACCGACCGCTTGGGCCGCGACGTGCTCTCCCGTACCATCTACGGGGCGCGCATCTCGCTCTCCATCGGCCTCATCGGCATCGCCTTTTCCTTCATCCTCGGCATCACCATCGGCGGGCTTGCCGGCTACTACGGCGGTATCGTCGACAATATGGTGCAGCGCTTGATCGAGGTCGTGCGCTCCTTCCCGGAGATCCCGCTCTGGCTGGCGCTCTCCGCCATTCTGCCGGTCACCTGGTCACCGCTTTGGGTCTTTTTCGGCATCACCATCATCCTGGCGCTGCTGGACTGGCCGGGCTTGGCGCGGGCAGTGCGCTCGAAACTACTATCTTTGCGCGAAGAAGACTTCACCCAAGCAGCTCAATTGATGGGAGCCTCGCCGCCGCGGATCATCTTCCGCCACTTGCTGCCCAGCTTCTCCAGCCACCTGATCGCCTCGCTGACGCTCTCCATCCCCTCGATGATCTTGGCGGAGACGGCGCTCTCCTTTCTGGGCTTGGGCTTAAGACCGCCCATCACCTCCTGGGGCGTGCTCTTGACCGAGGCGCAGAACATCAATGTGGTGGTGCTCTATCCCTGGCTGCTGCTGCCGGCGGTGCCGGTGGTCCTGGTGGTCCTGACCTTCAACTTCTTGGGTGACGGCCTACGTGATGCTGCCGACCCCTATCGCTAGGCCTGCAAGCCACAGCAAAGGAGAGGATTCGTGATGATGATGAAACGGCTCGCTACTTGGACCTCGGCTCTCTTGGCCGGCGGTCTCCTTCTCGGCGCCAGTGCGAGCGCCAACCAAGGCGTGCTCACCTCAGACGCCGGCCTCAAGCCGGGTCTCGCCGTCTGCTACATCAACGGCATGATCCGTCATATCGATGAGATGGCCGGCTGGGAGGATCAGGTGAAGTGCCGCCCCGGCCCGGCCATCCCCCAGGTCGACTACAAGGTCGGTACCAACACCGTGCTGACCAGCCGCTTCTCCGACGGGATCATGGCCCGCATCACCGGCTACATTCACCTCGACAAGACCGGCGACTATGCTTTCTCCTTCGCGTCCAACGACGGCTTCCGGATGGAGATCGACGGGCAGGAGATCGTCGAGGATCCAGACGTTCACAGCGACCGCTTCTCCGACATCGGCACCTTCAGCGTCAGCGAGCCTGGCTGGTACCCGATTACCATCCGCTATTTCGAGCGCAAGAACACCTCCACCCTGCGCTTCTTCTGGCAGCCACCCGGCACTGACGGCACCATGCCGATCGTCCCGGCTGCCGCCCTGAAGCACAAACCAGAAACCTCCTAATCGATCGTGTTTTCTGGGCAGTGACAGCTGTAAGGCCCCGCTTCATCAAAGAGATGAAGCGGGGCCTTTTCTCTTTCTGAGCCTCCTGACGCCTCTACCCGTGAGTAGCACTGTCTGATGAAAACCCAGCTGTACTCTGTAAGATTTCTGTCACTTTGCATGTTTTCCTCACGCATTGACGCTTCGTCCTGAATTCCACTAGCCTCCCTCCCAAGAGACTTACTTTGGGAGGGTAAGCTATGAGATTGCGACTTGATCGCGTTAAACTCTTGGGCGTTGGCTTCTTTGCGCTCTCCACGGGCGTCCTTACCGGGGTCACCGCACCTGCGGCCGCCTCCGACACGGCAGCGGAACGCGGCGCCTACACCGCGACCATCGCCGGCTGCACCCAATGCCACACGCCCGCCGGCGGCGCGGCCTTTTCCGGTGGCACCGTCTTGGATACGCCCTTCGGTAAGCTGGCGGTACCCAACATCACGCAAGACAAGGACACCGGGATCGGCGACTGGACCAAGGCCGATTTCGAAGCCGCCTTGCGTCAGGGTCTGAACAAGGACGGCCAGCCGCTCTATCCGGCCATGCCCTACCTGCACTACACCGAGATCACCGACGGCGACATCGATGACCTCTGGGCCTACATGGAGACCATTCCGGCGGTGTCGAACGCGGTGGAGGTCAACCGTCTGCCCTTCCCCTTCGATGTCCGCGCCAGCCTCTACGGCTGGCAGGCGCTCTACTTCACGGAAGGCCGCTTCACCCCGCATCCGGATAAGAGTGCTGCCTGGAACCGCGGCGCCTACATGATCGAGGCTCTAGCCCACTGCGGCGCCTGCCACACCCCGCGCGATGCCATGGGCGGCCCTTTGAAGGACCAGGCCATGCAGGGTGCGGCGATCGAGGAGTGGTATGCCCCCGACATTTCCGGCGGCCCCAACTCGGTCATCAAGGACTGGAGCATGGACCGCCTGGTCGGCTTCCTCTCCGGCGACGACGGCCTCAACCATGTCGCCGTCGGCTCCATGGCGCTGGTCGTCGACGATCTCTCGAAGATAAAGCGAGAGGACGTGGTCGCCGTCGCGACCTACCTGAAAGACCAGCCCAGCGACGCCGACCAGGAGGCACGCGCGCCCCAAGTCGCCGTCAGCGCGGCGGAGCGGGAGAGCTGGACCGCGCTCTTTAACGACAAGTGCTCCAGCTGCCACCAGACCAATGGTGAGGGCGTGCCGGGCCTGGCCGCCTCCCTAGTCGGCTCTGGCGCCGTCTTGGCGCAGTCGCCGCACAACGTCATCTCCGTGCTGCTGGAGGGCATTGCCCCCAGCGAGGACTTCGGCGTCATGCCCAGCTTCCGCGAGCTCAGCAATCGGGAGATCGCGCAGCTGGCCAACCACGTCCGCATCTCCTGGGGCAACGACGCGCCAGCCAACGCCAACCCGATGATGGTCCAGGGCCTGCGTCAGGTGACCGAGACCGCGCCGGGCGTCGCGGAGGCCACCAGCTGTCCCAACGTGCCCGCGGCCCGCTTGAACGATGAGATCCGCGCGGAGATCGCCAAGCTGGCTGCAGCGCACACCATCAACCCGGCGGACGTGGAGACCCTGGTCGGCCACTATGCGGCGCTGAACCCCGACGTCTCCATGTCGACGCGGGTCGGCGACCTCAGCGGCACCTACTGCCGCGACGTGGCTGCCAGCGGTGCCAGTAAGACGACCGTGGTTTCGCGCCAGGTGCAGTTCATGAACAGCGTGGTCGCGGCCTCCGCCCGGTCGGCTGCTCAGTAAGTAAGAGGGAGAGGCGGAGGACCTGCCGCCTCTCCAAATCGCTAGGCCAGAACCGCCACGGGGACCTGGTCGCCGGCCCCCATCCGGTGCGGCATGGGCAAGACCATGGCCGGGTGCCTGGGCGTGAAGCCCTGCTCTTCCGCCAGCTGCAAGGTCGCCTGATCGATGAGCGCGCGGGTGCCCAGGGTCTTGTTTTCCTTCTCCAGCTTGGCGGCCAGGTTCACCGCCTCGCCGATCACGGTGTACTCCAGGCGCTCGTCCTCGCCGATGACGCCGAACAGCACCCGGCCCGACGCCGCCGCGCCGTTCACCCGCGGCGCGGCCAAGCCGGCCGCCTCGCGCTCGGCCTGCCAGGCCTCTGCGGCCTCCAGGATTTCCTCCAGCGCGCGCAGCGCGTCGGCGGCGTAGGTCTCGCTTTCCGCCACGGCGCCGAAGCTCGCCAGGATGCCGTCTCCTAAGAACTTGTCGACGGCACCACCATGGCGGCGGATGATCGGCACCGTCAGCGACTGATAGGCTGACAAGAGGCCGACCGTCTCCTGCGCCGGCTGGTTGGCGGCCAGCGGCGTGAAGCCGCGCAGATCCAACGAGAGGATGGCCGCGGGACGCAGGTCCCCTTCGCCGGCGGCGATGTCGCGCTCGGCCGACTTTATCCGCTCGGCCACGCCCTCATCAAAGAAGCGGGAGAGCGCGCGGGTCTTCTGCTCTTCGATGACGGAGCGCAGCAGCAGGGCCTTGGCCCGGGCCAGCGCGACGGCCAGGATCACGGTGAAGATCAGGATGGTGATGATCTTGTCGAACTCAGCGCCGATCAGCAGCGAGTTGGAGGTCATGTAGACCACATAGTCCCGCGTGATCGGCATGCTGTCGGCTTCCAGCACTACGACATAACCGACCATGACCGCCCAACCCATCGCCGCGACCGCGCCGGCCAGCAGCACGAAGCGGGAATCGAAACGCAGTCCTCTCAGCGCGATGAACACGAAGACATAGAGGAGGGTCGGCGCTTTAAGGAAGAAGGAGGGCGGCTGGTCATAGGTCAGGTGGAAGGTCCAGATGACCGACAGAAGCAGGGTCATGTCGAAGACGACGGAGATGGCCAGCGACCAGCCTGGCAGCCGCGCCCGATAGGACCAGACAATGCGGATGACGGTGAGGACGAAGTAGATTCCCAAGGCTATGGGCACCGGCAGGGCGTCGTAGCCCGTGGCAAGCTTGGGCGAGATGGCCCAAAGCCCGCCCCAGAGCAGCACGACGGAGAGCTGGACCCAGCCGGTCAGCCGCTCGCCACGGTCCTGCTGGCGGGCAATGGCCTGGCGCAGGCGATCGGGCAGATCCTCTTCCGAGGGGCCGACGATGAAGTTCCGCAAGGCAGACCACATGCGGTGGGTTGGTCTCCTAAGAAGCCTTGGCCCTCGCCACGCGCTTTAGAGCGTAAGCGTTAGGCCTTCATAGGCGACCAGCGTACCGGGCCTGGCAGCCTCTGCGCTAGCGGCGATGGCGTCCATCGCGTTATCGTCATGTGCCGGGTCGTGATGGAAGATTACCAGCTGCTTGACGCCTGCAGCCTCGGCCAGGCGCATGCCCTCTTCCCAGGTGGAATGGCCCCAGCCGCGGAAGGCCGGGTACTCATTGTCCGTGTAGGTCGCGTCATAGGCCATGTAGTCCGCGCCCTCGACCAGCGCCAAGATGCGCTCGTCCCGCACGCCTTCGACATGTTCGGTGTCGGTAACGTAGCAGAAGCTGCGCCCGCCCTCTTCCAGGCGGAAGGCCGTGGCACCTTGGGGATGATTGAGTGCGGTGGTGCGCAGCAAGGCACCAGGTGCGGGCACCAGGGTCTCGCCGGCCTCGAAGTCCACATAGGCGACCTTGGCGGCGAAGATGTCGGGCGGCACCGGGAAGAGCGGGTCGGCCATGTACTTGGAGAGCACATGTTTCAGGGTCGAGCGTGGCGCCAGATGCCCGGCCCAGACACGGAAATCGCCCTTGGGATTGAAGAAGGGCGCGAAGAAGGGAATCCCGTGAATGTGATCCACGTGAGTGTGGGTCAGAAAGATATCCGCCGTGGTGATCTGGTCTTGTATCAGCGCGCGGCCCAAAGGCCTCAGGCCTGTGCCGGCATCGAAGATCAGCACCCGCTTACCCAGACGGATCTCGATGCAAGAGGTATTGCCGCCGTAGCGCACGTATTCGGGCCCCGGGCAAGCGATAGAGCCGCGTACGCCCCAAAAGCGCACGACAAAGGGCTCTTGCCTGCCGTTCTCCACCATCTTGCGCGCCACCTGTCCCCGCTCTTCGATCCTCGAGACGCTCTTCACCGCCCAACAGTCCTGTCAAGGCAGGCGAACATCGTCTCATGACCTTAGACTTGGGCGTGGCGGCGGGAAAGCGCAAAGGTCGTCTGGTCCGGCCCGCGCGAAGACTTCACAGCGACAGCAGCGCAGTGGGTCGCCGTGGTGTAGGCCAAGACCGACCCTGCCGGCCGTCTCGGCGCGAGCAAGAAAGAAGTCAGAAGCCATGAAGCGACCCCACGGCGAGGCCCGATTGCGCGCGGCACCGACCGGCGTGTAAGAGCTGCCTCTATGAGCGATCCAGCGAAGAGTAGTGGCCCGGCAACCCTCTGGGGCGGTGTCGCTTTCGGTTTAGCGCTGGCCGCCTTCGCCGCCTTTCAACAGTTCAAGCTGCCGCCGGTTTTGCCGGTCATGCTTGAGGCCTATGACTACGACCTGGTCGTGGCCGGCGGCTTCATGAGCATCTATGCGCTGATGGGGCTGCTCTTTTCCCTCCCCGTCTCGAGGCTCATCAACCGTCAGGGGCCTTTACCGGCGCTCTGGGGGGCGCTCGGTCTCTTTCTCGCCGGTAATCTGCTGGTGCTGGTCTTTCCCCAGTCAGGCTGGCTGGTCTTGGCCTGCCGCGCGCTGGAGGGGCTTGGCTTCACCGTGATGGCGCTGGTGGGGCCGGCCAGCGCCAATGCCGCCGCGGCGCGCCACCACCTGCCGTTGGTCTTTGCGCTGACGGCCATGTGGATTCCGACCGGCCAGTTCGCCGCGGCGCTGGTTGCCCTGCCGACACAGGACGCCGGCCTCTGGCGGCCGGTCTGGTACGTCTCGATCGCTCTGACCGTCGGGCTGGCGTTCTGGCTGATCCAGCGGCGCGGGCGTGGCCTGGCGATCGGCGGCCCTGGCAAGAACGCCCGCGCGCTGACGGCGGAGGAGCGCCGGCTGCTTTGGGTCGCCGGCATCGCCTTCCTGATCTTCTCCGGCCAGTTCATCGGCTACATGACCTGGTTCCCCGCCTATATGGTAACCAGCCTCGGCTTCACACCGGCGGCTGCCATCTATGCCTACCTGGTGCCGGTGGTGCTGGTGGCCGCCTTTAACCTGGTCTCCGCGCGCTTGATGAACCGCGGCTGGACGCCGGCGCGCCTGCTGATCATCGGCTTCATCATGGAGACAGCCTGCTGGGCCCTGCTGCCGGTGGCCGGCGAGGGCCTCTTCGGCCTGATCTTGCTGATCGTCTACGGTGCCGGAGCCGGCTTGGTACCCGCAGGGCTCTTCGCCATGCCCTCGACCATTGTCGGCCAGGGCGGGCCGGCCATGGCGGCCTTCGGGCTGATCATGACGCTCCGCAACCTGGGCGTCCTCGCCGGACCTCTGCTCTTGGCAGTCTTGATCGAACCAGACGGCGGCTGGGGCCTGGCCGCACCTGCTTTCGCGGTCATCACCGGCATCGCCTTGCCGCTCTGCCTCTGGCTCAGCCGGCAGCTGAACCGGCGGACTGCGGAGGGGGAGCTATCCACCTAGAGGTCCCGAACCAGCCTTACGCCTCCGCCCCCCCTCCAGCAATGCACACCACACGCAAAACCTCTCCGACCAGAGTGCTTTCCAGAATTGCATACACTGTATATCTGTCAGGCTTTCGTTTGGTGCTTTGGCGCAGCGGGCCCTTGCTGGTGTGACTGCCGCCTTCCTGGCCTAGAGCCCGCCTAGGCGAAACAGCAGGTGGGTGAGGGCCACGGCTGGTTCGCCGACGAACCAGGCGAGCGGATCGATCGAGAGGCCGGCTTGGCGGCTGAAGAGCGGCAGCAGGAAGAAGATGGCGAGCAAAAGCCAGATGCCTTTGCGGCTGAAGCCTTCCAGCGCGGCGCCGGCTTGGGGCGGCAGCAAGGCCACCAGGATGCGGCCGCCGTCCAGCGGCGGGATCGGCAGCATGTTGAGGACCGCCAGCAGGCAGTTGATGTAGACCATCACCGTCAGCAAGGAGCGCAGCGGGCTGTCCGCGCTCAAGCCGTTCTCCAAGGCTAGACGCAGGATTACCACGGCAGCGGCCGCTTGGATCAGGTTGCTGGCCGGACCGGCAAGCGCCACCAGCGCCATGCCGCCGCGCGGGTCGCGCAGGTTCCTGGGATCGACCGGGACCGGTTTGGCATAGCCGAAGACGATGCCGACTTGGGTCAGCAGCAGGATCAGCGGCAGCACCACCGTGCCGAAGGGATCGATGTGGCGCAGCGGATTGAGGGTGACACGCCCCAGCAGCGCCGCCGTCGGATCGCCCAGTTCGCGGGCGGCATAGGCATGCGCGGCCTCGTGCAAGGTGATGGCAAGCAGAAGCGGTAGCGCCCAGATCGCCACCGTCTGCAGGAACTGTGTCACCTCTAGCAGAACGCCCTCCTCCCGGCGCAAAGGGCGCCTGCTTGAGTTCTAGGCGCCTCAGCCCGAGGCGACAGAGGTGCCGATGCCGCAGGCACAACAAAACGCCCCCTGGCTCAATGGCCAGAGGGCGTTTCGTTCCCGAAGCAGTTTGGCTGGACTTACAGCCCCGCCTTCACCTCTTCGAACATCTGCTGCAGTTCGGGCAGGCGGGTGTTCGGTTGAGAGAAGTAGCCGCGCTCGAACATGGTCTTGGGATCGCGCGGGATGCCGATGGCCGCCAACTCCTCATCAGAGACGGCGTCGAAGGCCTTCTGGTTGGCGTGGCCGTAGCCGTACTCGGTCAAGAGGAAGGTCCCGGTCTCCGGCGAGAGGATGGCGTTCATCAGCTCATAAGCGCCATCGATGTGCTCGGCGCGATGGTCCATCATCAGGCCACAGCACCAGGTGAGGATGCCTTCCTTGGGGTTCATATACTTCACCGGGATGCCGGCGTTGCGGAGAGCCAGGACGGAGGAGTTCCAGGCGCTGCCGGCCCAGACCTCGCCGGAGACCATGGCCTGCTCCAGCTCCGTCGTGTCGCTCCAGAAGAGACGAACCAGGGGCTTCTGCTTCTGCCAAAGTGCGCGGATCTTGTTCAAATCTTCGTCACTGGCCTCATAGGGGTTCTTGGCGCCCACCATGATCGCGCCGATGACTGCGGTATCGGTCACGTCGTTACCAATTGCGATGCGGCCCTTGTACTTCTCGTCGAAGAGCAGGCTCCAGCTTTCCTCCGGGTTCTCGATTTTGTCGGTGCGGTAGAGGACGGAAGTGTTGCCCCAGTCGATCGGGATGAACCACTGCTCGCCGTCGGCATTGGCGCCGTTCACGGCACGCAGATCGGGGAAGACATCCCCCCAGTGCGACAGACGAGAGGTGTCGATGGACTGCACCACGCCAGCCTCGCGCCAGCGGCCGATACGGCCGGAGCAGGGGTGCATGATATCGGCCTTGAAGCCGGCGCGCAGCTTCTGCAGGGCCTCTTCCTCGTCCGCGAAGACCGGAGTCTTCGGCCCGTCACCGTTCAAGGTGATGTAGGAGGGGTACATCTCAGGAATGTCATAGCCGGCCCAGGTGAAATAGATGGTGTCGGTGTCGGCCAGGGCCTGGCGCCCGGCGATTGGCATGGCGACCATGCCCAGCCCGACGGCCGCCATCATCTGGCCAAGCTTGCGGCGAGACATTTTCCCCTCGACGATCTGTTCGACGATATCGTCACATTTCAAGTCTTTAGACATAGGCTCCTGTTCCTTCGTTGCTGCGCGCCCTTGGGCGCTCACAGAGGTTTGGTTACCAGCCCTTGGCGGGCCTTCAGTGATTGGGTTGACGAAGTCTTAGAGTGCATACCTCACGACATCTGGGCAAGCGCGAGGCGATCAGTCTCCCCTCAAGCCGCTTGCAGGCAGCCATAAGACCTGTTTAGGCTTTGATCATCAATGGCCGAATGTTCAGAAAAAGAGCAATCGCCAGAGAACAGGGCCGCTGCCATGACTGTCGGGATAACGGCGGCGGGGGCGGCATCGAGAGGCTGCAGCGCGCGACATGGATATCACGGGCCACCTGGACCAAAGCGAGTCGGTGCCACGAAAGAAACGCCGGGGCATTTCCGCCTGGCTGACCCGCAACGAGAATGCGCGGGGCTTCCTGCTGCTAAGCCCAACCAGCGTCATGGTGGGTTTGCTGCTGCTGCTCCCGATCACCGCGCTGATCGCCATCAGCTTCATGACCCAGCGCGGCTTCGAGCTGGATACCAGCTTCACCTTCAATAACTATCTGACATTCTTCAATTTTAGCGAAAAGCCGATCTACTACACCCTGCTGGGGCGCTCGCTGCAGATGTCGCTGACGGCGACCCTGGTCACCATCGTGCTCTGCTATCCCATGGCCTATTTCCTGGCGTTCCACGTCAAGAAGCATAAGGTCATGTGGCTGATCATCATCACCGTGCCCTTCTGGACCAGCTATCTGCTGCGGATCTTCGCCTGGAAGGTCATTTTGGGCTATGACGGGGTGATCAATTCCGGCCTGATCAGCATCGGTCTCATCACCGAGCCGCTGGAATTCCTGCTCTACAACAAGATGGCGGTGACCATCACCTTGGCGCACGCCTGGATCGCCTTTGCCCTGCTGCCGATCTACGTCTCGCTGGAGAAGATCGACCGCTCTTTGCTGGAGGCCGCGTCTGACCTGGGCGACAGCCCCTGGCGGCGCTTTTGGCGGGTCACGTTCCCGCTATCCCTGCCGGGCACCATCTCGGCCGCCCTGCTGGTCTTCATCCCCACCGTTGGTGACTACGTGACGCCGCAGCTGGTCGGCGGGACTGAGGGCATCATGATCGGCAACATCATCCAGACGCTCTTCGGCAAGGTGAACAACGCGCCCCTTGGGGCGGCAGTCTCGCTGATGACCATGCTGACCGTGACCTTGGTGGTCTGCCTCTTCCTGGGCGGCACGACGGTCGCACGAAAACTCATGTCCCGCGTCTAGCCGGCGCCTTTACGAGAGATAGAGGACCTTAGACGCCCATGGCAGCTGTCGCCGCGAAGCCCGGCCTTCCCTTTAAGATCTCGCCGCTGGGCGCCTACGCTGCCTTCTTCCTGGTCTTCATCTACGGCCCTGTGCTGCTGCTGCCGCTCTTCTCCTTCAGCGACAGCCAATACGTGGCGCTGCCGATCACCGGCTTTACCACCCAGTGGTATGAGCAGATGTTCCAAGCCGACCAGCTGCAGGGCGCGCTCTTCAACTCGCTCAAGGTCGCGACCGTCACCTCGATCGTGGCCACCGCTTTGGCGATGATGGCGGCACTGGCACTGACCCGCTACCGCGTCCCCGGACGCTCGGTCATCAGCGGGACCATCATCCTGCCGCTGGTCATTCCGGGCATCATTCTGGGCGTCTCCATCTTGGTGGTCATGGTGCAGGTGCTGGGCGTGACCCCCTCCCTCTGGTCGGTCGGCGCCGGGCACCTTCTGATCTGCACGCCCTTTGGCATGCTGATCCTGATCTCTCGGCTGGAGGGCTTCGACCGCTCGCTGGAAGAGGCATCGCTGGATCTGGGGGAGACGCGCTTCGTCACCTTCTTCCGTGTGACACTGCCCTTGGCCTTGCCGGGCGTTGTCGCCTCAATCCTCACCACCTTCACCCTCTCCTTTGACGAGTTCATCCTGGCCTTCTTCCTGGCCGGGGTGGAGCCGACCCTGCCGGTCTACATCTGGAGCCAGCTGCGCTTTCCCCAGCGCCTACCCAGCGTGCTGGCCTTGGGCTCGATCATCTTGGTGGTGTCCTTCGCCGTCATCGCTTTCGCCGAGTGGTACCGCCGGCGCGACGTGGCCACCGGCGCCAAGCCGGTTTAGCCGACAAGAGCATTTTCTTCGATAAGGAACCCCGCCCCGATGGCCCGTGCCGACTACATCTCCATCCAAGAGGTCACCAAGCGCTTCGGCAGCAAGGTCACGGCGGTGGACGATGTCTCGCTCGACATCCGCCAGGGCGAGTTCTTCTCGCTGCTGGGTGCCTCTGGCTGCGGTAAGACCACCCTGCTGCGCTTGCTGGCCGGCTTCGAACAGCCGAGCAGCGGCGAGATCATGATCGACGGGCAGCCGCTCTCTGGCGTGCCGGCGCACCAGCGCCCGACCAACATGGTGTTCCAGAGCTACGCCATCTTCCCGCACCTCAACGTCATCGGCAACGTCGCCTACGGCCTGCGCAAGGACAAGCTGCCACGCGAAGAGCTGCGCAATCGGGTCGAGCAGGCGCTGCACATGGTGAAGCTGGACGGCCTGGCCGAGCGTAAGGCGACGGAGCTTTCCGGCGGCCAGCGCCAGCGCGTCGCCCTGGCCCGCGCCCTGGTGAAGCGGCCCAAGGTGCTGCTGCTGGACGAACCCTTGTCTGCACTCGACAAGAAGCTACGCGAAGACATGCAGATCGAGCTGCGGCTCTTGCAGCAGGAGGTCGGCATCACCTTCGTCTTCGTGACGCACGACCAGGAGGAGGCGCTGACCATGTCGGACCGCATCGCCGTCATGTCCGGCGGTAAGGTCCTGCAGATCGCCAGCCCCACGGACCTCTATGAGCGCCCGACCAGCACCGAGGTGGCCGGCTTCATTGGCCAGATGAACTTCTTCCCGGCAGAGGTTGCTTCCTTGGCCAATGGCCAGGACATGCAGCTGGAAGTCGATGGCGTCGGCCCGGCGCGGGTGGCCGGCGAGGCAGCTGTCAGCGGCGCCACCCACAGCTGGCGGCAAGGCGAAGCAGTGACCCTGGCCCTGCGGCCGGAGCGTCTGCGCCTCGGCCCTGCTGCAGAGGCCTTGGACAACCGCATGACCGCCCGCATCGAGGCGGTGGCCTATCTGGGCGACCGCTGCCACGTGCACTTGCGTGCCGCCGGCCTGAAGGACGCCATCCTGGTCACTGCCGCCTCCGATTTGAATCTGGCGCAGGGTGCTGAGATCGCAGTGGGCTGGCCGGCGGAGTCGGGTGTTCTGCTGTCGCGTTAGGGGCCTTGTCTCGTGGCTGCCGGTGACGCGGCACCTGGCCTAGAGCCTGACGAGACGCGCGCTGACAGCCTGCCGAACTGCTATCTGACTCTCATCGCCCCGCCTGCGCTCGTTGCTCTGGTGGGTTTGGCGCTCTTTCATCAGATCGCCCAACAAGAGGCCCTGGTGCCGGGCGCGACGCTGGCTGCGCGAACAGCGCCGACCTTTGCCTTTAGCGGCGCCCTCTACACCTGGATTGGGATCGCCTTTCTCGGAACGGCGATCTACCTAATTGTTATCGCCCTGGCAGTCACCAAGGTGACGAGACGCGTCAGCTGGCCGCTTGGTGTGAAGCTGGCTGTTGCTATCGGCTGCTTGCTGTTTCTCTTGTCACCGCTCTTTGTCGCCGGCCTGCCGCTCGGCAGCATGCGAACGGCTCTGGTCTTCGGCAGTGTCGATCTGTCAGCGGCTCTTGCGACGCTGATATCCGGTGACAGCTGGGTCTATGAGGTCTTTCTCGGCTTCGCGACGGGCTTGGTGGTTGTGGCGGCCGTCTTCATCACCTGCGGCATCGTCGCCACCTTGGCCCCGCGCCCAGTGGCTGCGAAGGGTGACGAGGCCGCCTGGCTTAACCGCCAGCACAAAGACCTGATGGCCTACCTCTACCTGGGCGCTACGATTTTCGTGATTGGACAGGTCGCCACCACGACCTGGCTAGGCATGGCCGGTACGCTGCTCACCGGCAATCAGGGTTCGGCAGACCTGATTGCTGCCGCCTATCGCAGCTACGCCAGCGGCATCTCCACCTACTTCGGCGCGGTCTATGTGGCGATCCTCGCTGCCGCCTACCTACCGGCCGCTCTCATCCAAAGCCGGCGGATGGCCGCGTTACCCGCTGCTGCGAGCGAGACGCCATCGAGCAAGCAGCCGGCTTGGGCTGAAACCGTCAAGAGCTTGATTGCCCTCCTAAGCCCCCTGCTTGCGGGCCCGCTCAGCGCTCTGGTGAGCGGGCTGATGCAGGGCTAGCGCAAGAGGCTCCGGCTGTTGGTCTGCCTCTTTCCCTCTTTGGGCAGCGTCCGCCAGATGCCATCCGCTTCTTCCAGCGATTCTGCAGCGCCGTAATGGGGGGTCGGCTGGGGGGGCGCTGGATCTTCCAGCAAGAGGCTCCCGCCGCGAGACCGCGGCAGGCCGAAAAGGCTCGGCTCAGGCGGATCGGCGAAGGGGAGGTCGTAGCTGTTCAGAAGACTGGTTCCGCCTTGGCGCCCGGGGGCCAGCAGGCTGTTCGACGCGTAGGGCGAGGGCGGGCCGGTCAAGAGGCCGAAGGCTTGACTAGGCGCCAGGCTGGTTCCGCAGCTAAGGCCGTAAGGAATGGTGTCACAGCGCGCCTGGGCTGGAGCCGAAAGGGTCAGGAGCAGCCAAGCGCCGAGAAATACTGCCGATAGAAGCCTTCTGATCCCCATGCTCTTCCCTCCGCGAACTGAACATAGTAAGAACATAGGCGCTTCGATTGGGAGGGTGCAAGACGTTTCCCACAAGCACGCAATGGCTGTTTTGACGCGCCTGTCGCCTTCTTGTGCCGTCTGTGCCATAGCCAGCCCATGAGCGAGTCACAGCCTTTGGTCCGGCGTCTCTTGGCGCGTATCGGCTTGGAGAGGGCGCCGCCGGGCCTGGTGACCCGCGTGGCCGACGGCCTGGCGGCCTGGTGGCTGCCACTGCTCTTGGTTTTTGGCGCACTGCTCTATCTGCCGCTCTTGGAGGCGCGGCCGCTGCGTTTTGAAGAGGGGCGGCGGGCGGTTCAAGCGCTGGAGATCTATGCCGGGGAATCCTGGTGGTACCTGCGCGTACTGGGCGAGCCCTATGTGAACAAGCCGCCGCTCTTGCCCTGGCTGATCACGCTCGTCGGCTATCTGCGCGGCGGGATCGACGAGTTTACCGTGCGGCTGCCGGCCGTGCTCTCCGTTCTGCTGGGCGCGGCGACGGCTGGTGGGCTGGCGCTCGTCTTGGCCCGGAGCTTGGTGCCGGAGCAGCGGCGGCTGGCGGCACTGGCGGCTGGCCTGGCCTTCTATTCCTGCGCCTTCGTCATGACCAAGGCGCGGCTGGGGGAGACCGATACTCTGGTCACCGCCTTCTGCGGCCTGGCCTTTCTGATCTGGGCGCGGGCCCGGCTGCAGGGCTCAATCGGCATCTGGGCCTGGGCGGGGATTTGTCTCTGGCTGGCCGCGGCCTCCTTCACCAAGGGGCCGGTACCGGTGGTCTTTCCGGCCCTGGCCTTCCTGGCCGTACCGCTCTGGCAGCGGCGCTGGGCGGAGGCGGCGATCGCGCTGGGCGTCATCCTGCTCTCCTTTCTGCCGCTGGGCTGGTGGGCCTTCGACAATCTGGCCTCCACCTCTGCCGCCCACTGGACGCAGGAGATGCGGGTCGCCGGGCGGTCCTTGCCGGAGGGCTACTGGCTCTCCCTCCTGCATCTGAACCAGGTACCGACGGCGGTGGCCTATACCCTGCCCTGGTGCTTGCCGGCCCTCGGCCTGCTCTTGGCAGCCAGACGGGGTGAGGTACGCCCAGGCTGGGTCTATCTGGGCCTCGCGCTCTTCGCCATTCCCATGGCGCTCTTCGTGCTGATCTGGGGGGAGGCACGGCCGCGCTATGCCATGCCGGCGGTCTGGCCGATCATGGTGCTGGCCGGCGTCTGGGTCGCTTGGCGCTGGACCCGCTCGCTGGTCCCGGCCCTCTTCCTACTGGGCGGCTTCATCACCGTGGTGACCTTTCAGGTCATTTCGCTGACTGCAGTGGAGGGCAAGACCAACTTCCAGCGGGAGTTCCGCGAGCGGGCGGAGAGCCTGGGCCAGGCGGTCGAAGACCTGCCGCCGGGGCCGATCCTCTTGCTGGACAGCAGCGGCGAGCCGGATTTCGATTCCCTGGCCTATGCCATGCGGCCCTTGACCCGCCTGCGCCTGGCTCAATTGGAATGCAGCGCACCCAGCCCGCATCTGGTGGTGGCCAAGCGCGACCTTGGCCAGATCGCCGAGAACCCGCTGTGGCAGGAACAGCAGCTGATTGCCGGTGGCTGGATGGCGCTTTATCAGCGCGATGAGGCGGCCTGTCCGCAGTAGAGCGCGAAAGCGTTGTCGTGCAGGGCCGCTTGCGCCTCTGTTGGGCTCAGAACCCGGCGGATCAAGGCGATGTCGTCGGGGTCGAAGGGCCGGGGCGCACGGGTCGAGGGCAGATCGCTGCCGAACATCAGGGCCGTCGGATTGGCAGCCGCCAGGGCCGGCAGAGCCGTCTCCAAGTCCAGGTCGACGCGTCCGAAGCCAGTGGCCTTCACCTTGGCACCGCCTTCGGCCAGGCGCAGCAGCTGCGGAAGACCGGCCTGGCTGAGGCCCAGATGATCGATCACCACCTGCGGCAGCGCGCGCAAGGTCGGGCCAATCTCCTCCAGCAGCGCGGCATCCAAGTAGAACTCCGCGTGCCAGCCGGCCAGATCGGATGCCCGCCGCGCCAAACGCTCGATCTCGTCCAGGCTGGCCGCCGTTCCGCGCCGCAGGTTGAAACGCAGGGCGCGGACGCCGGCGGTGTGGAGGCTCAGGATCTCCTCATCACTGGTCTCCGGCGCGATCTGGCAGACGCCGACGAAGCTGGGCCCCAGTGCCGGCAGGGCGTCGAGCAGATAGGCCTGGTCGAAGCCCTGAAAAGAGGCGGTGACCAGCGCGCCGCCGGTGATGCACAGGGTCTCCGCCTCCCGGCGATAGGCCTCAATCGGAAAGGCCGGCGGCAGATAGCCTTGATTGCTGACCAACGGGAAACGCGGGTCGATGATGTGGAAATGCGCGTCGAAAAGAGGCTCTGTCATGGCCACTCTTAACCTTTCTAGGTCGCGTTGCGCGACCTAGAAGGCGGCACCAGCCCGCTCCCCCTCCCGGCCACCCAATGAGCATACTGGCGTGGGTGGCCGGGAGGGGGAGCGGGCTGGTGCCGCAGCGATGAGCTTGCTCATCGCCACAATAGAGACTGCGAAGATGTGTGCTGGACAAAGCCGGCGTCCGCGGGCATAACACTGCGCTTTCTCCCTCTGGGGCCGTCCCTTGGGGCCACTCGCTGTTGGGGAAAGACAAGACTTTAGGAGCTGTTCGGTGGTGTGGTCTGCGCAGGTCTTGACCATCTTTCCGGACATCTTCCCCGGTCCGCTGGGCGCCAGCTTGGCGGGTGCTGGGCTGACGAAAGGGCTGTGGCAGCTGCGGGTCACCGACCTTAGGGACTATGCCACGGACCGCCATCGTTCGGTCGACGACACGCCTTACGGCGGCGGCGCCGGCATGGTGATGAAGGCGCCGGTCGTCGATGCGGCGCTGAGCGCTGCCCGGGTGACTGATCCGGCAGCCGAGGTCATATATGTAACGCCGCGCGGCCGGCCCCTGGATCAAGCCAGGGCGACGGCGCTGGCGGACGGTTCTGGGGTGATCCTGCTCTGCGGCCGTTATGAAGGTGTGGACGAGCGGGTGCTGGAGAAGCATGCGCCGAGCGAAGTGTCGATCGGCGACTATGTGCTGTCAGGTGGTGAACTGGCGGCCATGGTGGTCCTCGACGCCGTGGTGCGGCTCTTGCCCGGGATCATGGGCAACGCCGCCAGTCCGGAGGAGGAATCCTTCGGCAGCGGATTCGGCGGGCTGCTTCTCGAACACCCGCACTATACGCGTCCGGCGGTCTGGGATGGACGCGCGGTGCCGACCCCCTTACAGGGCGGCAACCACGCGGAGATCCGGGCCTGGCGCCGGGCAGAGGCGGAAGCGATGACAAAGGCGCGGCGGCCCGATTTATGGCGGGCCTACTGCGCCGGACGAGATGAGACTGGAGGTAGTTGAGCAATGAACGTGATCGGCCTGCTTGAGCAAGAGCAGATGGACACCCTCGCCGCCCAGCGTGCGGTGCCCGAGTTCGCACCCGGCGACAGCCTGCGTGTCACCGTGAAGGTGGTCGAGGGCGAGCGTGAGCGTCTGCAGGCCTTCGAAGGCGTCTGCATCGCGCGGCGCAACCGCGGCCTGAACTCTTCCTTCACCGTGCGGAAGATCTCCTACGGTGAGGGCGTGGAGCGTGTCTTCCCGCTCTATTCTCCGCGGATCGCCAGCATCGACGTGGTGCGCCGCGGCGATGTGCGCCGGGCCAAGCTCTACTACCTGCGTGGCCGCACCGGTAAGGCCGCCCGCATCGCCGAGAAGATCGAGAGCAAGGACAAGATCGAGGCACGCCGCCAGGCCCGCGCAGCCGCCAAGCAGGCCGCTGCCGACGCCCGCGGTTAAGCCCTATCGCTTGGGGCTCATGCGGACAGCGCCCTTGCGGGGGTGCTGTCCTGATCGCACATCCCTGATTTGGGGCGCGTGCTAAGCGGGCCATACCAGACGTGCGAGCAAAATCTGAGAAGAAGGCCGGTGCGATGAGTGCAGCAGGAGCAAAGACCCTTTTCGACAAGATCTGGGAAAGCCATCTGGTCCGCGCGGCCCAGGACGGCACGGCTCTTATCTACATCGACCGCCACCTGGTGCATGAGGTCACCAGCCCGCAGGCCTTCGAAGGTCTACGCATGGCTGGCCGCAAGGTGCGCCGCCCGGATCTGACCTTGGCGGTGCCGGACCACAACGTCCCCACCAGCAACCGCGCGGCTGGCATCGAAGAGCCGGAGAGCCGCCTGCAGGTAGAAACCCTGCGCCAGAACTGTGCAGAGTTCGGCGTCACCCTCTTCGACGTTGACGATATCCGCCAGGGCATCGTGCATATCATCGGGCCGGAACAAGGCTTTACCCTGCCGGGCACCACCATCGTCTGCGGCGACAGCCACACCTCCACCCACGGGGCCTTTGGGGCATTGGCTTTCGGTATTGGAACGTCGGAGGTCGAGCATGTGCTGGCGACCCAGACCCTGCTGCAGAGCCACGCCAAGAACCTGCGCATCACCGTCGAGGGCGAGCTGCCGCTGGGCGTGACCGCCAAGGACATGGTCCTGGCGATCATCGGCAAGATCGGCACCGCCGGCGGCAACGGCCATGTCATCGAGTTCGCCGGCGACGCGGTGCGCGCGCTCTCGATGGAAGGCCGCATGACCATGTGCAACATGTCCATTGAGGCCGGTGCCCGTGCCGGGCTGATCGCGCCGGACGAGACCACCTTCGAGTATCTCAAGGGCCGCCCCATGGCGCCCAAGGCCGGCGCTTGGGAGCAAGCGGTCGCCCACTGGAAGAGCTTGCCCTCCGACCCCGGTGCTACCTACGACAAGGAAGTGGTGCTGCAGGCCAGCGAGATTGCGCCTCAGGTCACCTGGGGCACCAGTCCGGAGGACGTGGTGCCGGTCACCGGCGTCATTCCCAACCCCTACGACGCGCCCAGCACGGCCAAGCACCATGCCGACGTGGCAGCGCTCGCCTACATGGGGCTGGAGGCCGGCACGCCGATGACCGAGATCGCCATCGACAAGGTCTTCATCGGCTCTTGCACCAACGGCCGGATCGAGGATCTGCGTGCGGTGGCCAAGATCGCCGAGGGGCGCAAGGTCGCCGACAGCGTCTACGCCATGGTGGTCCCGGGCTCCGGCCTGGTGAAGGAGCAGGCAGAGGCTGAGGGCCTGGACCGTATCCTGACCGAGGCCGGCTTCGACTGGCGCGAGCCCGGCTGTTCCATGTGTCTGGCGATGAACGCCGACAAGCTGCAGCCGGAAGAGCGCTGCGCCTCTACCTCCAACCGCAACTTCCGTGGCCGTCAGGGTCCCGGCGGGCGCACCCACCTGATGAGCCCGGCCATGGCCGCCGCCGCTGCGGTGACCGGGCGTATCACCGACGTGCGCGACCTCTAGCCGCCTGATTGGAGCAGTGGCGGAGACGGTTCATCAGGCGCGGATAGCCGGGCTTCTGGCCGGCGGCGTGATTGTCTCTTTCTTCCTGCCCTGGATCGTCAGCCCAACGGCTCTGACCGGGTTGGAGCTGGTCGCCGTCGCAGTCGGGCGCCAGCAGGAGGAGGCGGAGGCGATCCTCTTGATCCTCTACGCTGCCATCCCGCTGGCCGCCGTCATCACTCTAGCCGCCGCCTTGCTGCGTCACGGGGTGCGTACCACCAGCGGGATCTGTGGTAGCTTGGCGATTGCGGGGATTGCGCTCTTGGTCTTGGCGCGGCTGCAGGCGGATGCGGCAGAGACTTTGGGCTTTGGCGCCTATGTCACCGGCGGTTTGGGCATCGCCTTGCTGCTGATCGCGTCAGGCGTGGTTCGGTTCACATAAAGGTTCAGTCGGAAGGAAGAAGCGATGGAGAAGTTCACCACAGTCACCGGCATTGCAGCGCCCATCCCGCTGGCCAACATCGACACCGACATGATCATCCCGGCGCGCTATCTGAAGACGATCAAGCGCACCGGCCTGGCCGAGGGACTCTTCGCCAACCTGCGCAGTGGTACTGACCGCACGCGCAAGGAGTTCATCCTGGACCAGCCGCCCTATGACAAGGCGAAGGTCCTGGTGACCGGCGAGAACTTCGGCTGCGGCTCCTCACGCGAGCATGCGCCTTGGGCGCTGCTGGATGCCGGCATCCGGGTGATCATCGCCTCCTCCTTCGCCGACATCTTCTACAACAACTGCTTCAAGAACGGCATTCTGCCCATCGTCTTGACGCCGGAAGAGGTGGCCATGGTGATGGACGATGCCGAGCGTGGCGACAACGCCCGCATCACTGTGGACCTGGAAAGCCAGACCATCACCGGGCCGGACGGCGGTAGCATTGCCTTCGACATCGATCCCTACCGCAAGCACTGCCTGCTGAACGGGCTGGACGACATCGGCCTGACCCTGGCCGAGGCAGAGAAGATCGACAGCTTCGAAGCTCAGCGCAAGGTGGCGCAGCCCTGGCTCTAGAGCGTTTTGCACTTAGTTAGAAGCATAGCCTGAGTTTGCGATGTAGTTGGCGCATTCCTTGGGTTTGAAGCGTGTGAGGATTACGGCGATGCGCGTGAAGAGACCCTCACGTGATCGTTCGGCTGCGTTCCTGAGGAAGTGCTTGAGCTTGGCGAAGACCTGTTCGATTGGGTTAAGATCGGGCGAGTAGGGGGGCAGGAAGAGCAGGTGAGCGCCGGCCTTTCGGATGGCCTTACGAGCCTCTTCGTCCTTGTGGCTGGAGAGGTTGTCCATGATGACGATGTCCCCTTTGCGCAAGGTTGGGCAGAGGACCTGTTGGACGTAGGTTCGGAAGGCCATGGCGTTGATCGCGCCTTCCAGCACCCAAGGGGCAGCCAAGCGGTCGTGGCGCAGAGCCGCCAGGAAGGTCATGGTCCGCCACTTGCCGAGCGGCGCCGTGCCGGGCAGGCGTTGACCGCGTCTGCTCCAGCCGCGCAGCGCCGTCATGTTGGTCTTGGCCCAGGTCTCGTCGATGAAGACCAAGCGGCGCGGATCGACCGGCCTTCCAGCGCCGCCGGCGGCGAGCGACATCAGGCCTATCCTGCTCGCTGGGCAGAACGCTTTTTTTTGAAGCTCCAGCCTTCCTGGCGCAGCCAGCGCCACAGCGTGACAGTGTCGACCTGCAAGCCCCGCGCGGCCAGCTCGTCGGCCAAGCTACGCAGGGTGAAGGGACGGTCCCTAGCAATCCGAGCTCGCAGCCACACGCCATGAGCACCAACGATCAGACGTGGGCGATTGCCACCCAACTTGGCGGGCGCAACGCTCCCCGTCTGACGATAGCGCTGCGACCACTTCACCACGCTCGAGGGCGCGATATCCAGCGCCTCGGCTATGGTCCGAATGCTCTCGCCTCTTACCAAGCGGGCCAGCGCCCGTTCACGGATATCTATCGACAGCGGTCTTGGCATGCTCGGCTGGACTCCTCTTCTGACCAGCCTCTTGAATCACACCGCATACCCGCGCCGGAACCCTTCCGATTCTACTCGGGCGCAAACCGCTCTAGACTAGGACGGCTCTCTCATCAGGCCCCGTGTTGCAGGATCGTCAACGACTGCTCAGCGTACCAAGGATGATTGGTCACCAACCCCTACTCGGTTCAAGGGTTTGCCCTCTCGGACCCTACCGTCAAGCCAAGACTGTAGATACCACTGAAGCCTGATCTCTCTGTCTCGCGCTACTTGTTCGAGATAGCTTCCTCGTCACAAAGAACTTCCATCAGGTTATCAACTTTTTGTCGTTGATCTAGGCGCTCGGAAGAATCGGCGGGAGCCTTCGCTCTACGGTTCTTGGCTTTGCGCGCAGTGGCCTCGGTCGCTTCCTTCACGTCGCCTCGTGATCGCGAATTGGCTGTTTTCTGCTTTCTGCGCTGATCGCTCTTCACGCGCGTGTCGCGCGCGCTGTCGTTTGATTTCCGATCCCCCACGTCCTGTGCCGTTTTCAGTTTCGGCATGCGCGCCGGTACTTCGATGCCGGCATAGTGCTTCATGAAAACACGCATGACTTCTGCTACAGCAATAGGCCTTACCTCTCGGCAATCTGGTGCGTAAGAGCGGCCTCGCGCAAACGGACTTGTGATGATTTCGTAGGATGGAAAATAGTCGCAGCGGTCATTGTTCTGAGTCACCTCTTCAGCTGCCACGCGCAGGATGGACTTTGATAGTGTTGTGGAAACAAACACATGGCGGTTGAGGTAGGTGGCGTTCAGCGGGACGGGGGACACAGTTAAGATAAACTTAGAGTTGGGGTTTCGTGCGCGGATGAAGTCCAAGCTCCACTGCATGTCTGCGACTATTTCTGCGACGGTGAAGTTCTTGAACGCGAAAATCTCTTCGTCGTAGACGCCCCCGGCTACGCCGGGGGCGAGCGGAAAGACAGCACCGTCGCGCTGGTCAATCCAGGCTTCGGTGAGCCCCAGAGTGAAGACAAAGACAGACAGCGATTCGACAGCGCGGCGCACGGCTGCCAAGTGGATGTCCCGGTCTCTCTCCAGTTCCGCTGTGCTGATAAAGCCGCCCGGCTGTATTTGTGGTCGAAAGGGATCGACGAAACTGCCCATCTTTCCAATCCATACCGATTCTGTCGGGACATACTCTCTGTAAGCGCGCTGTAGAAGCTGCTTCAGTTGCCGCGCCGTATAGATGTTGCCATAGCGTGCTGAAAACATCGTATAGTTATTGAGTCTTGCAGCCTTTGGTATAAGAGCCTCGTGCGCTTTCTCAGTCACATGAAAGTTAAACCCTGCCCTAGCAAGAGCACGGGCAACATGCTGCGCAAAACAACTCCCCGCTGTAACAACAGGTTCATCTGTTGTTATTGAGAAGGAGACATCCACGACAGGGTCCATCGGAAGGTCAGGATCTACGGCGGGCTCATGCTTCCAAAACTGATAGTCGGGAAGCCCAATGTAGGGGTGCTTAGCAGTCATTGTTGAGCTCCATGAGACGCTTCGCGAGAAATCTACCATAGGCCTCGTTTCCGTGCGTCGCCCCGAAACCCATAAACTCAGGCCTCAAAAAGCCGTCAGAGTCGAGCGTTTCGGATGGAGGGTTGATTACTTTCAACCCTAGCTGCTCGCACTGCTCTACAACAATCTTGTTTTGTAAGTTGTAGACCTTCATTCGAAACTCTGCGGGCGCTACCGTCATTGCCTCTAAAGATGAATCATCACCACGATGCACATGCTTCAGTATGAGATCACCATCCCTTAAGGGTGGCGGAGAAAGCACATGGTACATTGGGCAGTCAAAGAGACTGGCAAGTGATGTCATCGTTTCTTGATGTGGCTCCATAGCCCGAGCCAGAGAAGACCTTACCACATTATAGGGAAGCAGAGCGCGTCCTGGCAAAGAGAGGAGTGGTTCGTTGGGTGTTTCAAAGTCATAGGGTTCAGGAAACTCAAAAAGGCCATGTGCATAGTGGCGGTTTCCACCAATCACAGAAAACACTATCTTCGGAGTGAAGGTTCTCCTTAGCTTCCTAGTGAGAGTGTTTCTCCTCAAAAACTGACGACCTTCCTCTCGCCGAATGGAAACGAAATTGAACAAGGCAGACTCGCCCCCGTCTAGGCATCGCCTGACGCACGCCATATGACTCCCGCCAACAACGAGAATAGGGCGGTCGCCGGTGTTGTCATAACTAGTCACAAGAGCGGTTCCTATGGTTGCCACTAGATATAACGTCTTTTTGGATCAGACGAAGTACTCAACGAACGTAAGCGCTCGGTGGTATCGTTATTGCGACGGAGCCACAAGCGGCATGATGGAGCAAAGCGCGCAGGCGTAGCCTAGATCTCTAAGTTCTACGAACAGCAGCAGTAGCTGATCCCTGACGGTCTAGACAACATCGAATTCACACAGCCCAGCGCTGAAAGATCCCTACAGTTGAAACCGAGGCAACCCGCTAGACTGATCGTACTGCCCTACCTTCGAGCGCCGCATGAACCTTCCCGCCACCGCAATCAACGAGCGGTTCGAAGCAGGCAAGGGTAGATCGACCATCCATCTGCATCGTACGATGGGTTGGACGTAAAGACGGAGCCAAAGCCGTCTCACTTCGGACACCTCGCCAGGGCATGCTTGATCCGCCCTCAAAGCTGTTGTTAGCGACGCTGCAATGGACCATCATCTTGTTGAAGTCGGATGCCTACCGCGTCCCCATGACGAACACCAAGCGGCGATGAGCGTGGCTCTTCGCTGACGGAGCCGGCCTTCATGCCTACCTGGAGACCCTCGATCGTTCTTGCGAGGGTCGGCGGTTTCGTTTTGGGGTAAAGAGCTCCATGGGCGCAAGGGTGGGCCGAACCATAGGTCACGGACCGGTGACCATTAGCCTAAGGGGGATCCCTAGCAATGCCTGCGTGCCTGGCACTCTTGCCGTTCGATGACCAACAGCTCTCCGTCCTGCACTACGCCAGGCGCGTGGCGCCAACCTTAGACCTCAAGGTCTCCGGCGTGCTGGTCCCGCCCTCTCAGGAAATCCCAGCTTACCTCTTCGACCACGCAGGCCTGGGAGTGCCGCACATCCCCTCGCGTGACGAGACCGCCGACGAGGCCCTGCGCAGCAACATTCTCGCCACCTGGGATGAGGCCAAGGCCGGCTCCTCAGCCTTCCGCGACTGCGCGGTCCTGGAGAGCGTCAATGAAGAGAAGGCCAACGCCATCGGGCGCTGCAGCGATCTGGTCTTTGCGCTCCGCCCCGGCACCTTGGCCTCGCCCGGCTATGACCTGATGGTGCGGGCTGCCATCATGGAAGGCGGCGCGCCGGTGGTGGTCTTGCCGCCCGGCCAGCGCGAGCAGGAGTTCAACCTGATCGCCGTGGTGTGGAACGGGACCTTGCAGTCCTCCCGCGCGCTGCGTGGGGCGCTGCCCTTGATCCGCGCCTTCAAGTCCGTGGTGGTCCTGCAGACCCGCGCCGATACGGCAGGCAGTGCCGTCGACTATCTGGCCAGTCACGGCGTAACCGCAGAGACCAAGATGATGACCGTCAAGGGCTCGGCGCGCGAGCGTGGCCGCCGCATCGTCGAGGAGTCACGTACACTCGGCGCTGACATGGTGGTCATGGGGGCCTACAGCGAAGGCCGTGTCGGCCGCTACCTCGGCTTCGGCGGCGCGACGGAGAAGGTCATGACCGGCGCCGGCGTGCCGGTGGTCTTTGCCAGGTAAGGCTTTAAGGATTCCCTTGGCCCGGTACCGGCCCTCTCCCCCCAATGGCGTAACGGGCCGGCCACCCACGCCAGTATCCTATTAGGTGGCCGGGAGGGGGAGAGGGCCGGTACCGGGTGCGATGAGCCTGCTCATCGCTGCTCAAAAAAACCGGAGGTTCCTGTGCTCGACTCTGTGGTGATCGGCGCCGGCATTGCTGGCTTGGCGGCGACCCGCCGTCTGCGTGACAAGGGCTTGAGCGTCGTCTGTTTGGAGGCGAGCGACCGGATCGGCGGACGCGCCTACAGCACGACCCTCGCAAACGGCGCGATCATCGACCGGGGCTGTCACTGGCTGCACTCGGCCGAGGTCAATCCGCTGGTGCAGGTGGCCGAAAGCCTGGGCTTTCTGGTCGACCGCTATGACGGGGACTGGACCATGCCCTGGTCTAAGAAGGTCTTGGGCAAGAAGCTCTTCAAGCAGTACGAGGCCTTCTGGGATGCAGCCGAAGAGGCCGCCGATGCGCTGGACACTGAGGGCGCGGACCTGCCGCTCTCGGAGACCGTCGATAAGACGAGCCGCTGGTACGCCCCTTGGGCGGCCGCGGTCACCTACATTTGGGGTGCCTCCCCCACCGAGATCTCGGCAATCGGCAACGCCAGCGACTATGAGAGCGACAAGGACTGGCGCATGGCGCTGGGCTATGGGTCCGTGGTGGCCCGCTATGGGGCCGGCCTGCCGGTGACCTTGGAAGCCCCCGTGCACCGCATCTCCTTCACCAAGAAGGGCGTGCGCGTCGATGGCGCCCGCGGCAGCCTCAAGGCCCGCAGCGTGATCATCACCGTGCCGACCAACGTCCTGGCCGCGGAAGCCATCGCTTTTGAGCCCGGCCTGCCGGAAGACAAGCGCTGGGCGCTGGAAGGCCTACCACTGGGGTCCGACAACAAAATCCACTTCGCCGTGTCCGAGCGCGCGCCCTGGCCGGTTGAAGATGTGCAAGCGACCTTCCATCACGACCGGGAGCGTACGGCCCACTATCATCTGCATCCCTTCGGCCAGCCGGTTGTCGAGGGCTATTTCGGCGGCGACCTCTCGCGAGAACTGGCGATGGCCGGCCCGAAAGAGATGGCGGCGATGGCCCTAGAGGAGATCGCCTCGCACTACGGCGAGAAGGCCAAGGCCGCGCTCAGCTATCTCGATTCCACCGCCTGGGATCTGGAGCCCTGGACCTTGGGTGCCTACTCCTACCCGCGCGTCGGCTACGCCAAGGCGCGGGCCGCGTTGGCCGCGCCGGTGGAGGACCGCCTCTTCTTCGCTGGCGAGGCGACGCACGAGGTCTTCCCCGCCAGCTGCCACGGCGCCTACCTCTCCGGCCAACGGGCCGCCGATGAGGCCTTGGCGCTGAAGAGCTAGGCCGCGCTGCTGGTCTCCGTCACGGCCGTCGCTCGCCTGCTCTCAGCAATAAACCCGCCGCCCAGCAGGCGCTCGCCGTCGTAGGCGACAGCGGCCTGGCCGGCGGCCACCGCGCCAGAGGGTGAGAGCAGCTGGATAGCCGCCGTCTCCTGGCCCACCTCTACCAGGCGTGCGGGCTGTGGCTCTTGGCGGGAGCGCAGCTTGACCTGCAGCAGGCGGCCCGGCGTTAGGTCTTCGAGCCAAGAGGTCTCGCGCAGGATGACCAGGTCTTGCGCCAAGGCGGCCTCTGGCCCGACGACGACCTGGCGACGCTCCGCGTCCAAGCGCAGGACATAGAGCGCACCCGCTGCCCGATCCAGGCCTAGCCCGCGCCGCTGGCCGACGGTGAAGTGGATGATGCCCTTGTGCTGGCCTAGAACCTGGCCCTCCTGATCGACGATCTCGCCGGGCTCGGCCGCCTCTGGGCGCAGCTTCTCGACCAAGGTGGCGTAGCGGCCCTGAGGGATGAAGCAGATGTCTTGGCTGTCCACCTTGCCGGCCACGGCCAGGCCGCGGTCCGCTGCCATGCGGCGCACCTCGCTCTTCGGCAGTCCGCCCAGGGGAAAGCGCAGAAAATCCAGCTGCGGGCGGCTAGTGGTGAAGAGGAAGTAGCTCTGATCGCGGCCCTGATCGGCGGCGCGGTGCAGCTCCGGCCCCGCGGGACCCATTACGCGCTGCACATAGTGGCCAGTGACCAGGCAGGTGGCCTCCAGCTCGCGCGCACTCTCCAGCAAGTCGGCGAACTTGACCTTCTGATTGCAGCGGATGCAGGGGATTGGGGTCTCACCGCGCGCGTAGCTGGCGGTGAAGTCGTCGATCACCTGGCGGCGAAAGCGCTCTTCATAGTCGAGGATGTAGTGGGCAAAGCCCAGGCGCGCGGCCACCGCGCGGGCGTCACGCAGGTCTTGTCCGGCACAGCAGCTGCCGGGTCGCCCGACGGCCTGGCCGTGGTCGTAAAGTTGCAGGGTCAGCCCGACGACTTCATAGCCGGCTTCATGGCAAAGGGCAGCCGCCAAGGCCGAGTCGACGCCGCCGGACATGGCAACGACCACGCGCGCACCCCTAGGCGGGCTGTCGGGTCCAAGGATCTCGTTCATTCCTGGTGAATAGGGCGCCAAGCTCTTTCGAACAAGTCTTGGCGAGGTTGAAGCGTCTAGTTCCGGTCCAGGAAGATTGCGGCGAAGAGACCCAAGCGTGCCACGATATCAAAGAGGTCGAGGAAGATTTGCAGATAGCGCGGGCTGACCTCTGGCGGCACGATCAAGACATCGCCAGGGGCAAGATCGGTGCTGCTGCTGCTCTCCACCAGCTCCACCGCCCCGGACAGACGGCGGACGATGAAGAGGTCCTCGTCGGCACGCTCGGTGTATCCGCCAGACTCCTCCACATACTCTCGAAAGGTTCGGCCGGGAACGGCCGGTACGGTTTGCGGGATCCGCACCTCGCCAGAGATGTTCACCAGTTCCGTCCGTGAGGGTATCAGGATGGTATCCCCATCCTCTAGCCGCAGGTTGGTGAGCTGCCCGGGCTCTTTGGCCACCACCACCAGACCTTCCGGCTGGGCCTGACGCGCCCGCTCAATGAATTGGGCGATCAGCTGGGCCTCGATGCCGCGCGCGTTGGCTTCTTTCTCGGTCAGGAACTCAGCCGTGAAGATGGTCTGCTCCAGCCGATCCAAGGTGGCGTTCAGAAGCGCCTTTTGCTGCACGGCCACGCCGCGGCGCTTAAGCGATACCGATTCGATGGCCGAGAGCTCCGGCTTCACCGGCACGTGGTCCAGGAGCTGTACTAAGGTGGTGGTGGGCGAGACGATGTAGGTGGACTCCCCCAGGAAGGTGCCTTCCAAGTTGACCTGGAGGGTCTCGCGTGCGCGGTCGGCGATGTAGGTGACGCGGTCTTGATCGCTGAGCGCCTTGCCCTCGAACTCAGCCATATTGACGTAGGCGTTATAGGGTTGACCGTTGCGGGTTCCCTCGACCAGCACGTTGGACACGTTCGGCAGCGGGCGGGCCAGCTTGTTCAGATCGCCGCCGGTCATACCGCGCGAGCCGAACTCGAAGCTGAAGCTGTTGCGGACTGCACCGGTGGCGGCCACGAGCGGGCGCTGCGCACCCACAAGGATGGTGTCGCCGGCGACGAAGACATGGCGGCGCAAAGAGCCATCCAGCAAGAAACTGTAGAGGTCAGTCGTGTAGAGCCGCCGTCCGTTACGCAAAATTGCGACACTGCGATAGCTGCCGCTTGCCGGAACGATACCGCCGGCCCGGGCCAGATAGTCGATGACGGAGTCGGTCGGTGCTCCGGCGAAGCGGCCAGGGGTTTCCACGTAGCCGGTGACGAAGACGCCGATAGAGCTGAAATCCAGAACTGTGGCGTAGCTGTCGACGTTTTCCCCATAGACCTCTCGCACACGTTCCTTAATGAAGCCATCAAGCGCCCCGGCCTGCACGCCGGCAACCTGCACCGGCCCCAGTTCGGGAATGAAGATGTTGCCTTGTGGGTCGACGATCGTCTGCAAATCGGTCTCCACAGCGCCAGAGAGGCGAACCGAAACGCCGTCGCCAACCATGATCGGGCTGGCGAGGTCGACCGACTGCTGGACCGGAAATCCACCATGCGAGAAGAGACCGGAGCCGAAGGGAGGCAACTGATCGCCGATCGGAACGGAAGACTGCCGACGGTCCTCATTGCCGAAGGTGTTTCCCTCATCAGTGAGCTGCTGCTCGTCTGGGAGCAGGACTTGGGCCGCTGCCGGTGCCGCTGCAACGGCGAGCACCAGAAGGAGAGCCGGAAGGAGGCGAAGGGTCATAGGATGTGATCCCGAATGCCGAGAATGAGCAGTCGCCCAATCGTAAGGAAGAGCAGCGACCCGAGGAAGACGAAGAAGACGTTTTCTAGCCTGCGTGGATATTGTGCCTCATCCGGCACGGTCGGCGACACCACCGGAACGACGTAGAGTTGCTGACGCTGGGCCTGGCCGATCGCGGTCTGCAAGGAGACGAGCGCTGCGCTGTAGGCCTCGCCTGCCAGCAGTTTGCGCAGGCTTAGCAGCTCGAACTCGGGGATCAGATTGCCGAGCGACTCTTGCTCGCCGACCAGGCGCTCCCGCTCCTCGCGCGACTGTTGCTGCAAGGCGGTGATCCGTGCTTCCAACTCCAGCCGCTGCACCTGACTTCCGCGGTTGCCGGTCACATTCCCAAGCTGCACGAGCTCTGCCCGCGTCAGTGCGATTTGGTTTTCCAACTGGGCGATGATGCCGTTGACCCGGGTGATGACCTCCAAGGGGTCCAGGATCCCATTGGTTTGGCGCCAGACGGTTAGCGCCGCCTCGGCCTGCTCCAGAGTCCGAAGCGCGCCAGACACTTCTTCACGTGACAAGCGCAAGAGATCCGCCTCAGCGCGGCGGTTGAACTCGTTCACCAGCCGCTCGCTTTCTTCCAGAATGGCCTGGGAGATTTGAAAGGCGTCCTCCGCCCGAAACGCCCGGACATCAACGGTCACGAGACCCGTCACCTGGTCATAGTGGGCATTAATCATGGTCTGGAAGTAGTGGTAGAGTTCCAGCGTGCTGCTATCCGGCGAAAAGTAGTAGAAGGGATCCCCAGCCGGTCTGCTGAAGGCAGCCCGCAGATCCACCTGTTGCTCGAGGCGGAGCATGCCTTCGTAGGAGGTTATGTAATCGATGACACTGAAGGACTCATCGGCTGCCCGGCCAAAGGACTGCGGCTGGCCGAGTATGGTCGCGACGCTGGGCTGTTGATCCAAAGAGGCGTTGCGAACCAGGAAGACCGTCGAAACCTGAAAGCGATCAGCAGCATGTCCGAAGTAGTAGTAGGCCGCTAGGACGACCGGCAGGGCCAGCAGTGCCACGAAGACCAGCGAGCGGAACAGGTTACCGGCGTAGCGTAACAGCTTGCCTGAAAGCCCCCTTTCTTCCTGCTGCAACTGCAATTGCGGCTGACCAGCCCATCCTTGGCCCTCGTCTCTGCCGGTTGGCTGGTCCTGTCCATCGGAGGGCACCCTTACTGCTGGAGGGCTGCTCTCAGCTTTCCGCTTCTTCAAGCGGTCCTGCCGCTCGCTTTCTCCCGGCTGACTGCGCCCTGTGGCCGTCTCGCCGTCCGCTGCCGCTGGCGCCTCGTCTGCTACGGCTTGGTCAGGCGCGCGATCTTCCTCCTGTCGCGCTGCCGCTTCCTTGGCTTCCCGGCGCTTCTCGGCTTCCGTTGCAAGGCGAAGCTCATGCTCCTGCTTGGCCTCACGTGCAGCGAAAGCCTTCGCGGCCTCCATAGTGAGCCCGGCTGCACGCGCCTGCTTCGTCAGGGCCCGCCGCTGCATCGTCGTCTTTCGGTGGTTTATCTTCTGGCGCTTGTCCCAATCCTGTTCGACCAGCCGTCGCTTCAACTTATTTTGCGCCGTGTTGTTTTCTGCGTCCTTTGGTTCAAGCTCCCTATGCGCAACGTCCTCTAGCGGTTGCTCCTCCGCCTCTTGTGGCTGATCCTCTTGTGGCTGCCGAACTTCGTCGAGTCCACGTTCCTCATGGCGTTCAGCTGGCGCAGCGCCTGCAGCCACGCCAAGCTGCTCCTTGCCTTGAGCCAAGGCAGATACATCGAAGATCGGCATCTGGGAGGCTGCTTCAGCGGGACCATCATTGCCAGGACCCGCGGCAGGCGCGGGCCTCTCAGCCGGCACGTCACCTTGCGCCTTGTCATCGATCTCGAAAGGAAACGCCATCGCCTGGTCGCCGCTTTCGTCTCTCTTCACAGACTGGCCGGTGGGGCCGTCCTTCTGTCTGTCTGTCTCTGGCGCCTTTTGGCTCACGGTCTGCCTCGCCTCTTCGCTGGCATCCTTGTTAGAGGGCTTCATAGCGGCTTATGCCCTGAGATACATCTTCAAAGAACTCGAGTTGCCCATCATTGAGAACATAGACGGACTTGCAGAACTCTCGAATGGTCCGCATCCGGTGTGACACGATCACAAAGGTCGCAATCCCAGACAGCCGATTCATTTCTTCCTCCGCACGCTTGCGGAAGCGCGCGTCGGCCACTGACATCAACTCATCTATCAGATAACAGTCAAAGTCCATGGCCACCGACATGGCAAAGTTGAAGCGGCTGCGCATACCGCTTGAATAGGTGCGCAGCGGCATTTCCAGATACTTACCGAGTTCGGCGAAGTTCTCGACGGCCTCAAGGATCTCCCGCCAATCGCGGCCGTAGATGCGAGAGACCACCTTTACATTGTCGCGCCCACTGATTGTTGGAATGAAGCCGCCGCCAAAGCCCATCGGCCAGGACACTTCGATCCCCGGCGCCCAGACGATCCGGCCCTGGTTCGGCCGATCCGCGCGCGCCAAAAGCCGCACCAACGTGGACTTGCCTGCACCGTTCCGCCCAAGAACGCCCACCGACATACCATTCGGAAAAACCGCGTTCAGGTTGCGCAGGACATAGCGCCTTCGGCCTTGGGCAGAGTAGTACTTCGTCACATTCTGAATTGTGATCAAGGCGCTCATGGCAAGGCTCGGTCCCGCAGGATCCGCTCGAACACCAAGCCGATGATCAGAAACGCCACGAACCACTTCAACACGTAATCCAGATTGCCATAAACCGTTGTATACTCAATGAAGTAGTAAGATCGGGCAAGTTCGGTCACATGCAACATAGGATTCCACAAGAGGTAACTCCGAAACGCAGGTGGTATCTCAGGCACCGCAAAAAACACACCAGATGTAAAATACAATATACGCATGAAAATCAAGTTCAATGAACGCATACCAGGAAAAAAGATCGCCACAGAAGCCAAGGTCAGGCCATAAGCGAAGCCAAACGCATTTGACAAGATTAGCAGCAATACAAGATACAAAGGCTCATCTGCTGGCGGAGCAAAGCCGCTAACACGCGCAATGATGTACATGGCACCGCCAACACTCATATTGATCGCAAGATTCACAAAAAATCTTGAGAGGTAAATGTCAAGGGTTGTCACCTTATGAAAGTACAAGAGTCCCGCATTGTTTGGTACTGCCTCAATCTGGTCACCGGCCATATTGCGAAAACCGCGAAAGTATAAAACACCGCAAGCTGTGAAGGGGAAGATCGCCATGCCCGCATAGCCTGGCGCACCTGCAATCAGGCGCAAGGTGGCGATGATGGAGGCTTGCATCATCGGAATGAGAAAGGTGAACAAGAGGCCCGTGCCACGCCGTCCGAAGCGCGACGCAAACTCCCGCAGAATGAGCCCGTTCAGGACTTGCGATTGCACCTGGAGGCCGCGACCGTAGCCCGGGCGCCGGTGGGGAGGACGTCCGGATGAGGTCGATGACAAGGGCCTAGAACCTCGGACCGCTCTGCGTGCTGCGCAGCGCCGGGATCAGTTGCCAGACCCCACCGTCGGAGCAGGCCACCCGGTTCGGCCCGTCGTTGCGCGACAAGGCCACGAAGCGCAGTGGCTTGCAGGTCTTGCCGCTAGCTGCGTCATAGGCCGGGCCGATTTCGACCGACCAGGAGACGCCTTGCAGGTCGACCAAGGTGGCAAAGGACTGGTTGCTGGCCAAAGCCTGCTGAAGGCTGTTGGCACCCAGCGGGCTTCCAGGAAGGGATCCTGGCGTGGTGGCAACGCTTCCAGCCGCCGCACTGGCGATGACTGCCTCACCGTTGCTATCGACTGTACCTTGGCCAGGCGCGGGGGCGCCCAACTGCTTGCAGGCCGCGAGCGCGAAAAGCAGCGCCGTCGTGCAGAGCAGTCCGCGCCATGCCCTGCCGCGGGGCGCGGTTCTTGCGCTGTGGAGCATTGCGGTCTTGTTCATGGCTCTGATGACCCTGCTGCCTTGGGCGGTCTAGCGCCGGCGGCACTGACCTTGTGGCTGCCTATTCCCGCCCCCGACTGCGCCTGTTCGCGCGCAACATCGGGCAGGACGGTGAGATCCTTCCCAGTCGTCCTGGACTTACGTTGCAGATCGCCCCAGGGCGACGCAAGCTCTTCTCGCCTGCTTGCGGCGAGATTGCGCGGCTTTTTCACAACACTGTTGTCGCTAGGCCTCTCTTAGCCGCAGCGGCGCGGCCTTGACAGAAGGGCGGCTCCTGAACCGACAATGGCGCTCGGACGGCGGCGCAGGTGCTGTTTCAGGCGTGGGCGCCGTTCACGACAAACCAGGGGCCAGGGATGGCACGCGTGAGGGAGGACAGGGAATGAGTGTAGAAACCAGCCGGCGGTCCGCCGGACTCAAGGGTGCAGCGATCGGGGCTGCGCTGCTGGCGGCCGGAAGTCTGACGATGGCGCAGCCGGCCCAGGCCGAAGACACCGTCAAGCTGGGCGTCGTCAGCTTCCTGACCGGCGCTGCGGCCGGTCCCTTCGGCGTGCCGGGTAAGCAGGCGGCCGAGCTAGTGATCGACGCGATCAACGAGGGCAGCCTACCAGCACCCTATAATACGGTTGGCCTGGCCGGCATGAAGATCGAGCCCGTCTATGTCGACGAAGCCGGCGGCACCACCACGCAGGTGACCGAGATGCGCAATCTGGTCCAGCGCGAGAATGTGGACGCCATCGTCGGCTACATCTCCTCAGGCAGCTGCCTGGCCGTGGCACCGGTTGCTGAGGAGCTGCAGGTCTTGACCGTCTTCTGGGTCTGCGGCACGCCGCGCATCTTTGAGGAAGCCGACTACAAGTACGTCTTCCGCACCGCGCCGCATGCCACCATGGATAACGTCGCGGCCGCCCACTACGTGAAGCACCGCCTGGGCGATCTGGCAGACTATGCCGGCATCAACCAGAACTATGCCTTCGGTCAGGATTCCTGGCGTGACTTCGTCCTCTCGATGAAGACCCTGGAGCCAGGGGCCGACATTGCCGGTGAGTACTTCCCGAAGATCTTCGCCGGCGAGTACGGGTCTGAGGTCTCCGCCCTGCTGGTCTCCGGTGCGCGGATCCTGCACTCCAGCTTCTGGGGCGGCGATCTTGAGAGCTTCCTCTTCCAGTCCATCGCCCGCGGCCTGCCCCAGCGCATGCCCTTCGTGCTGACCTCCGGCGAGCCCTTGATCGGCCGCATCGGCGATAAGATCCCCGACGGCACCATCATCGGCGCCCGCGGCTCCCACGCCGATCTCGCGCCGGAAAGTGCGCTCAACACTTGGCTCAAGACCGAGTACGAGAAGCGCTTCGGCGAGGCCATCACCTATCCGGCCTATCACATGACCATGGCGATCCTGGGCGTGAAGGCCGCCTACGACAAGGCGGCGGCGGAGATCAACGGCACGCCCGACACCGAGCAGGTGATCGCGGCCTTCGAGTATCTGGAGTACGACACGCCCAGCGGGCCGATCTCCATGGCGCTCGGCAAGGGCCACCAGGCTGTTGCCGGGACCGCCTATGGCACCTGGGAAGACGGCAAGCTGACCGATATCGTTCGCTATTCGGCCGAATGCGTGACGCCACCGGTCGGCGTCAGCTCCATCGAGTGGCTGGAGCAGGGGATGCCCGGCGCTAAGTGCTAGTGCGTTTGGGGCCCGGAGCCCTTGAGCTTCGGGCCCCTGCATCATCTGAGCTGTTTTCCCTAACGGGCTGGAGTCTGCGGCGCCTATGTTGACCGCCTTTGCCATTTTTATGGATGGGATCGTCTACGCCGGCTGGGTCTTTATCGTGGCCTTGGGCCTGACCCTGATCTTTGGCGTCATGAAGATCTTGAACGTGGCGCACGGCGCCTTCTATGCCTTCGGTGCCTACACCACGGCGACGGCCATTGGCTTGGTCTTTGCCGATGGTGACGGCGGCCTCTTCCTCACCTTCCTGCTGATGGCCTTGGTGCCCTTGGCGCTGGGTCTGGTCATGGGCCTGCTGCTGGAACGCGGCCTCTTGCGCTTCGCCTATGGCCGCGACGAGGTGATCATGGTGCTGATCACCTACGCTGCCTTCCTGATCCTGGAAGACATCCTGCTGATCGTCTGGGGCACCGATCCCTACTTCGCCTGGCAGCCGATGGTGGAGATGGGCAACTTCTCAGCAGGCCGGCTCTTCATCTCGAATTACGATCTGCTGCTGGTCGCCTTTGCCGCCTTGACCGGCATCGTCACCTGGTGGGGTTTGAACAAGACCCACTGGGGCTCCATCGTGACCGCGGTGATCCATGACCGGGAGATGGCAGCGGCCCTGGGTGTGAACGTGGCCAAGGTCTTCACCGTTACCTTCATCTTAGGAGCGGTTTTGGGCGCTCTCGGTGGCGCCATCACCGCACCGAAGATCTCGGTGACACCGGGCATCGGGATCGAGGTGATCGTCGTCTCCTTCGCCGTGGTCGCCATCGGCGGCATGGGCTCGATCGGCGGCGCCCTTCTGGGTGCGCTCCTGGTCGGCTTCGCCCGGGCGGCTGCGGTGCACCTGCTGCCGGAGGTCGAGCTCTTCGTCATCTATGCCGTCATGGCCCTGGTCCTGGCGCTCCGGCCCGAGGGCCTTTTCACCCGCGTCGTCGCGCGGCGCATCTAGGGGGCCCAGCAGATGCAAGACATGATCCTGAAGCGCTTGGGGCCGCTCACCCTCCTACTGCTGGCCGCCTCCTTCGTGCTGCCGGCCTGGCTCTTGGCGCTCACCACCGTCGCCTTCGCCAAGGGTCTGGTGGTGCTGGGCCTGCTGGTGCTCTGGCGGGCCGGTTTGGTGTCCTTCGGCCAGGCCCTCTATTTCGCCGGCGGCGCCTATGCTGCCGGCCTGCTGGCGCACGGGACCGGTATCCACGAGGCGCTGATCCTGATCTTCGTCGGTGCCCTTGCTGGGGCCCTATTGGCCTTCGTCGCCGGCTTCCTGCTGGCTCGCTACCGCGCCATCTTCTTCGCGATGCTCAGCCTGGCCTTCTCCATGATTCTCTACGGCATCCTGGTGAAGAGCGTCAGCCTGGGCAGCACCGACGGCATCGGCCTGCCGCCCATCTCCTTCCTGGGCCACCTCCCGGGTGACGAGGGCCGCGCGCTGCCGGGCTATCTGCTGGTGGTCGTGGTCTCCTTCTTCGCCGCTGTCTTGGTGGAGTACTACCTGCGCTCGCTCCCCGGCTCGCTGGCCGAGCCGATCCGCGACAACGAGGTGCGGGTGGAATACCTGGGCCTCTCGGTGAAGAACCTGATCCACGCCAAGCTGGTCATCGCCGGCGCGCTGGCCGGTCTGGGCGGGGCGGTCACCGCGATCACCGTCGGCCACATCGATCCCGATTCCATGGCCTTCTGGACCATCTCCGGCAGCTTCGTCTTCATCACCATCCTGGCTGGCTCCGGCTCGGTCATGGCGCCCTTTGTCGGTGCGCTGCTCTTCGAGCTGGTGCGCAGCTATGCCGTGGCCTATGCGCCGGAACTCTGGCAGCTGATCCTCGGTGGCGCCTTGCTGCTGGTGATCATGTTCCTGCCGGGCGGCCTCTGGTCCCTCTTCAAGCGGCGGGAGGCTGGGACATGACCGCAATTCTCGCAGCCGAGGGCGTCTCCAAGTTCTTCGGCCAGGTCTGCGCCGCGCGTGACATCACAGTGGCGATTCCCGCCGGCCAGACGGTGGGCATCATCGGCGCCAACGGGGCCGGTAAGACCACCTTCGTCAACATGATCACCGGCTATCTACCCCCCAGCAGCGGGCGGATCCTCTTCCGCGACAAGGACATCACCGGGCTGGGGCCAAAGCAGATCACCCGGCTGGGCGTCTGCCGCTCTTTCCAGATCGCTCAGGTCTTCCCGACCCTGACCGCCGTCGACAACATGGTCATGGCCATTGGCGTCGCCGACCGACTGGCCGGCCGCTCTAGCCTTTTCAGCGCCTTGCGGACCGGATCGCGCCGCGAACGCGCGCTGGAAACGCTGCAGCACTATTCCATTGCCGACTATGCCGACCGCCTGGCCGGCGTGCTGCCGCAAGGTGTCCGTAAGCTCTTGGACATCGCCATGGCGGTGGCCGCCGAGCCGCAGGTGGTCATGCTGGACGAGCCCACCAGCGGCGTCAGCGCTGAAGAGAAGTTCGCCACCATGGACGCCGTCATGCATGCCCTGGGCGAAAGCGGCATCACCGTCCTCTTCGTCGAGCACGACATGGAGATTGTGCAGCGCTATGCCGACCGGGTGCTGGCCTTCTATGACGGCGCCATCATCGCCGACGACGCCCCTGAGATCGCGCTGGCCAAGCAGGACGTGCGGGAATTCGTGATCGGCGACTTTACCCTGGCGCAGGAGGGCGGAGCCCATGCTTGACGTTCAAGGCCTCTCCGCCACCATTGGCGCCACCACCATTGTCCGCGACGCTGTCTTGCGGGTCGAAACCGGAGAGATGTGCGGCCTCATTGGCCGCAATGGTGCCGGCAAGACGACCCTGATCCGCGCGCTCATGGGCTTGGTGCCAGGCACGGGCCATGCCCAGTTGGAGGGCAGCGACCTCATCGCCATGCCCAACCACCGCCGCGCGCACCAGGGCATCGGCTACATGCCAGAAGACCGGCGCCTGGTGCCGGAGTTCACGGCCGAGCAGAACATCCGCTTTCCCATCTGGTCCTTAGGCCTGCCGGACGGTGATCAGCGCCTGGCCTGGATCCAAACCCTCATGCCGGAGTTGGAGGCCCTGCTGCCGCGCCGCGCCCTGCAGCTCTCGGGCGGCCAGCAGAAGCTGGTGGCCCTAGGCCGCGCGCTCATGGCCGGCCGCAACTTGCTGCTGCTGGATGAGCCCTTCGAAGGCTTGGCGCCTGCGCTGGCGCGCCGCCTGGCCGAGGTGATCTCGGCGCTGAAGGAGACAGGCGAGGCGCCGGCGGTACTGATCGCCGATTCCAACGATATGCACACCACCGGCCTGCTGGACCGCGTCTATCGCATCGAGCGCGGGGTGGTGGCCAGTCCCGAGGCGGCAGCGGCATGAGCCAGCAGGTCTTCATCACCGGGGCGGCCTCTGGCATCGGCTTGGCCATGGCCAGCGCCTTCGTCGCTGAAGGCGCCAAAGTCACGCTGCTTGACCGCGATTCGGACCGTGTCGAGGCTGCCCGGGCAGATCTCGCGAAGGAGGCCGGCGCCGCGGTCTGGGCCATGACCGCCGACGTGGCGGAGGCTGCAGAGATGACCCAGGCCATCGCCGCGGCCGCCCGCGCGATGGAGGGGCTGGATGTGGTCATCGCCAACGCCGGTATCGGCCTCACCAAGCCTTTCCTGGAGACCACGCCAGAGGCCTTTGCGGCGGTCCATGCCGTCAACATCCGCGGCGTCTTCCATACCATCTGGGCCGGCGCGCGGGAGATGATTGCGCGTGGCCAAGCAGGATCGCTCCTCGTCAATGCCAGCGTCACTGGCCTGCGCCCCTCGACCGAGCGGGCAGCCTACGGCTCGTCCAAGGCCGCAGCCATCAACCTAGCCCAGGTCGCGGCGATCGAGCTTGCACCGCAAGGCCTCCGCGTGAACGCCATCTGCCCCGGCCCCGTTGCCACGCCGCTGACAGAGGTGATGCACGACGGCCCCACCCGGCAGGAGTGGGAGACCCGGGTACCGATGCAGCGCTATGGCACGCCGGAGGAGATAGCCGATCTCGCCGTCTTCCTGGCCAGCCCGCGCGCCAGCTACATTAACGGCCAGGCCATCGCGGTGGACGGCGGTTGGACCATTGCCGGCCTCATGCCGCAACGCTGAGAGGCTTGCGGGAGCAGAAAAGGATCGCTAGGTAGGGTTTTCCGCCATCTGGCACGTGGCGTCTTCTCTTCGACAAGGGCCGCCCTGCAGCGCCGCCAAAGGCGCTGGCAACTGCACCAGAGAAGAAAGGTCCAAGCCCATGCCAGATCTCAGCGCCCTTTCCATCGCGCCGCTCTTTTCCGATGACGCCGAGGCACGCGCCGCGGTCGATGCCGCCGTGCGCGACGCTGTACTACGCGAAGGCGGTTTCGCCATCGTCGACTTCCCCGACGCCCAGCTGCTCGATCAACGCTGCGCCACCATGCTGCGCTTCTTCGACTTGGCCGAGGCGGAGAAGCTGGCACTCGCCACCAAACCCTATCGCCCGGAAGGCCCGCGTATCTACCGCGGCTATCGCGCCGCGCTGGAGTGCGGCGACTGGGCCCACAACGAGATGTTCGATGTCGGACCGGAGGTGCCGACAGCAGGGCCGGAGCTGCCCGGCATGGAGATCCTCGCCGAGACCAACGTCTGGCCGGCGCGCGAGCCGGTCGCCGGCTGGCAGGCGACCATGCAGGCCTTCTACCGGCAGATGGAGCAGGCTGGCTTGGCCATCATGCTCTCCGCTGGCCGTGCCTTCGGCTTCAGCGACGAGGCGCTGGCCGCGCGCTTTCAGGGCGGCAACTCCACCTTACGTCTGCTGCACTACCCGCTGCCGCCCGCCGATTGGCACGTCATCGACGAAGCACCGGACGCTGACGGCGAGGTAGAGGACATCGCGCTAGCCTCTGGCCGGCATACCGACGTGGCAGGCGTCTCCCTGCTGTGGCAGGCTCAGCCGGGTCTCCAGGCCCAAGCGCAAGACGGCACCTGGCGCGACGTGCCGCATGTCGCCAACTCCATCTCCGTCCACCTGGGCGATGTCTTGGAGGTCATGACCGGCGGTGGCGTGCCCGCAACTCCACATCGGGTGGTGAACCACGGCGTCGCCCGCCAATCCATCGGCTTCTTCCTAGAGCCGGCCTTGGGCGCGCAACTGGCTGCGCTGGAGAGCAAGAACCACGGCACGCGCGGCACCTATGGCTGGCACCTGCTCCGTCGGGTCAGCAGCTACAGCGGCAATGCCGCGTGGTACCCCCGTCCAGAGTAAGGCACGGCCATGACCCAGCAGCGCAAACGCATCTTCCTGCTCGGCGCGACCGGTACTATTGGCCGTGCGGCGGTGCAGGCGCTGCTGGATCGCGGCCACGCGGTCGTCTGCTTCCTGCGAGAGGGCAGCCGCCGCTCGCCGGCCGAAGCTAGGCGTTTGCTGCCTGGGGCAGAGCTGCGCTTCGGCGAGGTGACCGACCCCCAGTCTCTCGAAGAAGACGGCTTCTGTGGTGAGCGCTTCGACGCCCTGGTCTCCTGCATGACCTCTCGCAGCGGCGCCCCGAAGGACGCCTGGGCCATCGACTACGCCGCGCATGTGAACGCGCTGGCCGCGGCCAAGGCTGCCGGCGTCAGCCAGATGGTGCTCCTGTCGGCCATCTGCGTGCAGAAGCCCCGCCTGGAGTTCCAAAAGGCCAAGCTGGCCTTCGAGCAGGAGCTCATCGACTCTGGCCTCACCTACTCCATCGTCCGGCCCACGGCCTTCTTCAAGTCGCTCTCCGGCCAGATCGAGCGCATCAAGGAGGGCAAGCCCTATCTCCTGGTCGGCAACGGCCGGGTGACCGCCTGCAAGCCGATCAGCGACGGAGATTTGGCCGCCTATCTGGCCGACTGCCTGGAGGACGAGAGCCTTCAGAACCAGATCCTACCGATCGGCGGCCCCGGCCCGGCGGTCACGCCAAAGGAACAAGCCGAAAAGCTCTTCGCGCTTCTAGGCCTGGAGCCGCGCTACAAGCGGGTCCCGGTCACGCTTTTCTGGCTTATCATCGGTGCACTGAGCCTCGCCGGACGCGTCTCTTCCAAAGCGGCTGAGAAAGCGGAGTTCGCGCGCATCGGCCGTTACTACGCGACCGAGTCCATGCTGGTCTGGAATGAGGAGGCCGGCCACTACGACGTAGAGGCCACCCCCTCAACCGGCAGCGAAACGCTCTTCGGCTTCTACGAAAAGCTGGTGCGGGGCGAGGTCAAACTCGATCGCGGCGACCATGCCGTGTTTTGAATCATCGGAGCTACGGCCAAGCCAAGTACTTGACATCCCTTACAAACCTCATGCTGAGCCTGTCGAAGCATCTGCCCCAAGCACAATCTTCTCCATGGCGCATGCTTCGACAGGCTCAGCATGAGGGGAGCGCTTGTGGAGACGCCGCACGCACGCGCTGGACCTCATCCCCGTTGCGCCCAGAAACCAGCAAACCATTGACTGTGCGCTGCGGCCTCGGCCAGCAGCCAGCCGGTGAAGAGGGCCAGTGCCTCGTCGGCCAGGTCCAAGGGCGGCTGCACCAGGAAGTAGGCCTCGGGCGAGGGGTG